>MGQK01000042.1:0-5831 GCA_001797815.1 Deltaproteobacteria bacterium RBG_13_61_14 | reverse complement strand
CCGCTCCCGGGCGAGACCACCCAGCCGGCGCCCGCCCCGCCCGCCCCGGAAACCCCGTCCCAACCCGCGGGCTTCCGCCTGCACCTTTTGGCCACCGATCTCTGTTGGATCCAATATGCCTTGGACCACGGCCCCTCCCAGGAGGCGCAACTGCAAGCAGGAGACACCCTGAACCTGGAAGCGGACCAGAGTATCCAGCTCCTGGTCGGCAATGCCGGCGGCTTGCGCGTTCAGTTCAACGGCCAATGGCTGCCGCCGCTCGGTCCGGTAGGCCAGCCGGTCCGTCTCTCTTTCCCTCCACCGGAGGCGGAGCCTTCGGCGGCCCCGGCGCCGGCTCAGCCATGAAGTGCCCTTATTGCGGACAGGAGATCAAGACCTCTCCCCATGTCTGCCCCTCCCTTCCTCCCGGCCCGCCCGCGGAGTTTGTGGACGTCTTCCTCACCCGGGTGACCACCCAGGTCGAGCCGGGCCCGCTCCAGGCCTATCTCCAGCAGTTGCTGCCTCACCTGGAGCCCCCGGCGATCTCCCTGTTGCTCCAGCACCTGCCCGCGGTGATCCTGCGCAACCAGCCCCGGCCGGCCGCGGAAAAGATCCGCCAGGAGATGTCGCTCTTGGGCGCCACCGTGCTTCTCAAGGCCGTCTCCCCTACCCGGCCCTTGGCTCCACGACCCGGACTGCCGCTCATGGAGCCACCGCCTCCTCCTCGCCGCTTTACGCTCGGCTACCTCGTCCTCCTCCTGGTCTGCGCGCTGGCCGGCTTGGCTTATTTTCTCGTCTCCCGCCAACCGTCCCGCCCGGAGTCGGAACCCGAGCCGATCACCTTCGCCTCGCCCCGGCCTGACCCTGGACTGAAACCCGTGGATGCCTCTCCGCCCAAGCTCAAGGAGAGCGCCGAAGACCCCGCCCAAGTCCAGATCCGGAGCTTGCTTCAGGAGGGGGTGAAACAATACAACCAGAGCCGCTACATCGAGGCTATTCATACCATGGAGCAAGCGCTGCTCCTCGACCCCAAGCAGCCCCAAGCCCTGAACAACCTGGCGGTGATCTACTGCACGCTGGGATGGGACTCGTGGAAGAAAAATGATTTTGACAATGCCAAGGACCTCTTCCAGGAAGCCATGCATTACCAGCCCGAGGCCTTGTGCGCGCTCCGGGGCCTGGGGTTTACCTATTTCCGGCAGGATGACCTGGAGACGGCCCTTGCCTGGCTCAACCGTTACTTTGATCTCGGCGGCGACCAGGCCGACGTGTATGCCCTGATCTCCGATATCTATTACCGCCAGAACGATTTGAAGAAGGCCATGGAATTTTTACGGATGGCCCTGGCCCTGGACCCGAGCCAGGCCGCCTGGAAAGACCGGCTGAACAAGCTGGAACGCGAGCACACGGTGGAAAAAGATTTTCTGGCGGGGGACACCCGCCATTTTGTGGTCAAATACGAGGGCTATGCCAATGCCGAAGCCGGCTGGCTGGTGATGACCCTGCTCGAAGAAGCCTACCTGCGCGTCGGGGCCGAGCTCCATTACTATCCGCCCAACCCGATCACCGCCATCCTCTATACCGACCGGCAGTTCCAGGATATTACCCGCGTCCCGGCCTGGGCCGGCGCGGCCTACGACGGCAAGATCCGGATCCCGGCCAAAGGACTGCGACAAGATGACGAACGGCTTCAGCGCATCATCTTCCACGAATACACCCATGCCGTGGTCCATGAATGGTCCCGCGGCCGGGCTCCCACCTGGCTGCACGAGGGCCTGGCCCAGACCTTGGAAGGCGAGCCGACCGAGGAATACTTTGCCTTTGCCCGGCTCCTTGCCCGATCCGACCAGTTGATCCCGCTCCGGCAATTGGAAGTGCCTTTTATCCGCCTGCCCGAACCCCAGGCCAAGGTGGCCTACGCCGAAAGCCGGCTGGCCCTCGAGTTCCTGGAGCAGACCTACGGAAGCTACGTGATCCGCCAATTGATGGAGGCCCTGGCCGAAGGCAAGACCATGGACCAGACCCTGCAAGACGCCACCTACCTCAACTATGACCAGTTCAACCGGAGATTGTTGGAGTGGGTGGGGCAGAGTTACGGAAGTCAATGAGTTGCTTGACTCTCCGGAGGCTTCTAGATATTCTTACTAATGGGAGCGCTATTCATTGGACAGTGAGGAACCCCGGCACAGATGGTAGGGGCACGGCATGCCGTGCCCCTACCATTCGTGCTGATGATCCTTGCTGTTTAATCAATCATGCTCCCATTAGTAACCTGAAGGCCGCACAACGGTATGGCCAACTCCGCTCGCACCAAGAGCGCTTAGGAAGACCACTGGCGATGGCTGACCTTATGATCGCTTCGATTGCTTTGGTGAACCATCTAATTCTAGCCACTGGAAATATTCGACATTTCAGTCAGGTTCCCGGTCTTCAAGTGGAGGATTGGTTCTCATGAATAGGTTCGGCGCTCTTTCTCGCTTTCTCGTGTCTCTCATTCTCCTCGCCCCATTCGGCTTCCCCGCCGCCCGGGAGAGTTACAACTTCAACACCCTTTGGCGCTACCAGATCGGCGAAACCCCCGGCTTCGAATTGCCGGCGTTCAATGATTCCGGCTGGGAAGAGGTGGGCCTGCCCCACACGCTCAAGCTGGAGCCGATGCGCTTCCCGCGGCGCCAGTCCTTTTACCGTGGCCTCGGCTGCTACCGCCGGCACTTCACCTTGCCCGCTCTCCCGGCCGGCTCTCACGTGCTCGTGCGCTTCGAGGCGGTGATGACCCGCGCCGACGTCTGGGTCAACGGCCGCTATCTCGGCGATCACCTGGGCGGGTTCACGCCTTTTGACTTTGATATCACGGAGCTCTTGAATTCCGGCCAGGACAACGTGATCGCGGTCAAAGTGGACAACCGCGAGATCAAAGAGGTGCCGCCCGAAGGCGGAATCCAGGACTACACCCTGTTCGGCGGCATGGTCCGCGACCTGCGCCTGGAAGTGGTGCCGCCCCAGTTCATCGCCTTGACCAAAATCGAGAACCCCGGCCTGGCCGAGGGCCGGCCCCGGCTCGCGGTCCGCACCTGGATCCAAAACTTTTCCTCCAGCAGAATCCCGGCCCTGGTCATCACCGAACTCCGGGACCCCAACGGAAAGGTCCTCGCCACGGTCAGCTCCCCAAGCGAACTCGCGCCCCAGGCGGAAAATCTGGTCGAGCAGACCAGCGAGCCTTTGCCTCCGCTCCGCCTCTGGTCACCCGTGGAACCCTACCTCTACACCGTGACCACCACCGTGCAAGCCCAAGGCGAAGACGCGATCTCCACCGCCTATGGCTTCCGCTATTTCACGTTCGATCCCGACCAGGGGTTCTTCCTCAACGGCCGACACCTGAAACTGATCGGCCACAACCGCCACCAGATGTATCCGCATCTCGGCAACGCCGTGCCCAACCGCTACCAGGTCTTTGACGCCCGGATGCTCAAGGCTGCGGGCGCCAACTTCGTGCGCTTGTCCCACTATCCGCAAGATCCGGCCTTTCTCGACGCCTGCGACCGCCTCGGAATCACACTCTTCGCCGAACTCCCCGGCTGGCATCATCTCGGCGACACGGCCTGGAAAGACCTGGCCGAGACCATGCTCCGCGACATGATCCGCCGCGACTGGAACCATCCCAGCGTCATCCTCTGGGGCGTGCGCGTCAACGAGTCGCCCAACGACCTCGAATTTCACACTCGCCTGAACCGGGTAGCCAAGGAGCTGGATTCCACCCGGCCCACCACCGGCGCCCGCACCTTCCTGACCCACGGCGAATACTTCGAGGACGTGATTGCGGTCAACGACTATTCCGGTTCCATCCTTCCGCGCGAAGAACCCAAACCCTTCCTCGTTACTGAATATGGTTCCCTGAGCTACGTCCTCCCACCCAAGCCCACCGAGAAAGAGCTGCTCCGAAGCGTCGGCTGGTATCTGCATATCCTCAACCTGGCCGGAGAAAAGCCCTGGGTGGCCGGCACCGCCTCCTGGGAATTTCAGGACAACAATACCTTTATGCCCTGGTATGCCTGCCTGGACTGCCAGGATCATATCCGGGACATGGGCCTGGTCAACCTCCACCGGATCCCACGGCCGTTGTATTTCTTCTACCGCAGCCAGCAGGACCAGGAGCCTTTTGTTTACATCGCCAACCGCTGGACCAAAGCATCGCCGCCCGAGGTGACCGTGTTCGGCAATTGCAGCGAGGTGGAACTCACGCTCAACGGCAAGAGCCTCGCCCGCCAGGGCCCGGATTCGTCCTACCGCCTGCCGCCGCCGAACGGCCCGGCCGGCCGCGCCGCCAGGCTGATCTTTGCCCGGGGAGCGGAGAACCGGAAAAAACTTTATCCCGCCGAGGGACTGGCTCATCCTCCCTTCACCTTCTCGGCCTTGCCCTGGGAAGCGGGCGAATTGCGCGCGGAATGTTTTCAGGGCGAGGCCAAGGTCGCGGAGGACGTGGTCCGGACGCCGGGTGAGCCGGCGATTATCCAGTTGGAGCCCGATTATTCCGAGTTGGTGGCCGACGGTGCCGACCTCACCCGGGTGGTCGTTTCCGTGCGGGACCGCAACGGCACCCTGGTGCCGGAAAGGAAGCGCATGATCGAACTCAGCGCCAAGGGCAAAGGCCGACTGATCGGCGACCAGCCCCTGGTCCTGGAAAACGGCCTCGCCGCGGTTTACCTCCAGGCCGGGCTGCAACCCGGTGCCATTGAAATTACAGCCGTAGCCGGCGGCATCGCCCCGGCACGGCTGGTGATCACCACCGTGCCCTCGACCGAGCCCGCTGTGCCCCTGCCCGACTCGAAAAAATAGCTGTTTTCTTCTCTGGATCTGGATAAAGACGGCTGCTCAGGAGCAAGCTCAGCCCTTCCCTTTTCCGGGCTAAGTCAAGATCCGGATTAAAATTGGATTAAAATAATTATTAGACCAACTTTTAAAAAAATCTTGTTTTCTCTAAAAAAGTTGTGCTATAGTTTTCCATCCTTAACCCCGTAGTTCCGGCCTCCTGGGGAATCCTCAGCGAGGTGATAAAAATATAGGCAAGGGAGAGTTCTGAAGAACCTGAGATCAACATCTATCCGAAGTTCTCTTCCAACGTGAGTGAGTTAAGGAGGTAACGATGAAACTGGATCCGACCAAGATGGCCGACTGGCAGATTTCCGAAGCGGCCGAAGCGTGGATGAAGAAAGCGACCCAGCTCGGGGACGAGTTGGGACTCAAGGGTGACGAGTTGATCCCCATGGGTCATTACGTGGCCAAGGTGGATTTCATGTCGGTGTTGAAGCGGTTGAAAAACCAGCCCAACGCTAAATATGTGAACGTGACCGCCATCACCCCCACCCCCCTGGGCGAAGGCAAAACCACCTCCGCCATGGGCCTGGTCGAGGGTCTGGGCAAGCGCAAGGTCCGGGTCACCGGCGCCATCCGTCAGCCCTCGGGCGGCCCTACCTTTAACATCAAGGGCAGCGCCGCCGGCGGCGGGATCTCCCAGTGCATCCCCCTCACCGCCTTCTCCCTGGGCCTGACCGGCGACATTGACCGCGTCACCAACGCCCACAACCTTGCCATGGTGGCCCTGACCTCCCGCATGCAGCACGAATACAACTACGACAACGCCCGCCTGAAAGAATCGAAACTGAAAAGATTGGACATTGACGCGCGCGCCATCGAGATGAAGTGGGCCTTGGACTTCTGCGCCCAGGCGCTGCGCGACATCATGATCGGGCTGGGCGGCAAGATGGACGGCTTCATGATGCGCTCCGGCTTCCAGATCACGGTCAGCTCCGAGATCATGGCCATCCTCGCCGTCTCCACCAGCCTCAAAGACATGC
>MGQK01000041.1:66782-68267 GCA_001797815.1 Deltaproteobacteria bacterium RBG_13_61_14 | reverse complement strand
GCCCAGGATGATGTTCCAGAGCAACTCCGCCGGCAAATTGCCCAGGCTGTAGCCGAAACGCTGGCCAAAGCTCAAGCGAAACGATCCCGGTTGCGACATGCCGGCCCCCTCCTTAGAATGCCTCAACCATAGAGAATAGCGAAAGGCTTGTCAATTGCTTTTCAGGGCGAAATCCGGGTCAGGTAAATTTCCGAGTTCATCTCTTCCTTGAGGTCCACCCAGGCCGTGTCAAAGGCGCGGCCGTCAAAGACCAGGCTCAGGAAGGGACAGACCGTGGAGGCTTGCAGCTCGCCCTCGGCTTTGCGGGCCGGGGTCAGAATCTGAGGGCCGGTGACCGGGGGCCCGGTTTCGGGCAGAAAAAGGAAATGGAGGATGCGGTTCGGGCCGGACCGGGCCCAGAAGGAAACGCCGAAGCCGGAAGCGCCGGCGGCAACCGCGGCCTGGAGCTTGTCTGAAGAGTCGGTCGTTACCACACTGGGGGCGCGGGTGTCCTCCGTGGCGCGGGTGACCTCACCCGCGTCCCTTATTACCGCCGCCATCACCTGATGAATAATCCCTTGCCGCTCCGTCCACACCGCGGCCAGGGCCGAGCCGTTCCAGGCCAGCGAAGGCAAAGTGCAATCGCCTCCGCTGCTCAGCTTCTGTTCTAGTCCCAGCCGGCCGCCATTCTCGGCCAGCCGGACCCAATAAACCTGCGGGCTGCCCTCGCGGCGGTCCAGGTAAGCGAGCGCGAAATTCGATCCGGTCCAAAGGAGCGCTCCCGGCTCGCTCAGGCCCGCTCCTTCGCTGACCCGCGCCTCGGCGCCAGAGGGCTGGCCAAAGGGGTCCAGCGGCCGGAAAAAAAGCTCGGCGTTGCCCGGCCGGTAATCGCTCCAGACGATCCCGTAGCCGCGGCCGGTCCAGGCCAGCCGGGTGGCTTTCTCGATCATGCCCTGGTTGAGGATGCGGATCGGCGCGCCGAGCTTCCCTCCGCTCTCGCTCAAGCGCACAAAGTAAATATCGCGCTTGACCCGGCGCTCGTGCACCCAGAGGAGGCCAAACTCCGAGCCGGTCCAAACCAGTTGCGGCTGGTAGTCCCAGTTGACCGAGTCGGTGAGCCGCGCCTCCGGCCCCAGCCTCCGGCCGGCCGGGTCCACCAGCCGGAAGTAAATCTCCTCGTTGCCGTCCCGGCCGTCCATCCAGGCCAGCCCGAGCGCAGAGCCGGTCCAGGCAATGGACGGGTAGTCGCTTTCCAGCTTGGCATCAGTGGCGCGGAAGTTGGTTACGCGTTCTTCAGAGAAAGAAGATTGAACCACAAAGGCACTAAGAGCACAAAGAAAGAAAAAGATTGCAGAAGAGGAATTATTGATGTAATAAAAGAAATGAAATGAAGCGGATCGCATGGCTGTTCCTCGGGTTATTGGCCGCAAGCTGGGCCGTGCTCTTATCGGCTGAAATGTTACCCGAATGCGTGGTCTGGCGCAAGAGCGGGATGATGGGGCAGGC
>MGQK01000041.1:49592-66545 GCA_001797815.1 Deltaproteobacteria bacterium RBG_13_61_14 | reverse complement strand
GAAAATTCTATCTATGGAATCGGTCCTCATCTCCCCGGCTGGCCCCAGGCGAGGCTGGCGCGGCCAGGGGAAAATTTTTTTTAGGATTACGCAGAACCTTCTTAGCCGCTTGCTTCTGGCCGAACCCGGAACTCTGCATTGCAATCTGGCAACATCTTTTTATTTGGAAAGATAATTTTATCCGCGGATCAACGCGAATGAACGCGGATAGAAAAACAAAAAAGATATCTATCCACGAAGGAACACGAAGGGACACGAAGAAACGAAGCCGTATTAAAAGCCCTTACCTTCGCGCTCATTCGTGTCTTTTCGTGGATAAATCCTTTCTTCCTCTTCATTTGCGTTTATCTGCGTCCATCTGCGGTTTCCAATTCTTCTTTGGTTGCGGCCCTGCCGCGCTGGGAACTCTGCGGTTTTCTTTCCGAAAAAAGTGATAGACTGTCAGAAGCGCCTTTGCTTGACTTTGGCCGTAATCGCCTTATTCTAAATTAGTCAACAGATTGGACGGCACACTCTTTGGGCGGGAGAGTTGCGCCCTTCGTATTTTTACCGGGGGCGCTTCCCGCCTTTCGTGTAAAAGGAGTCCGAGCATGCAGACCGGCATAATAGTTCACGCCCTCTCCTCCCGGAAGTCCCGGCGGCTTTTGCGCTTGGCCTTGGCCGGCGCGCTGGCAATGACTTTGGCTCTGCTGAACGCCTGTTCCAACTCCAATTCCCCGAACCCATCCAAAGCCGGCGCCTCGGGCCCGGCGGCGCCGGTGACCGTGGCGCTGGTCGAAAAGAAGACCGTCCCGATCGAGCTCCGCGCCATCGGGACAGTGGCGGCCTATAACTCCATCGCGATCAAAGCCCAGGTCGGCGGGGTAATTACCGCGGTGCATTTCAACGAAGGCCAGCACGTGAAAAAGGACGACCTGCTCTTTACGATTGATCCTCGCTCCTATGCGGCGGCGGTGAGGCAGGCTGAGGGCATCCTGGCCCGGGATTCGGCCCAACTGAAAAACGCCATCAAGGAAGCTGACCGGAGCGCGGTTCTCCTCAAGCGAGCGTTGATCTCCCAGGAAGAATATGAGAGCAGTCTCGCCAACGCCGAGGCGCTGAAGGGACTGGTTCAGGCGGATCAAGCCGCCCTGACCAATTCCCGGCTCAATTTGGAGTATTGCTCGATCACGGCTCCGGGCGACGGCATCACCGGCCAGCGCCTGGTGGACCCAGGCAACGTGCTCAAGGCCAACGACGCCACCCTGGTGGTGATCAACCAGATCCGCCCCATTTACGTGAACTTTTCCGTGCCCCAGCAAAACCTGCCCGAAATCCGGGAGCATCTGGCCCAGGCCAAGCTCCCGGTCCGCGCCTTGATTTCGGGCCTTTCCGAGCCGGAAGAAGGCGATCTGACGTTGATTGACAACGCCGTGGACCCGGCGACGGGCACCGTCCTGCTCAAAGGCACCTTCCCGAACCGCGAGGAGCGCTTGTGGCCGGGCTTGTTCGTCAACGTGGTGCTGACCCTGGCCCAGCGGGAAAACGCGGTGGTGGTCCCCTCCCAGGCGATCCAGACCGGCCAGCAAGGAACCTATGTCTATATCGTCAAGCCCGACCAGACCGTGGAGCTGAAGCTCGTGAAGGTGGCCTTTACGCTGGACGATCAGGCCGTGGTGGAGCAAGGGGTGGAGCCGGGCCAGCAGGTGGTCACCGACGGCCAACTCCGCCTGGTCCCGGGCGCCAAGGTCGAGATCAAGCAGAGCGCCGAGGAAGCCGAGGCGCCCCTTCCATGAACCTCTCGGCCATCTGGATCCGCCGGCCGGTGATGACCACCCTGGTCATGGTCGGCATTGTGATCTTCGGGATCATGGCCTACCGGGCCTTGCCCGTCTCGGATCTCCCCAACGTGGACTTCCCCACCATCCAGGTCAGCGCGCGCCTGCCCGGCGCCTCTCCCGAGACCATGGCCGCGGCCGTGGCCACGCCCCTGGAAAAGCGCTTCTCCACCATTGCCGGGGTGGACTCGATGTCATCCACCAGCGCGCTGGGCTCCACCCAGATCACCCTCCAGTTCAACCTCAGCCGCGACATTGACGCCGCGGCCCAGGACGTGCAGGCCGCCATCGCCCAGACCCTCCGCCAACTCCCGCAAGACATGCCCAGCCCGCCCTCTTACCAGAAAGTCAACCCCGCGGACTCCCCCATCCTCTTCCTCGCGCTCACCAGCCCCACCCTCGAGCTCTCGGCGCTCGACGAATACGGCGAAACCCTGATGGCCCAGCGCATCTCCACGGTCCCGGGCGTGGCCCAGGTGATGGTCTATGGCTCGCAGAAATACGCGGTCCGGATCCAACTCGATCCCCGGGCCTTGGCCTCGCGCGGGATCGGGATTGAGGAAGTGGCGGCCGCGGTGCAAGCCGGCAACGTCAACCTGCCCACCGGCACCCTCTACGGTCCCCACCGGGCTTACACCATCGAGGCCGCGGGCCAGCTCAACGACGCCTCGGCCTACCGGCCCTTGATCGTGGCCTATCGCAACGGCTCGCCGGTGCGGCTTTCAGAACTGGGCCGGGTGCTGGACAGCGTGGAGAACAACAAGGTGGCGGCCTGGTACCTGGACTCCACCTCCCAACAGCGCTCGGTGGTGCTCGCCGTCCAGCGCCAGCCCGGGACCAACACCGTGGAAGTCGCCGCCGCGGTTCGGAAACTGTTGCCCTCCTTCCGGGCCCGGCTCCCGGCCTCGGTCTCCCTGAATGTGCTCTTTGACCGCTCCGAGTCCATCAAGAATTCGGTGGACGACGTCGAGTCCACCCTGGTCCTGGTCCTGGTCCTGGTGGTGTTGGTCATCTTCCTGTTCCTGCGCAACACCTCCGCCACCCTGGTCCCCAGCCTCTCCCTGCCCATGTCCATCGTCGCCACCTTCGCCCTCATGTTCCTGCTCGGCTACAGCCTGGACAACCTCTCGCTCATGGCCCTGGTGCTGGCCACCGGGTTCGTGGTGGACGACGCCATCGTCATGATCGAGAACATCATCCGCCACATGGAGATGGGCAAAACCCGCTGGCAGGCGGCCCTGGAAGGCGCAGAGCAGATCAGCTTCACCATCCTCTCCATGACCCTCTCCCTGGCCGCGGTCTTCATCCCGGTCCTGTTCATGGGCGGCCTGGTCGGCCGGCTCTTCCGGGAGTTCGCCATGACCATCACCATCGCGGTCCTGGTCAGCGGCTTCATCGCCCTCACCCTGGTGCCCATGCTTTCCAGCCGCTTCGTGCGGCCGCCGAGCGAGGTCCATCACGGCCGGGTCTATGCGGTCTCCGAGCGGGTCTTCGAGGCCATGCTTGGCTTTTACGGCCGGACCCTGCACTGGGTGCTCGACCGCCGCCGGCTGACCATGATCCTCTCCGGGATCATCCTGGCGGCGACCGGCGTCTTGTTCGTGCTCATCCCCAAGGGGTTCTTGCCCAGCGAAGATACCGGCCAGATCTTCGGTTCTACCGAGGCGGCCGAGGGCACTTCCTTCGATGCTATGGTGGCGCACCAGCAAGCGGTCAGCGCGGTCGTCCAACAGGACCCTAACGTGGCTTCCTTCATGTCTTCCGCCGGCGGCCGGGGCGGCACCACCAACACCGGTATGCTCTTCATCCGGTTGAAGCCGCGGGAAGAGCGCCGGCTCTCCGCGGACCAGATCATCCAGGTTTTGCGCGCCAAGCTGGCGCCCATCCCCGGCATCCGGGTGTTCCTGCAAAACCCCGTTTCCATCCCCATCGGCGGCCGGATGGCCAAGAGCCAGTATCAATACACCCTGCAAGGCTCGGACACCGACGAGCTGTATCGTTATGCGTCGCTGCTCGAAAGCCAAATGCGGGACCTGCCCGGCTTGCAGGACGTAACCAGCGACCTCCAGATCAAGAACCCCCAAGTCAACCTGGAGATCCTGCGCGACCAGGCCTCGGCCCTGGGCGTCAGCGCCGAAAATATCGAGACCGCGCTCTCGCTCGCCTACGGCTCGATCCAGATCTCGACCATCCTGACGCCCAACAACGATTACAATGTGCTCATGGAGCTTTTGCCCGAGAACCAGCAAGACCCGGCCGCGCTCTCCCTGCTCTACGTGCGCTCCCAGAGCGGCCGGCTGGTGCCCCTGGACACGGTGGCCCGCCTCCAGAGCAGCGTGGGTCCCTTGACCGTCAACCACTCCGGGCAGTTGCCCTCGGTCACCGTCTCTTTCAACCTCAAGCCCGAGGTGGCCCTGGGCGACGCGGTCACCGAGGTGAACAACCTCGCCCGCCAAGTCCTGCCCGCCACCATCAGCACCAGTTTCCAGGGCACTGCCCAGGCCTTCCAGTCATCCTTCAAGGGAATGGGCACCCTGCTCATCCTGGCCATCCTCGTCATCTACCTGGTCCTCGGCATCCTCTACGAGAGCTTCATCCACCCCATCACCATCCTCTCCGCCCTCCCCTTCGCCGGCTTCGGCGCCCTCCTCACCCTCCTCCTCTTCCGCACCGACCTCTCCCTCTATGCCTTTGTCGGCATCATCATGCTGGTAGGGATCGTCAAGAAGAACGGGATCATGATGATTGACTTCGCCATCGAGACCCAGCGCACCGAAAACAAGGACCCGGCCATTGCCATCTACGAAGCCTGCCTGGTCCGGTTCCGCCCGATCATGATGACCAGCTTCGCCGCGCTCATGGCCGGGCTCCCCATCGCCCTCGGGTTCGGCGCCGGGTCCGAGGCGCGCCGGCCGCTGGGCCTGGCGGTGGTGGGCGGGCTGATCTTTTCCCAGACCCTGACCCTCTACGTCACCCCGGTCTTCTACCTCTACATGGAAGCCCTGCGCAAACGCCTGAGCAAGGGTGGGCTTTAGACTTTAGGCATTAGACCTTAGTCCGTGCGCTCAGAATCTTTCTGAAGTCTAAAGCCTGATGCCTAATGCCTAAAGTCTCTTAGACCTTAGGCCATTCGCTCATAATGTTTCTGAAGTCTAAAGCCTAATGTCTAATGCCTAAAGTCTCTTTCATCGTGGCGAGAAGAAAAGCGGAAGGAAACCGCTAAGTTTGAAGCAAGGTTCTGACCCCAATCTCTTCCATCTTGCTTGTGACTTATTTGGTGATAAAGTGGTTATGAAATAGATCCTATTCAAAATAAATTGTTCTTCTATCTTTCCATTTCCAATATTTAAACGTCAAATAAATTCCTATTAGCCAGGCTAAAAACCATACGCCAACAATCCACTCTTCGCCGTGGCCTATTTTTACGCAACTTAGCGGCGCTACTCCGAAAAACATTACTACAACAATCAAGGAAAAAATTCTCTGAATCCATAGCATCGACTTCTTTTCCTCTCTTTCTCTTCTTTCACTGTCTTCGCACAGCGGGAAAAGGAGAAGTCCCGCTTTTGCTAAGTGAGTGGTACTGACCGAAAAATTGGGGTCAAAGCTTTACTTTAAACTTAACAAGCCCTGCCTTGTTCCCTCCGCCAAGAGGACGAAGCCAAAAAGGAAGCGGCGGAGATGAACTACTTACTGATTCTAACATCTTCCTTCTGCTCATGAGTTCGCCTTCTTAACCTACTCCTCAACGCCAAAATTAATTCATCTCTCCGACACCATTCAAGAAGAAAATTGCCTTTCCGCCCGATTGAGCCTTATGTTTAAAGCAAGGCTTTGACCCCAATCTCCAATCTATGTCTGGCTATATTGCCCCATGCTTCCGCATGAACTCCTGCAGCGGCGGGTATGGTATGCGCTTCAACTTGCCGAAATTGGTGTCTTTTTCGAAGTCGGAGTTCTGAAGTCGCTTGCTCGCCTTGAACTTACTCATGCTCGACTTCTTTACCACTTTCGGTATCCCACCAATCCACTTACCGCCACGCTCCGCAAGACTCGCGTCGCGGGCGCGCACACACTCCACCATAGAAAAAACACCGATGTCTATGACGTAAGGTGAACAGCGCCCGGTTTTATCCTGAAGCAATTTAACAGCGGCCACGAGGAGGGCGTCGTTGGCTGGATCGATGATCTCCATTGTGACATTTTCCTTAATGCGGGCGCTGGGTTCTCGGTCTGTTGGCGGTCTTTTGAGGGCGAGGTCGGGGTTATCGACGAAAAGCCCTTTCAGTTCCACTCGCCGTCCCGACACATGCAAGTAGTCAGGATATGTCTCTCGCTGACCTTTGATGCCGGGTGCCTTCGACAGCCCGATGCCAGCGAGCTTTGCCGCATTCTCCTTGTCAGAGGCAAGGAACTGTATTTGCGGGAGGATTGCGTCGAGTAAGGTGTTGACGATGACCGCAATCTGACTCGGTTCAAAGCCAACAAGAGCGGCCTCGGGAATGGACAGCCACGTGATACGAAGGCCAATCAATGGGGCGAAGGCTTTGCGCAACCGATGAAGTTCGTTCTCTTTAATGTCGGTCATGTTAGAGTCCAATAGTGTTTTCGAGCAATCTCTGGGTTTTCATGTACTGCGACCAGAGACTGGCCGCAAAGGCTTCAATCTGTGCGTGGAGTCTCTCGCGAATGTCCTTTGTCGGAACCTCAATAGGAGTCTGAGACAGCGATGAGGCATGCAGGCGGGGACGTGTCCCTCCCGTGCCGATCGGAAGACTGTGAAGAAATGACTGTGTTTGTAGGTAAGCCCACCAGAAATAGACCAAACCATCCTTGGGCACAACCTGAACGAACTCGGACTTGATGGCGAAGACAAACGGACTCTGTTCACCAATCCATTCCGCACGGGGCGTCACGACCACATTTCCCAAGTAAGCCCGCATCGTCCCGAATAAAAGCGCACCCTCGCCAACGCCGTGACAACTGCTCTGAAGTCCGCTGCCCGAAGATTCGAGAATGAAGACTGGCACGTGGCCACGGCCTATATGGCGATACTCAAGAGGGGCGAAGTTGAAAGCGTGAGGAGGCAGCGCTGCAGCCTTTAGAGCCTGAACCGATGCAAAGTATCCAAGTATCTGCGTCTGCTTCTTCTCTCGGTAGGAATAGGGGTCCCAGATCGCCGGCTTCAATGAGGCCCGATCCACAATCGATAGAAAGAATGAACCATTCTTCTTCATCAGGAATCCGCCGCACCTGCGACACAACCCCTCGCCCGGACTGTCGCCGCGATATCCTCCAATGAGTTGCTACCTGACATCGTGTCCCGGGAGTTCAGTGGTATCCCCACGGTGGGCGCGTTGGCGAAGTAGATCCCTCCGGAGGCCGCCGTCTTTGTCGCTGTCTTCTTACGAAGATGGATTATGTCCGCACGTGTGGTTGTCCTGGCCGTCATGTAGAAAACACCCTCGGGCAACGTGATGATTCCGCACAAGTCCCACTCGCGTTCCACGTGTGCCCGGAGTTCCGAGTAGTCAACGTTTACAACAATTGAATGGGGGAGAAGGCAAACGAGGTGTCCACCTTCCTTCAGAAGTTCGAAACAGACGTCCAGGAAAACCGCGTCGCTATTGTGGTAGCCCATGTTGAACAATGTGCTCCTCAGACCGACGCTATCGAGCGGGAGGGAAAACGGGGGATTCGCGAGAATGCAGTCAACGCGTTTCGAATAAGCATCAAGGAAAGGGCCTCGATCATAGACGTTGTTGCAGAAGAGATGCCGCTTCTGAGTGCCGCCGCAAGTCAAGAATAGTACGGCTTCGGTCAAACCAACGAGCATGCGATCCACATCGTTTCCGACGAGCTCGCACGGCGTGCCATTAAGCAATCTAGCGGCCTCAGAAAGAAATGTCCCTCCGCCGCATGTGGGATCGCAGAGGGTCAGTCCGGCATCGAGTGGCAGAAGATTGGCCATTGATCGGGCGACAGTTCTTGGTGTGAAGAACTTTCCCGATCCTTCTCTGAAACGGCGACCTACGAAATACTGGTACCACACGGGAAGATGACCGACCGCGTCAGAACCAAGGCACACCCTTGCGAGAATGGAATCAATCTGTCGGTCGTGGGTAACTAGGTCAAGGACCTGCAGTCCGCGTTCGTATTGAAAGAACTCAAATCCGTTGTGCCGCCCGCGCGATTCCTGTACACATCGCGCCGCAAGGGCGAGGAAAACATCCTCTCCCTCTAGTCCGTATCTCCGGAATCCGGCCTCGATGGCGTATGTCGGATCGGATTGAGGAACACCGGGGATGATTAGGTCAAAGCCGGGGAGAAGGTCGCTTGGTGCGGTCGTCCGCCTGCCCAGCGTGTAGACCGCCCCAGACTCACGGAGGCAACTCGCTTCCTTCCGCTTCGCAGCCTGCTTTGTCTTTCGTGCATTCACGTGCGTAATTTGGGGTTAACGCTTCACTTTAAACTTAACAACTATTGCCTTGTTCTTTCCGGCCAAGAGGAAGAAGCCAAGACTTATGGTTCCTGGTTTCTGGTTCATGGTGCCTGGTAAGTGGTTTCTGGTTGCTGGTTCCTGGTTTCTGGTTTTGGGTTTCCAAGTCTAAAGCCCAATGCCTAATGTCTAAAGTCTCTCCTCATTCCCTGCCTACTGCCTCAGGCGGATCATGCCATAGGAGCCAAAGCGTGTCAAGCGCCGGTATGAGCTTGCCCACCCTCATTTTTTGACAGCGCCGCGTATTTTCGGTCTTGGTAGGGGCGCAATTGATTGCGCCCACCTCCCGGCAAGGGCGCGATAAATCGCGCCCCTACCCCCGGTTCACGAGAAAATGAGGGTGGACAGCGCCGACATGAGCGTCAATAATACCATTTTCCGGTTGATATGCAACTAAATTAAGGTTCGGGCAGGTATCCAAACCTGCCCTACGTTGCGCCAAATCGTAGGGCGCGATTGGATTCGCGCCCATTTTCATTTTGGGTTTGTTGCATGACAAATAGAAAATGGTATTACAGCCCGTAATCCTTGGGGTCCAGGTTTTTGGCCGAGCAGTAGCGCCGCAGGTCGGAGCGGATCAGCGCGATTACCAGGCCGAGCACGAACAGGTCGTCAATGGCGCCGAGGACCGGGATAAAGTCCGGGATCAGGTCAAACGGGTTCAAGACGTAGAGCAGGCCGGCGGTGATTGCCGCGACCACCCGCCAGGGCAGCTCATACTGGTCCTGCCACCAGTCCCGGAGCATCAGGTAGAGCAGCCTGGCCTGGAGATAGACCTGGCGCATGAAGGTCGGCGCTTTTTCCAAATCGTCGAGGGTCTTCTGCCCTTTCTTCAGGACATACTCGACGTCCTCTTCGCCCACCCGCTGCTGGGCCTGGTCAAAGCTCCGGCGCAAAAACGCCTGCTCTTGCTCGTTCAGCTCGCGCTTCTCTTCGGTCATAAAAAATTTGTAGCCCGCCCTTCGGTCTTCCGAAGGGTGGGTTGCTTAACCCTCGACCCTTATTTTTCGGTGATGGTTTCTTTCACCTTCATCCCGAAGTGCCGGCCGGCTTCTTCGAGGAAGGCCAGCACTTTGTCGCCGGGTTTGAGCTTGGCGATGGAGACCGGCTCGCCCCCGGGCCGGGTCAGGCGGATGGTCTCGGCGTTCTGCAGGATCAGGGAAAGTTTCTGGCCCTGGGCAACCGCTTCCACCAACATCATCGGCCGCTTCTCGATCTTGCTCCGGCCCACGTAAGTGACCTCGCCCTTGCCCCGGCTGTCCACCACCAGCACCGAATCGCCCACGGCCAGGTCGGCCAGATAAGCGGTCTTGCTCCCGGGCGTGCGCACGTAGGCGTGGACTCCGCCGGCGTTGACCCGGAAGGGCCGGGGTGCGCAATAGGGAGTCTCCACGTTTTCGGCGTGGACCAGGAAGAGGCCGGAGGACGAGTTGCCGACGAGCATGCCCTGGCCCGGCCTCATGTTGGTCATGGTGTCCACGCAGACCCGGTCGCCCATGCCCAGTTGCTTGAGCGCGGTGATTTTGGCCTGGACCAGATGAAGCTTCTCGCCTTGCTCGGCCATGAGCTTGCCGGTCTTCTTGATCTCGTTCACGTCGGTGGTATGGAGCAGGATGCCGTCGGCGCCGCGCTCCATGATCTCCAGCGCCAGCTTGGCTTCCTTGCTGTTGGAAACCGAGGCGATCAGGTTGCCCCGCGCCGCGATCAGGTTCTCCAGCGGGATCACTTTCCAGTTTTGCGTCCGCACCACCACGAACTTGCTCGCCGGAGCGCGGAGCGCCTTGTCCTCGTCCTTCTTGGAGTTGACCATCACCTCGACCACGTCCTCGCCCGGCTTCAGGTCCCCGTCCGGCGCAATGACGGTGATGATGCCCAACTCCTTGACCTTGGGCGTCATGCCCTTGCCTACCCACACCGCCTGGGCCCCGCTCTCCAAAGCCGCGGTGACCAGGTTCTTGTCCCACTTCTTGACCTCGACCCAGAAACGCTTGCTCATGGTCTGTCCTCAAGGGCAACAGGTTTGAAACCTGTTGCCCTTAGTAAAATTATTTTGATTTTTCTTTCAGAATCTTCTTGGCCTGTGCCGCGCTGGCGTTGTCGTGGACAATGGCGCAGGCCGCGGCGACCAGCCGGTCCGGGTGCTCGTGCTGAAAGGCGTTGCGGCCCATGGAGATCCCCGCGGCGCCGGCCTTGACCGCGCCTTCGATCATGTCCAGGGTTTCTTCATCGGTGAGCTTCGAGCCGCCGGCGATCACCACCGGGATCGGGCAGCCTTCCACCACTCCCTTGAAGCTCTCCGCCGAGCCGGTGTAGGGCACCTTGACCAGGTCCGCGCCCAGCTCCGCGCCCACCCGGGCCGCCAGCTTGACCACCTCCACGTCCTTCTCCGCCTTCACGTTCTTGCCCCGGGGATAGACCATGGCCAAGAGCGGAATGCCCCAGGAATAGGCGGTCTCGGCCACGCACCCGAAGTCATGCAGCATCTCGGCCTCTTCCTTGGCGCCCAGGTTGACGTGGATGGAAACCGCGTCGGCGCCCAGGCGGATGGCCTTTTCCACCGAGCAGACCAGGACCTTGTGGTTCGGGTCTTCGGCGATCATGGTGGAGCCGGAGAGGTGGACGATCAGCCCGACGTCGCGGCCGTAGCGGCGGTGGCCCTGGCCGACCAGGCCGTTGTGGATGACCACCGCGTTGGCCCCGCCCCGGGCCACGTTATCAATGGTCTCGGCCATGTTGATGAGCCCCGGAATCGGGCCGTTGCTCACCCCATGGTCCATGGGGATGATGACCGTCCTCTTGGTGGTCCGGTTCATGATCCGTTCCAGGCGAATGGCTTTCCCGATTAACATAGCTTACTCCCTCCTTACGTCTCTGCCCGATCCCTGATTCCGGGTTGGTTTGTCTAATTATACTCTTTCTCCTCCAAAATTTCCAAGCCCTTCCTCTCCCGGGCGCGAGCTTGAACCCCGCGGGGAGAAGTGGTATTCTAAAGCAGAATTTTTATGGCCGAAGTGGGCGCATTTTTCCGGGAGCAGGTCCGCCGGACGCGGGACCGCGTGGCGGTGCTCTGGGACTGGATGATGCACGCCTCGACCCTGCGGACCCTGTCCGTGATCGGCGTGCTTCTCATGGTTCTGGCCATCGCGGTGTTCGAGGCCGAGCACTACGTGCCGGGCACCCGGTTCCAATCCCTGTTCGACGCCATCTATTGGCTGGTGGTGACCAGCGCCACCGTCGGCTACGGCGACATCGCGCCGCAGACCACCCTGGGCAAGAGTTTGGCGCTGGGCCTGATCGGCCTGTCGGTGGTGATGATGAGCCTGCTGACCGCGGCCATCGCCTCCTGGCTGGTGGAGCGGAGGATCATGGAGGGCAAGGGCATGGAGCGGATCGGTCTCAAGAACCATGTGGTGCTGTGCGGCTGGAACGTGAACGCCCGCAGCCTGGTGGACGCCCTGGTCCGCACCGATTCCGAGCGGGCGGGCGTGGTCCTGGTCAACGAGTTGCCTGAAGAAGAGGTCAACGAGCTCCTTTATGTCAACCGCGCCCACCTGGTCAAGTTCGTCCGCGGCGATTTCGTGCGCGAGAGTGTGCTTGACCGCGCCAACATCCGCCACGCCCGCTCGGTGATCATCCTCGCCGACGGCAAGGTGGAGACCGGCTTCGCCAAGGCGGACGAGCGCGCGGTCCTGGCCGCCTTGACCCTGAAAGCGATGAACCCGGCGATCACCATCGTGGCCGAGCTGGTCAACCGGGAGAACGCCAGCCACCTCCGCCGGGCCGGGGTCCAGCACGTGGTGGTCTACGGCGAGAACCACGACTTCCTGCTCGCCCAGGCGGTGCGCGCGCCGGGGGTCACCCTGGCCATCCAGGAGATCCTCAACCCCTCGATCGGGCACCTCCTGCAACAAGTGCCCACGCCCGGTCCGCTGGTGGACCACGAGTTCGCGGAGGTGAGCCGCCAGTTCCGGGAAAAGCAGCGGGCGCTGGTGATCGGGGTGGTCTCGGAAGAAGAGCACGGCGTGGGGCTCACCGATATCCTGTCCGCGGACATGAGCGCGATTGACCTGTTCATCAAGAAACAGTTCGAGGGGATGGAGAGCGATTACTTTTTCAAGGGCAAGAAGACCCAGGTCCGGCTCAACCCCCCGGACAACTATCGGCTTAAAAAGAACGACCAGGTGCTGTTCCTTGCCGAGCCGACCCGGTCGGGGTAGCGGAGACCCATGGCAGTGGACGTGAGCGAATTTTTACGGAGCGTTTCCGCCTTTGCCGGGATCGGGGAGGAAGGCCTGCGCCGGTTGGCCTCGATCTGCGAGGAAGTGGAGTTCCCGGCGGGCGCGGTCATCATCCACGAGGGCGAGGAAGGCGATTGCGTGTATCTGATCCGGGAGGGCGAGGTGGAGATCTCGGTCACCATCTCCTTGAAGCTGTTGCCCGGCCAGGTCGGCGACCGGGAAAAGAGCCTGGTGCGCCTGCATTCCGGCGCCTTGTTCGGGGAGATGGCCTTTATCTTTGACACCGACCAGCGCACCGCCACCGCTATTGCCAACACTCCGGCCAAGCTGCTCCGCATCCACAGCGCCGAGTTCAAGAAGTTCGCGGAGTCCGATTACCAGAGCGCCTATCTCCTGATCCGCAACATCGCCCAGACCATCGCCAAGCGCCTGCGCAAGACCAACCAGGACGTGATCAAGCTGACTACCGTGCTCAGCGTGGCTCTGAGCAAGGCGGCGCCCAAGGGGTGACCGAGCATGGAACCCGTCCGCATTCTGGTGGCCGACGACAACCGCCTCCTCCTGGCCATCACCAAGGATGCCCTCGAGACTCAGGGCTTCCAGGTGGTTACCGTCGGCTCCGGCATGGACGTGTACCGGGAAGTGCTGGAGAGGCGGCCGCACCTGATCCTGCTCGATATCATGATGCCGGAGGTGGACGGCATCGAGATCTGCAAGAACCTCAAGCGCAATCCCGCCACCCAGAAGATCGTGATTGTCATCCACTCGGCCAAGCGCGACATGGACCTGATGGACCTGGCCTACGAGGCCGGGGCCGAGGGCTTTATCATGAAGTCAAACCAGATCGAGGAAATGGTGGACCGGATCCGGGAGATCGTGAAGGAAAAAATCCGACCGGCTTCGGCCTGAAAGCAACCCCGAGAAGAAAAGAAGGAGGAGAAACATGAAACTGCGGGTATTAGGGGTAGGGGTGGCGGGAGGAGTAGTTCTGGGCCTGGCGATCTTTGTGATCACCCTGTTCATTTACTTTCAGGGTGGAGGCGTGCATCTGAGCTTACTCGCCGCCATTTACTGGGGCTACAAGGTAAGCGTGATGGGCGCGTTCACGGGCCTGGCCTACGGCTTCATAGACGGCTTCATTGCCGGCGTGATCTTCGCCGTAGTCTATAACCTGCTGGCCGGAAAGGAAGCAACCAAGGCCGGCTGAGCGCCTTTCTCGTCTAATCGTTCAAGGTTAGAGGCTTCCTGGCCTCGAGCGAGAAGGACTTTTTGTTCTTCGGGTGGATCAATTCCATCCGCCAGGACTGGAGTAGATAGCGGGAAGAGGCCGGGTCCGGCTCCGGCCCGTAGAGGTCGTCGCCCTTCACGGGATGGCCCTGGCTGGCCAGGTGAACCCGAAGCTGGTGAGTCACCCCGGTGACGAGCTCCAGCTCGAGCAAGGTGCGGTCAAGGCCGCGCTCCCGCACCCGGAACCGGGTGATCGCCTCCTGCGGCTTGCCCCGCAGCCGCTGGCCGGGCAAAGCCGCCACCATCTTGCGGTCGTCTTGAGGGTGATGCCCAAGGGGAAGATGGATTTCGCCGCTTTCCTCGGGAAAATGCCCCTCCACCACCGCCCGGTAATACTTGCGGATCTTCCGCGCCTTCATCTCCTTCACTAACAACACGCGGGCCGGCTCGGTTTTGGCCAGGAGCAGCAGTCCCGAGGTCTTGGTGTCCAGCCGATGGATCAGGCCCAGCTCCAGCGGCTTTTTTCCTACCCGGGAGAGTTCCGGCCAGCGGGCGAGGGCGCCGTTGAGCAGGGTTCCGGTTTCTCCCGGGTCCAGGGGGTGAGTCGGCATCCCCGCGGGCTTGTCCACTACCGCCAGGCTTTCATCTTCAAACACGACTTCGAAAACGATCCCCGCCTCCGGCCGCACCCCGGGCACACCGGGCTCCAGGTTTTCCACCCGGACCCGGTCGTGGGGTTGCACGAGAGATCCCTTTTTCGCCCTCTTGCCCTGCACCTGGACCCGGCCGGCCCGGATCAGCTCCCGCACCTGGCGCAGGGAATAGCCGGGCAACCGGCGATGCAGCCAGCGGTCCAGGCGATCCTCTTCTTTCTCCACGAGCCTTTCCCAGGCGGGCATGAGCTCTATTGTGGGAAACCCGGACCCGCAAGTCAATCGGGTCAATCGGAAGGATGTTGTTTTAATCCTGCAACCAAATTATAATATGAGGTTGAGATGGCTGCGATCATGGAAATCGCGCGGTGGATCTTCGGCTCCAAGAACGAGCGGGAGCTGAAACGAATCCAGCCGTTGGTTCTGCGGATCAACGAGCTGGAATCCAAATACGAGCGGATGAGCGACGACGAGCTCCGCGACCTCGCCCGCCGCTTCCGCTTCGAGATCTTCGGCGACAACGACTGGACCCGGGTCCAGGAGCGGACCGCGAAACTTTCCAAAGAGGAATGGAAACCCTTCAAGGACAAGCTGGAGCAGATCCTGCCCGAGGCCTTCGCCGCGGTGCGGGAGGCGAGCAAGCGGGCGCTGGGCCAGCGCCATTTTGACGTCCAGCTCATCGGCGGCATCGTGCTCCACCAGGGCAAGATCGCGGAGATGAAGACCGGCGAAGGCAAGACCCTGGCCTCCACCTCCCCGGTCTTCCTCAATTCGCTCTTGGGCCGGGGCGTGCACATCGTCACGGTCAACGACTACCTGGCCCGGCGCGACTCCGAGTGGATGGGCGCCATCTACACCCGCCTGGGCCTGACCGTGGGCGCGCTCCAGCACGACGCCGATGACCCCGCCCGGCGCGAGCTGTATCGCCGCGACATCCTCTACGGCACCAACTCCGAGTTCGGGTTCGATTACCTGCGCGACAACCTCAAGCACCGGCTGGAAGAGATGGTCCAGCCCGATTCGCTCTGCTACGCGATCGTGGACGAGGTGGACTCGATCCTGATTGACGAGGCCCGCACGCCTCTGATCATCTCGGGCGAGGTGGACCGCGACTCGCACTCCTTCGGCGAGCTGAAGCCGGCGGTGGAGCGGCTGGTGCGCAAGCAGAAGATGGTGATGAAGCGGCTGTTTAAGGAGGCGGTGGATTACCAGAAACAGCACCCGGACGATGAGGACGGTTATTACTTCCGGCTGCTCCAGGTCGAGCGGGGCGATCCCAAGAACCCGGACCTGCTCAACCTGATCGCGGAGAACAAAGAGGCCAAGAAGAAGATGGAGCGGCTGCATTCCAACTTGCGCATCAACCACGAGGCGGACCGGCTCAAGGCCGGGCTGTTCTACGCCATGTCCGAGCGGGAGCACGCGATTGAGCTGACCGACGAAGGCCAGCGCGATCTGATCGGGTTGATCGGCGACGTCTTCGTGCTGCCCGAGCTCAGCACCCGGGAGGCGGAGATCGAGAAAGACGACCAGCTCTCGCCCCAGGCCAAGGCCGAGACCCTGGAGGCGCTCCAGCAGGAATTCCAGCAGAAGAGCGAGAAGCTGCACAACATCAACCAGCTCCTCAAGGCCTACACCCTGTTCGAGATCGACGACGAATACGTGGTGGACGCGGGCAAGGTGGTGATCGTGGACGAGTTCACCGGCCGCAAGATGGAGGGCCGGCGCTACTCGGACGGACTCCACCAGGCGCTGGAGGCCAAGGAGGGACTGGCCATTGCCAAGGCCAGCCAGACCATCGCCACCATCACCATCCAGAATTATTTCCGCATGTATGAGAAGCTCGCGGGCATGACCGGCACCGCGGACACCGAGGCCGAGGAGTTTCACAAGATCTACAAGCTCGAGGTGATGGTGATCCCGACCCACATGCCCATGATCCGGGAGGACAACGCGGACGTGATCTACAAGACCGAGAAGCAGAAGTTCCAGGCGGTGGTGGACGAGATCGAGCGGGTGAACGGGGTCGGCCAGCCCATCCTGGTGGGCACCACCTCGGTGGAAAAGTCGGAGCGGCTGCACAAGATGCTGAAGAACCGGGGCATCCGCCACCAGATCCTCAACGCCAAGCACCACGAGCGGGAGGCCGAGATCATCGCCCAGGCCGGCCGCAAGGCCGCGTTGACCATTTCCACCAACATGGCCGGCCGCGGCACCGACATCATCCTGGGCGGCAACCCGGAGATGATCGCCAAGTCCTTTGCCGAGGACGAACCGGAGAAATACGAGCAGCTCTTGGCGCACCACCGCCCGCTCTGCGCGGCCGAGCACGAGGAAGTGGTCCAGCTGGGCGGGCTGCACGTGATCGGCACCGAGCGGCACGAGTCGCGCCGGGTTGACAACCAGCTCCGGGGCCGCTCCGGCCGGCAAGGCGACCCCGGGTCCTCCCGCTTCTTCCTCTCCCTGGAAGACGACCTGATGCGCATCTTCGGCTCCGACTCGCTGGCCAAGATCATGGA
>MGQK01000041.1:43346-49585 GCA_001797815.1 Deltaproteobacteria bacterium RBG_13_61_14 | reverse complement strand
GGGATGGAGGACAACGAGCCGATCGAGCACGGCCTGGTCAGCCGCTCCATCGCCCGGGCCCAGGGCAAGGTGGAGGCGCACAACTTCGACATCCGCAAGCACCTCCTGGAATACGATGACGTGATGAACAAGCAGCGGGAGATCGTCTACGGGCTGCGCAAGCAGGCGCTGAAAGACGGCTCCATGCGCGAGCGGGTCTTCGATTCCATTGACCGGATCGCGGAAGAGATCGTCTACGAGTTCGGCGACGAGAAGACGCCCGAGGAAGAGTGGGACTGGAAAGGCATGTCCGCCAAAGTGGTCCAGCAGTTCGGGGTCTTCCTCGAATTCAACCCGGACCAGCTCGAGTCCACCCACCCCGACGACCTGGTTAAGATGGTCGCCGAGGAGGCCAAGAAGAATTACGAGCGCAAGATCCAGGTGGCCGGCGACGAGCTGATGCACCGGATCGAAAAGGACGTTTTCCTCTACACCATTGACACCCTCTGGCAAGACCATCTCCTGGACATGGACCACCTCAAGGAAGGCATCGGGCTCCGCGGCTACGGCCAGCGCGACCCGCTCCTGGAATACAAGCGCGAGGCCTTCGAGCTGTTCGAAGACCTGGAATACAAGATCAACGCGGATTCGATCGGCCGGCTCTTCCGCCTCCAACTCGCCGGGCCGCAAGCGCCGGCCGTGCCGGGTCGCCGGCGGCCCCTGGCCCGGCCGCTCCAGCTCGGCCGCGGCGCCGGGCCCGGCGCTCCGGTCGGCGAAGGCCAGCAGCCGCTGCAGCCGGCCGATACCGCAGCCGTCACCATCCGGCGCGAAGGCCCCAAAGTCGGCCGCAACGACCCCTGCCCCTGCGGTTCGGGCAAGAAGTTCAAGAAGTGCTGCGGGGCGTGAATTAATGCACCATGGACGATGCACAGTGAAAAGAAGCGAATCGCTTGATCGCTCTGAGACGGTTTAAGCACAGTGGAAATAGCCACGACCTGAGTTTGCGGCCGGGGGCCGGAAAGGAGGCGGAGCATGGAAGCCATTCTCCCCGAGAAACAGCGGCGCTTCATTGAGCAGAACCAGGGCATGTGCAAGGGCCGGTATCACATCAGTTACCTGGTGATTCTGGGGATCGCGGGCGGGGAGGAGTTGAAGCAGAAGGCCCTGGAGAAGGTCGGAAGGACCCAATATCGGCCGGATGAGATGTACCCGACCCAGGAAGCGTGCGCCATTGTCCTGTTCGGCGCCGAGAACGGGGTCCCGCCCTTCCGCACCGGCACCATGGTCGCGCAAGCTTTTAAGCGCGCCCAGCCGCAGCTCTTTCAAGATCTCTCTCCCCAGAAAATGTTGGATATCCTTTGCCAAGCCTATGCCCTGGAGACCGATTACGGCTCCACCGTCAAGGTGCTGGAGCGCGGCCCCAACCGCGCCATCGTCGAGCGCAAGAACAACCCCATGCCCTGCGAATTTTTCCAGGGCGTGATTCAGGGGGTCTTCGCGGTCGCGAACCTTGCGGCCGAGGTGAAAGAGATCAGGTGCCAGTGGCGGGAAGAGGTGCCGTCGTGCTGGCATGAAGTGACCTGGTCTTCCTGAGCGAGCGGAGGAAGCTTCGAAGTGCCTGCCCCAACCCTTGGGCCGACCAAGGAGGCCATGATGTTCGACCGGCCAATTTCATCGGATCCCGAGGTGATGCAAACGCGCCAGGGCGGCGGCTGCCTGACCCTGTTCGGGCTGCCGTTCTTCCTGGCCGGCCTCTTTATCTTGAGCCTCCCGTTTAAATTATTCCCGGTGGAGGGTGAAATCCCCTGGTACGTGGCCTTGCCCTTTGGCGGGGTTTTCGCCGCGGTGGGAGCCGGGCTCATGTTCGGCCGCTCCGGTTTGATCATTGACCGCCGGCAAAAGACCATTATCCAGTGGTGGGGCCTGCTGGTGCCGATGAAGCGCACCGAATACTTGCTCGACTCTTTTCGCCGGGTCACCCTGAGCAAGGAAGAACGGGACAGCGGCGAGACTTCTTACACGGCTTTCCCGGTCCGGCTCGAAGGAGAAGGAGCGGTCAAGCCCCTGGAGATCGAAGCGCCTAAAAATTATGAGCCGGCGCGGCACTCAGCCGAAGCGCTGGCCAAGTTCCTCAACTGGCCGCTGGCAGACAGCTCGACCGGCGCCCAACTGGTGCGCGAGCCGGACCGGCTGGACGAGCCTTTGCGCGAGCAGGCGCGGCGGGAAAAAGCGCCGGCCGATTGGGCCACGCCGCCGTTCGGAACGCGGATCCAGGTCCGGCAAGAAGCCGGCGCCACGGTCTTCGATCTCCCTCCGCCCGGCCTCTCGCTCACCCACTATCTTCAACTGGGGTTCGGTCTGGTTTTTGCCGGAGTCGTTATTTATTTCTTCCTGGGGCCTCTGCTGAAGCTGCCCATGCCCGGAGTCCTGCGCTACTTCTTCCTGGGCTTCATCGGGCTTTTTTTCGTGCTCGGGCCGATTTTATCTGCGCTGCGCTCCGTGCTGGCTCAGACCTGGGGACGGACGCGGGTGGTAGCTTCGCGCGAGTGGCTGCGGGTGGAAGAGCGGGGCCTGATCCGAAGCAAAGTCCGGGAAATCCCGGCGGCCGAGATTGAAGAATTGGTGCTGCCCGAGAAGAAACTGGAGATACCCCTGGAGCGGCTGCCGGATGGCGCCGGCCTCCCGCCCAACTCGCGGACCATGGCCCTTGTCCAGTGGCTGTCAAAATGGGCCCCGTCCCCCCAGCTCCTGGCCCGGAGCGACCGGATGACCCTGGAGTTCGGCCGGGGGCTTTCCCCCGAGGAACTCCGCTACCTCTATGCGGAAGTGAAAAGAATCCTGGCCGAATGAACCCTGCCTCCGCGACCGCTGAACGGTCGCGGCTACCATTCCATTTTTTGTAGCCCGCCCTTGCCCGGCAAGGGTGGGTCCAGACTCAACCCTGGAACTCGTGCTGCCGCAACCGCTCGATGATGAAGAAGTTGGAGAAGATCCGCGCCGGGCCCAGGGCGATGTAGGCGGCGCCCAGGTAGAGGTCGTCGTTGTCCGGGTCCACCTGCACCACGTAGTCGCGCAGGAACACGCCTTCGAAGAGCGAGTTCTTCGCGTCGCCGTAGTTGAGAATGAGCGCGTGCGGGTGCTTGTCCTCCACCCCGCCCGGCTCCACTTTCTTCACCGAGTAAAACCCGAAGCGCTTGGGGTTCTGGTTCGAGGGCCGGCATTCCCAGGGCTGATCGGCGGCGTTTTGCTTTTGCGGAATGTTGTAGCCGAACGGGACCTTGCCCTCTTTCACGAAAAAGCCCTTCTGGAATTTCTGGATGCCCATCAGCTTGGCAAAAAACGGCGCGTTCCAGCCCCGGAACTCCCAGCCCTTCAATTTCTCGAAGTCCGGGGTCTTCCCTTGGTTGAAAATTTCCCAAAGCTGCTCAGTGGGAAGCTTGGCCAGATTCTCCAAACGGCGCCTGCTGGTCATTTTCTCCGCCTTTTCGGGGCGCAACTGACCTCAGTTGCGCGGTCTTTGCTCAGGCCGAAAACATGGCCGCGGCGTTGGCGATCACCGTGCGGCCGTCCTGGGTCTTGGCCTGGAGGATCACTCTTCCCTCGCCCTCTTTCCACATCGAGGTGGTCAGGGTATCCCCGGGATAGACCACGTCGCGGAAGCGGACCTCGTAGCTCTTGAGCTTGGCCGGGTCGTTGTTGCAAAAGGTCTTGAGCACCGCCCGGGCCACAAAGCCGAAGGTGCACAGCCCGTGCAGGATCGGCCGCGGGAACCCGGCGATCTTGGCAAAGTTGGGGTCAATGTGCAGCGGGTTGATGTCGCCCGAGAGCCGGTAGATCAGGTTCTGCACCGGCAGCGTCGCTTCTTCCACCACCGCGTCCGGGTCCCGCGCCGGCGGGTTGTTGCCCGCCTCCGGCCCTTTCTCCCCGCCAAAGCCGCCCTCGCCCCGCACAAAGATCGAGAAGATGTTGTCAAAGAGTTCTTCCCCGGCCGCGGTCTTGGTGGTGGTGTGCAGCCGATAGAGCGCGCCCTTGCCCTTGTCAAAGATATCGGTGACCGTGGCCTCGCTCACGGTCTCGGCCTCGAGCGGGAGCTTCGGGGTTTTCAGCACGATCGTCTGCTCGCCGTGCAGCACCTTCATCGGGCTGGCCTTGACCACGCTGAGGCTCGCGGCCAACAGCGGCAAGGTCGGCACCACCGCAAAGGTGGGGATGACCTTGAGCTGGGTCTCGTAAACAAAGGGCAGCTCGGTCGCGCCGATGCCGATGTTGTAGAGCAGGATGTCTTTCGGCTTCCAGGAAAACTTGAGCGGTTCCAGTTTCTTCCCTTTGGCATTGAGATTGATCGCCATCTGCGAACCTCCTTCTTTCGTTAAGTGCACCGTGCACCGTTTGTAAATGACAAGCGGGAAGCTTGTTTCGGCTTAGACTATAGGAACTCTCCGTAGGCTTTGTCAAGCCAGCAGCTTGGTGTCAGACACTGACTTATGACTTAAGCGCATGGATGGCTTTCTTCCAAGCCGGAGCGCTCTCCATCATTTTCTTGAATCGGCTTATTCCCCGACTCACTGCTGAGCCGCTTACCGCCATAGTTTTCGCCACGGCCCTAACATCCATCCCGCAATGTTCAACCAGGTGATAGTAGGCCGCGAGTCGCGCCGGGAAATTCCGGCTTCTTCGGCGCAGCAGGGATAGAGGCTCCACCCTAAAAACTGTTGCCACTCGCCTCAGCTCCGTCTCCACGTCGGTTCCTTTAGTGTCAGACACTGACTTATGACTTAAGGGAGGAGAGGGTCCACTGGCCCGGCCGGCCCTCACCACTTGGACTCCTAGTCCAACCTCACTCAACAGCTGCTTCCAGAAGCTTGGCCCCACTCCGGCGAACCCCAAGCAGTCCCGGCGATATTGTCGGCGCTGCTCATTCGGGGTGGCTCCATACTGGGAGAGCACTTCCTGGGGACAAAGCCAATCAAAGCGTGATCGGGTTTGGATGTAATCACGGAAGCTGGACCATTCGTATTCGCACGGATCCTGGACCATCCCCGCCCGCACCGGATTCAAATGTAGATACATGGACAAGTGTAGCCAATGAGGCTCCTTAGTAACCAAAACCGAATGGTAACGGTTTTGGAACAGGTGGCCGGAACGGTTCCGGCTGCGATTGAGGCGGGCGGAATACAATCCGTTCAGCCATTTCATCGCAGCCGCCAAGTTGGGCTCGGCCGTGCGGAGAAAAAGATGATAGTGATTGGTCATCAGGCAGAAAGCGAAAATTTCCAGGCGGAAGCGTGAAGCCGCGCGGTCGAGCAAATCGAGGAAATTCTTGCGGTTGTCGTCATAGAAAAAAATAGCTTTCCGGTCGTTACCGCGCGCGGTAACGTGGTGGATCGCGCCGGGGAATTCAACTCGTGTAGGTCTGCCCATACCATGCAGTCTAGCATAGCTTGATCTTCTCGCACAAGCGTTCGCCTTAAGTCATAAGTCAGTGTCTGACACCAAGCTCGAAAATCAAGGTTACCCATTCTTCCTCCCGCGGTCTCTCCACCAGGCGCAGGGCCGCCGGCTGGAACACCGCTTCCACCTCCTCCGCCTGTTGAAACAAAATCCCGGCCAGGACCAGCCGGCCGGCCGGGGCCAGGTGGCGCAAGAGCAGGGGCTTAAGCCGGATGAGTTCGTTGGCAAAGATATTGGCCAGCACCAAATCAAAAGGCTGATCGCTGAGCCGGGCCTCGGGGTCCGCGCCTCCGGCCCGGAACTCGATCCCGGAAAGCCCGTTAATCTCCGCGTTCTTTTGGGCCACCTCCAGCGCCGCGGGGTCCAGGTCCACGGCCAAGACCCGGTCCGCGCCCAGCATCCGGCCGGCAATGGCCAGGATGCCGGAGCCGGTGCCCAGGTCCAGCACCGAACGCGCCCGCTCCGGGACCAGGGTTTCCACCTGACGCAGGCAGGCGCGGGTGCTGGCGTGCAGCCCGGTGCCGAAGGCCATTCCCGGATCGAGCCGGATCACGAGCCGGCCCGGCTGTTTCGCCGGCTCCGGCACCTCCCGCCAGGTCGGCACCACCCAGAAGCGCTCGCCTACCGGCATGGGACTGAAGCTCTTCTTCCACTCCTCCACCCAGTCCTGCTCAATCACCGTCCGGGTCTCAAGCTCGCCCCAGGCGGACTTTGGCCAGAGTCGGCGCAGGCCGGCCAGGTAGGTGCGCAACTCCTGGAGCTTCCCGTCCAGGTCCGCGGCGCGGGGCAGAAAGGCGGTGATCACCTCG
>MGQK01000041.1:42942-43315 GCA_001797815.1 Deltaproteobacteria bacterium RBG_13_61_14 | reverse complement strand
AGACCGCGCCGGCGGAGCCGAGCCGGTGGAGAAAATCGGCGATGGCCTCCATGACCAGGGTCGGCCCGCACAGGCTCACTTCCATCCATCCCGGCGCGTCGGCCGAGGCCGGCGTGGGGTGGCGGTCAAGGCCCATGTGGCGAATTTTCCGGCAAGGAACCGGCCGCAGGACAGGGCAACGCAGCCGGCAACTGGTAGAGCCTCCGGGTCTGTTGGTCCGAGATAATAAAATTCCCCCCTCGCACGGCCAGGTCTTTGCTTTCCCGGCCGGGAGTGGCGAAGGACTGAATCACGCCGCTCCGAAGCGATTTGCTGGCCAGGGCTTTGCCGGGATCGAGCTGAAAGACCCGGTCGTGGCCGAGCGATTGGGCCG
>MGQK01000041.1:40366-42926 GCA_001797815.1 Deltaproteobacteria bacterium RBG_13_61_14 | reverse complement strand
GCCGTCAAAGGCCAGACCTTGGCCGAGCCCGGTGTTGCGGTACCAGCCGAAGACGGCGCCTTCGGTGTTGCCTTGCTCGAGCGCCTTTTGCCAGTTGAGGAAGTAGGTCTTGCGGGTGTGCATGTAGTCGCTGACTGCCAGGTAGCTCTGCCCGTCCAGGACGATAAAGGCACAGGCTGATGAGCCGAAGAGTCCGGTTTCGAATATGCGCAGGATCACGGCATGGCCGCGTTCGCGGCTGGCCTGGGGATCCAGTTCGAGGCAGCGGCGGGAGTCGCGGTCAATGGCGTAGAGGTAAGGCTCGTGAAAGCAAAGGCCCTGGGTATGGCCGGTGTCGGGCGGCATCCGGAAGGAGCCGAGAACGGTGTGGCCGTCGGGCCCGAGCTGGTAGATGTGGGAGCTATGGGTTTCCGGCTGGAAGGTGGAAAGGAAGAACCCCTGGGCCGAGGCATCCAGGCCCTGGGGCACTTCGTCCGCCTGCGCGCCGGGGGTAGGTCCCAGCTCGGTCCAGTCGCAGACCAGGGACGGAGAGCCCAGGTAGGTGCGGAGATAGGTGAATTCCGTGAGCAGCGCGATGAGGACCAGGGCGGAAACCGGGAGCAACACGGTCACCGCCCGGAGAAAGCGGGGCACGGGCTTGCCCTGGGCCGCGAGTTCCTGGTCCAGCTTGGCCAGCGGCTCGCGGTCAATGGCGTTGAAGATGCCGTTCTTCATCCGGATGTAGCTCCAGATGGTGGTGATCAGCATCAGCCCCGAGGCCAGGAGCATCAGGGCCGGGGCGAGGTTGTAGCCCCAGATGGCCCAGATGAAGTAGACGATGAACAGGAAATACTTGCTGCGGAAGAGCGGCTGCACCGGGATGCCCATCGCGTTCTGCACCACGGAGAGGGCGATCATCAGGATGTAGAGGACGAGGTAGACGGCGCCGAGCATCGCGGGCACGAACTGGAAGTGAATCATGGCCAGGCTGACCACGATCATGCCCATCTGGTCGGTGACGATATCGGTGAAAGCGCCGGCCTGGGTGGGCCGGCCGAGGTGCCGGGCGTAGGCGCCGTCAATGCCGTCGCAGAGGATGTAGAAGCCGAGGAAACAGACGGCGGCAAAGGGCCGGGCCAGGAAGAGCGCCATCACCCCGAGCAGGGAGGACAGGCCCAGGTAGGAAATGGCGTCCGGATGCACGTGGGCCCGGACCAGCCAGGGGGTCAGGAAGCTGAAGAACCGGGTGCGGCCCTCCGCCCAGTTCTTCAAGGTGGCCTTTTCCGAATCGTAAAAATAGTTGAAAAAATTCCGGCTCATCCCGCCCACAATCCTATGCCGGAAGCAAAGCGGTGTCAATGCTGAATTGCGAAAAAAAGCCCCGGCCTTGGCCCGGCGTAGCCCCCGAGAGGAATTTTAGATTTTGGATTTGGGATTTTAGATTGGTGGTTCCGGATGGATCCAAAATCAAAAATCTAAAATCCAAAATTTTTGACTCGGAGCCGCGCGAGTCCCCGGGGGGGGGGCGCTTTGACTCTCTCGCGCAGTTGTGTTAAAAAAGGATCGGTCATGATGGAGTTGCGCTAGTCAGGGGGATGGCAATGACAAAGCGCATTGCCGGCTTTTTCGAGTTCGAGCGATTGGGCACCAATTACCGGACCGAGGCGGTGGCCGGGCTCACCACCTTCATGACCATGGCCTATATCATCATCGTCAACCCCATGATCCTCAAGGACGCGGGCATGGACCCCAAGGCGGTGATGGTGGCCACTTGCCTGGGCTCGGCCCTGGCCTGCGTGATCATGGGCCTTCTGGGCCGGCTGCCGGTGGCGCTGGCGCCGGGCATGGGCATGAACGCCTTTTTCGCCTACGAGGTGTGCGGGGCCATGGGCGTGCCTTGGCCGGTCGCCCTGGGCATGGTCTTTATGGCCAGCCTGATCTTTATCATCTTGACCCTGGTCCGCGTGCGGGAAATGATCATTGACGCGGTTCCGGCTTGCCTGAAAGAGGCCACCGCCTGCGGGATCGGGGTCTTCATCGCCTTCATCGGCCTGAAGAACGCCGGCCTGATCGCGGCCGACCCGGCCACGCTTTTGCGCCTGGGCGACCTCGCCCAACCCATCCCGCTCATCGCCGCGGCAGGAATCCTGCTCACCGCCATCCTCATGTCCCGCCGACTCAAGGCCGCGGTGCTGCTCGGCATCCTCCTCACCGGCGGGATCGGGCTCCTGGCCGGACAGCTCCACTACACCGGAGTAGTCTCGGCCCCGCCCTCGCTCGCGCCCACCTTCCTCAAACTCGATGTCGCCGGCGTGTTCTCCCCCGCGGCGCTGGCGCCGATCCTTACCCTGTTCTTCTTCATGATGTTCGATACCATCGGCACCCTGATCGGCGTGACCGGTCAGGCCGGCCTGATGCAGGAAGGCAAGATCCCCCGCGGCACCCAGGCGCTCTTCGCCGACGCGGTCGGCGCCACCGCCGGGTCGCTGCTCGGCACTTCCCCGGTCACCTGCTATATCGAGAGCGCGGCCGGAGTCTCGGTCGGCGGCAAGAGCGGCTTCACCCCCCTGGTGGTGGCCGG
>MGQK01000041.1:39488-40349 GCA_001797815.1 Deltaproteobacteria bacterium RBG_13_61_14 | reverse complement strand
TCTTCTTCGAGCCGCTCACCCGGATGATGAGCTCGGGCATGGTCACCGCCCCCGCCCTGGTGGTGGTCGGCTGCTTGATGATGCAAAGCGTGACTCGCATCCGCTGGTCCGAGTTTTCCGAGGCCATCCCCGCGTTCCTGACCATCCTGGCCATGCCCCTCACCTTCAGCATCTCCAAAGGGCTGGCCGTGGGCTTCATCTCCTACCCCCTGATCAAACTGCTCGCCGGCAAGGGCCGGGAAGTGCACCTGCTCAGTTACCTCCTGGCCGGCACCTTGTTGGTTTTTGTGATCGGGAGTTACCTTGCTTCGGGAGGAGCCGGACAACCATGAGCGAGCGCGATTTCACCGAGACCGGCGCCCGCAAAGAGGGCGAGAAAAAACCCGCGGACCTGCCCCCGGGACTGAAAATTTTCCTCGAGGTCACCGACGGCCCGGACAAGGGGCTTAAGCTGGAAATCACCCAGACCATTACCACCCTCGGCCGTCGGCAGACGGACCTCAAGCTCTCCGACCCGGCGGTCAGCGGCCGGCATGCCACCCTGGAGGTGCACCGGGAGGATATCCTGCTTTACGACAACAAGAGCACCAACGGCACCTTTGTCAACGGCGACCAGATCACCACCTGCCCGCTCAAGAACCTGGACGAGATCCAGCTCGGCGATACCAAGATCCTGGTCTCGGTGGTTAAGGACAAGTATGGGATTTACGCCGAGGATTTCATCTCCGGCGGCGAGGAAGGAGTTCCGGGCCTGGTGGACGAGACCCGGGTGGGCGAGCGGGGGTCGCCGCCCAACCCGGAGCTGCCGGCGCAATTGCACGTCATGCTGGATGCCACTTCCGGCCCGCACCAGGGCCAGCG
>MGQK01000041.1:37247-39437 GCA_001797815.1 Deltaproteobacteria bacterium RBG_13_61_14 | reverse complement strand
CGTCTTGGACGACGAACAGGTCTCATCCCGCCACGCCCAGATCGAAGTGCACTCCAAGGACAAGATCACGATCAAGGACCTGGCCTCCAAGAACGGGACGCGGGTCAATGAGCGGCTGGTCAGCGCGGTCAAGCTCCGCCACGGCGACCTCATCACCATCGGGAAAAGTAATTTCACCCTCTCGGTCCGCACCGGATAACTTCCCATCATGCCCAAGGGATGGCTTCCCCTTTTCCCGGCCCTTTTATTTTGGTTATCGGCCTCCTGTCACGGCGGGTCCGGGTCCTCGGCCAAGGTGCTGCTGGCCGCGGACGACCACCCCCTGGAATACCCCACCACCCAGGGCCTGGTGGCCATGAACCGCTACCTGACGGAAAAATCCGGGGGCCGGCTCTCCCTGGACATCTTTGCCGACAGCGTCCTCGGCGAGGAAAAGGTTACCATCGAGCAGACCCAGTTGGGAATCCTGGACATCAACCGGGTCAACGTCAGCCCGGTGGCGCAGATCAGCCCGGAACTGGGCGTGCTGGTGTTGCCCTATCTCTTTCGGGACCAGGCGCACATGCGCCGGGTGCTCGACGGCGAGATCGGCGAAGAGCTTCTCGGATCCTTGGGCCGCTACAACCTGGTCGGGCTTTGCTTTTACGATTCGGGCGCGCGCAATTTTTACAACCGCGTCCGCCCGATCTTGAAACCGGCGGACCTGGTCGGCTTGAAGATTCGGGTGCAGGAATCGGCGATCATGGTCGGGATGGTCAAGGCCCTGGGCGGCTCGCCCACGCCCATGGCCTTCGGGGAGGTGTATTCCTCCCTGGCCACCGGCGTGATTGACGGGGCCGAGAACAACTGGCCGAGCTACGAATACACCGGCCACTACCAGGTAGCCGGGTATTACAGCCTGGACGAACACAGCCGGGTGCCCGAGATCGTGCTGATGAGCCGGCGCACCTGGGCCCGGCTCTCGCCGGAAGAGCGAGCGCTGATCAAGGAAGCCGCCCGGGCCTCGGTGCCGGCGCAGCGAAAGCTCTGGTCCGCGCTGGAAGAAAAAGCCCGGCGTGACGTCGAGGCCAACGGCGCCCGGGTCAACGCCATCCCCGACCGCCGGCCCTTTGAAGAGGCGATGCGGCCTTTGTATGACCAGGTCCTGACCGACCCGAAACTGCGCGCCCTGGTCGAGCGCATCCGAGCCGTGCCCTGAAACCGAACCATGTCCGCCCTGACCAAAGTCCTGAACCCGGTCTTCAAGACCGCCCGCTGGCTGACCGGAATCCTCCTCACCCTGATGGTGGCCATCCAGGCCTACGAGATCGCGCTCCGCGAGATCACCCGCCACACCCCCGCCTGGTCCAAGGAGCTGACCCTGCTCTTCATGGTCTGGATCGGGTTCCTCAGCTCCGCGGATCTGCTCCGCGAGCGCGGCCACATCGCGCTCGAGTTCGTGGCCAATGCTCTGCCCCCGTCCGCCCGCCGGGCCGTAACCCTGGCCGCCGACCTCCTGGTCTTCGGCTTCTCCCTCTTCCTGATGATCGCCGGCGTCGTCCTGGTCAGCGAGTTCCTTAACCAAAGCCTGCCCGGCACCAGCCTGCCGGTCGGGATCGCCTATCTCCCGATCCCGATAGCCGGCGCGCTTTTAGCCGCGGCCGGTCTCGAAATCCTCTTCCTTGACTTTTACGAGAAGGCAAAGCAGCCATGAGACCCGAAACCTACCTGCTCGTCGGCAGCTTCCTCGCCCTCATCGCCCTACGGGTGCCTATCTCCTTTGCCCTCGGTCTCTCCTCCCTCGCCACCCTGCTCGCCCTCGGCATCAACCCGGTGGTAGCGCCGCAACTGATCTTCGCCGGCATGAACAAGGTCTCGCTCATGGCCATCCCCTTCTTCATCATGGCCGGCGCCATCATGTCCCGGGGCAGCATGGCCAAGAAGCTCATTGACTTCGCTGAGCTTTTCGTGGGCTGGATGCCGGGCGGGCTGGGGGTGGTCAACGTGCTCGCGAGCATGTTCTTCGGCACCACCTCCGGCTCCGCGGTGGCCGCCACCAGCGCCATCGGCGGCGTGCTGATAGACCCCATGGTCGAGGCCGGCTGCGACCGGGAATACGCGGTCAACGTCACCATCACCGGCTCGACCCAGGGCCTGCTCATCCCGCCCAGCCACAACTCGATCATCTATTCCCTGGCCGCGGGCGGCATC
>MGQK01000041.1:36892-37210 GCA_001797815.1 Deltaproteobacteria bacterium RBG_13_61_14 | reverse complement strand
CGGGGATCATCATCGGCCTCTTCCTGATCGCGGTCGCGGTGATCATCGCGGCGCGCCGGGGCTATCCCCGCAAATCCTCGCTCCCCCTCTCCCAGGCGCTCTTCCAGTTCGGCGGATCGCTGATCCTCGGCGCCGCGGTCCTGGCCGGCGTCCACTTCGGCGCGCTGTCCCGGCTCGCCGGCTTGGCCATCGGGCTGGCCTGGATCGGATTCCTGGTCTTCCGCCTCCAGCGCCGGGCCGGGACTGGAGGGATGACCCGGGTGCTGCGCCTGATCGTGGAGGCCGTCCTGCCGCTGTTCACGCCCCTGATTATCCTGG
>MGQK01000041.1:24034-36881 GCA_001797815.1 Deltaproteobacteria bacterium RBG_13_61_14 | reverse complement strand
CTCGGGTGGTTCACCGCAGTCGAATCCAGCGTGATCGCCGTGATCTGGGCGCTGCTGGTCAACTTCGCGCTCTTCGCCTGGTGGTTCCGCGACACTTCCTGGCGCGATTACAGCGAGGTCGTAATCTCGACCCTCAAGACCACGGCCATGGTCATGTTCCTGATCGGCAACGCCACCGCCTTCGGCTATTGTCTCACCCGGCTGCACGTGCCCGAGGCCGTCACCGCCTTTTTCCTCTCCGTCACCGGCAACAAGTATGCGCTCCTGCTCCTGCTCAACCTGCTCATGCTCGCCCTGGGCATGATTATGGACATGGCCCCGCTCATCATCATCCTGACCCCGATCCTCCTGCCGGTGGTGATGAAGGTGGGGGTGGACCCGGTGCATTTCGGCATGATCATGATCGCCAACCTCGGCATCGGGCTGACCACCCCGCCGGTGGGGAGCGTGCTCTTTGTGGGCTGCGCGGTGGGCAAGATCAAGATGGAGCGGGTGGCCAGGAGCATCTGGCCCTTTTACCTGGCCATGCTCGCGGCGCTGATGTTGATCACCTATGTGCCGGAGATCTCGCTGGGATTAGTTCATGCCTGGACGGGGAAGTAATTTCTAAGGGCACAGGTTGAAAACCTGTGCCACTATCAAGACTAAAAAAGCATTCTAAAGACGAGCACAGTAGCAGCCTGTAAGACTAGAACTATGGCCAGGGGCCAGGCGCGGTTCGAGCCTTCGGTCTCGGTGAAGCCTTTGGCGGCGACCAGACAGACCAAGGGCGCGTAGAACCAGGCCAGGCGGGGCGACTCGTAGCAGACCCGGCCGGAGAGGTCGAGCGCGATCCCGAAGAGCACAATGGCCCAAGTGAAGGGATCAATCCGGTCCCATTGTTTGCGCCAGGCCTTTTTAATCTCTCTCCATACGGCCAAAGCAAACAGCAAAAAGATGGGCACGCCCAGCCAGGCGAAGAATTCATACGGGTTGAACAAGATCCACTTCCACATGTGAATGCGGCCGGAAACGGTGTTGTTAAAATGCCAGCCGGCCAGGTTGGCGCGGTAGATGGCAACAAGATCATAATTGCTAACCCAAGACAACAACAAGGGCACCGTAAGGAAACCAAGAAGAAGCAATCCCAAAGCATGCAATAAAAAAATCGAGCGATCCTTCCACCAGACGGAGAATGCTATCAAGCAAGCCAGCGGAAGGGCCGCTAAAAAGGTGTAACTCCACCAAAGTCCACATGCAAACCAAATCCCCGCGGCAAAGACCAGAAAATATTCTTTCTTTTTTATTCCGATGGTAAAACCATTAAGACCAAAGAAGATGAAAAACGCGAAAAGCTGATCGAGAATAGGAGATTTATTTGAGAAAGTGGGAGTAAAAAGAAAAAAGCAAACCCCAAGCCATAAGGCATCTTCTCGTTCAACCAATGCCATTCCCGTTTGATAAAATAAAACTAAGGACAAAAGTGCAAGACTAAGCAATAAGAATGCCGATATGCCTCCTGCCGCAATCTCCTCTGGCGCAAGGTTAAAATGTTCTGCGGCTTCTTGACTACGCGGGATCTTGTGGTTATACCAAGCTACAAACTTTGGTAGGAACTCAGTTGCTTTGATGATCGTTTGAAAAAGCGAGATGGCACCTGGCGGATGAGTTCGAGAATGAGTATGGAGCTGCGGGACCAGTTCAGGAAAATTTCTCATCCAGTCTTGATTTTTTTTCAAGAGAACGGCATCCGTAAAATAGGAAGTGTGATCAGCGAGATACACTCGTAATGGAAATTCCAGCAGGCCCATGCGATGCACCGTCATGGGGATGACCTGTGATGCTACCCCGGTGAGTAAAACCAGGATGATAAGTCGCTCTCTTTTCCAAAAGGTCAGCTCTTCCCAGTCGGTTTTTCGATAATGGGAGACAATGATTGCCATGATGAGGATCAGGGCGAGGCCAGCGGGGACCAGTTTAAGCGTCATTCCGTGGCGCAGCACCGGCCATTGATATTCGGAGTTATGGTTAAGCGCCTCCGGCCACAGGGCCAGGGCGGCGAGATAGAGGACGGTGAGGACGGCGACTGGGAAGAGGGTTCGTTTCATGGTTCGAGGTGTAGGGGCGGTTCGCGAACCGCCCCTGCCGTGTTAAACTACCATAGGAGTTAGATGCGGTCAAAATGAAGGGCCGGAAGGAAAACTTGGCTCAGGAGCGGAAGCTGCTCCTGGACATCTACCGCCGCTTGCTGGAGCGCTTCGGGCTCCGGCACTGGTGGCCGGCCAAGACGCCGTTCGAGGTAATGGTCGGCGCGATCCTGACCCAGAACACGGCCTGGGCCAACGTGGAGAAGGCAATCGCGAACCTGAAAGCCGAGGGGCCGCTCCGGCCTTCGTTTCTGATCAAGCTCTCGCCCGCAAAACTGAGGCGCTTGATCCGGCCCTCGGGCTACTTCAATCAGAAGGAGAAGAAGCTGCGGGCCTTCCTGCGCTTTTTCCTGGCCCCGCCTTATCGCGGCTCCGTCGGCCGGATGCGGAGGGCGGAGACCGGGAAGCTCCGGGAGGAACTGCTTTCGATCTGGGGGATCGGACCCGAGACCGCGGACTCGATTTTGCTTTACGCGCTGGGCCATCCGGTTTTCGTGGTGGACGCTTACACCCGCCGGGTCTTTGCCCGGTTGGGCTTGACCCCTGCCCATGCCGGGTACCAGGAACTGCAGAACTTTTTCGTCCGGCGCTTGCCTAAAGAGATCGCCCTGTTCAATGACTTCCACGCCCAGGCGGTGGCGCTGGGCAACCGCTATTGTCGCAGCCGGCCGGATTGCGGCTCTTGCCCGCTTAAGGAACTGGGCCGCTGCCGGGTTTTCGGAACCGGGCCGGCCATTTGACAGCCAGGGCAAAATGGCATATAAATAATCAATGAGGTCCGTAAGACGTCTTTTTTCTTGTCCATTGGCAAGCCCAATCCATCTCCGGCTTTTTCCTGCCCGAGACGCGGGATTGTGTTTTAACTCTCACCCAAGGAGTGAATCATGAAAAAGGCGATCGTGGTCCTGGCTCTGTTGCTGGTCGTGGGAATTGTCGCGGCCGTTGTGGGCGTCCATTACCTGGCGCCGCCCCGCTCGACCTCCGAGTCCGGGACGAAAACCGGGGAAGCCGATACCAGCGAGGTCCTGGTCACGGTGAACGGAACCGGGATTACCCGCAACCAGATGGATCACCAGGCGGACTTGATTGCCCGGCAACGGGGCATTCCCGACACCCCCGAGCAGCAGAGTCAATACCATGCCATGCTGGATCCGCTGGCGCTGAAATCACTGATCACCCAGATTCTGCTTAAGCAGGCGGCGGTCAAAGAGAGCATTGCCGCTTCCCTGGAGGAGGTGGAGAAAGAAATGAACGAGATCCGGCAGGGATTCCCCTCGCCGGAAACTTTCACCCAGAGGCTGCAAGAGCTGGGCCTGGATGAAGCCAAGCTGCGCCAGGAAATCGCGGAGGGGATGATGATGCAGAAACTGGTGACCCTCCATACCCGGCAGGAGGTCGCGGTGACCGACGAGGACGTCCAGAAATTTTACGAAAGCCATCCGGAGATGCTGACCAATCCCGAGACGATTCGGGCCAGCCATATTCTGATCGGGTTCGATGAAAAGGACACGGACGAGACCAAGGCCGCCAAGAAAAAGCAGGCCGAAGATATCCTCGCCCAACTGAAAAAGGGCGGCGATTTCGCGGAGCTGGCCAAGCAATCCTCCACTTGCCCCAGCAAGCAGCAAGGGGGCGACCTCGGCTATTTCCCCCGGGGCCAGATGGTCAAGCCGTTTGAAGACGCCGTCTTCGCGCTGAAGCTGGGCCAGTTGAGCGGCGTGGTCGAGACCCAGTTCGGCTATCACATCATCAAGAAGACGGACCAAAAGCCGGCCGGTCTGCCGCCGCTGGCGGAAGTCAAAGATCAGATCCGCGAGCAGATGCAGCAGCAGAAAGAGCGGGGCGCGTTTGAAAATTACCTGACCGAGCTCAAGGGGGCGGCCACGATCACCTATTCCGACGCGGCCAAGCAGATGGGAGTGGGACAACCCACCGACTTGCCGCCCGGCCATCCGGGCACCGAGGCGGCCCCGGAGTCAACTCCGGAATCGGCTTCCGAGGCCCCGGTCCAGGACAACCCGCCGGAATAAAAAGGGGGACACCATACTTAATTCGGCCGGTGGATGCCGAGATAAATATGTTGTTCCCGGAGGGGAGCCATGGCCTTAAAAACCGGCGAGGAATATCTGAAGTCTCTGCGCGAGCTGGGGCTTTGCGCCATGGTCCACGGCCGACTGACGGAGGATTTGCCGGGACACCCGCTGGTCGCGCCCTCGACCCGGGCGGTGGCCGCGACTTATGACTTGGCGCAGAGTCCGGAGGCCAAGGACCTGCTCACCGCCGAATCCAGCCTTACCGGCGACGCGATCAACCGCTTCACCCATCTCCACCAAAGCGCCGAGGATCTGGTCAAGAAGATCCAGATGCAGCGGCTGTGCGGCAACGTTACCGGTTGCTGCTTCCAGCGCTGTGTGGGCATGGACGCGGCCAACGCCGTCTTTTCAGTAACCTACGAATGCGACGCCGGCCACGGCACCCGCTACCACGGCCGCTTCCGCGAGTACTGGGCGATGATCCAGAAGCATGACCTGGTGGTGGACGGCGCCATGACCGACCCCAAGGGCGACCGCTCGAAGCGGCCCAAGGACCAGGCAGACCCGGACCTGTATCTCCGGGTGGTTGAGCGCCGGCCGGGCGGGATCGTGGTGCGGGGGGCCAAACTCCACCAGACCGGAATGCTGAACTCGCATGAGGTCCTGGTCATGCCCACAGTGGCGATGCGGCCGGGGGAGGAGGACTGGGCGGTGTGCTTTGCGGTCCCGACCAACGCCCCGGGGATCCGCCACTTCTACGGCCGCCAGGTAAGCGATACCCGCAAGCTCGAGCCGGGCCGGCTGGACGTGGGCAACCCGGAGTTCGGCGGCCAGGAAGTGATGACCGTCTTTGAAGACGTGTTCGTGCCTGAGGAAAGGGTGTTCTTGTGCGGGGAGACGGACCAGTCGGGAAAACTGGTCGAGCGTTTCGCCGGCTATCACCGCCAGAGTTACGGCGGCTGCAAAGTGGGAGTGGGCGACGTGCTCATCGGCGCCTCCGCCCTGATCGCGCGCCTGAACGGGACCGACCAAGCCTCCCACATCAAGGACAAGCTGGTCGAGATGATCCACCTCAACGAGACCATGTTCGCCTGCGGGATCGCCTGCTCCGCCCTCGGCCACCCTACCGCGGCCGGCAACTACGAAATCAACCTGCTCCTTGCCAACGTCTGCAAACTGAATGTCACCCGCTTCCCCTATGAGCTGGCGCGCCTGGCCACGGATATCGCCGGCGGGCTGTTGGGGACCATGCCCCCCGCGGCCGACCTCTCCGACCCCTCCGCCGGACCGCTGCTCCGCAAGTATCTGGCGGCCGCGCCGGTCGCGGAGGTGGAGGCGCGGATGAAGGTGCTCCGGTTGATCGAGAACCTGGTGGCCGGCGCGGGGGCAGTGGCCTATCTGATTGAGTCCATGCACGGCGCCGGTCCGCCCGCCGCCCAGCGGATCATGATCGGACGGCAGGGCGACCTTGAGGGGAAAATGGATCTGGCCAAGCGGCTCCTGGGAATTTAATTAAAGGGACACCATCCTTAATTCGATGGGGAGGCGATCAATTTAGTAGGGTGTCCCCAAATTAGAACTCGACGCCGATCAGGCCGCGCAATAAAAACGCGGCGACCAGCATCACCAGCAGGAACGGCCACACCCACCAGGTCTCCCAGCCGAAAAAAGAGACATCGGCCTGGGGATAGTCCACCCGGATCTCCTGGACGGGCGAAGAGGCCGGCAAGGCCATCAGGGGCGGATACCAGAGCGCGGTGGCGAAGTCGGCGGAGCGCACCGGGTCGAGCCGCGGCCGGCCATTGGCTTCCGCATAAAGCGGCTGTTCCGCGGCCAAGCTCTCTCCCAGCTTGAAGCGGAGCGGCAGGGTGCCTTCTTTCTCCACCCGCAGCCGCCAGTCGGCTTCCATCCGGTCCAGTTCCCGCTGCCGCCGGTCGCGAAAGGAAATCCGCACCGGCCCGGCGGCCAAAGCGACGCCGTCGGGCAACGTGAGCTTCAGGTTGTTGAGCTGGGCCACGGCCGAACCCTTCAGTTCTACCTTCACCAAAAACTCGTCCCCGGGCCGGAACGGCCGATAGTCATAGCGGAATTCCAGGTTGATCAGGATCAGCATCACCGGCGCCAGCATGACCAGGAGCGGCACCAGGGCATAGGCGAGGTAACGGCCGCCTTGCTTGAAGATCCCGCCCTGGGCCCGAGCGATCAGGCTGAGGTCGTCAATGTAGAGCCAGACCTCGAAGAAATGGCCCTTGATCTTTTCCTTGGCCTGCTTGATCCCGTCCTGGTTCGAGGTGTATTTGTAGATGACCAGCCCCAGCGCGGTCACCACCACCGAGCTGACGATAATCCCCCAGGCCGGCCCGAGCCGGTCCAAGGGATTCATGGCCAGGTCAATCGCCCGCTGGATATAAGTCACCACCGCGATCATCTCTTATCCTTCACCCTTCTCCCTTCACCCTTCACACTTCACTCTTCAGGAAATGTAACCCAACCCCTGCAGCTTCTTCTTGATCTCCTCTTCCGAGTCCGATCCCTCCAGCGCTTTCACTTCCTTTTCCAGCGCGTGGGCCACAAACTCGTCCACCGACGAATAACCCGCCAGCTCCGCAAACTTCTTCACCCGCGCATACAACTCCTTGGAAATCTTGATCTTGGGTTCAAACACGGTCGCTCCTCCTTCACTCACCCAACCGCTGGAGGCTCAGCGGCAGGTGATTTAGAAAACGGGCTTCCCTTCCATCTGCTCGGGCGGCTCGATCCCGAACTCTTTCAAAATGCTCGGACCCAGGTCCATCAGGGTCGGGCTCTCGGCTTGGATCTGGCGGTTGGTCACCAGCACGCCCGGCACTTCCTCGGCGGCGATGCAGTGGTCGCCGGACCAGGCTTCCTTGTTGTCGGAAAACCATCCCTGGGGAAACTCGCCCAGGGTGGTCTCCCAGGAGGCGCGCCAGCCATAGGCATAGCCCATGATCAGGTCCGGCGCCACTTTCTCCACGTGCGGCCCCTGATAGACCTGGTCCGCCCGGTAGACCACCTTGATCGGGTGTTCTCCGGTGGCCGGGTCCACCACTGCTTCGAGTTTTTGCTTAAGCTCGCGCAGAAGCTCTTCCTTCTCGGCGCCGGGCATGAAGATCCCGCTCCACTCCCGGCCATACAAATTCAAATAAAGCCCGTTGATGCCCAAGCCGTAAGCCCGGGTCCGGCCCCAGTCCACGTGGTCAAAATACTCGGTCTCCTGGCGCTTGCTCCGGTCGCGCAGGTAAAGGTAGCCGTTGTCCAGGAGCCAGGAGTTCAGTTGAAAGGCCCGGTTGAACGGGGCAAACCCGTGGTCGCTCATCACGATCAGGGTGGTGTTCGGGTCCACGCGCTGGAGAGCCGTGGCCAGGACTTCATCCATCTGGAAGTAGAGCCGGCGGATGGGGTCTCCCAGGCGGGCCGAGGCCTCGGCGTCCCAGGCCGGCGAGGTCGGATCGTGCAGGCGCCAGAACATGTGCTGGCCCAGGTCCAGGGCCGAGAAGTAGAAGAAGAGGAGCCCGCGGTCGAAATGGTCGAGGTGATAATGGTAGAGCTTCCAGCTTTCCGCGAGCACGTCCTGGCTCTGCTGCCAGTATTCGTCATCGTTGAGGATGTTGTGGCTCCGCGCCTTGTTGTCCTCGGAAATCCCCTGGGTGTAAAACCGCCCGACCGCCTCGCCCAGTTCCTCCGCGTAATCGGCCGGGTTGGAAAGCGGCAGCGCCGGGTCCAGCGGGTCCAGGTTGATCGGGCTCACGTAGAGCTTGAAATCCGGCCGCACCTCTTGCAAATAAAAGCGGACCATGCCCGGGAGATGAAGCAGGCGCGGCACCAGCTCGAACTCGATCGGCACCCAGCCGCTCCACTCCCCCTGGTTCAAGACCAGCTCGGCGTCGCCGATCTCGATCTTGGCCGCGGCGTTCTCCGGGTCGAGATAAACCCGGAACTTAAGCTCCGCCTTCGCGTAATTTCTTTGCTTGCCCCGGCCCGAGCGCAGGTAAGGCTTCTTGGGATCGAGCTTGAAAGTGTTCTTGGGACCGTGCAGCACCATTTCCGCGACCCCGTTCTTGGGGAAAGTGGGATAAACGTCGCCGCCGCTCACCTCCTTGGCGTTGGCCGGCGGATTGTCGGTGTAATAGGAAAAGGTGCCGTAGGTCCCGAGGATGTCCGGCGTGCCCATGCCCGAAAACACCCGCGCCTTGCCCGCCTCGGGCGGAAACTCGGCCGGAATTTTATAGACCGTAACCGGAATCCCCCGCTCCGCCAGATAGTCCCAGAACGGCCGCTGGTCGCGGAGCAACTCCACCTTGCCCCCGGCCAGCCAGATCACGTAATCGCCCAGGGTAAAGCTTTTGCTCTCGGGCGGGTCCACGGTGCGGGAGGTGGAGAGATACAGGTCCAGCTTCTTTTGCGGGTCCCGATGGATAAAGTCGTAGATGCCGTGCCTGCCCGGGTTCATGCCGGTGATGAAATTGGACCAGGCCACCGGGCTTTCCGGCGGGATGCTGGTGCCCAGCGGCCGGAAACCGCCCTCCTGGATCAGGCGCTGGAAGTGAGGCATGGTTCCCTCGGCCAGCAACTGCTTCAGCAGACGCAAGTCCATGCCGTCAATGCCCAGCACGATCACCCGCTTGCCGGTTTCCGAATTTTTTTTCTTGCAAGCGCTGAACCCCAGGCCGAGGATCAGGCCGATCCAGATCATCGCCCAAAGCCGCCAGCCTTGCTTCATCGTCCTCATCCTTCACGATCCACTTCGAACAGCGGCTTGCCGTCCATATGCTGGGGAATCGGAACATCAAACAGCCGGAGCACCGTGGGCGCCAGGTCAATCAGGCCCGGATCGCGGGCCTCGATCTTCCGGTTGGAAAAGATCACGCCCGGCACCAGCCGCGGGTCCACGCAGTGGTCGCCGCTCCAGCTCTTCTCGTTGTCGTCAAAGACCACGTCGTTGACCACGCCGAGCACGCCTTCCCAGGAGGCGCGGTAGCCGAGGTTGTAGCCGATGACCAGGTCCGGGCCTTGATCGCGGTAGGGACCGTGGAAGACGTCGGGCCCGAGGAAGGCATCGTTGATTGCAATTGCGCCGCGCTTGTCGTCAGGGAGCTTCTGGAGCTTGGCCGCGAGTTCTTTCCGAAGGGCGTCGGCCTCGGCGCCCGGCTCCACGATCCCTTTCGCCTCGCGGCCCTTGAGGTTCAAATAGATCCCGCCCAGGCCGAGCATATAGGCCCGGGTCTTGGACCAGTCCACCTCCTTGAAATATTCGCCGCTGCCCTTTCCGTCCTGGCAGGCCAGGTAGCCGTTCTTCCACAGCCAGGAGTTGAGGTTGACGCCCCGCGCGAAGCTGGCAAAACCGTGGTCGGAGACGACCAGGAGCACGTCGCGCTTTTTCATCTCCTTCATCACCCGGCCCACCAGGTCATCCATCCGCACATACAAGTCCTCGATCACCTGCTTATGCTTTTTTGTATCCTTGCCCGCGTTGGCCGGATGAGCGGCCTCCTCGTAGCGATGAAACATGTGCTGGATCCGGTCGGTGGCGTCGAACACGCACACGCACGCGCCCTGGCGGGTGCGGCGGAGCGCATGGAAGAACATGGTCTCCCGCTCGGCATGGTGGGTGTAGGTCATTTCCAGGAAGGCGTCTTCATCCAGCACCCGCTCGTTCAGGCCCCAGGTGTCCTCGGCCAGGCCCAGGGTGGCATAAGGCCCCTGGAGCTTGGCCAGGACCATGGAGTAAATGGAAGGATGCGAGATGGGCATGGCCGGGCTTTCCGGGTCCAGGTGCACGGGCGAGAGATACAGCTCCACCTCCGGCTCGGTGCGCAGCAGCCGGAACTGGGCAATGCCCCGCACTTTGATGCCCAGGCCCGCCTTGAAGCAGAGCGGCACCCAGCCGGAGAACTTGCCGACCTCCAGGTGGAGCGTCCGGTCGGGCAGCTTCAGGTCAAAGCCCGAGTTCTTTCCCTCCTGCCGTCCAAGTTGAACAGCACCGATCCCTTTGCGTCTTTGCACCTTTGCGTCTTTGCGTGAAATCTTCCCGTTCCTGGCAAGCGTGAACGGGATGCGCAGCTCTTCCTGCTTCTCGGTCAGCGAGTTCTCCGGGCCGGGGATGTATGCGCAGAAGCCGTTGCCGTGGCGCTCGAGCTTGATCTCCACCCCGCCGGTGTGCTTCTTATCGCCGGCCGCGGTGGTGTAAAAGGTAAAGGTGCCTTGCGAGCCTTTGAGATCGGGCACGCACATGGCCGAGAGCTCGGCGCCGTAGAATTTTTCCGGCGGGAAAGTGATCGGCACCCGCAGCACGTGCGAGAAGATCCAGTGGTCGCCCAGGATCTTCCAGAAGGGGACGCTTTTGCGCAGGAGCCGGATCTCGGGCCGGCCGAGCGGGATGCGCCAGCGCCCGAGCTTGAGCACCCGGTCCATCTTGCCGATGTGGGTGGAGCTGAGCACCGGCAGATAGGTCTTGCGGTCCGGCATCAGGAAGTCGAAGATGGCGTGCTTGCCGGGATTGACCCCGGTGGCGAAAGTGGACCAGGCCACCGGCGAGATCGCCGGATAGGTGGTGGCCAGGTTCGAGAAAGAGCCTTGCCCGGCGAGCGCCTGGAAGTGAGGCAGCTTGCCCTGGTCCATCAGCTTCTGCGCCCGCTTCGGGTCCAGCCCGTCCAGCCCCAGGATCACCACCCGGTCCACCTGCGGCTTGATCCCCAGCCGCCGCACCTGGATGAAACGGTAAACCGCCCGCACCGGCCAGATCAGCATCGAAAGCACCGCGGCCACAAAGGCGAAGAAAAAGACCATGAATGAGCCGAGGATGGCGAAGCCGGCGCCCGGGCCGATGTAGGCCGAGGCCGAAAACGGAAGCAGGAGCGCCAGACCCAGGCCCAGCGCCGCCCATTTCAAGCCGGAGCGATATGTAGCTGGCAAAGTGTTCACCTGACAGGAATCGGGATAGCCGGAAAAGGCCTCAATTTTCTTCAATTCAATTGTAATGCAAAATCCCGAATTGTCCACTTTTTTCGCCAATCCCGCCCAGACCCGGGACAAGGACGCTGATAAGCAAGGCTTGGGGCCTGAGGCTGGGGGAAAAGGCATCAGACATGAGGCATCGGACTTTAGACAGAAAACACAAGGCTGAAGGTTTGAGACGGTCCCAAAGGAAAAGAGGCTTTCTTTCGAAGAGTTGCTCATCCTCCTTGTAGCCCATCCTCGCTTCGGCGAGGGTGGGTTCACGAACCACCAACCGCTAACCACGAACCATTGCATTTTTTTCTTGACATCCCTTTTCCCCTACTCCATAATGACTTTGCCTTGGAAGAGGTCAAAACCGCCATGAGAGAAGGTTCCCCCAATCAAGACCTGGATGCCGGCCAACCCAGAGAACCTGCTTTCGACCCGGAATTCCTCCAACGACCCTGCCCCTGGTCTTCTGCTTCCAACTCCATCTCCGATCTTGCTCCTGTTAATCGCTTTTTCAGTAGCGGCCGCCTCTTCAAAAACTCACGCCGACTTCTAAAATGGCGAATTAAGTATGGTGTCCTCCCAATTTCCCGAATTCCATTCCAATTTAGTCGAGAAGATGGCCCAGCTTTAAATAATTTGGTATAATTTATTCTCATGAATACCAGATTTATTATTAATCCACTTCTTGGCATCCTTTTTATTACTGCGTGGACATTTTGTTTTTTAATAATTGCAGTTGGGGGAATATTCAAGGCATTGAGTGAAAAAAGCGGTTATTATTGGATAAACGTAATATTGGCTGGAGGGTGCTTAACACTGCTTATATTTCTTCCTGTATATTTTCATCATTTTATAATAAAAGCTTCTTTCCTAAAGATAGAGAATAATAGAATTTTAGTAGCTCGGCTTATACGCCTAACGTGGCAAGAAATTAATATAAAAGATGTTCTATCAGCTGATTATGACTCTTCTTGGTCTAAGCAAAGTATTTTAACAATCAAGATTTTGAATATTAATAGATTTAATGAAGTTGAGGTTCCAGCATTTTTCAGTCGCGATGCTCAAAGAGCAGCTGAATATATCAACTTACTCGTTAAAGATCAGGGCAATTCATAATTACCAAACTTCGGAATTCGGGAGACACCTTACTTAATTCGAAGGAAATTTGTATCGAGGCACAAAGCCTTTGCGCCTTGGCAACTTGGCGTGAGATCTTTTCTTAAATGAATAGCCTTGCCTTCTGATCTCTTAGAGACTATCTCAAAACGGAAAAACCTCGCGCGCGAATCCAATCGCGCGCTACGCAACAGGACATTTTTCGTAGGGCGGGTTTGGATACCCGCCCGAAAATTAAAAACCCAATGGGTTTTGAGATAGTCTCTTATGGCTTTTCCTGGTCCACGATCTGCTGGACCACCCGCTCGAAGGCCCAGGCGGTTTCGGTGCCGGCGTATTTCTGGGGAAAAGGCTCGCCGGCGTCGCCGGCCAGGACCAGGTCCGGCTCGATCGGGATCCGACCGAGGAAGGCCACTCCCATCTCCTGGGCCAGCTTCTCGCCCCCGCCGCGCTTGAAGATGTCGGTGGTCTTGCCGCAGTGGGGACAGACAAAGCCGCTCATGTTCTCGATGATCCCGGCCACCGGTAGCTTGAGCTTGCGGCAGAAGTTGATGCACTTGCGCACGTCCAGCAGCGCGATTTCCTGGGGCGTGGTCACGATGA
>MGQK01000041.1:18608-23827 GCA_001797815.1 Deltaproteobacteria bacterium RBG_13_61_14 | reverse complement strand
TCACCCTCCCCTCTCCCCCAGGGGGAGAGGGCCAGGGAGGAGGGCGCGGCGGTGGCAAGCCGTTTCTCGCTCCCAATTCTCCTCATGAAGCCGATGAAATTTTCCGCTCGATGATTCCGGCCAGGTCCACGATGTTGAGCTCAGGTTTTGGCGCTTCCACCGACCAGAAAAAGGCATCGTCCCAGGTGTGCATGCCGGAGAGATCAGTGCGGCCGAAGACCGCGGCGGCCTTGATCGAGCCTTTCAGGTCATAGCCCCAGTGCGAGAGCAGGACCAGGTCGGGCCCGGCCGGCGTCTCCGGCCCGGAATAGATCTCATCCCGGGCAAAGACCTGGCGGATCACCGGCCGGCCCTCGTGCTTGAGTTCCAGCAGCTTGGCCTTGATCTCGGCCAAGAGCGAGGCCGCCTCGCTTTCCTCCACCCGCCCCCTGGGAAAGCGGCCCCGCCGGTGGAGGTAGATCCGGCTCGGGTCCAGGACAAAGGCTTTAGTGGAAGCCGCCAGGTCTTCCAACGACTGCGGCTCGGGCTTGTCCCAGGCCAAGTAGCCTTGCTCTTGCAGCCAGGCATTCAAGTAAACTTCCTGCTTGATGCCGGTAAAGCCGTGATCGGAAAGCAGGTAAAAGCCGTCTCCTTCTTGCGAGACGTCCGCGCTCCGGTGGAACCGCTCCCACATCTCTTTCACGAACTGATCCACCCGGCGGTAATAGCCAATCGCTTTGGCATGCAAGGGATGACCGGAGTTTTCGAGGGCGTCCCAGATATAATGCTGGAGCCGGTCGGTGCCGGTGATCACCACCTGGAAAAAATCCCAGTCTTCCTCTTTGGCCAAAAGCTCGACCGCCCGCTGCCGGCCTTCCAGGGTGCGCTCCAGGTCCACGAACAGCCAATCATGGTCCTTGCGGCAACGCTGGGTGTCCACGTCCACTTCATAATTCAACCGCCGGAGCGGGCCCAAATACTTGAGAGGCTGCACCGCCTTGATCATGTCCACGGCCACAAAGCCGGAAATGAGCGCGCCCGGGATCTTGCGCGCCGGGTAGGTGCCGGGCTGGTTGATCACCACCGAGCGCCTGCCGATCTGGCCCAGCCGGTCCCAGAACGTGGGAGTCTTGAGATCGCCGAACGAGGGGAAGGTCATCTGGTAGGAATTGGGCTTGAGGTCGGTGAACCCGAAGATACCGTGCTCCCCGGGGTTCCGGCCGGTCATGAAGGTGGGCCAGCTCACCGCGGAGATCTCGGGCAGGCTGACTTTCATCCGGGCCAGGTGCCCGGACTTGGTCAATCCGGCCAGGAAGGGGAAGGTGCCGTCGGAAGTGAACTTCTGGACCAGGGAATAGGGCAACCCGTCAATGCCTACCACCATCACGCGGGGCGATTTCTTTTTGCGAAATAAGTCGGTTAACGCCATCTCCTTCCTTTCCTGGAAAAACCTGTAGGGGCGCGGCATGCCGCGCCCCTACTCCACAGGTGATTATAGCAAGCGGCGACCCTGAAGAAAAGCATGGACGGCCCCGGCGGCCCGGGCCGAAGCGCCGGCCGGACCCAGCAAATCCCGGACCCGGGCCAGGTCTTGGCGGATGGCTTCGCGACGAAGCCTGTCCATCAAGATCGCTTCCGCTTCAGCCGCCACCCGCTCGGCCGTGCAGTCCCACATCGTCAGTTCCGGCACGATCTCTCTCCCCGAAAGCAAGTTGGGCATGCCGTAAAACGGAACTGAGACCCAGGGCCGGGCCAGGAGGTAATTGGGCCAGGAAACCTTGCCCAGGATGACCATGGGCACCTGGAGGAGCGCGGTCTCCAGGGTGGCGGTGCCGGAGGCGACCAGCGCCAGGTCGGCCGCGGCCAGGACATCGTAGGTGGCTCCCTCGATGATTTTCAAGGGCAAACTTTCGGGCGAGAGCTGTGCGGCAATCGTTTCGCTCTGCACCGTGGGCGCCGCGGCCACCAGGAAAGCGATCTGCGGATGGCGGGCCAGCAGCCGGGAGACCGCTCCCTTGAGCACCGGCAGATACAGGCGCAGCTCTTCGGCCCGACTGCCCGGCAGTAAAGCCACCACCGGCGAGGCCGAGGCCACTTCGAAGCGCCGGCGCAACTCTTCCTGGGAGGCCGAGGCTTGGGCCTGGTCTTGGAGCGGATGGCCGACGAATTCCACTTCCACTCCGTGCCGGCGATAGAAGTCCTTCTCAAACGGGAACAAGACCAGCATCTGGTTGATTACCCGCTTGATCTTTTTCACCCGGCCCTTACGCCAGGCCCAGACCTGGGGGCTGATGTAATAGAGGATGGGGATCTCCGGGTGGCGGGCTTTAGCCCGGCCGGCAAAGAAGAGGTTGAAGTCGGGCAGGTCGAGGAGCAGGATGAGGTCGGGCCGCTCGGTCTCCAGGCTGGCGAGCAGTTGGCAATAAGCCTGGTAGAAGCGCCGGAGATTGGGGATCACTTCCAGGATGCCGACCACGCCTACCTGGGAGAAGTCCAGGAGGAGTCGCGCCCCGGCTTGACGTAAGTGGTATCCGCCGACGCCGTAAACGTCCAGGCCGGGGTCAAGGCGGCGCCACTGCTCGACCAGGGACGCGGCATGGCGGTCGGCGGAGGCTTCGCCGGCGACCACTAAGACTTTGGGGCCTTTCGGCATCAGGGGTTAGTAAGGAGGACCGGAAAGATACCACTCGCCCACGGCCCGGACCCAGTGCTGGGTGATTTCTTCCTGCTGGAGCGAAACCGAGGGCATCTTGAAAAAGCTCCGGGCCACCACCACCGTGGCGTTGCGTCCCTCCTCATCGAGGTGGATATCCTTAATCACATAATCTTCGACGTTAAGGTCGTGGCGGTAAGAGTCTATGACGGCCAAAAAATCCCGGCGGACCGAGGGTAGCAGGTAATTGGCCGCGCTATCATACTCCCGCCAGCGGTAGAGGTCATTGTACTTGTTGACCCGCTCTTCCAGGGATTGGCCCTGCAAGGCGAGATACCGGTTCGAGGCGCAGGCGGAGAGGACCAGGACCGAGAGGGCCGGGATCAGCCAAAGGTAGGGATTTTTCATGCCCCCATTATAGAGAAGCCGGGGGATTGACGCAAGCTCGATTTCGGTTTACATTGGCAGAGACTCCGGGAAGGAGAGAAACCATGTTTCGAGCCCCGTCTATCTTACTGGCAATGGGGATCGTGATCCTGGGCTTGTCGGCCTGGGCCGTGCAGTATTACAAGTATGAAGACGACCAGGGTGCGATTCATTACCTTGAAAATCCAAGCCAGGCGCCGGAAAAATACCGCGACCGGGTCCGGCCGGTGGAAGGGCAAATCAGCGAAGAGGTCAATCCCAATGAAACCCTTCCCGGACGCTGGTGGCGGCTGACGCGCCGATGGGTGGAAGACACCCTGGACCGGCTGCGCTACCCCCGGCCCTCGCTCAAGTTCCCCCCGGCCCGGCTGGCCGGCCTGATCTGGTTCACCATGAAGGAGACCCGGCTGATTTACACGCTGATCGGGGAAGCGGTGGCCCTCGTTCTCTTGGGGGTGGCCCTGGTCATTGCCCGGCAATACCCGACCCGACAAGAGCGCCGGCGTTATGGCTATAGCCTGTGCCTGGCCTACCTGGTCCTGCTCGTCACCACCGGCCTGTTTCTCATTCGACCGCAACTGAAAAACTTTTGCGCCCAGGCCGACCTCAACGCCGAAATGGTTTTAAGCGCCGGCAACCTCTCCGAGGCCCAAGAGGGCCGGATGATCCGCTTTCGCCAATCCGTCCAGACCTGGGCCAGGCGGATCCCCTGAGACCCGGCCGCAAGCCGGCCTGCCCTCCGCGCTTTTCTTGCCCACCCCCATTTGGGGGCCATACTGCATATTTTCGGCCTGCGTAGGGGCGCAATTCATTGCGCCCAGTTCCTGCAAGGGCGCGATAAATCGCGCCCCTACCACCGGTTCCCGGAAAAATGGGGGTGGGCAAGCAGCGCTCTTCGCTTGACTTTTCCTACCCGTCCCGCTAAAACACCTTCCATGTCACCTGCCCGCGGCCTTCCTCCCCAAGCCTACGAGACCATCCCCGGCGATCAATATCCGCCTTACGTGTCCGCGGAACAATCGCTTCCAGAATTCACCTTCCAGGCCGTCCTGGCCGGCTGCTTGATCGGCATCCTCTTCGGCGCGGCCAACGCCTACCTCGGGCTCAAGGTCGGGCTCACCGTCTCCGCTTCCATCCCGGCCGCGGTCATGTCCGTGGCTCTCTTCCGCGCCTTGCGGCTCCGCGCTTCGATCCTCGAAAACAACCTGGTCCAGACCATCGCCTCAGCCGGCGAATCCCTGGCCGCGGGCGTCATCTTCACCCTGCCCGCCCTGCTCCTGCTCGGCTTCCAGCCCGGCGTGCTCAAGATCTTTGTCATCTCACTCCTCGGCGGCTGCCTCGGCGTCCTCTTCATGGTGCCGCTCCGGCGTTACCTCATCGCCCGCGAGCACGGCCAACTCCCCTATCCCGAGGGCACCGCCTGCGCCGAGGTGCTGGTGGCCGGCGACGAGGGCGGCAGCCGCGCCGCCACCGTCTTCTGGGGCCTCGGCCTCGGCGCCGTCTTCGAGTTCCTCACCTCGGGCCTCAAGCTCTGGCCCGCCACCCCGGCCTGGAATATCCCGCGCTTCCCCGGCGCCCAGCTCTCCGGCGAGGCCTCGCCCGCGCTTCTGGGCGTGGGTTTTGTCCTGGGCCCCAGGATCGCGGCGATCATGTTCGCCGGCGGGGCTTTGGCCTGGCTGGTGATCATCCCGCTCATCACCCTGTTCGGCTCGGCCTCCGGCCAGCCCATTTACCCGGCCCAGGTCCCGATCCCGGAGATGACCATCCGGGAGATCTGGCACAACTACATCCGCTACCTGGGCGCCGGCGCGGTGGCCTGCGGCGGCTTGATCACGTTGCTCAAGGCGGTGCCCACCATCGTCGGCTCGTTCCGCCACGGGCTGCGCGGCCTGCGCTCGGCCGCGGGCCCGGCCGCGCTCCGAACCGACCGGGACCTGCCCCTGTGGCTGATCCTGGGCGGGAGCCTCGGCATCCTGATCCTGATCCGGCTCTTGCCGGCGAGCATTCTCCCGGCCAACCTTTTGACTGCTTTCCTGATCGTGCTCTTTGCCTTCTTCTTCGTCACCGTGTCCTCCCGGATCGTGGGCCTGATCGGGTCCAGTTCCAACCCCATCTCCGGCATGACCATCGCCACCCTGCTCGCCACCACCCTCATCTTCGC
>MGQK01000041.1:18402-18520 GCA_001797815.1 Deltaproteobacteria bacterium RBG_13_61_14 | reverse complement strand
AGGCGCTGCCCGCGCCCCAGGCCACGCTGATGGCCCTGGTGGTCAAAGGCGTCCTCACCCACCAACTGCCCTGGGGCCTGGTCCTGATCGGGATCCTGATCGCCGCCTGCGTGGAAAT
>MGQK01000041.1:5522-18120 GCA_001797815.1 Deltaproteobacteria bacterium RBG_13_61_14 | reverse complement strand
GCCCAAGCCCCGGATTGTGCCTGGAGTCAGAAGCCTCGCGAGCCGGATCATGGACCAACTGACCCGTGCCTCGCTTTCCGAAGCCGGCGGCGACATCCTGTTCGCGGCCGACCTCTCTTCCGAGAGCATAGACGGCCCTTCCAATTATGCCACTGCGCTGAGCAACGGCCGGTTGGCCGTGGCCATCTCGCCCTGGGCCGACCTCACCCTCTTCCGCTGGCCTAACCTGAGCTTTTCCGACCAGCTCCGCTATTTCACCGCCACCCGTCCCATGTTCGGCGGCGAGAGCGCGCCGGTGCGCATGAACCTGGACGCGCCCTCGCCGGATTGGCGGCGCTACGGCCATCCGATCGAGCCTTACCCCGAGCTCGGCTCGCGCGCCGCGGTTCAGCTCGACGACGGCGCGGTCGTGTTCATCGGCGATCCTTCCTGGACCACTTCGCGCGGCTTTGAGCCGGATGACTCGACCGTCCTGGTCACGCGGCTCACCCGGCCCGGGCTTCAGGTCGCGGTGGCCGACTGGGTGGACCCGGAACGAGACCTCCTGGTCCGCCTGTTCGAGATCGGCCCCGGCGCCAAGCGCTTCTTCTACCACGCCACCTTTGCGCCCTGGCAAAGCTCGCCCGGCCGCTACACCAAGATCGAGCCGGAGGACGCCGGCTTTGCCGCGCTCTATTGTCCGGCCGACCAGATCATCATTCACTTCAAACCCAAGCATGGGGGCGCGGATGACCATAGTGGTGCGGGTGCCCATCGTGGTGCGGGTGCCCTCACCCGCACCCCTCTAAAAGATCTTACTCCCGCCCAACTCGACCAACTCTATCCCTCCGGCGGCATCTTTATCGCCTGGGGCCTGCTCGGGCCCAACTCCGGCTGGCAAGTCGGGGCCGACCGCGCCGGCAAGCTGGGCCGCCAGGTCACGGGCAACGCCCCGGAAGGGGGCCACGCCGATATCCAGGACGGAGCGCTCCAGCAAAACTCGCTCTTCATCGGCCCGGTTGATGCGGCCCTCAGCGCGGACCTAAGCGGCAACACTCAAACGGTCACCGTGCTCGCGGCCGCGGCGGACTCGGCGGAAAAGGCCGCAGCCCTGGTCCAGGAGGCGCGGGCCCAAGGGCTGGCCCATCTGCAAGCCCGGGCCACGGCCGCCTGGCAAGCGACCTCGGCTAAAGTCATCCTGCCCGCCGGAGCCGACCCGGTGAGCCAACGCGTCGGCCGGCGCTCGATCCTGAACCTGATCCAGGGTCAGGATGCGCAGAGCGGCGCGATCATGGCCTCTATCTCCCGCCAGCCGGCTTACCATTTTGACTGGCCCCGCGACGGCGCGTTCTTCGACCTGGCCCTGGACATGGCCGGCTTCCCCGAAGCGGTGACCCGGCACCTGGAATTTTACGCCCGCACCCAGCTCACCGCCCGCGTGGGTTACACCCCGGCTTTCTGGGTGAATTTTCGGTCCGGGTTTTTTCGGCCGGAAGGGCACTGGCGCTCGAACATGGCCGCCGACGGCACCCGCGGCTCGATGCCCGAGGTAATGGCGTTCGAGATTGACGAGACCGGCCTTACCGTCTGGAATATGTGGCGGCACGAGCGATATCTTACCGGCTCCGAGCGCGAGCAATACATCCAGCGGATGCGCGAGCCGCTCGTCCGAGCCGCGGACGCGCTGGTCCGGTTCGTGAACGTGAAGCACGGCTGGGTGCGGGAGGCCCTGGAAGACGACAACTTCCCTCCCTCCGCCACCCTGCACGGGGCGTCCTCGGTGCTGGTGGGCCTGGCCGCGGCCGCGGACGCGGGTCCGCGCTGGGGGATCGAGCCGGCCAAGGTAAAGAAGTGGCGGGAGGCGGCGGTCGCCCTGCGCCAAGGCATGCTCGGCCGGGTGAAGTATGATTCGGTTTTGGATGACGCGGGCTATCGCGGCCTGGTCTGGACGCTCTGGCCGGCGCCCCTGTTCGAGGACTTTACCGTGCCGGACGCCCGGCGCATGATGGACCGCCTGGCCGAGGACACCCGGATCAAGGCGGACAAGGAGACCCCGGGCTTCGCTTATCTCGGCGAGAACATCTTTTGCCTGGCGCTCGCCGCGCGGGGAATGCCCGAATATAAGCCCTTGCTGGAAAAGGCGCTCACGGTGCTCACGCACGAGGTCGCCTTCCCCGGCACCGACTGCTTCGGCGAGGTGAACCTCTGGGGCGATTTTGCCGGCACCGGCCAAAAAGTCGGCCAGGCCCGGACCAGCATCCCCCACCTCTGGAACGGGGCCACCGCTTACCTCGCGGCCATGGCGATCTACCAGCCCGAGGCGTTTGACGGCCTGGTGCCGCCGTTCCCCCGGTGAAGGCTGGCGGGATTGCTCAAGGTTTAAGTGCGAACCGGGTATTTACTTAATTGGGATTAAGGTCGAATTAAAATAAAATTAAAAGATGAATTAAAGGCAATATTTTTCTTGACAGCCTTCCTTGAAACGGGCAAAATTCTGCCCAAATCTCGTTCATTTCCGAGCCTGTGATCCTACCGGGAATTCCCCACGGCCACAGGACGTTAAGGTCGGTCGGGAAACGGTCCGGGCTCCCGTGCTTGGAAAGGAGATCTGTTGCGCCAGCCAACTTCAAGTGCGGGGTTGGCTTTTTTGCGCCAGGTCGTTCTAATCTTAGCAGGCCAACTGGTGACGGCAGCGAGTCGTTATTCGGGAAAGAGGTATTTCCGCGGTGAAGAACTTGGGATTGAAATGGATTGCCATCCCGGCTGCCATCCTGGGGTTATTTGCCTGGGGGCAACGCGCCGACGCCGCACCGAATGACAAGCAGGCGCTCTTTCACCTCGAGGCTCCCGCCCCCAAGACCGGCCTGGATTTTCACGCCGCGGTCCACCTGGACTTTTTGGGCTATGACCGCCATGAAGAGAACCTGGCCGGCGCGGGTTCGCAGGAGAACAACTTCACCATCCGGCGGGCGCGGGTGGTCCTCACCGGCATCCTTTACGAGAAGATCACCTTTTTTATCCAGACCGGATTGGAATCCACCGACACCCTGCTCATGGATGGGATCATGATTTACCAGATCGCGCCCTGGGTGGACGTCCGGGCCGGGCAAATGAAGATGCCCTTCAGCGCCGAGCGGCTGGAGTCCTTTCTGACCAATCCTTTCCTGGAAAGGTCGCTGGCCGCCAACCTGGAACTGCGGCGCAGCCGGGGCGTGTCCATCGGCCTCCATCCCCGCAATGAAATGGCCCGCCTGGAACTGGGATTGTTTACCGGCGAAAACATGATGAAGAATAACACCGACGACCATTTTGAATACGTGGGCCGGGGCAGAATCTTCCTGAACAAGATCATCCCTGATTTCCCCGGCGAATTCGCCCTGGCCGCGTCCGGGGCGCGGGCCCGGCGCTCGCCGGTGCGGGAAGCCACCACCTCCTTTACCGGCAAGACGCAGAACGAATTAACCTTCTTTTCTCCGGTCCCGGTGAACGGTTACCGCACCCGCTGGGAGGCCGACCTGAGCTGGCGCTATAAGCCCTTATGGATCGCGGCGGAATGGATCCATTCCCAAGAAGAACGCGACCACGTCCTGATCAACCTGGACACGGATGGAGACGGTGTGGGTGACGCGGAAGTGACCCGCGATTTGGAGAACCTCTTGGAGCAGGGTTGGAAAGTCTCCGCGGTCTGGGTTTTGACCGGCGAGCCGTTCAGCGAGCGGATCGTGCCCGACCATTCCTGGGGGGCCGTGGAGCTGTTGGCCCGTTACAGCACGGTCACCTTTGACTCGCAGGAAGAGAAGATCCGGGGCCAGGCGCCGGGCACCTGGGGCCGGGAAGTCAGCGCGGCTTCCCAAGCCCTGGGCCGGCGGAGCATTGACGAAAAGGTGCGCTCGGTGGATGCGGGGCTCAACTGGTTCATCAAGCCCGGATTCTGGATCGGCCTGGATGTCACCTGGCAGTGGTTCGATCACTCCTCGACCTATGACGGGAACAATCCGGACCAGCACTCGGACATCAACTACCGCGGCCGGATCGCCGTGGCTTTTTAAATCAAAAAAATCACCGGGAGAACAGGTCGGGGCGGGTGCATAGCACCCTACGTGATTTGAAACCCGCCCTTATGGTTCAGGCGGTCTCCGCCGGCTTGGCCAGCTTGGCCTGGCGGAGATGATGCAAGTAGATGCGGCTGGAGTAGTCGGTGAAGAAGGCCTTGTTGTCGTAGAGCTTGCGGGCGCTGGAACTGACGCCGATTTCCTGGAGCTGGCTCCGCACATGGTCCTTTTCCTGGACCTCTTCCATCACGTAACTGATCCGGTTGAAATGGTCGTCCACCACCACCTCCTCCGGCGCGTGGCCGATCAGGTCGCGGAAAATGGCATTGAAGTTGAGCATGGCCGAAGCCAGCTTGCGCTCGCCCATCCCGGAAAAGTCGAACTCGGTCTCCACCACCCGGATCCCGACGTGGCTGCTCTTCAGGTAGAGGTCCAGGATCAGGCTTTCCTGGCCCCGGTAAAACATGCGCTGGTGCCGCTCTTGGGGCCGGAACTTGATTTGCCGGGCCCGCTGCTTCAGCTTGACCAGCGGATCTTCCGGATTTTCCTCGGTCTCCCCCGGCGCGCCCACGATCAGCCCGCCCAGGCTCACCTCCACCGGGTTCTCTTCCGTATCCTCCCGCTCCGGCTGGACCTGGATCCGGCCCCGCACGATCAGGAACAAGTCCGCATACCGCACCACCACCTCTTCGCCGGCCGCGGTGAAGAACGTGATCCCGTTCTCCTGAAAACGCAGCCCCTTCACCTGGAGCTTGCCCTCCAGTTTGCTGATGCCGCTTTGCTTGAGCAGGTAAGCGTCCAGGCCTATTTGCACCAGCCTGGCCAGAAACTGCTGGGCCGGGTCCAGGTCCTTGAACACCCGGACCACCCAGGGCACCAGGCTCTTGAAGCGTTGCTTGGCGAGGAACGGGTCGAACCCGGTCAGTTCGCAAAACGGCCGCAGCCACTTGGGGTCCGTGCCCTCCACCGGGCTCTGCACCACCATGAAAGCCTCAGGCTGTTCGGGCTTGGGCGGACTGGGTTTTGTCTTTGGCTCCGTGGAGGTTGGACGCGCAGGTGTAGGCGCCTGCGCCCCTGGAGTCGGGGACAAAGCCGGCTCCGGAAACACGGCGCCGCAGTAGAGGCACTTGGCCGCCTGGTCCGAGTTCGGTCGCTGGCATTTGGGACAAGCTTTAGCCATGGCTCACCATCCTTTTAGATTGCCCTCGGCGTTAAAGGGGAGCGGATTTGGCCCGGAGACGATCTCGAGGGGGGCCAGGGACCGCTGGGCCAGGTCCTCGCTGACCATCAGCTCGGCGAGATGGAGCGTGTCCTGGATCCGGACCAGGCGGCCGCGGGCCGGGTCTTCGCACCAGGAGCAGGCCAAGGCCGCGGCAATGGCCTCGCGGTCGGTGGCAAAGGCGATCGGGACCTTGGCGCGCTCCAGGAAGGTGGAAGCCAGCGCGTTCTCCCGGACTTGGGCGGGATCAATCTTTCGGACCAGGCGCTCGGTGGTAACGTCGGCCAGCCCGATGCCGTAAGCGCCGCCTTGGGCGCCGGGAGAGAGGTCCAAGGCCACGATCCGCCGGATGCGGGGCAGTTCGGGTTCCGGCTCGCCCGCGATGTGCAAGCGGCCGATCACGTTGGTGTCCAGGCCGGTGCCGCTGATCTCTTTCCCGATCCGGTCCACCACCAAAACGTCAATCTCGTGAAAAGGCAGGCTGGGCAGGCGCGCCTCCGCCTCTGCCAGCAAGCCCGGCTCGCGGCTGAGCATGGCGTTAGCCGGCACTGCTTCGATCCGGGCCAACCGGTCAAAGGCGTTCTCGACCAGGGCCAGGCCGAAGAACACCGAGGCCCGGGCCAAGATGAACTCGGCCATGCGCGGCACCGTGTCGCGGAGCGCCCGGGGGCCCCGGCGGTGCACCGCCTCCGCCCCTTCGCGCTTGCCCAAGCCCACGGCCAGCATCTTAATAAGCCCGCTCTCGCACGGCCCGTGGTAACTGGTGTGGGGCTTGATCCGGTTGACCACCACGATCCCGTCCGCCTCCGCGGCCAGCCGATCCAGGTGCACCGGCAGACCGTCCACCACGCCCAGCACCCGGGTCTCCATGGAGGATCGGATCGGCGCGCCGGCGCTTGTCTCGGTGATGCCCAACCCGGCGAGCAAAGCCGCTTGGCCCTCCGCAGTAGCTCCGCCATGCGAGCCCATGGCCGGGACCAGGAAGGGTTTGGCGCCGTGCTCCTTCAGCCAGGTCACCAACGCGGCCAAAACCTCCACCATCCGGTCAATGCCCCGGCTGCCGGCGGTGACGGCGATGCTCAGGCCCGGCCGGATGCGCTCGGCCAGGCCGGCGGCCTCGAGCACGCGCCGGACCTCGGCCGGGACATCGGCGATCTCGGCGCGGTCAAACTGCCGGCGCACCCGGAGAACGCGGGGCAGGTCCATGATTCTCTAATAGCATAGGCCATGCCCTGAGGCAATAGTTAACATGGGGTCAGGCCCCGAACTTAACATTCCTTGACAAGTCGAACCCTCGACTTTAGAGTGGAGCCATGGAAATCGAGACGGATTTTCTGGTGATCGGGTCCGGGATCGCCGGTCTTTCCTTCGCGCTCAAGGCCGCGGAGGCGGGCCGGGTGCTGGTGGTGACCAAGCGGGAGCGCAAGGAGTCGGCCACGCTTTACGCCCAGGGCGGGATCGCCTCGGTGCTGGACGCGAAGGACAGCTTTGACGAGCACGTGCAGGACACGTTGGAGGCCGGGGGCGGGCTGTGCCACCCGGAGGTGGTGAAGCTGGTGGTGGAGGGCGGGCCGGAGCGGATCCAGGAGTTGATCGGGCTGGGCGTGCGTTTCACCCGGCGGGCGGGCCGGCAGAAAGAGTTCGATTTGGGCCGGGAAGGGGGCCACTCGCGCCGTCGGATCGTGCACGCGGAGGACCTGACCGGCCGGGAGGTAGAGCGGGCGCTGCTCAGGGCCTGCGAGCGGAATTCGCGCATAAGTTTCCTCGAGCATCACATGGCGGTGGACCTGATCACCACCGAGAAAGTGCCGGGCCGGCGCAAGGCGTGGCGCTGCCTGGGCGCTTACGTCCTGGACCTGAAGCGCGGACTGATCAAAACCATCTCGGCCCAGGTGACCTTGCTTGCCACCGGCGGGGTGGGCAAGGTCTATCTCTACACCAGCAACCCGGACATCGCCACCGGCGACGGCGCGGCCATGGCCTCTCGGGCCGGGTGCACCATCGCCAACATGGAGTTCATCCAGTTCCACCCGACCTGCCTGTATCATCCGGAGGCCAAGTCGTTCCTGATCTCGGAGGCGGTGCGGGGCGAGGGCGCGGTGTTGAAGTTGAAGGACGGCTCTCCTTTCATGCGCAACTACCACGCCCAGGCGGAGCTGGCGCCCCGGGACGTGGTGGCCCGGGCCATAGACCACGAGATGAAGGTGAGGGGCGACGACCACGTGCTCCTGGATATCTCGCACCACTCGGCCCGCTTCGTCCGCAAGCGCTTTCCCAACATTTATCAGACCTGCAAGCAATTCGGGTTTGACATGAGCAAAGAGCCCATCCCGGTGGTGCCGGCCGCGCACTACCTGTGCGGAGGCGTGCTCACCGACCTTTTCGGGGCCACGGACCTGCCGGGCCTGTATGCCGTCGGCGAGACCGCAGCCACCGGGTTGCACGGCGCTAACCGCCTGGCCAGCAACTCGCTTTTGGAGGCGCTGGTCTTTGCCCACCGGGCGAGCCAGCAGGCGCGCAAGGAGCTGAGGAAGGCGGAGGCGCGGCCGGCGCTCCCGGCCTGGGACGTGGGCCGGGCCAAGGACTCGGACGAGTCGGTGGTGGTCTCGCACAACTGGGACGAAATCCGGCGGACCATGTGGAACTACGTGGGCATCGTGCGCACGGACAAGCGGCTGCAGCGGGCCAAGCGCCGGATCGCGATGATCCAGGAAGAGATCGCCCAGTATTACTGGGACTTCCTGGTGACCGGCGATTTGCTGGAGCTGCGCAACCTGGCGACCGTGGCCGGGCTGATCGTGCAAGCGGCCATCGCCCGCAAGGAGTCGCGCGGGCTCCACTTCAACCTCGACTATCCCCAGCCCTCCGACGCCTGGAAGCGGGATACCCTGATCCGAAAGACCAGCTGAGCCTCCCCGATTGGCTTCCGCGAACCGAGCTCCTCCCGGCGGGGAAAACCGGGGCTGCAAGGAAGTTCAAACTCTAACGTCTATTTAAGCAGAGATAAGGCCGGGCCCGGGTTGAATGATTTGGATCTTGGCCCTGCCTGGCGCGGGCGGTAAAATTGAATTGGATTTTCGGGCCGGCCTTATCTCCGATCTTGCTCAAGGGAAAGGATTTTACTCCGATGATAATATCGCGGCACCAAGAGCCGGTATTGGGGTTTGTGATGCAAACTGAAAACCATGACCTCCGTGGCCTTTCCGAAATGGATACGCGGGTGATCCGCAAAGTGCTTTGCTTCATCTGCCACCGGGAGGTGGACACCGAGATGGTGGTGCTGGTCAACCATCACCACGATGACATGGTCTGCCTGTGCAAAAAGCACCTGCGCCCGGACTATGAGCTGGAATACGAGGAAGGCATGGTGGTGAGATAAATAACCCTCCTTTCTGGCAGGCCGTCCTCGCCCCCGGGACGGCCTTTTTACTTAACAAGGGGCCAGGCCCCAACTTAACAAAGTTAACTCAAATTGAATGTCTCAGGGTGCCACTGGCTAAGGCCGAAGGCCTTGCCAGTGCCAGACACGGGCAAGCTCGCCCGGCTCGCTTTGCCCGTGGCACCCCGGCTGATCGAGATTCTGTATCCATCAAAACCAAGTGGACGGAGCACTAGCCCGCAAGCCCGCAGAGCTCGAGGAAGTTCTGGCTCAGCACTCGTTTCAGGTCCGGATCCGGAAGTCCGATCTTTTCCACCATTTTCCGCTGGCAACTGAAGTCAAAGGTCTGGTCCTGGACGTGGAAGTAGGGGCCGTCGGAGCCGAAGAGGCACTTGCCGGCGCCGGCGCGCTTGACCGCGTCGCGGGCGGTCTGGAAGTCTACATAGGACGAGCTGGAAAGATCCACGAACACGTTTTTGCGCTCGCCGGCCAGGGCGCAGACCGCGGCGGATTCCGGGATCCCGGCATGGGCGTAAAGGATTTTGAGGCGGGGGAACTGATCGGGCAGAAATTTGAAATCGCCGTTCTCGCCGGCGCCCAGGTGGATCAGCATGGGCTGGTCATGTTGTTCGCACCAGGCGGCCGCGGTTTCGAGCAAGCGCACCGGGTAGTTATGCCAGTAGGGATGGGCTTTGACCCCGATCATGCCCGCCTGGCCCATGCTGCGCTCGATCTCGGCGATGGGGTCCGCGGGGCCGGCCGGGTTGACAAAGACCCAGCCGGAAAACCGGTCCGGGTGAGCCTTGACCGCGTCTTTCACCTCTTGGTTGGGCGGCTGGGCAAAAACTTCATAGCGCTTGCCCAGGAGGTCCACGGTGCCGTCGGCTTTGACGTTGTTTCGATACATGGCCGTCATCGCGCGGTGGAGCCAGCCCGAGGAGCGGTGGAGCCCGTGGCGGAAAACGGGCAGCGCGATCTTGGCGAGCAGGGGGTTCATGTAAATGGGCGGGTTCAGGCGCGGGATCAGGGCGACCCGGTTGATGCCGTGGCGGTCCATGCTCTGGATAAGAGCGTCCAGCGGGACCATCTCGGTATCCAGGTGATAATGGCAGTCAATGATCATCGGGCCTGGCTCCTCTGCTCAGAACGCCTGCCAGTAGGTGAAGAGCTGGTAAGCGGTCAGCTCATCGCTGAAACCCACGGTCATGCGCATGGCAATGCCGGACTTGAAATAAAAAACCGCGCCGACGCCGGGGGTGACGCGGATCCGGTTGAGCGGGTCGTGGTCGCCCCAGGTCTGGCCGGCGTCCACGAAGACCAGGGTGGAGGAGTTGAGCAGGAACCCCTGGAGGGTGAGGCCCAGGGGCTTGCGCTCCGGCAGCCACTTGGGCCGGGGCTTTTCCGAGGGCTGATGCTCCTTGCCCAAATTGAACTTGTCCTTCGAGAACCACTTCGCCCGGGTGCGGTGCCGGAACTCGATGGAGCCCAGGACCCGGTTCTTCTCCTGGAAGCGGTTCTCCCAGTAGCCCCGCAGGCCGTTGCCGTCAAGATAATCGGCCAGGCCGATCCGCGCGTGGCCCAGGGCCGGGTATTCCCAGAAAGGAAGGTAGCGTCCGTCCAGCCGGTCCCAGCGCCCGTATAGCCCGAGCACGTTATAGTTGTTCGGCGCCTGGAAGAAATGGGCGGCCTCCGCGCTGTAGCGCCAGTAGTTCCAGTCGGCGCCCATGCTCTCGTCCACCCGGGCGAGCCGGAATTGCTCGTAGCCGCCCCGGGTGGGGAAGATCGGCTGGTCCAGGTTGTTGTGAAACACGGTGACGAACCAGTTGTGGGTGAACTCGCGGAAACGGAAATCCGCGGAATGATAGAGGGCGGGATAGACTTCGGAGATGGGCCGGTCCAACTCATCTATCCCGGCCTGGAAGTTCGGGTTCCTGAGCAGACCATCGCGGTGGCTGGTGCGGTGGTATTCGGCGCCTCCGCCGATGCCGAGCCCCGGCCCGAAGCTGACCTGGTAGCTGACCAGGCCGCGGTAAACTTCCGCCCCGGAGTAGGCGGCGTCATCCATATCCGTATCGTTGCCGATGCCGAAGAAGTGAATGCCGGTGCGGTTCAAGTAGAGGAAGCGGACCTTGAGCAGGCTCCGGGGCAGGAGCAGGTCCGGCTCCTGGAAGTCCGCCATCAATTGTTTGTAGGCGGTGTTGGTGAAGGTATCGTGGAGGTAAAGGTTACGGGACTTCTTGCCGAAGAGGTCGTGGAAGTAATAGCCGACCCCGCCGCCGCTGCCTTCCGGCCCGAATACGATCGGAATGCTGAAGTCGCTTTTCCGGGGCGGCCATTCCTCTTCCGCGGCTGCCGAACCCGCTAGTAGAAGAACCCCTACGATGAGACAAATTCGCCCGAGGTTATGCATGTGCCCCTCCTTGGTCTCCGCACTTATATAACAAAAGCCCAAAAAAATCCATGAAAAAATGCCAGCTTGGGCCATGCTGGTCTGCTCGGGTGCGGCTAGGTTTTGAAATCCCCAGGCGTTTTTAATCAGGATACGGGCAGGCGGGGGCGTTTAACCTGGATCGAACAACTGTTAGAGATTACCGTGAAAAAAGCAAAGAAAGACCATTGATGTCAACCACTTAAATGCAGGGATGATTTGGAAAATGCGGGGGAAAGTCAGTCACCCTGTTCTCGGCTTTTCGGATTTTGGATTAAAAAATTATAATATTTTAAATTATTTGAAACTTTTCCCTTTCGGCCGCGTCTTTATATATGAAAGCCTAAAAGGAGCGAACGAGGCCTTGAGCCAGAGTTCAAACCCGTAAGGCAATGACCTCTCACCAAAATCTCCTTTCTTTTTCACGCCCGCCTTTCCCTCCGGCGGGCTTTTTTTTGGGATTTGACTCTTTGCCGCCCAGAACTGGCGGCGGACGGTGAAACAACTTGCTGGAACTGGTGCTGGAAAGCCAGGGCCGGCCGGGGGTTTTTCGGGGTGCAGGATTTTGTAGAGAAACTTACAGTTCGTCTGGCTGGCTGAAAATCCTTGACAGGAAGACAAAGAACAGGTAATAATAATAAGATTGTTGCGGGGTGGAGCAGTCAGGTAGCTCGTCGGGCTCATAACCCGAAGGTCCTTGGTTCAAATCCAAGCCCCGCTACCAAAAATGCTTCAGGGCATCGGAACTTAGCCGGTGCCCTTTTTTTCTCAGTTATCATCTTCTCTCCCGCCCCTTGCGGCGCAGGTTTCGGTTAGTTTCCAGGAGCGGCCGGATCAAGTTTTGATCCAGCCTATTCTCCTTCGTATCAAAAGTCCGGCTCCATCCTCCGGCAACCCCTGCCCCCGCCTTGACTCGGGCCAGCGATCTGGCTAGGCTACTCAGCAACCGCCGTGGAAGAGACCGGCACCATCCAATCCATCGAGGGTCCGCGGGCCAAGGTGACCCTGGCCTCCGCGGGAGCGCCCGAGGTGTGGGCCTCCAACCCCTCCGGCGCCAAAGCGGGCGACCGGGTCATCCTCGCCTTTGCCGAGAGCAAAACTACCAACCGTTCCCTCCGGGTCATGCTGGCGAGCGTCATCCTCGCCGGCGCCCTGGGCCGAATCCTGGCCGGTATTTCGGCGCTGATCGAACCCGTCCAGCGGGCGCTTGGCTCGGGCCTCGGCCCCTTCCTCATCACCCCGGATAACCTCATCTTCGGCTCGGGCCTCCTCGGCCTCGCCTTCTCCGCCCTCTGGCTCCGCCGCGGCCGCCGACCCCGGCTCCCGGATCCCACGGTCGTGCAGATCCTCGAGTCCCCTGGAGAAAAACCCTGAAACACCAGAGCCGCCGCGACGCGCTCAAAGGCCTCGGCCTGGCCACCGCCGGCCTGCTCGCCTCCTGGCCCCGCCGCCGGCCGGCCCGGGCCGCGCTGGATCGTCCCAACCTGATCTTCATCCTGACCGACGACCAGCGCGGGGACGCCCTCGCCGCGGCCGGCCAT
>MGQK01000041.1:4563-5237 GCA_001797815.1 Deltaproteobacteria bacterium RBG_13_61_14 | reverse complement strand
CATGAACCCGGCTCCCCGGCACCAGGGACTTTACCGCGATGCCCAGGTCACGCTGCCGCCGGAGCTCAAGTTCGAGGGCAAGACCGCGCGCTACAACTGGATGCACTTGCTCGCGATCGGTCCGAACACCCCCCAGGGCTGGACCCGGATGATCCAGGACTATTACGCCTGCCTGCAAGCGGTGGACCACGGCGTGGGCCGGATCCTCGATTACCTGGACCGGGCCGGGTTGAGCGACAACACCGCCCTCTTCTTCGCCGGCGACAACGGCTTCTTCTTCGGCGAGCACGGCCTGATTGACAAGCGCTACGCTTACGAGGAGAGTATTCGAATCCCCCTGCTTTGCCGCTTCCCGGCCGGGATCGCCCGGCCCGGCCGCCTGGTGGAGGAGATGGCGCTCAACCTCGACCTGGCCCCCACCTTCCTTGACCTGGCCGGGGTCCCGGTGCCCCCGGAAATGCAGGGATCGAGCCTAAAGCCCTTGCTCCGGGGCGAGCCAGCGGCCTGGCGTCAATCATTTTTGTATGAATATTTCCGGGACTGGCCTTGGCCGGTGCCGCCCCTGCTGGCGGTGCGCACGCCGGAATGGAAGTTCATCACCTGCCCGGAAGGCCGGCGCTCGGACGAGCTGTATCATCTGGCCGAGGACCCCAAGGAGAAAACCAACCAAATCG
>MGQK01000041.1:3649-4517 GCA_001797815.1 Deltaproteobacteria bacterium RBG_13_61_14 | reverse complement strand
CGAACGGCTCAAACAAATCACCGGCTACTGAACGGAATGTAGCCGCGACCGTTCGGCTGAGCTCTCGGCCGAAGCCGCCCCGGTCGCGGAACTGTAGGTCGCAGGTAGCAGGTCGTAGGTCTGGGAAGACCGCCAACCGTGAACTGTGAACTCTTCTACGCCCGCGACCAGCCGGAGCGGGCCCATTCCCCCCCACCGGCAGGTGGCGGCGGCAGCCGGCCCCCAACCCGGCGTCCGAAAAAGCCGGCGCCCGGGAACAGGATGGCAGGGTTTAATCATTGGGGATTGAGGATTGGGGATTTCGGATTGGGGATTGCCTGGCGACTCGCCGGCCTGACCAACGGGAAGGCCATATTTCAACCGGCGGCAGCCGGAAAACTGCAACATTTCTACATATAATAAGGGAGCTAAATATACTTGGCAATAATAAAACCCAGGGCTGGCTTCAATTACATAACTTACTGTTTTTACATGATTTATTCATATATGCCCTTTGCTCTTCGCCTTCGCTGCTCCCGCCTTATCAAGGATTCAAAAGCAGCTTTTCAGGCCAAAGTTTCCACTTCTGTCCAGCCCTGCTTTACACTTTCTTCCTTTTCTTCCAATTCCTCAATCTTTCCCATCACTTCCCTCCCCGACATACGAAATACGACATACGATGTCCCCTCTTCAAACGTCCCCCCATTCTGCACGCCAACCACCCCATCTTGCGCGGCAACCACCCCATTCTGCTCAGCAACCACCCCATTCTGCGCGGCAACCACCCCAGCTTTAAAGGCCTCAGACCCCAGACCTCGGGCCTCGGATCTTGGAGGGGGACAGGCATTCCGCCTTCGCGGAGGACGAAGCGCTTCGGCGGAGTCTCTCC
>MGQK01000041.1:482-3480 GCA_001797815.1 Deltaproteobacteria bacterium RBG_13_61_14 | reverse complement strand
CTGAAAGAGGTTTCCGGCATTCCCTCCAAGTTCGGTCTGTTGGAAGCCCCGATTGACATGAGCCACCTGGTCCCGCCCATCACCATCCTCGCCCCTCCCCCCTCGGCCTGGGACTGGCGCGACCTCGCCCACCTGGGCGTCACTCCGGTCAAGAATCAGGGTCCCTGGGGCACCTGCTGGGCCTTTGCCGCCACCGGCTGCCTCGAGTCCCAGGTGTTGCTGGACGAGATCATCACCGATGATTACTCGGAAATGGAACTGGTCCATTGCAACGCTTCGGGATTGGATTGCGACACCGGCGGCAACGCCTACTACGCCACCTTTTATTACTCCCAGGCCGGCACCGCTCAGGAGTCGTGCAATCAATACATCCCGTATGTTACCGACTGTGACGCGGCCACTTGCAAGGATTGCCCCTTGCTCAAGCAGGTTTCCGCCTGGGAGCAGGTCTGCGACAGCCCGGATACCGCGGCGATCAAGGACGCTCTCTATAACATCGGACCGGTTTATACCTCCATGTATGCCTCCGGCCCCGGTTTCTCCACCTACAACGGCTCCTACGTGATTGACAACACGAGCTGTCCAGGCACGGACCATGCCGTGCTCATCGTGGGCTACGACGACGATATGGGAGACGACGGCGCCTGGATCGTGAAAAACAGTTGGGGCACCGATTGGGGCGACAACGGCTATTTTTACATCGCTTATGGCTCCTGGTGTATTGGGTCCGGATCTTCGGTCTATTCCGGCTATCGCAACTTTCCCGCGAACCAGAAGGTCATGACCTATGAAAATGACGTTCCCTGGGGTTCCCTGGGCTACGGGGACGAGCATGACTGGGGAGCGGTCCGCTTTACTCCCACCCTCACCGGCAGCCTGACCCACGTGGGCTTCTGGGCCAGGGCCGCCGGCACTTCTTACACCATCAAGATTTTCGATAACTGGAACAGCGGCTCGCCCACCGTGCAAAAAAACACCACCCAGAGCGGCACCCTCACCCGGGCCGGCTATTACACCCTCGAGCTGACCAGCCCGGTCCCGGTTACCAACGCCGACGAGATCGTGCTCATTATCGAACTCACCACCCCCGGCTATATTTATCCCATTCCCGTGGATGATGTCACACCTTTTGAAACGAACAAATCTTATGTCAGCAACACGGGCGCAAACGGCAGTTGGCTGTTGGTGGACAACGGCGGGAGCACGGTTTACGGGGATGTTGCCTTCCGGGCTTACATTGTTCCAACCACTTGCGCCATTCCGCAAAAGCTCGGACCCGACCTCCGGGTGACCAGCAACGCGAGTAATAGCGTGTCTCCCTCCCTGGCCTGGACCGGGTCCGAGTTCGGGGTGAGCTGGTATGACTACCGGAACGGGAACTACGAAATCTACTTTGTCCGGGTGTCCTCTTCCGGGGCCAAGCTCGGGACCGACCTCCGGGTAACCAGCGCCGCGAATACCAGCGAATATCCCTCCCTGGCCTGGACCGGGTCCGAGTTTGGAGTGAGCTGGGAGGATTGGCGGGACGGGAACGTCGAGATCTACTTTGCCCGCGTCTCCTCCGCCGGGGCCAAGATCGGGACCGACCTCAGGGTGACCAGCGACGCGAGTATCAGCGAATATCCCTCCCTGACCTGGACCGGGTCCGAGTTCGGGGTGAGCTGGGATGATGGCCGGGACGGGAACTATGAGATCTACTTTGCCCGGGTCTCTTCTTCCGGGGCCAAGATCGGGTCCGACTTCGGGGTGACCAGCGACACGAGTGATAGCTGGTCTCCCTCACTTGCTTGGACCGGGTCCGAGTTCGGGGTGAGCTGGGAGGATTACAGGGACGGGAACGTCGAGATCTACTTTGCCCTCGTCTCCTCCTCCGGGTCCAAGCTCGGGTCCGACCTCCGGCTGACCAGCGACGCGCTTAATAGCTCGTCTCCCTCCCTGGCCTGGACCGGGTCCGAGTTCGGGGTGAGCTGGAATGATTACCGGGACGGGAACTATGAGATCTACTTTGCCCGGATCTCCTCCTCTGGGTCCAAGCTCGGGTCCGACCTCCGGGTGACCAGCAACGCGAGTGATAGCGGTTTTCCCTCCCTGGCCTGGACCGGGTCCGAGTTCGGGGTGAGCTGGGTGGATTCCCGGGACGGGAACTCCGAGATTTACTTTGCCCGGGTCTCCTCCTCCGGGGCCAAGCTCGGGTCCGACCTCCGGGTGACCAGCAACGCGAGTAGCAGCATTTATTCCTCTCTGGCCTGGACCGGGTCCGAGTTCGGCTTGAGCTGGAATGATAACCGGGACGGAAACTATGAGATCTACTTTGCCCGTATCGGATGCGGGAATTGCAATTTAACCGGCCTGGATATTATCCCGGTGGCCAGTCAGGCCGGCGGCACCATTAATTTAACCGAGGGCGCGGGGCAGTCCTTTACCGCGGCCTGCACTTACACGGGTGCCACTTGCGGAGTGCTTTCTGATAACTGCGGCCAGGGCCAAGGCGTGAATTGGCTTTATTCGGGCCAAGTGAGCCTGAGCACGCTCGGGCCAAGCACCAGCGCCATTGCCACGGCCAATCAAATCCTGGGGCCGAACGGCGGCTCCGGCCAGGTTTCCGGCTTAGCCGCTTATGGCGCCGGCTCCTTTTCCGACAGCACCGATATCAATATTACCAACGACGACGTTTACCTGGGCCACACCTGCCTGGTGCCGCTGGTGGAAGTTTATGAGAATGATCTGGCCTTCTATAACATTTATGGCACCTGGAGCGACGGCTACACCGAGAACGTGACCGCGGGCACGAATGTGTCCGGCGACTGCACCGGCGGCGACGGCGTGATCAACGCTGACGACGTGCCCTGCGGCGCCGGCGGGACCTGCACCATCAGCGATCCGGCTTGCGCCCCGGTTCCGATCATCAACGACGACACGGTTTCGACCGTGAGCGTGACCCCGGCCGGCCCGCTCGACAAGTTACCCAGTGAAACCGAAGACTTTTATTGTGTGGGCA
>MGQK01000041.1:0-447 GCA_001797815.1 Deltaproteobacteria bacterium RBG_13_61_14 | reverse complement strand
TTGCCGGACGATTGGGAGAACACCTACGACTGCATGATGGCGAACACGGTGGACAACTTGGAGGATTATGACTCCGACGGGTTGAACAATGAGCAGGAATACGCCGCCGGCACCCATCCTTGCGATGCGGACACGGATAACGACGGGGCCAGCGACGGCGCGGAGGCGCTGACTTACGGCACCGACCCGCTCGACCCGGACAGCGACGGGGATCTGATGTTTGACGGGTGGGAGATAAATGCTGCGAGTTGCGGCCTGGACCCGCTCTTCATTGGCGACGCCTGGCTCGACAGCGACACCGACACCCTGGAGAACATCCACGAGTTCTTCAACAACAACGGGGACGGCAACGTCTCCGACCCCTGCGACCCGGACAAGCCCAGGCCAGGCTGGCCCGGGGGCGGCTACTTCGGCGACGGCGACGGCAACCTGCTCATTGGCGTCCCG
>MGQK01000040.1:32357-37928 GCA_001797815.1 Deltaproteobacteria bacterium RBG_13_61_14 | reverse complement strand
TGGGCCAGGGCTTGGGACTGGTATTGATACCAGAGGTAGGAACCGAAAGGGTTGAGGTCCCGAAAGATCTGGAAGTAGAGAGCCGAGCCTTGGAACAGTTCGTGGCGAAAGATAATGAGCGCGGCCGCCAGGACCAGGGCCGGCGCCGCCAGGTGTTCTCGAAAAGTGATCCGGTCCGTAAAGCCCGCTGACGGTACCAGGCGCGCTTCCGCATCAGGCAAGGGGAATTCTTTTTTCGCGGGCCGCTTGCCGAACATTGTCGTTAGATTGTATCATATTTCTGCCTGCCAAGGGCGAATCCGGAGAAAGGCAGGAGTCGTTGGCCCGGGTGCTTTGCAATAGCAATAAGCTCATTACAAGGCCTCGTCAGAACCCGGGCGATCCAGCAAAGACTCGCTCGATCCAGTCAAGATCGCTATCAGGAGGGATGAGGCGAGGCGAAAAAGGCATCCGATTGGTGACAATTTTTGTCCATGGAAATGCCCAGAATTGTCTTTAATCTGGAAAAATCATTGAAAATGGCTGTTAAATTGAAACGATTAAAATCTTTTTCCAATCAATAACTATATGATTTTGAAGAACTTTTTTGTAAATGCCAGGATATTCCACCCATCTCGGATCAACGGCATTTGGCTTGCATATCATTCAAGTGGGATAACAATTAAACCTGTGTGCTGAAAAGAAAGGGGGTGCGGAGAAGACAGGTTAAACTAAGCAATTTGTGAGATCCATTGAAGTCAGGTCTATAAAGTAAATTTTCAGAAAGGAGAAAGAGATGTTGAAGAAGAACAAGAAAGGTTTTACGTTGATTGAGCTGATGATCGTGGTGGCGATCATCGGGATCCTGGCGGCCATCGCGATTCCGAACTTCATGAAGTTCCAGGCCAAGGCCAAACAGTCCGAGGCCAAGACCAACCTTGGCGCCATCTATGTCGCCCAGCTTGCCTATTTCGCCAACAGCAACACCTATGCAGACATTGTTGCGGTTCAGGACCCTATTACGTGCAATAGAGCTGTTGTTGGTGGGCCTTCCCTTTATGTGACCGTTCCTGACGATGGGAGCGGCGCTTTCTGCGCCATGAACTGGGAACCCGCGGGCCAGAACCGCTATACTTACCAGGCCGGAGCCGGCACCGGGCATACCATCGCCGCCAAGCTCGGTACTTCCATATGGGTCGATTCATGCGACCCAGTCATTGTTCCTGACTCCACATCTGTCAGCTTCATCGCGGCGGCCGTGGGTAACGTGGACAGTGATCCCGAGCCCGACTGCTGGAGCGTCAACGAACTCAAGCAACTGAAGAACGAGATGAACGACATCTAAACTAACGACGGCTTGTTTGCTCTGGGCCGCCGCAAGGCGGCCCTTTTCTTTGGATCGGAACTGGGCCGGCGACATCAAAGGGGGGATTAAAACCTTCGGGAGGGGCAATCCCCCCAGGTCGCGCGGGATTGCTCCATTTTCGGGCCTGCCCTACGGGCAGGCACGGGGGTCTGCCCCTGCGCAAAATCTTCCCAACCCCTTTTGATGTCGCCGGCCCATGGGAACTTGCTTTTCTCTAAATTACCCGTATAATACCTGGTGCTCTTCCAATTTTGAAATGATGAATGATCGCCTTGCATCTTTGGTGGGGGTCGGCCCCCGTTCGGCCTGAGCTCACGGCCGAAGGCTGTGCCTGCCCCAAGCGGGCGCATCCGGAGGACGCCCCTGCGTCCCAACCCATCAAAACAAAATTGAAAGGAAGCGGTAAGCAACCGGCTCGAATGGGGGAGAGGAGAATGGGAAGCGTCGTTAAGAAGCGGCGGAAAAAGATTCGCAAGCATAAGAAGCGGAAGATGCTGCGCAAACTGCGGCACAAGAAGAAATAAGCCGGCGGCGCGGGGACGGGATGGCGGATCGGCGCGCAAACGTCCGGGCGGTGGTCCGGCTGGAGGTGAAAAACCGGAACCTGAAGCGGGTGCCGCTGTTCGTGACCGCGAACCTCAGCGTCGGCGGCATGTTCCTGATCACCAAGAACCCGCTGCCCGAGCAGACCCGGTTGCGGCTTCGCTTCTGCCTGCCCAAAGACAAGGCCCCTTTGAACACCGTGGCCCGCGTGCTTTGGGTGCGCGAAGAAGATTCGGTCCTCCGCCTCCCGCCGGGAATGGGAGTCCAGTTCCTGGAGTGCTCGCCCGAGGATCGCGAACGGATCCGGGCCTTTATCGAGGAATGGGGCCGCGCCTTCGACGCGGCTCACCAAGCCAAACCCGAGGACGAGCCGTGACGGTTGGGACTCGCGCCTTGCCTTTTGCCGGGACGTTCGAAGGGCTTGAGTAAATGGGTTGGCCAAGGCCTGGAAAGCTTCAAATGGAATGGAACCCTTGGGGAGTGCCCCGGCGGGTCGTGCCGGTCCTCTTCCTGTTCCTCCTGGCAAGCTGCGCCAGCCATGCGCAAAGGTCTTCCCAACCTCCCGCCTGGGTCGGCTCCGGTCTCGAGACCCTGCCCGGCTCCGGCACCCGCTTCCTTTACGGCATGGGCCGGGCCGAAGCCACCATCACCAATGTGCCGCTCTCCAAGGTCACGGCCCAGGAGCGGGCGCGGGTCAACCTGGCTTTTACCCTCCAGTCGGAGATCCGATCCCTGCTTTCCGCACCGGCCTCCGAGCGCCTGATCCGGCCGGTGGTCGAGGCGGTCTTGCCGCATTACCGGATCACCGCGGTGGACCTGGCTCCGGACGGTTCCCGCTACGCCCTCGCCCGTCTGCCTTATTGCGACCTGGTCGCCGCCCTCCGGATTGCCCTGGCCGACCCGAACCTGGTGCCGCCGGAGGAGGCCCCGGAATGGCGGGACCAGCTTTCCTGCAACCCGGCCGCTCGCGGCTTCAGCGATTCCCCCTGAGCAGGAGCGTTGCGGATGCGACAGCCAATTGCGGATCACCTTTTCTTCCTTCCCGGCCGTCGGGGCGGTCGGTTCCCCCACTGCAACTCTTTGCTCATCGAGGACGCCGGCCGGGCCGTGATTGACCCGGCCTCGGATGCCAAGGAACTCAAGACCCTGGCCGAAGAGGGCGTGCAGGTGGTGCTGCTCAGCCACTTTCACACCGACCACATCCGCGATCTGAAGCTCTTCCCGAAGGCCGCCATCTACATCCATCAGGCCGACGCGCCCGCGCTCCGGGACTTCGAGGAAATGATCCGGTTTGTCTGGGGCCACTTGGCGGACCAATCGGGAAATTGGGGCGGACGCAAGCTGCGGGAATTAGGCGAATATGGCTGGACTCCGGCCCGCGAGCTAAAGGACGGCGAGGAACTGGTCATCGGGTCCACCCGGGTCCAGGTGGTGCACACGCCCGGGCACACGCCCGGCCACTCCTGTTTCTGGTTCCCGGAGGCGCAGGTGCTCTTTGCCGCGGACATGGACCTGACCGAGTTCGGGCCCTGGTACGGCAACGCCGCTTCCAGCGTGGATGATACCCTCGCCTCCATCGAGAAGCTCAAACAGTTGCGGCCCCGGCTCACGGTGACCGGACATGAGGTCGGAATGATCGAGGGTGACATCTCCGATCGGCTTGATGCCTTTGCCCGGGTGATCGCCGGGCGGGAGGCGCGGATCCTCGCGTGCCTGCAAGAGCCGCTGAGCCATGAGGAGTTGGTGCGCAAGGGCACCATCTACGGCCCCCATTACTCGCCGGACAACACCAACCACTGGATGGAATGGCGCATGACCTGGCACCATCTCCGCTCGCTGGAGAAGCGGGGAATTCTCCGCCAGGAAGGCGATAAATATTTCCGCACCGCTTAACTCGATCCAGCCGCTTCATCTTTACTTTCTCGCGCTTCCCGGATATATTGAGAGCAGGAGGGTAAGATGACCAAAGCTGAAAAGATTAGCTTGCTGGATGAAATCAACCGGTTGGAAAAAGAACTCATTATTAAGAAAAGCCAGCTCGCTTCGGCCGGCAATGAAAAACACCCTCTCCCTCAACCCCCCAAGCGCAGCCCGCGCGAACAAAAGCAAAGGTGGGATCGCTTGATCAAAAGGATTGGAGAGCTTTCCAGCGGGGGGGATAGCGTCGAAGATCAAAGAAGGGAACGGGAGCGGTGCAAGTAGTTGTTGACACCAATATTTTTGTCAGTGCTTTTGACCCCCGCGATCCCTTCCATTCCGAATGTTATCGTTTTCTCGAAAAGCTTCGTTGCTTTGAATTCCAAGCGATCTGCCCTCTGGTCGTTCTCATCGAAACCGTTTGTGTGATCCGGCGTAGAACCGGGGATGCCCTCGTCGCGCAAGAAATTTTCCAGGAACTCGCCTTGGCCGCGTCAATTCATTGGTTGGAAACCACTTTCCAGAGCGCGGAAAAGGCTTGCCGATTGGGAGTCAAAACCGGCTTGAAGGGAGGGGATGCGATGATTTTGCAGGTGGCAGAAGACCTCAACCTCCCGCTCTTAACCCGAGATCGGGAAATCCATGAAAAAGCGCCTGCCACTGTTCAACTCTTCGAGCCGGGTGATTTGCCCGGCTAAGTCCGCGCCCGGCACAGAATCCGGAAAGGGAAGACAGCGATGAGTGAGACATGGGCAACTATTGCCACATTTTTCAGGCCCATTGATGCTCATCTGGCTTGCTCGCACCTTGAAGCCGCGGGCATCGAGGCTTTGATCCTCGATGAAAATACCGCGTCAATCAATCCGTTTTATAGCATCGCCATCGGAGGATGCCGGGTTCAGGTGCGCGAGAAGGAGTTGACGCGGGCCCAGGAAGTTCTGGGAGCCGATTCCATGCAGGTAATGGGCGAAGATTCTGAGGATGATAGTTCCATTCAAATTAAGAAACCATCAAATGAGCTCTGTCCCCAATGCGGGGCCCTGGGCTTGGCTTCTGAGAAGCAAGTTTCGTGGCTGGCGGCTTTGCTCTCCTTGATCTCCGGCCATTCCATGCCTCTGGCTAAAAAAGTTTTCCGCTGTCAGGTCTGCGGTGCGGTTTGGCGACCGCCGTCCTCCTCCTCGGGGGCTGGGCATCCCCGCCGGCAGGTGTAACAGCGCCTGCATTTCTCGGGAATGGTGATGATGATGCCCATGCCTGCATTCTCTTATCGGTGAGCCCTGGGAGAGTTTTAGCCGATAAGCAACCTGCTCCGATTCGCGGCACCCAAGTATCCAGGGGTGGGACTGACCAGCTGATGCGTCATTTCGCGCGGCGGGAATAAAACCAGTCCCTTGCCCTCCCTCAGTTTTCCGGAAACCGGGGATAGGGGCGCGATTTATCGCGCCCTTGCAGGGACTGGGCGCAATGAATTGCGCCACTACGAAGGCCGAAAATATGCGGTGCGGAAAAAAACTGAGGGAGGGCAAGAAACCAGTTCCGCTTGACAAAATCAAAAGAGTCCCCTAAATCTGAGTCATGCCCATCGGGAAGCAAGACTTCCGGGCCGCGGTCTGGGTGCTGGGCCTGAGCAGTATCCTGCTGCTCCCGGGCCGGCTTTGGCCGGCTGAGGAGTTGCCGTTTACCGCGGAGGAGTTGGCCCGGCTGGAGCGGGGCGAGGTGGTGCTCCGGCACGTGGGAAAGCCGATCGCGGAAAAGGAATTTATCTC
>MGQK01000040.1:6078-32328 GCA_001797815.1 Deltaproteobacteria bacterium RBG_13_61_14 | reverse complement strand
ATCAGAAGAAGACCATCAAGGCCCACCTGGACCCAGACCGCCCCCGCCGCTTCTTCGAGGATATCCAGGCCGGCTGGGATTTCTTCCCCTATCGCGGCGGCGTGATCTTCCAGTATTGGTCGGATAGCAAGCTGGTCTTTGAAGTGCCGGCCTTTCTTTCCCAGACCCTGACCGAACGCGCGGTCATCGCCGGGATCGCCGCGGTCAAGCAACGTTGCGACCAGGTCGCCCTGGAGCGGAAAGACCAACCCAAGCCCGCCCCGGCCCGGCCCGAACCTGCGCCTTAAGGATCAGGGGAGAATTAATCCCTGATCCTTGAACGAGCAAGATTTCTGCGGGTGTGCGACCTAAATGGTGGTGATTTGTGGTGCAGGCGTCCCCGCCTGCCCATCAGAGGCCGGGAGCAGGCCAGAGGCCTGCACCACAACTACTACAACTTGCCAGCATCTCACCTTTTAGGTCGCACATCCGATTACTGCCTCAATCTTTCTTGTTCAACGCCCGATGAATTTTGATGCTCGCCGCGACGGCCGCGGCCAGAAGCGGCAGGGTAACCAAGCCCAGGCGGGTGATGTGCGGGGTGGCGACCAAAAGCGAACCGATCAGGCCGGCGCCCAGCCAGAAGATCATCACCGCCAGAATCGGAAAGTAATGGATCGCTTGGCCGGTTCGGGAGCGGCCGGGTGAGGTCATTTCAAATCCCCCAGATCGTGAAATTGAGCGGCTCGGGCAGCAGCCGGCGCTCGACGACGATGTAGCCGACAAAGAAGACCAGGATTCCAATCTCGAAGAGCATGAGGATGCCGAAGAACCTGAGCGCGGCGCGTGCCGGTCCGAGGCGGCGGCGCATTCCGGGCAGGTATTCATAGACGATGGCAAAGAGGAAGATGAGCAGGAACCAGCCCACAAAGTTGAGCAAGGGGATGGAGAAGAGGTTGACCTGGTCCGGGTTGAGCCAGACCCAGGCCCGATGCTCTTGCCGGGTCATGATCGGATCCATCCAGAGGTCGAGGTCCATGGCCAAGGCCGCGGCCGCGGCCGCGCGCAGGAGAACGTGGGCCCTGGGAAAAATGATTTCGGCCATGAACATGCATCCATAAGCGAGGAAGAACCATCCCAGGCAGGCCTGGGCCGGCGTTTCCAGGAACCACAAGCCCCCGCGCGTGAAGTAGTAGGAGTCCAGGAAATCCGAGAAGCGGCCGCCGATAATCCACATGCTTTCTTCGATGCCGGTGAAGACGAACGAGCCGGCGAGGAAAATGACCGTGCGGTATCCTCCCTGGAAGGTCCAGGCATGGCGGGCGCAGAGGTAGGCCAGGGCGAGCGCCCCGAGATCCTGGGCGAACTGTTCCGGGAGAGTGGAGTGGGGGACGCCCACATTGGGCGGGACGTGAAGGACTTGGGGGAAAAGATGGTGGAGCACGGTGGAGAGGATGACCCCGAGCCCGACCAGGATGCAGAGCGCTGCCATCACCCTCCGTTCGGCCGCGGTGGCGGCCGGTGCAGGTTCCAGGTGAGCTTGGGTCATGGGTCCCCCTCCAGGACCTTCGCAACGGTCAAAGCAGTTTTTCCGCCAGCTCGAGGGCGGAGGATGCGGCGAGTTCGGTGCCGATGCCATGGCCGCCGGCCTCGGCGCTACACAGGAAAAGATCCTTAACCGGGGTCTGGTGATGGGGCCGGCGCTCATGGATCTGGTCCACGGTCTGGCCCACGCCGATGACATTGCCCTCTTCCCCCGCATAGCGCTCCACCGTGTCGGGCGAGTCTAGGGCGGTCCACAACACGTGCTTTTCGATGCCGGGGAATACCTGGCAGAGAGCATCCATCATGATCTCTCCCCATTTTCCCCAGTCTTGATGGCGCTCGCACCGGGTGCCGAAGAAGATCAACTGCCGGCCAGGGGGAGCGAGGTCGGGATCGAAGTTGGTGGGCGAGTTGAGCATGCCCCCGGCCACCATGGGCAGGGATCCCCCCTCCAGGTATTGCCTCTGGAGTTTCGCCATCTCCTCCTCGCTCAAGTCCGGCAGATACATGATCATCTTCTGGTCCGTGACCTTGGTATCCAGAGCCACTTTCAAAGCCACCACGTGCGCGGTCCAAGTCAGCCCCTGGATCCGCTGGACATAGTCGGAGGGGAAGTGCTCGGCCCCGGCCAGGCCGCCGATGGTGGCTTTGATGTCCGCGTTGGACACCACCCGGCCGGCTTCGATCACCTCGCCCCCGGCCATCACGCCCCGGGCCCGGCCCTGCTCGATCAGGATCTTTTCCGCCGGACATCCCAACCGCGCCTCGCCGCCGTGCTTTTCCAGGATCCGCTGAAAAGCCCGGGGAATCGCCCCGCAGCCCCCGCGAGGATAAGCCGAACTCCGGGCCGCCATCACCTCCCGCAGGGTCCGGATAAATTCCGCGGCGCTGGCCACCTCCGGGGTGATGCAAAAATAGATGCCGCAGAGCATCGCGAACAGGCCGTGCACCGACGGGTCGGCGGTGAAGCCGGCCAGCCATTCCCGAAGCGGGGTATGCCACAGCCGGCTCAACTCCTCTTCTTTCATCTGCATCACCTGGAGCATGATCCGGGCCAGGTTGCCCAACTCATTCTTTTTGACATTGGCGCTCATCATCTCCCGGGTAAAGGCCTGGGTCTGGCCCCGGAAATGCACCGAGACCCGGGGGTGCCGGGCCAGGACCCAGGAGATGGCCTCCGGCTCCCCGGCCCGGCGGCACACTTCGCCCAGCGGACCCTTCTCGCCCAGGCCGAACAGGTGAACCCCCACGTCCACCACAAACCCGTCCCGGGTGTAGGAAGCGCACCGTCCCCCGATGATGCGGTTCTTCTCCACCAGGATCACCCGTTGCCCGGCCGAGGCCAGGAGCGCACCCAGGGCCGTGCCTCCCACTCCCCCGCCGATGATCACCGTGTCCGCCTGACTGGCCATCTTTCCCCCTTTTTCCCGAACCCGGTCCGCTTTATTATAGAGCACCGCGCTCAGGAATAGTCAATTCCTGGAACCGGCTTGCCACCCCTCACTTTTTCCCCCACCGCATATTCTCGGCCGAGGTAGGGGCGCAATTCATTGCGCCCGCAAATCCTTGCCCTGAACGCGATGAATTTAGTAGAATGGCAATCGGTCTGGAGGAAAAATCAAGATGGGAAAAGCAGAGGAAGTCCTGGTGGTGGGTGCCGGCCCGGCCGGCCTGGTGGCCTCGATCGTCCTGGCCCGCGAGGGGTTTTTAGTGACGGTGATGGAGAAGGAGGCCCAGGTGGGCGGCAATCCGGATTGGCATCCTTCGGCCCATGCCACTCCCCTCAAAGGACCGGAGACCTGGGAATACATCGGGATAGACTGCTCCCCCTGCTTCCGGGACGTGTCGGAAAAGTGCGACGTGTTCATGAACCAGAACAAGCTCAACCTCAGCCGGGTGCCCCAGGGACTTTGGGTCTGCGAGCGCGGCAGCCGGGAGAGCTCCCTGGATTCCTATCTCTTTCGGATCGCCCTCGCCGCCGGGGTGCGCTTCCAGTTCGGCCGCGCCTTCCTCGCCGAAGACCTCCAACAAGCCCCGGCCAAGACCGTCCTGGCCACCGGCCTCACCCCGGGCATGTATTCCTTCCTGGATAAGCCTTCCTCCCGCTACGCCGGCTATCACGCTTTCTCCGACCACCCCCGGGATGACGCCCGGGCCTCCATCTACTTCGGGGGCTTAGGCAAGGAATACGGTTACACCAGCGCCTTGAACGGCATCTGGTATGTGCTCCTATTTTCCCGGGGCGAGCTGCCCGCGGAGAACCTGGACTATTTTCGGGGAATGATGGAAAAGTTCGAGGGCAAACACGTCGCCGGGTGGCGCCAGTTCTTCGGGGCAACCCCCAAGCTGGGGCCCGAGTTGATTTGCCGGGACCGCTTCATCCTGAGCGGAACCCTGGCCGGCTTCATCGAGACCAACCTCGGCTTCGGCATCACCGGCGCCCTCATCTCCGGGAAAATCGCGGCCCTGGCCGTCACCGACCCGAAGCAGGCCCAGGCGGAATTCGAGGGGTTCACCGCCGGCATCAAGCAGCGGATCGCCGAGAAGAAAAAAGGCCAGGCCGGCATTGCCTTTCAAATGGGCAAAATCTGGTTCAAGATATAATTTTTTCACCACAGAGACACAGAGAAAGAGGAGGAAAATATTTTACCACCAAGGCTCAAAGACACGAAGGGTAATCTTCTTCTTGCCTGCCTACTGCCTACTTTCTTATCATCCACGAAGGGCACGAAGGGCACTAAATTCTTTGTCAATCAACGACCTTAGGGGCGTGGCTGACCTTAGGGGCGCGGGTGCCCGCACCCGCGAACCACCAACTGTGAACTTTTCTTGGAAGGGTGGGTTTAAGCCCAAAAAACCTCTTGACAAGCTTCATGAACCCTGATAGCCTTTTCCCATCCTGGCAAGGAAAAGGAGAGGCTTATGATCCCTAACCCGGCCGAGCCGGAACCCAAGCAGAAGCGGGGAGTTTCACGCAAAGACGCCAAGATGCCAAGGGTTCAAGCTTTCGAAGGAGATAGCAGTTCCATACAGACAGGACATGCGGCTCGACTGCCTTCGAAAAACTCAGGCCCCGAGCTTGCCGAGGGGAGCTCGCCGAAGTCCATGCCCCTGCCTATCTCCCGCCCAACGGCAAAGAAGCAAAGTCGCAAAGGAACAACCATTCGCGGCTTATTCTTCTTGGCGTCAAATTCTTCCCTCTTTCTCCTTAACTTTGAGTCTTTGCGCCTTGGCGTGAACCTCTTCTTTCAAAATCACTGTCCACTGTGCACTGCCTGCCCCGCCTTTCAGCGGGGTGCACTACTTCTCCAATTTCACCCATCAGGCGAGTTAGGTATGGTGTCCCCCGAATTCCAGAATTCCGAAAAGGGAAATAGCTTAATCGACAATCTAAAGGAGTGAAAGATGGCAATACTTGTAGATTTAAAGCAATCATCGGAGATTGAGAAATCATTTTCTCCACAATTACCTCCCATTGTCCTTTCACAGGTAGCTGACGACCTGAAGGAACCAGAGTATTTAGTTGTTTCTGTGAATGGAAAAATTTTAAATGGTGTTGGCACAAATTTATCGAATGGATTAATTTTGGTTAAAGGTAACCTTGGAAGGTGGACTGGGAATGGCATGTCTGGTGGCTACCTTTACGTTAAAGGGAATGTGGATAGAATTTCTAATGTTGATAATGGTATGATATATGTTGATGGTAATATTGACCTTTTGATAAATATAAAATCTCCTGCAAGAATATTTTGCACAGGTGAAATAGGAGGACATCTTTTTGGATGCAAAAAATCGACTCCAAGCATATATATTTTTGGTATAAGAGTTCCTTGCAATCAAAAGTCGTTTGAAATTAAAGATTTTAAGGATTTTAGTAGTAATCTCCATTATTTAGTTAAAGTAAATAAGTGTTCCAATATACCACGTGTTAAAATTAATAGAAGAATTAGGGAATCCATGGAAAATGTTTCTAACTATCTTTGTAAAAAGGTTAAAATATCGATATGATTTCCAAAATTACAGTTTTAGACAAATTCCAAGGTTGTATTCTTGGAGGAGCTATCGGTGATGCTTGCGGAAAGCCCGCAGAGTTTGTTCCAAGAAAAGTTATTGGATATAATGTAATATTTAACTTTCCCGAAATACCCCCTCTATCTCCAGATGTAATGCACCCTCTTTCTAAGCTACCAGAAGGTAGCTATACGGATGATACAATGTTAAACCTTTGTCAAATTAAATATTTTATTAATCATTATCCGGATGATCCTACGCCATTTATTGTAGTAAGAAGAGCTCTTGCATATTGGTATAATTTATGTGAGAGACGCAGAGGTTCTATTAAAAAGAAATTGAAACTAAAGGAGCATGAGGTAAATAGATACGCTACAAGATATGCAGGTACTACTACTGAAGAAGCAGCTAAACATTTTGTAAAATATCCTACACAAGAATATTCTGCTTCAAAGTCGAATAGTTGTGGTCCTATTACAAGGCTTGCACCCTTTTTACTTTTTAGGGGATTTAGCGATTATCCTATTCCAGCTGGATACTTTTATTCTAGTATAACACACAATGGTCCAGATGCATTAGTTTCAACGTCAGTATTGGCTGGAATTATTAAATTACTATTTACTGAAACATCCTTTAGCTTTAATCAACTGGTAGATGTTATAAATAAATCTGTTGATGATTTGGAACAAAGCGAAATGATAAAACCAATAAAGAAAAGAAAAGAAATACAGAATGCTTGCTCAAAATTCAGAGATAAGTTTATTATTCTTCAACAGTTAATTAAAATTGGATATTTCGAACAGGTATTATCTATTGGTGGAACAACAAATGCTATAGATGTTATATTAACTAGTATTGGTATTTTACTAATTACAAAAGGTAATTTTGATGATACCTATCATTTGATAGGTTGCGTTGGAGGAGATGCTGATTCAGTTGGATCAATTGCGTGTTCTTTAGCTGGGCTTTTAAAAGGGAAAGATGGTATTGATGATAAATTAATTGAACATCTTGATACTAAATATCAAATAGGAGGTAATAAAATATTAGATTTGACAAAAGATTTTTATAAAGCCTCGCTGAATTGTGGATTTGGAGATCACCTGAAATCAGGCCCTTTTGATGAAGATAAAGGGATAATAGAAAAAGATATAAAAAAGATATTCAAAAAGATTATTAGAAAAAAGGATAATTTTTTGACATTCGGAGAAATATGCATAATGTCTGAAACATCCTTGATTTCAATTTTAAAGGAGATTAATAAGCGAGATAAATTTATAATTTCTGAAACAGGCCTTCTAAAAATGACAAAAAAAGGTATTACAAATCATCCAATTTGCATATCTAGCTTTCTTGAAAATCCTAAAAACTATGGAAAAACTGGTAATATAAATAGAAAATTCAAAATAGCTATAAAAAATATTAGCACAATTATTAAAAAGCCAAAAGATGAAAATGAAAGATGGTTGATGTCTAATATCTTAGAATGCGCTGGACATAGCAAATCAATACAGGTGCTGAAGAAATATATTGAATTAGAAGAAAAAGCAACCAGCATTCAATTTAATGAAATTTGTAATAAGTTATATGATATTGCGATAACAGCAAGAAATCCTGCAAAGGCAGCCGAAAAGTTATATAAAGAATTATCATTTATCATTGTAAATGATAATAAGAAGGAATTTAAAAATAGGTATAATATTTCAGTTGATCCATATCGAAATAGAACAAAGAATATTGAAGAATTAAAAAAGTCTATACATCTTGGTGGAGAATATTTTGTTTACTTAAATGAAAATATATTGGGCCCAATATTTAAAAATCACAACAATATTATTCAATTCAATCATAAACAATATTATGAATACCCAATTCCTATTAGCATAATTCCATTTGCTAAAATATGCTCTGAATGCGAGTTTTTTGGTATATTTATATTTCCAAGAAGAAATGCATTATGTATAATAAGTGGAAATGAAACAAAGTTATTTACAAGGCAATCTGGAATGCCAATATCATTTAAAAGATATATTCTTGATAAACATTATAAGGAAATGAATTCGAAATGGAAGGATGTACTGTCATTAGCGGGAGGAATATCAAATCAAGCAATTTATCTATCTATTTGCCTTGTAATGCATACAATTCTAACATCTGATCACGGTTGCTCTCTATGTATTATTAGAAATGATAAAAGCTTTTTAGGGCACAAGGATAGACATAAATGGCTAATGGAACCAATTAGGTTATCATCAATAAATAATATGCAAAAAGTAAACATGATTAATGACTATCTAAAAAGTGATGGAGCTGTCATTGTAGATTCTCAAAATAATAAAATTATTGCTTATGGTCAAACACTTTCTGTTCCTAATAGAAATAAAGTGTCTATTCCTTATGATACTGAACAAAAGTTATATAAGGAAAATCGGGGAAAGAGACATGAGGCGGGTGCATTTTATTCAACTAAATTGAATAATAATGGAATTGTAATAGTAGGTAGCGAGAGAGGTGATATATCAATATTTATTAAGGGGGAAATGATTTCTATACTTTAAATATAATGAACCTTATTAATATATTAGATCATGTAGGGTCAGAGCTTGAGTTGTGAGTTTAGGGCAGTAAAAAGTGCCCAAAGCAGTGGACAAGGAAAGAAAAGGCATTAGACATTAGGCTTTGGACTTTAGGCACAGGAACGAAAAAATCTGTGTAATCTGACCTCGGCGAGCTCGGTCGAGCCGTGAAATCTGTGGAAGAGAGGTTTCACGCCAAGCCGCAAAGGGGCAAAGGGAAGAGAAGGAATCAGTTCAAGTTCAAGTTCAGGTTCAAGGTTTATCAGAATTAAATCTGCGTAATCTGCATTGCAATTTGGCAACATCTTTTCTTTTTGAAAGTTATTTTTCAACCGTCGCTAAGACCAGCGTAGGGGCGCATCTATGAAAGCCCAAGTCAAGAAAATTTTTTACCCTATAGACCAGATTCTTTTCTTCTGGTCCTGGACTTGGGAGGGCACTCCGCCGCTTCGAGGTCGGCGGCCGCGGTTACCGCGCCGCGGGAGGCGGCCTTCGCAGCCGGAATAGGATCTCTGCCATGATCGTCGGCCTAATTCGGCCAAGGCATCTATCCGAGACTTTTCGCCTATGAGATCCTCGGGACCTGTCCCCTGAGAAGAGGGACTGGGGGCGCCTAATCAATTCCAGGACCTTTGCGGCCACGCCCCTACGCGAGACTGCCCCCGGCCCAATCCGTTGCTTCTTCAAACCTCCTCCACCGGGCTCCGCCCCGGCTCCGGCTCCCGGTAAACCGTGCCGCTCGTCAGCATCGAAAGCGCCGTCGCCAAAATCTGCCGCCCCACGGTCCGCTCGGCCATGGCCGGATCTTTTCCTTGCTCAACCATTTCCGCATAATGCCGGGAAAACCGGTTCTTCCCCCGCAGCGCATTGTGCGCCGCGCTCAGCGCCGCATACTTCATCAGCCGGTTCCCCGACGGCGACCCGCTCACCCGCGCCTGCTCCGGATGCGAGGACCACTGGCTGCGCACCCCCAGCCCGCTATACTTCCACAGCTTCCGCTTCCGATTCGGGCCCGCAAACCGCTCCGGGTCGTCGATCCCCGCCGCCAGCATCGCCCCCAACCGCGAACCCACCCCCGGAATCGTCTTCAGCAACCGATACGCCGGCAGCGTCCGCAGCCGCGCGAACAACTGGCCCCAGATCTTCAAGTGCGCCGCCTGGGCTCCATCCAACTGCTCATAGATCACCGCCAGCATCGCCCGCACCGCCGGCTGCTTCACCTGGCGCAGATAGCTCGCCCGATGCCGAACCGTATAGACCTTATCCCCCTTCACCGCTACCCCGTGCTCCCGGTACTTCGCCTTCAGCCGGTTCTTCAGCCGGGTCACGTCCCGCACCGACTTCTGATACAACCGCACCAGCTCCCGCCGCTCCAGGCCGGCCCGCCCCGGCACGTGCACCGGCCGGAACTCCCCCATCCGCAACAACCGCGCCAGCCGATCCGCATCCGCCGGATCGCTCTTGTCCTCGCTCCGCGCAATCCATCGGTTCTCCCGCGTCTCGCACACAATCAACCGGTCCACCACCGACTCCAGCCACTCCTTCAGCAACGGCGCCAGCGAACTCGATTCCACCATCGCCCACACCGGCCGCGGCAACCCCTTCACCGCCGCCCGCAACCGCCGCTCCTGGGTGGCGACCTCCACCGCCAGCAAACTCTCCCCTTGCCTTCCCACCGCCTTCAGACTACAATGTTCACTGTGAGCATCAATCCCCACGAATGCCACGACCGCTTCCGCTTTTTCCATGACGGGCCTCCTTCTGTGATTTGGTTCTTCCAAACCCTATTTTACAGAAGTGCCCGTCTTTCACCATATCAATTCATTGCGCCCCCGGTCAGGGAGGCAGGGCGCGATAAATCGCGCCCCTACTTCGGTTGCGGCTTGGCCGCGCTGGGTAATCTGTGGACGATCCTTTCCTGACCTGCCTACCGCCTGCTGCCTACTGCCTACTTTTCAAAAACCTGGGGTGGTTGCCGCGTTAGATGGGGTAGCTGCCGTGCAGAATGGGGTGGTTGCTGTGCAATATGGGGTGGTTGGCGTGCAGAATGGGGGGACGTTTGAAGAAAGTATGCAGTAGGCAGTAGGCAGGAGACCGGGGGGATAAGAGGCGGGAAAGATTGAGGAAGCAGGAAGAGAAGGAAGAAAGTGTAAAGCAGGGCTGGACAGAAATGGAAAGATTGACCGGAAAGACCCGTTTTTTGATCCTGGCCGGGCCGCGAGCAATGGCGAACAGGAAACAGCGGGCGATACTAAAAATAGTGCAAAAACAGGAAGTTAGATCGAAACTTCCGATCTTTAATTTTGGCCTCGCCCAGTTCATTCAGCCCCCTTATAATATGTAGAAATGTTGCAGTTTTTCTTGCCCCACCCTTTGCGGACAAAGGGCGGGCTACAAGGTTGACAGACAAGAATGTCTGTCCCCCTCTAAGAAAAGTTCACAGTTAACGGTTGGCAGTTGATAGAAAAGTAGATAGTAGTTGGCAGTAGTCAGGGAAGAGCAAACCGTTTTAAGACCCTCCGTGCCCCTTCGTGTCTTATCGTGGATAATTCCTTCTTCTTTTCCTTTTTGAGCCTTTGTGCCTTGGTGTTTAGTCCTTCCTTTCCTCCTCTTGGTGTCCCTTCGTGTCTTTTCAAAGATTTATAACCACAAAGGCACAAATACACCAAGAATAAACGGGTTGAGACCACTGAGTATGGGCGCGAGAGGTCAACTTGGATTGCGAAAAAAATTCAGCCGAATTGCCAAGAAATCATTCTTACTTAGAGCCTTTGTGTCTTTGTGGTTAAATCCTAATTGCATTTTCCGGGATTATTCGTGTCCCTTCGTGTCTTTTCGTGGATAAATCCTTTCTTCCTCTTCATTTGCGTTTATCTGCGTCCATCTGCGGATGATCTGAAGAAGAGGTATTCGGATCATTCGGCTGGTCCCTTTGCGCCTTTGAAGGCCCAATAGGGAGACAAGAAGATGACCCGGAGCACGCATTCCTGGTAGGAGAGTTTCCCGCTGTTCACATCCAGGACCAGTTCCTGCAAGTAGGACGAGTGCTGGACGATCGGATAGGAAAGGCGCGGGAACCGGTAAAAGCAAAAGTTGAAAAAGCGAGCCCACCAGAAGTCGCGGACCAGGGTGCGGTAAATTTCCTGATCGTATGACTCCAGCCGGCGGTGGTTCTCGCGCATCGCCCGGACAATCGCCTGGCCGGCCAGGATGCCGGAGCGGGCCGCGTAATAGATTCCCTCGCCAAAAAAAGGGTCGGTCATGGCCGCCGCATCTCCCACCAAGAGCGCGCCCTCGGTGACCAGGCGATGGTAAACCCCTCCCCGGGGCATCAGGTGGCCCCGGCAGTAAAACATCTCTTGAAAGCCTCTCAGGTTTTCCTCTTTTTCGATGAACGCCCGGAGTGCGGCTTTGACATTCCCGGGCTTGGTCAGAGTGGAGAACACCCCTACGGAGAGGTGATCGGCCTTGGGAAAGATCCAGGCATAGCCCTTGGGCACGTGGTGAAAGTCAAACGTGACGCCGGCTCCCTGACGGGCGAGCTGTTGGTCTGATACCCGGAGCTCGGCCCCGATCGCCACCCCGTATCGGTCAAAGGAGCGCATCAATCCGAGTTGGCGGGCGATCCGGGAGGGCACGCCGTCCGCGCCGACCAGGAAGTCCGCGGCGTAGGTATCCCGGTCGGTGCGCACGAGCCAGCGGTTGGGTTCGGCCTGGATCGAGAGACATTTTTCTTCGGGGTGGAAATGCGATCCCTGGGCCTTGGCTTGCTCCACGAGCAGGGCGTCGAATTTATCCCGCATCACCATGTAGCCCATTCCCTCGGGCCGCTGCAGGAAAATCTTGCGCTGGGGTTGGAGGGAGATGGTGGCTGATTGAACCGTGGTCTCCAGGACCGGGGACAGGTCAAAGGGATACAAGGCCCGGGTCTTTTCCGGAAAGCCGCCGCCGCAGGCCTTGAGTCGGGGCATCCGGGCCTGGTCCAGAATTAACACCTCCACCTTTTGCCGGGCCAGGTGATAGGCGCAGGTGGAGCCGGCGGGTCCGGCCCCCACCACGATCACAGGATAATGCTTCATCTTCGTTGCATAACAGGAGAGTTAAGGTTTAGCTGTCGAGAATTGGATCAATTCCTTCCCAAAAGGTGATTGGAGAGGCGCCGGGCCAGGCTGAGGACGGTCAGGGTGGGCGGAATTCCAAAGGGCACCGGGATCACGCTGGCGTCGCAAACGTAGCAGTTCTTGATCTCGGTCTGTAGGTTGGCGTCCACCACGGCGCCCATGCGGCAAGTGCCGCCGGGGTGGGCGGCGCTGATCCCGGTCTTCCAGAAGGACCGAGCCCCGGCCTGCTTGAGAATCCGGGCGGCGATGGCGGTGCCTTGGTCCAGCTTGTCCCGATCCGCGGAGGTCAAGGGTTTCGAGATCATGCCCTTGGCCGGGATCCGGCCGGCCATCTCGTCGCGGATCTTGACCATGACCGGAAGGGTGCTCCGGTATTTGTGGGTGGGTGGGAACTTATACCAGAACTGACCGGCCATGATCGCGAACAGGGAAAAGTTATAACACATGTCGGCAAACATGATGCCCTCTTGCTTGAGGTGCATGCCGGTCACCATCAGGGCTTCGCCTTTGGCGTTGACCGGCTGGTCAAAGACCCCGCAGACCATTTGAAACGGGTCAATGAAGAAGTTGGTCCCGGCCCCGGTGATCCCGGAACGGAGCAGGATCTGGGGAGAGCCGACGCCTCCGGCGGAAATCACCACCTGCCGGGCCCGGATCTCGTATCTCTTTCCGCCCGGCCCCTTGGCCAGCACCCCAACGGCGATCCCGCCTTCCTGGAGCACCTTCTCCACGTAAGTCTTGGTCAGCAACGCGGCTCCCTGCTGGACGGCATCCAGCACCCACTCGCGCGCATGCCACTTGCCGGCGTGCTTGCATCCCATCGAGCACTCGTTGCAATTCGGGATACAGTTTTCCGGGTTGATGAACTTGGAGAGCTTGTGCCAAGGGTAGCCCAGCTCTAATGCCGCGGCCATGATCCGGGCGGCGCCGGGGCCGATCAGCCGGTCGGGGAGGGGGCCCACGCGCAACTCGTCCCGGATCTCGCTGGACTCCTTTTCCAGGGTAAAGCCGAACCGCTCCCACATCTCCGGGTCCGGATCGTAAGCCGTGCCGCAGAACATCATGCTGGTGCCGCCGGTGGTGATGTTGCGGACCATCAGGGTCAGCTCCTTGGAGACGAGCGCGCCCCGCTTCAGCCCGAGAAAGGCCCAGCCGCCCATGTAGTTCTTGATCCCGCCGAAGGTGGTCCCGGTGGGCGGGTTGTCTTCTCCCCATTCGAGGATGGTGACCTTCTTGCCCTGGAGGGTTAAATCCCGGGCCACGGTGGCCCCGCCCGGACCGGAGCCGACCACCACGACCTCGGTTTGGATTTTCTCCATCTCCATGACCGGGTGCTCCTTTCCCTTATTTGAACGGCCCGGTGGCCAGCATGCCCTGGGCCAGATTTTGGAGGGCGGAAAAGATGTCAATCTTTCGGAAGAAAAACTTCATCAGCTTCAGCCGGACCCCGGAAGAGGCGGGGGGAATAGGGGGTCGGGGGTCCGGGACGGTGGAATAAACCGGGGGCGCTTCCAGATCCTCCTTCAAGAGCCAGGGGAGGATCGGGCGCAAGACCAGACCGCCGAGCCCGCCGAGGAAGAAGGCCAAGGCATTGGCCATGGGACCGAGCAGGCTACCCGGGGGGACGGGATCCAGAGGGATGTCCTGGACCGGCCGGCGTTCTCCGGGCAGCGGGATCTCCGGGAAGGTCTTCTCGGTAATCAACCGGCCGGCCCCGATCCGGATCAGGAACATCTCGTAAAGAATATTGTTAAATTGCAGAGGCTCGCCCGCCATTCCCGGACCGGCAGAAGCCTGATCTTGTGGGGGCAGGGTGCGGGTGTAGTCCATGAGCAGGACCTTTTCATTCAGGGCCTTGGCAAAAGTGAGCTTTCCCCAAATCAGGTAATGGAACATCTCCGCATCCAGGGTCATGATCACGTTCACTTCCGGATCCGCCCCGTCCACTTCCTTGACCAGGGGAATCTGGCCGGGAGTGATCAGGACTTTCTTGTCGGGGTTCTGAAGTTTCAGGAGGATCGCCGGCCGCGAGCCGGCCCCCGAGATTTTCATCCAGCCCTGGATCAGAGGGCCGAGCGAGTTCAGTCCGGTCAGGAAGCCGGCGCCGAGCTCGGCAAAATTGGTGGTCTCTTTCAGGGGGCCGTCCTTTCTCTCCGCGCGGAGCTCATCCGGGGATTCATCCTTTCCGGGGCAGAACGACTTCGTTCACGAACCGGCTGAGTTCGAACTTGATATCCTCCCGGCTGGTCACCCGGGGGTCCATCATGTCATAAGGGAAGATCAACAGGGGGACGTTGGCCTTGCGGCAAGCCTCCTTGAACAGCCCGATCACTCCCCAGGCGTGCTTGCAGCCCAGGTGTCCGGCGAAGATCCCGCAGTCGGCCTGGAAGACTTCGGCCATGGTCAGGAAGTCGGCGATAAAGGTCTCGGCCTTGCCTCGGAACTGCCGGGTCATGGGCATGATCCGGATCATTTTTTTGGCCAGTCCGAAAAGCATGCTCTCCGGGGTGGAGGTATCAATCAGGCCTTCGGCGGCGTAATAGCCGAAGAGGTCAATGGGCATGGTCAGGCCCAGGACCTTCTCCATCCAGTCGTAAAGCTGGAGATCGAACCAGACCGGGTCGTTATACCAGATGGCCCGAACCTTCTCCTCGATCACCGGCCGGCCGCGGTGGGCCTTGAGCCGGGCCTCGTGCAACAAGCCGCGAGCAAAGTCCAGTCCTTCCTGGGTGCCGCAGCAGATCATCTGCAAGGGGACGACAAAGGAGGACAGCTTGCTCGGTTGCACCACCGGCACATGTTTGCGGAAATCCATCCAGTCCCAGAGGGTTTGCACGGTCTGATTGGAAATCTCGCAGACCTGGCGCAACCGGTCCCAGTCCATCTTGATCCCGGTGTGCCGGGCCAGAAACTCGGAAAGCTCCCGGAGCTGGCCGGCCACATACCGGACCGACCGATCATCGCTCTCATAGGGCACATCCACCACGAACATGGGGGCCGGCTCCAGCTCGAGCATGGCCTGGGTCGAAACCACCTGGGAATCGCAGGGGCTGTTGATCGCCAGGTGGCACACCGGCTTGGGATAAAGCTTCATGGACATGGCCCCAACCGAGATTTTGTCCGCGGAACACATATCGCTGGGGATTCCATCGGCCTCGGCCAGATCAATCATGTCCATGGCCGCCTGGGTGTTATAGGACATGATATAGACTGCTCCCATCATTTCGATGCAGAGGTTAAACACCCCTTCGAAGGCGAAAAACAGCTCCGGGTTGTAGCCGAGGTTGTGCCAGATGATGGGTTTGCCCTGCTGGAGGTTTTCCACCAGGCGGCCGATGTAGTGCCGGGTCATGTTGGCGAACTCCGTGAGCCCGGTGCCTTCTTCATCCGCGCTGAAAGCCCGGTAGCCCATATCAACGAAATTGAAAAAGTTCTTCCAGATTCGGAGCTGTTGTTGTTCTTCCGGGGTTCTTCGCACGGCGGGTTCTCCTTTTGCTTTATTTCCCCATTGTTTCCAGGAAGGCCTGGACCCGGGTTTTGATCTGTCCGGTGGAGATCACCCCATATTCCCGATCCAGCACCAGCAGGTGGAGGCCGGTGGTCTTTTTCCGGTGGAGCATTTTATGGGCTTCGCCGCCCCAGGGGTCGCAGAATTTTATGCGCTGGAAGATGACTCCTTTGGCCTGGTATTGGGCCATCAGGGTCTGAATTTGCTCATATCGCTTGGGGAAACCGCCGATCATCCGCGCGCAGGGGATGTTGAAAAAATAGCCCCGGCAGATCGTCTCGAGCGGAGGACCCTCGGCGGGGATCATTTGGCTGAACGAGCGGGCGCTGAAGCAGACGTTGTCGGCCACCACGGCCGCGCCCTGGCTTTCGATGACCCGGAGGAATTCCGGCTCGTCCAGCTCGCCCCCGATCACCACGACCCGGGCCCGGATCGGCCGGGCTTCCGGCGGGTGGTTTTTCAGCTCGGCGATCAACTCATCCGCCCGTTCCAGGAACGGGGCCGCGGGCATGAGCTGGGAGGCCAGGGCAATGCTCAGCATTTCCTCCCCGGTGAGCCGCGGCGGTTGCTCTCCGCGAAGCTCGTTCAAGGTGATCAAGCGTTGGCGAACCTGGTTGTGGAGCAGGATCGCCTCCCGCAGCGAATCATCGCTCACCTTGACCCCGAAGTGCTCTTCCATCTGGGACTTGAGGTTGCTGACTTCTTCCAGATACCAGGGAAGCAGGGATTCCCGGGCATTGTGCGGGACCGAGAGGAAGCCGAAAAAGCCGAGGCCGGTCTTGGCCCGCCAGACATCATTCGCCCGGCGAACATGGTCGCAGGTGTTGAGAAACACGGCTCCGTCCAGGAAATCATACCTCTCGGCCAGAGCCAGGCTGGTGGCATGCCGGACAAAGCTGCACACCCGGTTGCTCAAATAGGTATCTGCGGCTCCCGAGTCCTCACTCCCCGCCCCCCGGATGCGCACCGGCACAAACCCCGCCGCGGTGAAAAGTTCCTTGGGCACATAGGTGCAGAAATATCCCATCACCCGGCCCCCGGACTTCTTCCACTCTTGGAGGTAGCGGTTGTCCGGGCCCTTGATGACCTCGCCGAACTCGGCCAGGATCTCATCTTTCTTCATCTGTTCTTGTCCCGATTCTTCCGCGCCTCATTCTTAGCAAATCGCCCCATCAATGTCAATACCAATACTGGGGACAGGCCCCAGTATTGGTAGCAAAAAAATGTGATAGGATTGATTCATGCCCCGAATCGCCCGAATTGTCATCCCGGGGATTCCCCATCACATCGTTCAGCGCGGGAACAACCGCCAGGAGGTCTTTTTTCTGGACGACGACCGGCGTTTTTACTTGTCGGTGTTAAAAGTGCAAGCCCAACAGCACGGCCTGGAGATGCTGGGCTGGTGCCTGATGACCAATCATGTGCACCTGATTGCCATCCCGAAGACCGAGGACTCGCTTCACCAGGCGATCGGACTGACACATTTGCTTTATACGCAGTATGTCAATCGTTTGCACGGACGCTCGGGGCATCTCTGGCAGAACCGCTTCTACTCATGCGCACTGGACGAGGCCCACCTGTTGGCGGCCCTGGCCTATGCGGAGCGCAATCCCGTCCGCGCCAAACTGGTCAAGCGCGCCTGGCTTTACCCTTGGTCCAGCGCCAAGGCGCATGTGGAGGGGGTGGATCAAGTCGGCCTCCTGGAAGCAGAGCGATGGAAGGAATTTTTGGCCGGGATTGATTGGCGGTCCTTCCTGATCCGGCCCGAAGATGAAAAACAAGTCGCCGGCTTGCGCTCGCACACCTGCCGGGGCCGGCCACTGGGAAGTGACGCCTTCCTGAGCAAGATCGAGAAAAGGTTGGGACGGCGGATGCGGCCCTTGCCAGAGGGATGGCCGAAAGGAAAAAGGAGAAAGCCAGGATAATACTGGGGCCTGTCCCTAGTATTAAAAGGAGATAAAATGAGAAAAAAGCACGTCCGGCAAGCGGCCGCCTTACTTCTTTTCGGCGGGGCCATGCTGATGCTAAGCGCCGGCCGAGACCCGCTGGAAGAGACCAAAAAGATCTGGATCTGGACCAAGCCGGAGATCTATCCCCAGCCGATTCCAGGGAACTTGGACGTCCACACCCTTTCCACCCTCCTGGACACTGGCAACCTCCAGTGGTACCTGCCCCGGCCCGAAGAAGGGGAGTGGGACTCCGTCGCGGCAATGAAGATCCATGCCCCGCCCGACCTGGTCTGGAAGGTGGTAACGGACTACGAAAGATATCCGGAATACATGCCGGACACCCTGCTCGAATCGAAGACCCTCTCTCGCCAGGGCAACGAGGTCAAGAACTGGCACCGGGCGGTCAACTCGATCCTCAATTTCGAATACAACTACGAGATCCTGGATGTCGTCACCGAAGACCCGCCTTATCACCTCCACTCCGAGACCCTGGAGGGCGGACTCAAAGGCCGCCAGATTGACTGGATTTTAGCGCCGATGGATCAGAATCAAAACACCTTGATCTTCCTCCGCCATTATCCTCACATCAAGTCCATGGGCGTTACCGTCCGCGCGGTTTTAGCCGTGCTCCCGATGATCGAGTGGCCGGTGTCCGCCTCCGCGGCCAATTATATCTTGCGCGGCTATAAGCAAAAGGCCGAGCGGCTGGTGGGCTATACCCCGCCTCCGGAGCCGGCCGGCCTTCTTTACCAGGCCCTGGACATCGAAACCCTGCGCAAACTCGACCGATCCAGTTGCGGGCTGATCCGGGAAACCCCGGAAGGCAAAACCATCAATGGCCTCACTTACATTTTTATTGACGCGCCGGCCCCGGTGGTCTGGGAGGTGCTGACGGACTTCGAGAACTACCACCGGACTTTCAAGGAGTGCCAGCTCCAGATCGAGAAGCGGGAAGGAAACGGCGTTTGGGCGCGGCTGAAAACGTCCTCCTTTTCGATCCTGATTTTCAGCTTCGGGATGGAGCTCCATAACCTTTACACCCTGGAGCCGCCCGATCACCTTTCGATCCGGACCATTGACGGACTTTACCAGGGCAGCGCCAGCGATTATCAGATTCTGCCCCTCGGAAGTGGAAGTAAGACCTTGCTCTTTCACAGCGTGGGGCTGAACCTGGAACGGGACTCTTCTCTGACCATGCGCATGGTCAAGTCCGGGGCCTTTCCCGCTACCACCATGATGTGCCTCACCGTGTCCAGGACCGAACTGTCCAGCGTGAAAGAGGAGGCGGAAAAGCGCGCCCGAGCCAGGTGATGATAAACTAGATGCCGATGAAAAGCGTGATCCTTGCCCTTGCGTGGCTTTTTGCTCTCGCGTTGGGCATGGCCCTTTTGCCGGGCCGGCTGCCGGCGGAGGAGGCCCTGGCGCCGAAGGGGGCCGGCCGGAGGACTCTGCCCCGCCAGTTCGATGTCATCAAGGTGAACGGTGAGCTTCTCAGCCTCTTCGAGGGGGTTCCGATTGGCCGGCTTTCCCTTCTGGCTTTCCGGGAGGGGGTTCTTGCGCCGATCCCGTTTCAGATTGACGAGCGCGACCGCAAAGGCCATTACGTGATGACCGCCGGCAAGATTGCGGGAGGGGACGAGGACAACGGAAAGTTGGATGCCAATGACGAGCTGGTGTTTCTGGTCTCGGATGCGGGCGATCAATTACCCGAGGAGGAAAGGCTCGCGGGGGGAAGGCGAATCGAGATTGAGATCACCGATCCCCGTTATCCGGAACAGCCGGCCTGGGCCTACCTCGCTCGATACCAGGGGGCTCCGCCCCGCTCCGCGCTGGATTACATCCATTACGACCCCGACACCGAGCGGATGATATCCCCCTGCTGTATCATCGGCTACCCGAAAGGGCTGGGGTTCATGTTTTACAACGACCTCATCTACCTCGAGTCCGCCGGGGGAGACGGCCGGGACTTTCTCGACCGGATCAAGTTCCGCTTCACCATTGACTTCTTCGGCGGCATGGTGACGCTGAAGCGGAACGAGGAGTGCTTTGGGGCGGAGGTGCAAGGATGGATTGACGGCCCGGTCCGGGTGCTCCTTTCCAGTGTGAACCATGTGAAGCTCTTCGAGGGCTTGCCCAGCGTCAGCTTCGACACTATCGGCGAGTATTACCCGCACCTGATGAGTTTACCCCTGATCATCCGGTTCCCGTTCAACATCCGAAAGGTCGCCAAGGTTTTGGGGGTCCGGACCCTCCGCGCGGATCTGATCGGCGATCTCTCCGGGATGATCGGGGGCAAGGCCTACACCAACCTGGGGCTGAGCGGATTCACCTATACCGGCCATACCCCCCCGGCGGTTCTGGATCGAATTGAGAAAAAAGGCATCGTCTGGGGTCTGGCGACGAAAGAGGGGGTCGGAACCTGGTTCCCGAGGGTGGTCTTCCCGGACGCCATTTATCAGTTCAACTCCCTTTATTTCACCGACGATCTCCAACTGCAAAACCCGCCTGATGACGTCCCGGGAGAGATCGGAAACGGGCTGAGGCTTGAGATCCTGAACTACCCGCCTGAAATTCTGGACTGGCTGGGCACCGAGAGCTTTGTGCTCCGGCTGGACACCTACTTCGCCCGTCCGGGTTTGACCCCCGCCGAAGCGCGGGAATGGCTGGATCTTCTGGATTACCCGCTTTCCCTTGATATCCATGGCGGCCAGGCGGCGCCGGGCCGGGCGAAACCCAAGGCGGCCGGCACCGGACCTCCCTGGGAAGGGGGCCGGGACGGCGTGCTCACCGATACCCGCAACCGGCAAATCCGTTTGAAACGAGTGGCTTACTTTGTCGGCGCTCCGGAAGCGGCGCCCCGCACTCTCTTTCTCGGAGAACGGGTCACGGATCAGACGTTTCATCTGGTCCCCTTGGCCGAGATCCGCTCGTTAGAGAACCATTATGTGGAGTTTGAGCCGGTGACCAAGACCCGGATGGCGTTATTTTCAGAATTGATTCTCGCGGACGGCTCGCGGCTGGACTTGCTGAGTTGCAAAATCTGCGGCTGGGCCGGCGCCGACCCGGAGGGGCGCGTGATCTACCTGTCCAACGTCCAGATCCAGCGGATCGTCTTCGAGCCCCGCAACTGGTAAGGCTGATTCGTCTCCCCGCGGCCGCCTGCTCGAACCCGGCGTTGAAACCGCCGGACTCATCGCATCGCCGGCCAGGTTTCAGGATAGCGGTGACAGCCGCCCATCACAAAAAATTCGATCATTCCGATTCCGGCGCTGCCTTCCAGATCAAACTCCTGGGTCTGGTCGAAAATTTGGGTGGTCCGGTCCCTCTCGCTTAAAACTTTCGGGTCGGCCAGGTCATAGATTCCGTTATGGATGGAAACATAAATCGTGTGGAGGGCCCGGGCCTTGAGCCGGAACTTCCGCCCGGACGCGGTGGTGATGAGATAGGAGGATGAGGCGGGTGTCCTCATCCCCGGGCGAAACCCGATCTCATAGCTGAGAGACTTGATCTCGTCCCGGGAGCCGTCGTCCCCGCAGACCGCTCCGTCAATGGTGATGAGTTGACCGGCGCGGGTTTCCCCCAGCCAGGCGGTGAGCCAGAAATTCTCGAAATTGGCGCTGATCCAGATCCAGAAATCGAGCTGAGCCAGGTTCCGGATGCCCCAGGAGCGGTCCCGGACTCCTACCAGCCGATGCCAGGAGCGGTCGCCGACCTGGAGGGTGCCGGAGAATTCCCCGGCCTGGGTGTAGTGACACTGGTCCCAGACCTTGACGCCGTCCCGCTCCCAGGAGATCACGCCGAACTCAAAAGGTTCGCCCCGGCCGGCAAAGGCCAGGTCCAGCGCGACGTTCAGACCCGGCTCGTTCAGCTTGAGGTTCCATCGCCGCATCGGCTCTTTCACCTCCACCTGGAGCGACCCCGCCCACACCCGGAGGCGGTCGTTATGGATCGGCCGGAAATAATTCTTGCAGATCAGCTTGTCGCCGGCCGCCAGGTTGAGGATTCCCTGGAAGAGATTCAGGTTGGGGAAGAACCCCATGGCCAGGATTCCGGAAAGCTCTTTGGCCGGATCATTGAAATTGAAATAGAAGCGGTCCTGCCAATTCCGGTCGGCCGAGGCCACCTGCGTCGCCGGGGCCACGATCTGGTGGCAGAAATATTCGTCGGCGGGTCCGATCATAACAGGATCACTTTCTGGGCGGCCGGGAAATCGCGTTGGGTGATCTCCTTGAGGAATTCGCGAATCCGGGCCCGCACCGCCTGGAGCGCGGGCGTTCCGCCCCCCGGCATTTCGGCGTGCAGCCGGATGAACCGGTCCAGGCCCTCCTTCAAGTCCAGGTTCCGCTGTTCCAGAGTCTCGATCGGGGGCAAGGCATTGATCTCGCCGCCCGGGCGTTCCAGGAGCTGCGCCAGTTCTCCCGCCGCGGGATGATCCAAAGCTTTCAGGGCCGGGACCGCGTCGCCAAGGATGTTGACCATGGCGAGATTTTCGCGGGCGAGGCGGCCGAACTCGTCTTTCCACCGGGTTTCGATAAACGCCAGGAGCCGGGTGCTGGTGGCGATCTCCCATAACGATTCCATCTCTCCGGATTTTTGCACAATCGGCATCGAATTGGAGAGGATGGTCCGGTGAATTCCCGCTAAAAGTTCCGCCAGGCTCGGCCGCATGATTTCCTCCGTTTACCAACCCAAGAGCTCGATGATATCCCGGTGCAGTTTGGGCATGAGCAGGGGCAAGAGGGCCAAAATGTTTTTCCGCGAAGCCCCGGAGATATACCGCTGGGCCCCGGTCAGGGTGATGGCCGCCATTTTCACATTCGAGAAGACCTGCCAAAATTTAACCGCGGCCGGGTTCACTTTCCGGCCGGAAAGCTCTTGATACCGGCTGAGGAACCACTCCCGCTCCATCAAGCCGTTGAGCAGTCCATCCACCTCGTAATAGCGCGCGCACACCCAGCCCAGGTCATCGTGCGGATCCCCGAGGGTGGCCATCTCCCAGTCAAAGATCGCCACGATCTGGTTCTTCTGATACATCACGTTATCCAGCTTGTAATCGCCGTGAACTAAACAGGTTTCCTTTGCCGGGGGCATGTTGGACTTGAGCCAGATCAAGGCCTCGGTGAGAATCGGGTCGGGTTCCAACTTGACCTTCTCCATGATCGCTTCCCACTTGGCGATCTCTTGCTTGGCATAGTCCCGCGGACCCTGGGGCACCCCGAGGAAATCCAAGCCGCGGGCCTGCCAGTCCAAGTTGTGGATGCGCGCCAAAATCGCGACAAAGTCTTCGGCAATCTGGTGGCGCAGTTCCGGGTTGGAGGCGGCGAATTTCTGGAAGGACTGGTTCACAAATCCATCCTTCCGCTCCATCAGGAGAAACGGCCGCTGGAGAATGCTGGGATCGGTTTCACACCAAAGGACCTTGGGGGCCGGAATCCCGGTGCCCTCCAGGCTTTTCAAGATTCGAAACTCGGTGTCCCGGGAAATATGATCCAAAAGCCCGGTCGGCGGATCGCGGCGCAGAACCATACTTTGGGTTTTCGGCACTCCTCCTTCTTTCCAGTTCACCTCAAACAAAAAAGTCTCGCGCGAGGCCCCATAGACTCCCCGGGATAACTTGGCAATCTCCAGTTCCTCGGCCTCCGGCATCCGGGAATGCAAATAGTCTCTGAGTTTTTGCTCAATCAAGCCAGCTCCTCCAGTCCCCCGACCGCCAGGGCTCAGTTCGCTTCCGCCTGGGCCTTGACCTGGCCGATGATCGCTTCCGCCTCATGGACGATCCGGTCCAGCAGTTCCCGACAGGAGACCACATCGTGGATCAGTCCGATGGATTGGCCCACGTTAATCGAGCCGGCGTTGATATTGCCCTTTTCCCAGATTTCCGGCCCGAGCGTGCCCGCGATCAGAGGCAGGATCTCATTGAGACCGCCCTTGCGTTCCTCAATCTCCAGGACTTTCTTGATCGTGTCATTGCGCAGGGCGCGGCCCTGAAGCCCGATGGTATTTCCATAAAGCACGGTCTCGTATTCCTGCCGGCGGATGAGTTCCTGGCGCACGTTGTCGTGGACCTCGCACTCGCGGGTGCAGATGAAGCGGGAGGCCATGAGGATGCCTTCCGCTCCCAGACACAGCGCCGCGGCCAGACCGCGGCCGTCGGCCATGCCCCCGGCGGTGATCACCGGGATCTTCACCGACTCCGCCATGCGCGGGGTGAGCACCGTGGTGGCCACGTTGTCATTCAGGGGATGTCCGCCCTCCTCCACCCCGGCCGCGATCACCGCGTCGTAGCCCGCTTTCTCCGCGTGCACCGCGTGGCGCACCGATCCCAGTTTGTGGATGATCTTGACCCCCGCGTCCTTGAGCTTCTGCAAATACTCGCCCCCGGCGAAACGGTCCAGCGGCGTGCCTCCGACCTCCACCGCCGCCACCTTCTCCTCGATCACGGCCTCAAAGTAATTCTGGTAATGCCGGTCCCCCAGATTCATGGCCGGGAGCATGGTCACGTTCACCCAGAACGGCTTGTCCGTCAGTTCCCGCACCTCCCGGATGGCGGCGATCAGCTCTTTCTTGTTGCCATACATGGCCGCGGTCAGGTTGCCCAGGCCGCCGGCCTCGGAAATGGCCGCGCAGAGTTTGGGCCGGGCCAGACGCATCATCCCGCCGCACACAATCGGATACTGGATCCCCAGCAGCTCGGTAATTCGGGTTTTCATAACTAGCCCCTTTTTTCAGCGCCTACGCCTTCCAATACTTGCGTTCCGAGAGCTTGCGCAGCACCACTTCCGCCTCGGCAATAATGTCATCAATAATTTGCTGGCAGGTCTTGATCTCGTGGATGCGGCCCCCCACCTGCCCGGCCGGGACAATCCCGCTCTCGATCTCGCCGGTGTTGACCGCCATCCGGTTCTCGTCGTTCTGCGTCTTGATCGGGATCAGGGTCTGCATCAACTCGGTCTTATTGTCCCGGAACTCGTTCTTCAGGATCTTTTGGGTCACCGGGTTCTTTAAGGCCCGCACCGGGTCGCCGATCGAGGTGAGAATGAAATCGGTATCGGTGTGTTCCATCTTGACAATGGCTTCCTTGACCTTGGGGTGCACGATGCACTCCTTCGAGCAGACAAACCTCGTGCCCATGGTAATGGCCTCGCCTCCCCAGGCCAGGGCCGCGACCAATCCCCGGCCGTCGCAAAAGCCGCCCCCGATCGAGACCGGCACTTTTACCGAATCCACCATCAACGGACCCAGCACTGAAGTCGAAACCCGCTCCGCCCCGGGGTGGCCGCCCTCCTCGGTGCCGACCACGGTGATGGCGTCCGCGCCCAGCCGCTCCGCGGTGATCCCGTCCCGGACCCGGGCCACCTTGTGGATCACCTTGATCCCGGCCTCTTTCATCAGTTTCATCCAGGGGTCGGGCTTGCGGGCCGAGGATTCCACCGCCGGAACCTGATGCTTGGCCATGATCTCAATCGCCTTGACGAAAAACGACTTGGGCACTTCGGTGAACAGGGTCATGTTCACCCCGTAAGGCTTGTCGGTCAGGTCCTTGACCTTCTTGATCTCGTCCTCGAACTTCGTGATGTCCTTGTCCCACTGGATCGCGCTCATGAAGCCGATCCCGCCGGCGTTCCCGACGGCCGCGGCCAGCTCCGCGGTGCTGACCAAGCCCGCGCCCATCCCGCCTTGCATGATCGGATACTTGATCCCGAACAATTCCGTAATCCGGGTCGTAAAGAAACTCATGGCCCCTCCTCCTTTGCTAAAATTCCCATCTACTTCTTCCCGAAACCCTGGGCTTATTCCTATCCCATAATCCCATTCCCGTCAATGGAGCGGAACCTTTTTTCTGCCGGGAAGGGGTTTGCCCCCGATCTACGTCTGCTCGCCTTCTGCCTCTCGAGAAGGGTTCCGGGAGAGGATGGGGAAAGGCAAAGGGTTCAATTGGAGTCGGAGGAGAATGCGAGGATCGGCCGGGTCGGATCAGGCCCCTTTTTCTTTCCGGACGGACTCGGCGCCCTTCTTTAGAGCCGCGCGGTTCAAGGCGAGCCGATCGGCATCATCCTCTTCCATCAGCTCCTTGCGGACGGCTTCCAGGAGCTCTTCTTCCGAAAAAATCCCGCTCAGCTCGCAGTAAGCGCCGAGCATGATGATGTTGGCCATCTGCGGTTTGCCCAGGGCCTGGGCCAGGTCGGTCACCGGAACCGCCACCAGCTGAAAATTCGCGGCCGGCTCGATCTTGGTCACGACCGAGCTGTTCACCAGGAGCCGGCCTCCCGGCTTGACCTCCTTTTTCAGCCGGCCATAAGCGCCGGACTCCATGGCGATGGCGTTCTCGGCATGGGAGAGGATGGGCGCCGCGATTTCCGAGTTCGAGAAAATCACGGTGCAAAAGGCCGGTCCCCCGCGCATGGTGGCCAGGTAAATGGGGAAGCGGGTAACGTAGCGGTAGCGCTCCGCGGCCGCGGCGGCGATCACATAGCCGATGGTGATGACGCCCTGGCCGCCGGTGCCCCCGATGATCAGCTCGTGTCGAGAATTTTCTTTCATCCGGCTTTTCCTCCGGCCTG
>MGQK01000040.1:0-5930 GCA_001797815.1 Deltaproteobacteria bacterium RBG_13_61_14 | reverse complement strand
GGTGGTGGGTGCCATCTGTCCGCCGGTGGTGCCGAAGTTGGCGTTGTTCAGGAACAGGGTGGTCAGCTTCTCGAAGCGGCCGGCCGCGGCGATAATCTCGCCCATCCCGATGGCGGAGAGATCCCCGTCGCCCTGCATGGTGAAGATCAGCTTTTCCTTGCCCAGCGCCCGCTTCAGGCCGGTGGCTACCGCCGGCGCCCGGCCGTGCAGGGCTACCAGGCCCTCGATCCCTTTGATGTAGTGGGCGCTGACCATGCTGCACCCGATGCCGGTGACCAGGATGGATTGTCCCGCCACTCCGGTTTGCTCCAGCGCCTCCATGAAACAGTGCAAGATGATCCCGTAATGGCATCCCGGGCAAAAATGGGGTTGCATCATGGAATTAAACAGGGCGGGAGGCCCGTGCTTGACTTTCTTTTCTTTCATGACGCCAACCTCTGGATTTCATCCAACACCGGTTGCGGATACAACAGACCCATGCCGCTGGTGAGGTCTCGCTTTTCAATTCCCAAAAACGAGATCGGAATCTCCCGCCCCAGCGCCCACTCCACGTCATAGAGCATCTGTCCCTGGTTGTCTTCCACCACCAGGACCTTCTTGGCCTGGGCCGCGGCGGCTTGAAGCGCGGCCTTGGGGAAGGGATACAAGGTGATGGGCCGGAACAGGCCGACCCGGAGGCCCTGGGTCCGGGCTTGCTGGATGGCTTCGAGGGAGGTTCGGGCCGTGGATCCCCAGGAAACCACCAGCACCTCCGCGTCTTCCAGGAAGCGGCCCTCAAACCGGACCTCCTGGGCCTCGATCTGTTCCACTTTCTTGCGCAGGCTCTGGAAATAGGCCCCGTAGTTGAAGGGCATGTAGGAGTCCATGACGATGCGCACGCCCTTTTTTTCCGCGGAGCCGCGGAGCGCCCAGGTCTTTTTCGGGAGTTCCCCGAAGGCCAGGGTCGAGATTTCCAGGAGCTCCGCGCTCTGGCCGATGATGGCGTCGGGAAGGACCACGGCCAGGGTCCGGTGTTTATCGGCGAGGAAGAAGGCGAGTTGAACCAGATCGTGGCATTCCTGGACCGAGGCCGGGGCGAGCACAATGCTTTTCACGCCGCCGTGGCCGGCGCTCTTGGTGGCCAGCAGGTAATCGGTCTGGGCGCTGGCAATGGATCCGGAGCCGGGTCCGCCCCGCTGGACGTTGACGACCACCGCGGGCAGTTGCAGGGCATGAATGGCGGACATTCCCTCCTGCATCAGGGAAAAGCCGGGGCTGGAGGTGCTGGTGATCCCGCGCATGCCGGTAGCCGCCACTCCCAGGAGCATGTTGATCGAGGAGATCTCGCTCTCGGTCTGGACAAAGGTCCCGCCGTGCTTGGGCAGTTCTTGGGCGAAGAACGCCGGGATCTCGTTTTGGGGAGTAATCGGGTAGCCGCAAAAGAACCGGCATCCCGCGGCGATGGCTCCATAGCCGATCGCCTCGTTGCCGGTGGTCAAAATTCTTTTCGGGCTCATTTCATCTTCCTGCTAACGGGCGGCCTCAGCCGGCTTGCTCGAGGAGTTCATAGACCGTGACCGCAAAATCCGGACACAGTTTCACGCAGGCCCCGCAGCCGGTGCAATCCGCGTCCGGCTTCAGCGCCGGATAAAAATAACCCGAGGGGTTGTAGTTATCCTGGATGGCCAGACATTGCTTGGGGCAAACCGCGACGCAGATCGCGCAGCCTTTGCACCGCTTCTCATCAATTTCAACCACGAATTCAGCCGTCATCAGTCCTGAGATCCTTCCTCTTACAGTTTCACATTTCCGCCGATTATATCCGCATATAAATCTTCATCCAAAGGGAGGTATCGGCTGGCCTGGCGGTCCCAGAAGTAAATCGGGTCCTTGATCTTGGAGAGGGCGAAACCCTCTTTTCGGAGCTCATATTTGATGTGCTTCCAGGTGACGGTCACGGGCAGCTCGGGACAAAGCCGGAGGAAGAGAGGCCGGGCATAGTGGGGGAGGTTGTCCACGACATAGCGAGAGATCCGGTCCGAGTCCCATTCCCCCCGGAGCACGACCGCGGCCATTCCCGCGGCGCCTTCCTGCCCGGGAATCTTCACCCCATACACGCTGATCTCGCGGATCTGGGGACAGCGGTCGAGGACGATTTCCACCTCTTTGGTCGCCACGTTCTCGCCCTTCCAGCGAAAGGTGTCCCCGGAGCGGTCCACAAACGACACCCAGCGGTCCTCGTGCATCTTGACCACGTCGCCGGTGATAAAGAACTCGTCCCAGGGCCAGAACACGCCCTTGACCATCTTCTGCCGGTTGGCTTCTTCATCCAGATAGCCGTCGTATCCCAACAGGGAAAGAATCGAATTGGCCCTGCCCAGTAACATGCCCTCTTCGCCTTCCTTAACCGGGAGGCACCTTCCTTTGGAGTTGCGCACCAGGGTCTCGGTCTCCGGGTCCCATTTCACCACCGCGGCCTGGATCGGCATCAGCCGACCGAGCATGCCCGGCCGACCCTCCACGTTCATGATGCCCACGGAGGTCTCGGTCGCGCCGTAGAACTCAAAGACTTTCTCGATCCCGAACCGCTTCTGGAATTCCTCCCAGATATTGGCGCGGAGCCCCACGGTGATGACCTTGCGGATGTTGTGGTCTTTCTCCTGGGGGCCGGGGGCCTGGGAGAGAAGGTAGCGGGGCATCTCGCCGATAAAGGTCGCGCCGGTGGCCCCGAACCTTTTCGCCTCCGGCCAGAACTCCGAGGCCGAGAACCGGCGTCTGATCCCGATGGCCGCGCCCGTGGCCAAAGCGCTGCCCCAGGCCACGAACATGCCGATGGAATGGTAAAGGGGCAGGGGCACGTAAATCACGTCTTCTGAGGTAAACTTGGCCAGGGCATAGCCCAGGGCATACCCGGAAAAGAACCATCGCCGGTTGGACACTTTGGCCGCCTTGGGCAGGCCGGTGGTGCCGGAAGTGTAGATGTTGAGCACGTGATCATCGAATTTGGGCCGGGCGGGATGAGGAGGAGGAGCATCCGAAGCGGATGCCAAGGCTTTTGCCAGGTCCTGGCCTTCCTGCCCGGCCGGGGCCTGGCCGTCCCATACCCAGACGGCATCCCGCTTCAAGGGAGACTGGTCTTCCACGTCTTGCAGGGCCGGCGCCAGGGTTTCGCTGGCCACGATCCATCGGGGCGAACAGATGGTCAGGGCATGCACCAGGGTATGCTGTCGCAGGTGGGTGTTGATCAGGGAGGCCACCACCCCGATCTTGTTCAGCCCGGCGATCAGGGCCAGGTATTCCGGACAGTTCTCCATGTAGAGCGCGACCAGGTCGCCCGGCCGGGCGCCCAGTCCGAGGAAGTGATGGGCCACCCGGTTGGCCAGGGAGTTGAGCTTCTGGTAGCTCAGCACCCGGTCCTGGAAAAAGACGGCCGGACGGTCCGGGATTTCCCGCGCCCATTTTTCAATCAGCCGGGGGCAGGAGCGCTCGCCCTTGAGCAGGCGAAACAACGCCAAGTTCAGCCGGCCAAAGACTTTCCACTCTTCCTTGCTGATAAAGCTCGCCATCTTACTTTGGCCCGATTGCAACCGGCATCCAGCCCCGGCGCCGCGCCTTTTCTTCGACCACCTCGATGAAGGCGTCAATCCGGGACAGGGTCTGGGCCTCGCTGAAGCTGGAGGCATCCACCATGTCGCTCTCCAGGAGCAGGGAGGGGACGTCCAGTTCTTCCCTCAGGGTGTTCTGGATCTCGAGCTGGTTGATATAGAGCGCCCGGCAAGTGGGGGTGTAGGACAGGATCGCGCCGTCGCAATTGTAGTCCACCACGGCCTTGATCACCGAGGCCACCATGCCGTTGATGCCCCAGCGCCCGGGCTCGCGTTTGGGGTTGCCGCTTCGCTGGGCTGCGCAGCCGTAGGCGGTATCAATCACCACCACCCCGCCGCGCTCCTCGAAGTAGTTAAGCAGGCCCATGTTATACCAGAAGGGAATCCCGCTCCAGACCAGCCGGTAGCGCTCCTCCGGGATGATCCCGAGCTTCCGCTCCATCCGCTCGCGCACCTCGGCCCGGAGCCGGGTGTAGAAATCATCGGCCAGGGGCGTCCCCGGCATATACATGCCCGGGAACATGGCGGCAAAGGCGTCGGCCGAGCCCATGGGGCAGGGGATGGCCTTGCGATATTCATTGATCTCGCGCCGGATCCGGGAGACGCGCGCGCTGGCCTGGTTGATCTCGGCGAGGCGTTTCTGGTCCATGGGCTTCCCGCACTGGGCTTCGAGAAACTTGATGAGGCCCACGTAATTTTGCGCGGCGAAAAGGGTGGTATGGGGGGCGTCCCGCCGGCCGATCTGGATGCCCGCGCTCTCCATATCCGCGGCGGAGATGACCGCGCCGCTTCGGCCGGGGGGCGGCATTTCCGGGGCTTCGAGAATATAGACCGGCACCTCAAGGAGCTCGCCCATCAGCTCCCACCACTTGACCCGGGTGTCGCACACCGCGGTGGTGACGATGAGCATGTCCGGCCGGGCCATGCCGCCCAGGGGCGCGTCCTCGGGCAGGCCCTCCAGAATGTAGCCGAGGGTGATCCGGGCATAGCCGCACATTTCCCGGCTCAGGCCGTAGCTTTCGGCCACCGAGAGGAACCGATGGGGATCGCCCCGGGTGGCCACCACCGTTCCATACTGCTCCGGATAATAAGCCAGCACATCCATGGCCTGAAGCGGCGGTTTGGGAACCGCCACTCCGCACCAGGCCACTTTCTGCCCCGGCTGCCGGCCTTTCCGGGCCCGCTCCTCGTAATAGTCCTTGACGATCTGCGAGATCTCCTGGGTGGTCTGCAGGTGCTTCTTGCCCCGCATCCGGTTGGCTTGTTTGACCTCTTGATCGTGAAGTTCGTCGCTCATTCCTGCAAAATCTCCACAAAGGCCTGGATCCGGTTCACGACCGCCTCATTGACGCCCACGGTCTGGTCGCCCTGGAGGTATAATATCCGGGAACCCGCGCTTTGTAAACGCTGGTGCAGGATCGGATACTGGAACAGGTGGGCGTCGCAGCAGCGTAAAATATAAAAAATGACGCCGTCCGCCTGATAGTCGCGGACCAGGTGGAACAGGTGTTCTTTGCGCGGGGCCAAAGATCCCACGCTTCTCGGACAGGGCAGTTTGTTCAGGTAGCGGCGGACCAGCGCCGGGATCGGGTTCCCTTGGACCTCGCCCACCAGGTCCCAGAAATAACGGCTGCCGGTGCAGGCCTCATCGGCAACCACCCAGGCCCCGGGCTCCTCGATCGCGCGGACCAAGTCCAGGTCGTCCAGCACGGAGGCCGAGATCACTACCCGGGGCCGGCGCTCCAGGATCGAGGGCTTGCTCTCCCGCTCGGCCAGAAAATCCTCCACCCAGCGGTTGAATAAATCTTTCGGAGAAAGCAGCGCGCTCAAAGCGATCGCAAACGCTTCCTGGCCGGTGATCAGCGGGGGATCGGTTCGCCGCAGTTCATACACCCGCTTGAGCAAAGACCGGCTTCGGTCATAAATCTGGATCGCCTCTTGCAGGGCTGAATCTTGAATCGGCGCGCCGGTCCACTCCTCCAGGCACTTCTTCAAGCGCTTGAGTTCGCCGGACATGACCCCGACCGCGTCCGGGTCAAAGACTTTGTGCGGCACCCAAACATAATGAATAAAGGAAGGACCTTGAAGCCGGTAGGCCCACAGGTCATACATCTTGGTAATCACGTCGCAGGTATGGGGGATGACCAGGGCGTCCAGGTAATCATAGACACCCTCGAGCGCCTGGTCTAAACAGCCGCGGGCAAAGGAACAGACGTTGGACTGCAGGTGTTTGTCAGCCGCGATCACGTTGCCCCGGCCGGCGGTGATCCGGATCGGGGTGAGGCCGGCGGCCCAGAGGATTTCCTCGGGCACGTAATCGCAGAAGAAACCCGCCACCCGCCGGCC
>MGQK01000039.1:40798-48532 GCA_001797815.1 Deltaproteobacteria bacterium RBG_13_61_14 | reverse complement strand
TTCTGGTAATGAGATTGGTTTTGCTTAACCCTCATTTTACCATCGGGAGGCCTTCTCTTAGCGATCTCGCGGCTTCATGATATCAGAGCTCAAGGCTGTTCAGTTAAGAAGCCGCAAAGGCGCCAAGAGCGATGAACTCCTCAAATTTGCACGCTTAGCGGCTTGGCGTGAAAAATCTTCCTGCGCAGGATATGTCTGAAGTGAACGGCATTAGGCCAGGGTCTGGAGGGGGCAAGTCTCCGGCCGGGTTTGACCGCCTCGCGCGGATTCGGTTAGAATAGGTCCATGGCTCGTGTGGTCCTGGTCAACACCCCGGAACGGATCACCATCGAGTTGAACCGCGACGTCACCAGTTTGGGCCGGCTGCCCGAGTGCGAAGTGGTGCTGGTGGATGCCCTGGTCTCTCGCCGCCATGCCGAGATCCGGCGGGAGGAAAACCACTACCGGATCGTGGACCTCAACAGCCTGAACGGGGTCTTCATCAACAACTTGCGGATCAGCGACGAAGTGCTGGCGCCGGGGGACGTGATCACGGTGGGCGGAGTCCAGATCCTGTTTGAGGATTCCCTGCCCGGCCTCCCGAGGCCGGCGACGCCCGCGGCGGACCAGGAGTCTTCCCCTGTCTACGCCGCGCTGATGGGGCAGGAGATCGTCAAGCCGGTCACCGACGTGGGCCAGGACCTGCAGTTGGACTATTCGCCGGCCGCGGCCCCGGGGCTGCCCGCGCCCATGTTCGAGCAGAAGGCCAACCAGAACTTCTTCATCCTCTACCAGGTGGCGCGGGCCTTGAACAGCACCAACAGCCTGGATGAACTGTTGGACCTCACCTTGACTTTGATCTTCCAGGTGATCAACGTGGAGCGGGGCGTGATCCTGCTCCTGGACGAGCAGGGCGACCTCCAGCCCCGGGCCATGCGGATGCGGGGCCAGAAGCCGGCGGAGCTGCCTGAGATCGCGGTGAGCCGGACCATTGCCCGGCGGGCGATCGAGGAGAAGGTGGCGATCATCACCTCGGACGCCAAGTACGACCCCCGCTTCCAGGAAGGGGTGAGCATCGTCCAGTATAACATCCGCTCGGCCTTGTGCGTGCCGCTGTGGGAGCGCGAGACGATCCGGGGCGTGATCTACGTGGACAACCTGATCCAGACCTACGCCTTCGGCGAGCACGACCTGGACCTGCTCACCGCCATCGCCAACCAGGTGGCCCTCGCCATCCGCCAGGACTCGTTGCAGCGGCGGATGCGCCAGGAGGCCATCTTCCGGGCCAACCTGGAGCGGTTCCACTCGCCGGACGTGGTCAACCTGATCGTGCAACAGTCGCAAGCCCTGGAGCAGTTCAGCCACCAGGCCGAGGAGCGGGAAGTGACCGTGCTTTTTTCCGACATCTGCGGCTTCACCCGGTTGGCGGAAAAGCTCTCGGCCCAGGAGACCGCCGGCCTGATCGTGGATTATTTCAACGAGATGAGCAAGATCGTTTTCCATTTCAAGGGGACGGTGGACAAGTTCATCGGCGACGCGCTGATGGCCATCTTCGGGGCGCCCATCTCCTACGGGAACGACGCCGAGCTCGCGGTGGACACGGCCATCGAGATGCTGCGACGCATGGAAGAATTCCGCCGGGCGATTGACGAGCGCAAGCGGTTCCAGATCCGGATCGGGATCAACACCGGGATGGTGGTGGCCGGCTACCTGGGGAGTTCGCGCCGGACCGAATACACGGTGCTGGGCGACCCGGTCAACGTGGCGGCGCGGCTGCAGGATGTCGCCCGGCCCAATACCATTTTGATCGGGGAGGGCACCTACCAGAAAGTGCGGGGCCTGTTTCCGATCAAGGATCTGGGCGGGGCCAAGCTCAAAGGCAAGCAACAGGAGATCCAGGTCTATCAGGTGCTGACCGAAGGGTTGCACCCTTGATCGCGGGGATGGAAGAGGGGACCATGAATGCGGAAAGACCGCTGGTGATTTACGTGGACGACAGCCCGATTGCGAGGGAGTTGGTGGCCGACGCGCTCGAGGACCAGGGCTACCGGGTCCTGACCGCGGAGCACGTGTCCGACCTGGAGAAGCAATTGGAGACGGACGCCTCGCTGATTCAGAACGTGGCGCTCTTTATCCTGGACTTTGACATGCCGGAGATGACCGGGGTTCAGATCGCGGCGGTGCTGGACCAATTGCACGCGGGTCTGCGGGAAGCGCCCTTTTTGATTTACTCGGCCAAAGATCCCGAGTTAATTGAGGACGGCATCCGGCAGGCCGAGGAGCTCAGCTTCACCTTCGTCCGCAATTTTCGGGGGTTTGTGCCTAAGCGGGAGTCTTCGGTCGAGGGGTTGGTGGATAGGGTGCGCGAGCTTGTGCCCCTGCCGGGCTAGCACGGCGTTAAGTCATAACTCAGTGCCTGGCACCAAAGCGGGTTAGTGCGGCGGGGTGTAGCCGAGTTCCTTGGCCTTTTCCGCCAACTTTCGCGCGCGGTTCAAATCGCCCAGGTTCTTGTAAATCACGGCCAGGTTGTGATAGGCCACCGCGTAGTCGGGATCAATCGCAATCGCCTGCTCGAAATATTCCTGGGCCTTGGTGAAGGCGTGCCGGCCGGCGTAGATCACGCCCAGGTTGTGATGGGCCACCGCGATAAAACGGCGCACGTGCTCGATCTCCGCCCGCAGCACCTTGATGATGTTCTCCCATTCCCGCTGGGAATCTTCGCCGGCTTCAAACTTTTTCTGCGCTACCTTGTAAAGCGCCACCGCGGTATTGACCCGGTCGCCCAGTTCCTCGATCCGCAGCGCCTTCTTCTGCACCGCCACCCGGCCTAAACCTTCCTTGCCCATGACTGTTTGCCATTGTAAAGAAACGACCGCCTTTTTGCAAGAAAGCGAGCGCGGAGCACCAGGGTTCAGGGTGTGCCAATGAGTTCTGGGAACCTCTCCAGCGCCTGGGCCAGCGGAACGGGCCTGGCCCGGCCGCCGGCCGGGAGGTAGAGGTAAATCGGGACGCCCCGCCGCTGGAAACGATGTTGCAGCACCATCGGATTCTGGGGAGACTGGAACATGAGCAGCCACGGCCCCAGGTCCAGGAGATAGACGCGGTCGGGCCAATTCCGGAGGTTGAGCCGATGCTTGGGATTAAATGTGGGAAGGCCTTGCTCCGGTCTGGCCGGCACCAGGAAGCTGCCCAGGAGGACGTAGTCCACGTTGCAATCCTTCAGGTAAAAGGAGAAGGGGATCTTGTCGTGAAACATGGCCCGGGTCATCCGGAGGGGTTTCATCCGGGCAATGACCCGGTCGGTCAGTCCGAAGAAGTCCACGGTGGCGAGCCCGGAGTAGTAGGGGAGTGCGCCCACGGCGCCGGTGGAAATAATCTCGTTGGGGGAAAGATAACCCCGCTGGATGAAATCTTGAAAGAGATGGCCCAGCCGGGTTTGTCCCTGGCCGAAAAGGCGGTGCTCCTCGGCACGCAGTCCGACCAGGGAGAGGGTCATGGTCTTATAACTGGTCTTGTAAATTCCAGCCAGAGAGATAAAGCCCGGCAGCATTTTCAGCCAGGGGGCCTGGTTGAGGTCCAGGGGTGGATTCTGGGAGAAGATCCAATTGCCGCCGAAGCCCAGGCCGCTGGAGAAGGGCAGCGTGGTCGAATAAACCATGAACAGGGCCAGGAACCCGGCCAACAGGACTTTTCGGATAAGCGAGCGGCCGGCCCGCGCCAGGAAGCGGAGGCATTCCTGGAGCAGGAGCGCGAGGAAGGGGAGGACCGGATCCAGGAAGCGGTATTCGAAATGGTCGCCGCCCAGGTAGGCGATGTAAGCGAGATAGGGCAGCGGGAAGCCAACCAGAAAGCCGACCACCGGGTTTCTTTGCTTGAGGGCCCGGCTTAGAAACACGACCAGGAGCGGGAGCATAAGCCAGTAGGAATATTCCAGGACGAACATGCCCAGGTAGTAAAGGCCCATGGACCACCAGGGCTGATCCACTTTGGCATAAAAAGTATTGGGGAGCCACTGGCTGTAATACCAGTGCCGGCCCAGGTAATGGGCCGCAGTAATTGCCAGGAACACGACCACCCCGGCCAGGTCGCTGCGTTTCACCGGCTGACTGCGCTGCCAGAGGCGCCGGCCCACGACCAGGCTGGAAGCCGTGGCGAAGAAAAGGACTGCCTCGGGTCGGCAAAGCTCGGCCAGGGCGAAGAAAAGCCCGGCCCAGAGCGGGTCGCGGCGATCCACGTTCTGGCTGGTGCGGAAGGCAAAAAGGGCGCCGAGGAACAAGAGCAGGGTGAACAGCCGGGTTTCCAGCCCGGAGGTGGCCCAGACCGCAAAGCTGCGGTGGAGGGCCAAAAACATGGGGGCGAGCAGCCAGCCGGGTTGCATCTCCTTTTCCTGGCGGGCCAGGCGGGGGAAGAAAAAAACTAAAATGAGGGTGATAAGGCTGCTGAGGATCGAAAGGACCGGCGCTGCCTTTTCCGGCGCCCAGTTCAGCCGGGCCAGGGGCGCCAGGAGCACGATCCAGAGGAAATTGGTGTAGCCTTCCACCCGCTCGCCGGGGTTGAAGACCAGGCCGCGGCCTTCAATCCAGTTATGCAAGTAGCGGAAGGAGATGAAGGCGTCATCGGTGAGGAAAAAGTAATAACGGAGGTGGAGCAGGTGGAGCGCAAGCAGGGCTGCGAACCCGAGCCAGATCCAGAACGAACAGAAGCGAATCCGCGGCATCTATGAAGGCGGAACCCGGAGGTTTAATTTATCTTTCCCGCTAGCCATTGCCGGCGGCAAGCCTGGTTGCAGAAGTAGAGAGGATTCCCCGACTCCGGTTCCACCAGAGCGGCCGGTTCGCTGACATACGCGCCGCATCCGGCGCAGACCACCATCTCTTCAGGGTCATCGGGGGAGTTCGGCTTCAGGTCCGGCCGGCGGGCCGGCCGGCGCGGGGCCGCGAAATAGCTTTTGAGCATAAAATAGCCGATCACCGCCAAAATGGCGAGGGTGAACAATCTCGCCAACATAATCTTATTCTACCAGCTTTCCTCCAACCGCTCCACCCGGGAGCGGTCGGTCAATTCGCCCAGCAAGGCGCCCAGGGTTTTCTTGAGCAAGGGGTGGACAAAGTCCGGCGCGATCTCAGAGAGCGGAGCGAGGGTAAAGCGCCGCTCGTGCACTCGCGGATGGGGGACGTGAAAACCCGGCCGCTCGATGCGCTCGTTCCCGAAAAAAAGGATATCCAGATCAAGCGTCCGCGGCTCCGGCCCAGATCCCGGTCCTCGCACCCGGCCCAGCTCTTCTTCAATGGCGAGCAACTCCTTTAACAATTCCTCTGCGCTCAACTCGGTCTCGAGCAGAACCGCGGCATTAAAAAAATCTTCCTCGTCCGCCATGCCCTTCGGCTCGGTGCGCCAGAGGCTGGACTTGGCCGCCACGCAACCCAGCTTGCGCTTCTCGATCTCGAAGAGCGCTCTTTGCAGGTTGGCTTTCTTGTCACCCCGGTTCGAGCCGAGCCCGATCAGGACCGCTCGGGTCATGGCGCCGGCGCCTCCGGTTCAGCGGGCCGCGGCCGGCTCGGCCCGTTTTTGGGAGGCGGCCGCGGGCGGGCCGGTCGGGTGGATAGAGAACTTTCCCATCCGTTTCACCGCTTCGCGCATCCGGGCTTCGCTTACCACCAGGGCCATCCGAAAGAAGCCTTCCCCCTCCGGCCCGTAGCCGGTGCCGGGCGCGCACATGATGCCGGCCTCGGCCAGCAGCCGGCCGACAAACTCTTCGGAGCGCATGCCTCCCGGGGTTTTGACCCAGACATAGAAGCTGCCCCGGGGCTTCTGGTATTCGAGACGGAGGTGATCGAGGCCCTGGAGCAGGATATCCCGCCGGGCCTGGTACCTGGCGCGAATGGTCCGGACGTCTTTGCCGCCGTTCTCCAGCGCTTCCACCGCGGCCCACTGCACCGCCTGGAACTGGCCGGAGTCCAGGTTGCTTTTGATCTTGCCCAGCGCCGCCACCAGTTCCGGGCAGCCCGCGGCAAAGCCGATGCGGAACCCGGTCATGTTGAACGTCTTGGACAGGGAATGGAACTCGATGGCGCATTCCCGCGCGCCCGGGATCTGCAGGATGCTGGGCGGCTCGTAGCCGTCAAAGGCGATCTCGCTGTAGGCGGCGTCGTGGGCCACGATCAAATCGTATTTGCGGGCGAAAGCGACCACCCGCTCGAAAAATTCCAGGTCCGCGGTGGCGCCGGTCGGGTTGTTGGGGTAGTTCAGGAACAGGAGCTTGGCGCGGCGGAGCACGGTCTTGGGCACGCTCTCCAGGTCAGGCAAGAACCTCTTTTCCGGGAGCAGGGGCAGGGTAAAGACTTCGCCGCCGGCAAAGCGGGTGGCGATGCGGTAAACCGGGTAGGCCGGGCTCGGCACCAGGGTGATGTCGCCGGGGTTGAGAAAGGCCAGGGGAAAATGGGCCAGGCCTTCCTTGCTCCCGATCAGGGCGACCACGTCTTTAGGCGGGACCGCGACCTGGAAGCGGAGTTCCATCCAGGTGGCCGCGGCTTCCCGGAAGCGCTTCATCCCGTAGCTGGAGGGGTAGCGAAGGTTGTCGGGATGGTCCACCGCCCGCTTGAGCGCGCGCCGGATGTGGAGCGGAGTGGGCTGATCCGGATCCCCAATGCCCAGGTCAATCACGTCCACCCCATTGGCCAGGGCCTGGTTCTTCATCTCGCCCAACCGGACAAAAAGGTAGGCCGGCAACTCCTTGAGCCGGTCCGCCAATTCCAGCTTGATCATCGCATCCGGGCCTTTCTCCAACCGTGATCTTCAGATGATAACGGAACGGATGCCGATGGTCAAGGAAAGTCAGCGACTTGCCACTCCTCATTTTTCCGGGAACCCCGCGCCACGCGGGGTAGGGGAGCGATTTATCGCGCCCTTACACAGGCCGAAAATATGCGGTGCGGTCAAAAAATGAGAAGTGGCAAGAAGTCAGCGATCGTCCACTATTTCCAGCTTGATCAGATTGGTGATCCCCGCGGTCTTGAGCGGCAGCCCGGCCGTCACCACCACGCGATCCCCGCGCTTGACCAGCCCGGCCTTTTTGGCAAAAGCCACGGCCTGGGCCAGGAAATCGCGGGAGCGTTCGAGCGCGGGCACGTGGATGGGGATCGCGCCCCAGGTCAGGCAGAGCCGGCGCACCGTTTCCGGGCTGGGGCTGAGCGCGATGATCGGCGCCTCCGGCCGGTAGCGGCTGATCAGGCGGGTGGTATAGCCCGAGCGGGTGGGGGTGATGATGGCACGGGCACCCAGGTCCTGGGCCATCAGGCAGGCCGAGTAGCTGATGGTGTCCGGGATGCTGGGCGTCTCGTGGTATTCGGCCCGGAGCGGGAGCCCGCGCAAGGACTGTTCCGCCGCGCAGGCGATCCGGGCCATGAAGGACGCCGCTTGGGCCGGATACCGGCCGATCGCGGTCTCTTCCGAGAGCATCACCGCGTCGGTGCCGTCGAGGATGGCATTGGCCACGTCGGTGACTTCAGCCCGGGTCGGCCGCGGGCTGGCGACCATGGAGAGCAGCATCTGGGTGGCGGTGATCACCGGTTTGCCCGCGGCATTGGCCTTGCGGATGATCTCCTTCTGCACGGCCGGGACCTGCTCCAGCGGAATCTCCACCCCCAGGTCACCCCGGGCCACCATCAGCCCGTCGGCCACGGCCAGGATCTCGTCGAGGTTGCGGGTCGCTTCCTGCTTCTCGATCTTGGCGATCACCGGGATCTCGACCCCCGC
>MGQK01000039.1:40517-40682 GCA_001797815.1 Deltaproteobacteria bacterium RBG_13_61_14 | reverse complement strand
TGAGCCCGGAAAGCTTGAGGGTGCCGCTGGGAATGTTGACCCCCTTGTGCGAGCCCAGCCGGCCGCCGCGGATCACCCGGCACCGGAGGGCGCGGGCCGTGCTGGCGATCACCTTGAGCTCGATCGCGCCGTCGCTGAGCAAAATGGTGGTGCCCGGGGCGATTT
>MGQK01000039.1:25009-40441 GCA_001797815.1 Deltaproteobacteria bacterium RBG_13_61_14 | reverse complement strand
TCAGCCGGGCCAGCGCCGCCGGCGATTGGCTGGCCGGGCCGATGGTGCAGACAATCTTGGTCTTGCGAGGACAGGGCCAAGCTTTCACGGCTTTCTCCCTCCGCAAAGATGACCGGCTTTGTTCTCCAGGAGAATGCAAACGCCCCTCTCTCCGACCGCAAGCTCCCCTGGCTTGGCAAGCTTCACCGGTTTCGTTATAATAGCCTTGCTTGATTCGGGGATCAAGTCGGGGATTAAAGGGAATGGCCGTCAATAACCACGGGCCGAGTCTGCCGGAGCTTCCCCGCATTCAGCTCAAATACGCCAACCTGGATGCATTCGCCAAGGCGGCGCGCAAGACCTTCAAGCTGGGGCGGATGACACTCAAATCCAAGAAAGAGCTGAACGAAGGGAACCGGGTCGGCTTGAGCGTTTCCGTGCCGGAACGCGATCAGCCTATCGAAATTATCGGCGAGATTATTGACGTGGTTCGCGGCAGCGAAGGCCCGGCCTTCACTTACGGCGTCCGTTTCCTCAATTTCAGCGAGAAAAAACTGACCCGCCTGCTGGAGCTCGGCAAGATCGCCTCCGAAGCGGGCGTTGCCCCGACTCCGCCTCCGCCGCCAGCCCCTTCGAAAACGCCGGAGCCGGAGCAGCAGGCGCCCGCGGAGCCGCCGCCGAATGAAGTGCCCGTTGCGGAATCTTCCTCTGCCGAGGAGCCATCTCCGGAACCCGCCGCGGCGCCCCCTTCAGACGAAGCGGCCTCGCCTCCTTCCGCACGGGAAGCGGCGAAAGCCGCAGCGCCCGAGCGCCTTGCAGAGGAAGAAACCGAGGTCTATACCATTGAGGTGGACCACGGCAGGAAGCCCGCCACGTTTGACGGGCGGGAAGAGACCCAGCCGAAAATCCCGATTGAAGTGGAGCCGTTTCCGACCTCGCCGTCCGATCTTTCCGAAGACAGCGGCACCATCGAGCTGCCGGCAACAGAAGCCGAACCGCCTTCTCAAGGACCCATCTCCACCTCTCCATCGGAAGAGGCGTTGACCCCTTCGCCGGCCTCGGAAGCAGCGCGCGATGCTTTGGAAGACCTAACCCCGGAGCCTGCGCCGGCGGATGAAGAAATGGAGTTGCCGCCGGAAGAGATGGAATTGCCGCCTCCCGTGGGAGAGACCGAAGAAATTACCCTGCCGGAGGGTCCCCGGGAGCTGAAACCCATGACTCCGGCCGAATACGAAGCGCTGGGAGCTTTCCTGCTTCGTTTGACCCGCCAGTTGCTGCCGGCGGGCAAGGCGGTTCCGGCCAAGACCTTGTGGGAAGAATTTCGCACCTTGATGGAGGGGCGGGACGAGCTGAGCCTCTTCTTGAATTCTTTGCCAACCGGCAAGGACTTTCTGCTCGAAGGCACCGGCCCGGCGCCGGCCAGCTTGAAGACCGTGATCCCGCGGGAGCTGACCGCGGACCTGGTGACCAAGCTGGCGGAATTGTTCGAGCGGAAGAAAATCCTGGGCCTGACCATCCGCCGCTATCTTTCCGAAGAGGCGTTTGAACAAGCGCTGCGCCGGTTCGGGGCCTATCTCCCGGAAATGAGCCGGCCGGAGGAGTTGGTGGCCGGCCTGTTGGAGGCCAAGGCTTTTGATTTTACTCCGATCTTCGCGGCGGACCGGCCGGCCGGGGCGGAGTCCTTGCCTTGGCGGACGGCCCTGTTCCTGGCCCGAATGGCCGGAGACTTGCGGCGGCTGCCCTTGTTCGCCCAGGCCCTTTCCGAGGAGCCGCGGGCGGTCTTGACCTTGCGGATGGAGGAATCCCTGAAGCCCCTTCGCGAGCCGGCCCTGCTGGCCGAGATCCTGGTCCACTGCGACTTGGCGGCGCAAGGGCAGGAAGAGTTCAGTGGGGCGGACCTGCAAAGCGAGATCGTGTTTGCCCTGCCCCTGGAGGTCCTGGTCCAGACCGTGGAGAGGGTGGCGGTCCAGTTCGAGCAGGCCTTTGCGGCCAAGCAGGCGGCCGCGGCAGGCCCGGATCTGATCAGCCGGGAAGAAGCGCTCCGAAAAACCCTGCGCCGGGCCGTGGCCCGGGTGGCTTACGAATCGGCGGAGAGCGGCATGAAAATTTTGAGCCGGCTCTACCGCAAGGGCGTGCTCAGCTACGAAGAGTTGCCGGAAGCGCTCCGCGACCGGGTGGACGCCGAACGGTCCGCGGATGAATTCATGGCTGACCTGACGGCCCGCCTGGCCCAGTTCGAGGCGGTCGCCGAGGGGAACGAGTATCGCCGACAGTCGCGGAAACTGGTGAACATTTTGATCGAATTCGTGCGCCGCGACCGCATGGACCTGGCGGAACAGATCTTCAAGGTCACGGTCGGACACCGGACCGACAAGACCCCGCCCTTTCCCGAGCGGCCCGGACTGGCCCGGGAAGCCATGGGCGTCTTTGGAGAAGCCGCTTCTCTCGAGATCCTGGTCAAGGCTTTTCAATCCGACCAGAAGGAGGTGCGGGAGCGGGTGGCGTCGCTGCTCTACGCCGCGGGCGAGCCGGCGGTGCCGGTGCTGTTGGACGTGCTGGCGGAGAGCTCGGACCGGAGCGTGCGCAAGCTGGCCTGCGACGTGCTCATCCGGCTGGGCGAAAAAGTTGCCCCCAAGGTCAAGGATCGGATTTTCCGGAGCGACACGCCTTGGTTCCTGGCCCGCAACCTGATCATGGTCCTGGGCGACCTGAAATGCCAAGACCTGGTTTCGGAATTGGACCAGTTCCTGGGCCACGATCACCCGCGGGTGCGGGAAGAGACGTTGTCGTACCTGATGAAAGTGGAAGGGGTGGATCCGGAGCCGCGGCTGGTGCGGAGCCTGCAGGACCCGGACCCGATGGTGCGCCGGCGGGCGATTCAGCATCTGGGGCATCTGCCCCAGTTGGCCGAAGCCGCAATCCAGGGGGTGGTGTGGCTGGTGGAGAAGAAGGGCGAGAGCGAGCCGAACAAGGAAGACGAGCTGGTTTTCTTGCAGGCGCTGGATCTCTTGGCTCGCAAGAAGCCGGCCAAGGTGCCGGATGGCCGGAGCCTGCAGAGCGTGCTGGTCGGGTTGTGGGAATTGGAAAGCAAGGGCCTGTTCAAGCGACTGAGCGGGGCCAAGTCGCTCTATACCCCCCGGATGCGGGCGGCCATGGTGGAGGCGATGGGGAGGGTAGGGGGCGAAAAGTGCCGCAAGGCCCTGGCCCAGGCCGGCAAGGACAAGGACGAGATGGTGCGGAAAGCGGCCAAAGCGGCCGTGGAGCGAAAGCCGGAGTGATCGGGACCTGCAACGCCGAGGCGCGAGCGGCAGGATTCGTTTCCGAGAGAAGGTCTAAATTCATCTTCCTCCTTAACCTCTGGATTTCCAAATTGTTTTTGTTCGGTTCAATTAAACCTTGACAAGTGAATAACGACCATCTAGATTGGGAAGACGGGGAAGGGGGCAAGCATGAGATCACGCAAGCGATGGATTGGCCTGGCGCTGGCCGTGCTGGTGCTGGGTTGCGGCTGCGGCTACAACCGGATCGTGGCGGATCAGGAGGCGATTGATCAGGCCTGGAGCGAGGTGGACAACCAGCTCAAGCGGCGCAATGACCTGATCCCCAATTACGTGGAGACGGTCAAGGGATATGCCTCGCATGAAAAAGAGGTCTTCGTAAAGGTGACCGAGGCCCGGGCCAAGCTGGCCGGTGCCACCCAGGTGCCGGACAAGATGAAGGCCGCCAATGAGCTGAGCGGGGCGCTGTCGCGGCTGTTGGTGGTGGTGGAGCAATACCCGCAGTTGAAGGCGGACCAGAATTTCATCCGGCTGCAGGACGAGTTGGCCGGGACCGAGAACCGGATCGCGGTGGCGCGCCGGCGCTACAACGAGGCGGTGCAGGCCTACAATACCCGGATCCGCAAATTTCCCGGGCTGGTGTGGGCGCGGATCTTCGGGTTTGAAAAACGGCCCTATTTTGAGGTGCCGGAGGAAAGCAAACAGGTTCCGCAAGTGAAGTTCGAATAGAGCAAGGCCGGCCGGAAGAAGGAGGACGGAAGACCGGCCGGCCTTGTGGCTTGAACAGGCAGGTGGCCTGGAAGACGTTTAAGCGAGAAAAACAGGGACGAAACCCGTTTCCGGGTATCGTTCGGAACCAAGTCCCTGCTGCCGAGCCAACCTGAGAATCAGCGATGAAAGGATTTAAGACTTGGAAACTCTCAGCACTTGGCCCTTATCTCTTCTACTTTTTAGACGCTGTGTTTATGGAAAGGTTTCCATACCGGCAGGGGCGGGTTCGGAGAGTTGCGACAGGTCGAAAAGTTTGACTTCCACTCGCTTTATATTTACAATAAAGTTTTGCAATTAGGCCACGGGGATGAGACGTTATCGCCGGGAAAGAAAGCTCGGGGCTTTGGATGAGCGCCAGGAACAGATCCTGGCCAAGGTGGTGGACTTGTATATCGAGTCCGCCCAGCCCATCAGTTCCCGAAGGTTATGCGGTCGTTTGGGGCTGGGTTTGAGCACGGCTACACTCCGCCATGAGATGGCGGAGTTGGAGGAGTCCGGTTACCTGAGCCAACCCCATACGTCCTCGGGCCGGGCCCCCACGGCCCAGGGGTTCCGCTATTACCTCAACCACCTGCTCCGGGTGCGCTCGCTCTCGGCCCAGGAGCAAGAGAGTGTCCGCGGCCATTACAACCTGGAGGCCATGACCAACAGTGAAGTCTTGAGCGAGACCTCCCGGGTGCTCAGCCTGCTCTCCCATTACGCGGGAGTGGTCTTTCTGCCCGCCCGGGAACGGGCCGTGATCCGGAGCTTGACCTTCCTGCCTTTGCACCACGAGCGGATTTTGACCGTGTTGGTCACGAGCTCGGGGCGGGTGGAAGAGCGGGTCCTACCCAACCGCCTGGGGCTTCCGGCTTCGGAGTTGCAAAGGATCTCCAACCGCTTGCGGCCCCTGGCCGAAGGTAAGACCCTGCTGGAGTTGCGGGCGGAGTTGGACCGGCAGCTCCAGGCTGAGCGCGCCGCCTGCGACCAGCTTTTGGTGCAGGCCCTGGCTCTGAGCGAGCGGCTGCTCGAGGAAGATCCGGCGCTGGGATGGTATATCAACGGTCAGAGCAATATTTTGGATCAACCGGAGTTTTCGGACGTCGAGACGGTGAAGCGGCTGTTGCACGCGTTGGAAGAGAAGTCCCTGATGCTGCGGCTGGTGGATGAGGCGATCCAGAGCCAGGGTCCGCGGGTGATCTTGGGGGAGGAAAGCTTGCTTCCGGGCCTTCGCCACCTGGCCCTGGTGACGGACCGTTATGGGAGCGAAGGGACCGGACTGGGCTGCGTGGGCGTGCTGGGGCCGGTGCGGATGAACTATGCCCGGGTGATCCCGCTGGTGAGATACACGGCGGGTTTGATCTCGGAGTTTCTCCGGAGTTAGTTGCAAAACCATGGCCGAGGACGAAAATACCAAGGCGCCGGCGCCGGCGGAATCGGAAGCGGAAGCGGCCGAGTCGGAGCTGCCGGAGGATCAGACCCTGCCCGAAGCGGCAGCCCAGGAGCCGGCAGCCGAGACGCCCGGCTCGAACTTGGAAACGCCCTTGACCAGCCCGGAACTGGACGCGGCCATGCAGGAAGCGCTGGCCAGCGTGGAGGGCCGGGCCAAGCCGGAGGAAGAAGCGCCGCCGCCGCCGACCAAGAAAGAGCTGGAGCTGAAGATGCAGATCCTGGATCTCCAGCACCAGCTTCGGCAGCTTCAGGCGGATCTGGAGAAGCGCACCCAGGAGGTCCACCAGAATTTCGAGCAAGGCCAGCGGTTGAAGGAGCAGTTGGAGGGCTACCGGGGCCGGATCCAGAAGGAAAAAGCGGACTGGTTCAACTATGGTCACGAGCCCCTGCTCCGGGAGCTGCTGCCGGTGATGGATAACCTGGAGCGGGCGTTAGGCCACGCGAAGCGGCCCGAAGATTTTGAGGCGCTGAAGCAAGGTGTGGGCCTGACGCGACGTCTCTTTCTCCAGGTTCTTTCGAAATTCGGGGTCGAGCCGATTTCCGCCCTGGGCCAAGGGTTTGATCCCGCCTTTCACGAGGCGATGCGGGCGGCGGAGACCGAGGAGGCGGCCCCCAACAGCGTGGTGGAAGAGCACCAGCGGGGTTATCTTTTGCGGGAGCGGCTCTTGCGGCCGAGCATGGTCACGATCGCGCGGAAGCCGGCCGCGCGGGCGGCGGAAACAAAAGAAAACGAGGAGGCACCAATGGCTTCGCAGCCTGAAGACATCTCGGAATCCGAGCCAGCGAAGGAAGGCGAAGAGTAATCGAGGGGAAAGTCATGGGGAAAGTCATCGGAATAGACCTGGGAACCACCAATAGTTGCGTGGCGATCATCGAGAACGGCAACCCGGTGGTGGTGCCCAACTCGGAAGGCAGCCGGACCACGCCCTCGGTGGTGGGTTTCACCGATTCGGGGGAGCGGTTAGTCGGGCAGATCGCCAAGCGCCAGGCCATCACCAACCCGGAAAACACGGTGTTCGCGGTCAAGCGCTTGATCGGGCGCAAGTTCGATTCCGCGGAAGTGCAGATGGCGCTCAAGCTGCTGTCGTATCGGATCATCTCCTCCAACAACAGTGATGCCTGGATCGAGTGCAAGGGCCGGCAGATGAGTCCCTCGGAGATTTCGGCCATGATCCTGAAACGGATGAAAGAGACCGCGGAGGACTACCTGGGCGAGGAAGTGCACGAAGTGGTGATCACCTGCCCGGCCTACTTCAACGACAGCCAGCGCAGCGCCACCAAGGACGCGGGCAAGATCGCCGGCCTGGAAGTGCTGCGGGTGATCAACGAGCCGACCGCCGCGGCCCTGGCCTACGGCATGGACCAGAAGCAAAGCGGAAAGATCGCCGTCTTCGACTTCGGCGGCGGCACCTTGGATGTTTCCATCCTGGAGCTGTCCGAAGGCGTCTTTGAAGTCCTTTCCACCTGCGGCGACACCTTCCTGGGCGGCGAAGACATTGACCAGCGGGTCATCAACTACCTGGTCGAGCGCTTCAAGGAAGAGCAGAAGATTGATCTTTCCAAGGATCGGATGGCGCTGCAACGGATCAAAGAGGCGGCCGAGCGGGCCAAGTGCGAGCTCTCGCCCTCCCTGGAGACCGACATCAACCTGCCCTTCATCAGCGCCGACAAGAGCGGGCCCAAGCACCTCAACCTCAAGCTCAGCCGGGCCGTGCTCGAAGGCCTGGTCACCGACCTGATTGACCGGCTGGAAGAGCCCTGCCGGATCGCCATGAAAGACGCCAACCTGGAGCCCCGCCAGATTGACGAGGTGATCCTGGTCGGCGGCGTCACCCGCATGCCCAAGGTCCAGGAGAAGGTCCGGCAGATTTTCGGCAAAGAGCCCAACCGGAGCGTCAACCCCGACGAGGTGGTGGCGATCGGGGCCGCCATCCAGGGCGCGGTGATCAAGGGCGACGTCAAGGACGTGCTCCTGCTCGACGTCACCCCCCTTTCGCTGGGCGTGGAGACCAAGGGCGGCATCTTCACCAAGCTGATCCCCAAGAACACCACGGTGCCGTGCAAGCGCTCGGAGATCTTCTCCACCGCAGTGGACGACCAGCCCTCGGTCAACGTTCACGTGCTCCAGGGCGAGCGGGAGCTGGCCCAGGACAACAAGACCCTGGGCCGCTTCGAGCTGGTGGGCATCCCGCCCGCGCCCCGGGGCGTGCCCCAGATCGAGGTGACCTTCGAGATTGACACCAACGGCATTGTCCACGTGCGGGCCAAGGACCTGGGGACCGGCAAGGAGCAGAAGATCAAGATCACCGCCGGCCACGGTCTCTCGGATGAAGAGATTGAAAAGCTGGTCCGGGAAGCCGAGGAGCACGCGGAAGAGGACAGGCGGCAAAAGGAACTGGTGGATGTGCGCAACCAGGCCGAAGGGTTGATCTACACCAGCCAGAAGTCTTTGGAGGAGTTCGGGAACCGTTTGGAAGAGGCGGATCGCAAGTTGATCGCGGATCGGATCAAGGCCGCCGAGGAGTTGCTGGAAACGGAGGATGCCGCGAAACTGAAGAAAGCGGTGGAGCAACTGAGCGAGGCGGCCCACAAGCTGGCCGAGGCGGTTTACTCCCAGGTGGCGTCCAGGGCGGGGAAAGACTAATTTCGCGGCCATGCCTATACCCTATTGTCCCACGTGCGGGAGCAAAAAAATCTACCGAAGAAAAACGGAAGTTGCTTTTCCCTTTCGAGGCGGAAAAAAGGTGGTTCGAAGCCTGGAAATCGAGGTTTGTGATAACTGTGGCGAAAAGCTTTTTGATCTGGAAGCCAGTCGCAAAGTGGATGAAGCATTAGGGATTCGGTATCCGAGCAAGAAGAAAAAGGTTGCTTAACCAGAGTGGCGAGTTGCCATTGTTTGCGTTGTAACCTGCCCTTGGTGTTGGTAATCCAGGAATTGTTCCGCGGCGCCCAGGATCATCTGAAATCCTGGGCGGGCTTATTTTAGGGAAAAGCGGTGGCAACGAAACGCGATTATTATGAGGTTCTGGGGCTTCCCCGCCACGCCGCGCCGGAGGAGATCAAGAAGGCCTATCGGCAGACGGCGCTGAAATTTCACCCGGACCGCAACCCGGAGGCGGATGCCGAGGAGAAGTTCAAGGAGGCGAGCGAGGCCTACCAGGTGCTCTCCGACCCGGACAAGCGCGCCCGTTACGACCGTTACGGCCACCAGGCGCCCGGCGGCTTTGACTTCACCGACTTCAGCTTCATGCACCTGGACGACCTCTTCTCCGATATCTTCGGCGAGTTCTTCGGCAGCCGGCCGCGCGGGCCCCGGCGCCGGCGGGGATCCGACCTCCGCTACGACCTCACCCTCAGCTTCCTGGAAGCGGCCCGAGGCACGGAGAAGACCGTTGTCGTGCCCCGCCACGTTCCCTGCGAGGAATGCCGCGGCTCGGGCGCCAAGCCCGGGACCTCTCCTCTTACCTGCCCCACCTGCCGGGGGGCCGGCCAATTGCGCTACCAGCAGGGCTTCTTTTCGGTCAGCCGCACCTGCAGCCATTGCCAGGGCAAGGGCACGGTGATCCAGACGCCCTGCGCCACCTGCCGGGGACACGGGCTTAAGGAGGTCAAGCGCAAGCTCAAGGTCAAGATTCCGGCCGGGGTGGACAATGGCGCCGCGCTCCGGCTGCGGGGAGAAGGCGAGATCGGAGAGATGGGCGGCCCGGACGGCGACCTGCACGTGGTGCTCACGGTGAAGCCGCACCCGATTTTCGAGCGCCAGGGGACCGAGCTGATCCTGGACCTGCCCATCTCCTTTCCCCAGGCCGCGCTGGGCGACGAGGTGGAAGTGCCCACCCTCGACGGCCCGGCCAAGCTCAAGATCCCGGCCGGCACCCAGACCGGCAAGGTCTTCCGACTCAGGGGCAAGGGCATGCCCGAGCTCCAAGGCTACGGCCAGGGCGACCTCCACGTCCGCGTCTTCGTCGAGGTGCCCTCCAAGCTCAGCAAGGAACAAAAGGACTTGCTCCAGCGCTTCGCCGAGATCTCCGGCGAAGACATCAGCCCGCAGCGCAAGAGCTTCCTGGACAAGGTCAAGGATCTGCTCAATCAAAACTGAATGGACGATTGCCGCATTGGAAAGGGGGCGGCCATGCACCCAGGCGTCCGCTGGGGTATTTTAGTCATTTGGGTTTGGGCCTGGGCTTTTGCCGCCGGCGCGGGAGAGGAGTCACTCGGGCCTTATCCCTCCCTGGAACAGGTTACCGGAGAAATCCGGCAACTGGAAAAAGACCACCCTGGCCGCGCCCGGCTGCTCATCTTCAGCAGCAGCGCACAGGGTCGGCCGCTCTATGCCGTGCGCATCTCCCGGGATGACGGCCGGCCCCGGCCGGAAGCGCTGGTCGCCGGCAACATCCACGGCGATGAACCCATCGGCAACCGAACGGCCCTGGCGGTGGCGAGATTTCTCTTGGAAGAGGATGGCCGTGATCCTTTGGCTACCCAAGTCTTGCAAGTAGCCGAAGTCTTGATCATCCCTCTGCTCAATCCGGACGGCTACGCCCGAACCCAGGAGAGCGAAGGAAAAGCCCCGGTCAAAGAACGCCGGACCAACGGCCGCCAGGTGGACTTGAACCGGAATTTTCCTCGACCGGGTTTCGGAATCTGGCTGCCCCTCGGTTATTCCGGGTCAAATAATCCAAGGTCCACCCGCTACCACGGGCCACAGCCGCTCTCGGAGCCTGAAACGCAAGCGGTGCGCGATCTGGCGGCTTCCCATCCTTTTTTCGCGGCGGTGGATTATCACTCGGCCGCGGGCATGATCATCCCGGCCAAGTGCCAAACCAGGACTTGCTCGCGAGAGCACAAGCAGATGGCCAAGGCTTACCGTCAGGCTCAGAGCCGTCCCTATTCCATTTTCAACCGGCCTTATTGGTCGCCCCTGTGGCAGGGCAACATGGAAGACTTTCTGCTGGCTGAGTCGGGCACGCTTTCGCTCTTGATCGAACTGGGCAACCAAAAGGAGCGGCCGGGGAAAGAAAAAGAAGAGTTCTGGAAGATGAACCCGCGCGACTCCACGGCGGTAGTCGGGAACAACCTGAAGGCCACGCTCTCCGCGATCCTCGAGGCTTACCAAATCACGGGTGGCAAGCCGCTCTGCGGCTGCAAGCGATAAACGAACCCGCCCTTCCCCGGAGGGAAGGGCGGGTTACCAGGGATCTCATCATGTAGCCCACTCTTGCGAAGCAAGGGTGGGTTTGTTTTATCGCGGGATCACCGGCAACAGCACATGGCTCGGATGGTCCGCGTCGTGGTAAATGGTCTGGTCGGCCGTGATGATGTTGTCCGGCCCGCCCTCGCCGCCGGCGTTGGTGTTGCGGTCATACTGGGGGAAGTTGGAGGACGTGACTTCGAGCGCGATCCGGTGCCCGGGCTGAAAGTAGTTGGAGGTTGACCACAGGTCAATCTTATACTCATAGACCTGGCCCGGCTCGATCAGGCTCGGCTTTTGATAGCCGTTGCGATAGCGCGCCCGGATGCAGCCGTCCTGGAGATACATGGCCTTGCCGTCCGGATGAATGTCCAGGAGCATGGCCACGAAGTCGGTGTCCTTGGCGGAGGACGCCGCATACAGCGTCACCGAGATCGGGCCGGTGACTTCCACCCCTTGGCTTAAAGGCTCGGTGGCGAACAAGAGCACGTCGTCGCGCTTCAGCATCTCCGACTGGTCAAAGCTGCCGGCCGGATGACCGGTGAAAGGCTGGAAGGTACCGCCCTTGGTCGGGACTGGATTTTTCGGGTCATACTTGTATTGATCGGCCGGTTCGCTTCCCGGCGGTTGGGTTGAAAGAATGCCCTTGCCGCTGCGGGCGTTGGCCGGCCCGGTGCTGTGCAGAAAATACTTGGTGGATTGGGTCCGGGCCAGGGGCCATTCCTGCTCGTCCCGCCACACGTTCTCGCCCATGATGAAGATCTTCACCGGCGCCTCGTTCTCGATCCCGTTCGGCACGCCTTTTAACCAGCGCTCATACCAGGCAAAGGTCTCGTGGACATAGAGACGGACTCCGCTCCGTTTGCTCTCTTCGAACTTGGAAGAGGGCAGGCCGTGCGTCCAGGGCCCCACGATCAGCCGCGACTTCTTGGCGTCGGCCTGGCCTTCGCCGCGGATGGCCACAAAGTCATCCAGTTGCGGCTGCAGGAACTGGTCGAACCATCCGGCCACCAGCAAGCCCGGGGCCGAGACATGGGAGTAATAAGGCTTGAAATAAGTGGGCCGGGCGAACTCCGAGTCGCCGGGGTGGTTGAGGAGGAACATGGGGTCCTGTTCCAGCATTTCGGGCTTGGTGTGAAGGAGCTCGATGTCCAGGGGCGTCGAGTCGCGCAGCGGCTGGTTGTAAAAGCCGGAGCTGAACTCGGGCTGCAGCTTCTCTTTCTGGACCTGGGCCTCCATGCCGGTGAGCCAGCCCTCGACCATGATGAACTCCAGCGCGCCGCCGTTGACTACCATCTTGTGCATGTTGGGGGAGGTGAAGAGCGGCACCATCGCCGTGAGCACGTTCGAGTCCGGCGCGGCCTGCCACTGGGTATAGCCGAAGTAGCTGCCGCCCCACATGCCCAGGCGGCCGTCGAACCAGGGCTGTTTCGCGATCCAGTCCAGGGTGTCGTGGCCGTCGTCGTAGTCCCAGACCAGGGGGAACCATTTGCCCTCGGAACTCTCGATGCCCCGGCAGTCCTCGGCCAGGAACACGTAACCGTGCCGGGCAAAGAGTTTGCCCACCTTGGGGATCATGCCCTGGTCCGTGCCATAGGGCAGGATGGTAAGGACCGCGGGAAGCGGACCGGACATCTTTTTCGGCTGGTAGATGTCCATCGCCAGCTTGACCCCGTCGCGCATGGGGACCATCACGTTTTTCTGCACCGTGACCCCCGGCTCGCCCGGGTCAATCTGGAGCACGTGCGAGAACATCCGCACGCAGCCCGAGAGAGCCAGGGCCAAAACCAAACTGGAAAACATCAACCACTTCTTGATCTTCATCTTTCCTCCTCGCTCCAAGTGACATCTACCTAAGCTTAGCTGGCCCCGGCCTAAAAAATCAAGTTTTCGTTTGTCCAGGGCCGGCCGAAGATTTCTGAGCTTGACGTCTTGTCTTTTCTCATCTATAGATAATGCGAGAATACGGTTGCCAACCGGCAGCCGGAATTAATAACCCAAAAGCGAAAGGAAGGAGCCATGAGGAAGAAGGTATGGGCGGTGATGGCGCTGGCAGCGTTGGCTGCGGCGTCGCTGGTTATGGCCGCGGAGCTGAAGGTGGAGGACGCGGCCATTTGCAAGGCGGTCGTGGACCGGGCGCCTCAGGAGGCGGGAGTGAGCTTCCCGGCCGACGTGGGCAAGCTCTACTGCTTCACCAAGATCGTGGGCGGAGCCGAAGGCACCGTGATCAAGCACGTCTGGTCTTTCGGCGACCAGGAGATGGCCGCGGTGGAGCTCAAGGTCGGCGCGGCCACCTGGCGGACCTGGAGCGCCAAGACCATTGACCCGAGCTGGAAGGGCGCCTGGAAAGTCGAGGTCAAGGACGCGGAGGGCAAAGTCCTTTCCACCCTGAACTTCACCATCCAATAAGGGAAGCACGGAGAGGGGGTGTCGGGATAAAGAAGTTTGTTCCGGCACCCCTTCATCACCATGTCGGATCGCCCAACCCAATCCGGGAGATGGAGGCTCTTCTTCCTGGCCGCCGGCCTCTGGAACTGGTGCGGGGCGGTTCCCGCCATTTTCTGGCCCGGGCTCAACCTGAATCTCTTTTACGCGATCACTGGGCTCCAAGATTACCCGCTCAATTACTACCTGGTATTTCTGAATCGGTCATTCTGGATTGCGGTCCTGGTCTTTGGCCTCGGCTACCTCATCATCGCTTCTGACCCCGGCAAGCACCTGGGCATCGTGGTCATGGGGATCATCGGCAAGGTCATCGTCGCTTTGGCCTGGTATTACTTGTTCGCCATGGGCAAGGCTACCGGCTTTGCAGTTTTCGCGGCTACCGGCGATTCTCTTTTTACGGTATTCTTCATTCTTTTTCTGGTGCGCGGGCCGAGGTCGCCATAGCAACAAACATGATGTGTTGCTTTATGTTCAGTCTGTATCTATATAATAAATAACAATAACTTCAGATTGAAAGGAGTTGCCAGGATGGGCCGGATCGAGTTTCCGAAAGATTTCCTCTGGGGAGCGGCCACGGCTTCTTACCAGATCGAAGGGGCCTGGAATGAGGACGGCAAGGGCGAGTCCATCTGGGACCGATTCGTGCGCCAGCCGGGTGCGATCAAGAACAGCGACACCGGCGACGTGGCCTGCGATCACTTTCACCGCTTCCAGGAAGACGTTGGGCTGATGCGCTCGCTCGGGCTTAAGGCTTACCGCTTCTCGGTGTCCTGGCCCCGGGTCCTGCCCCAGGGCTTGGGCCAGGTCAACTCCCAGGGCCTGGACTTTTATTCGCGGCTGGTGGACTCCCTCCTGGCCGCTAACATCACTCCTTTGATCACCCTCTACCATTGGGACCTGCCCCAGGCGTTGCAGGACCAGGCCGGCTGGGCCAACCGCGAAATCGCGAAGTGGTTCGGAGATTATGCCGCGGTGGTGGCCCGGCGCCTGGGCGATCGGGTCAAGCTCTGGACCACCATGAACGAGCCGGGCATCTTTTCCACCCTGGGCTACCTGCTCGGGCAACACGCGCCTGGAATCAAAGACCCCCTTCAATACTTCGCCGCCTCCCACCACATCAACTTGGCCCACGGCCGGGGCGTTATGGCGATCCGCGCTGAGGCCAAGGCCGCGAAGATCGGCACCGTGCTCCAGCTTCCGCCGATCCAACCTTCGACCAACTCGGAGCAAGATCAAAAAGCCGCGCGCATGATTGATGGACTGATGAACCGCTGGTATGCCGAGCCGGTGCTGATCGGTTCCTACCCCCAGGACATGCTTGACCTTTTGAAGACGCTCATGCCCATCCAGGAAGGGGACCTCAAGCAAATCCACCAGCCCCTCGACTTTGCCGGACTCAACGTCTATACCCGGGTCTTCGCCCGCCACGATCCCAGCGTGCCCCTGCTCGAAGCCACGGTGGACTGGAAACCCCAGGTCCCGGGCGCGGAATACACGGCCATGGGATGGGAGGTCTATCCCCAGGCGATCTCCGCCGCGCTCCTGCGGTTTAAAAACGAGTGGGGCGACCCGGTGGTTTACATCACCGAGAACGGCGCGGCTTACGACGACCAGGTGAAGAACGGCGAGGTTCGCGACTTATCCAGGATTGACTATTTCCAGAAATACCTGGCCGAGGTCCGCCGGGCCATGGACCAGGGCGTCAAGGTCAAGGGCTACTTTGTCTGGACGTTGCTGGACAACTTCGAATGGGCCGAGGGCTTTTCCAAGCGCTTCGGCCTGGTCCACGTGGACTATGCCAGCCAGACAAGGACTCCCAAGCAAAGCGCGCACTGGTACCGGCAACTGATTGCATCCGGCGGGTATGACCTTTTGAATATCAGATGATACCATTTCCGGCTCATCGAGCGATTTTTGCCTTCTTCCATTTGCCGGACTTGAGCCGCACCGCCATCACCAGGATCCTCAGGATCAGGTCGGGAAACATCGAGCACCAGACCACCATCACAGGAGGATGAAAGAGGTAATAGAGGGTAAAGGCGGCGATGATCCGTCCGCCGTAAACGCCGGTGATGGAGGCGACCAGGGGCGGCACGGTGTCGCCGGCGCCGCGGAGTCCGCCGCCGATGCTGAAGGACACCCCCATCAAGGGCATCACGTAGATCAGGAGGAGGATGAAGGTGCGGGCATAGCTGATGGAGCCGGGCGAAAGTTCACGGAAAAGGTAGGAAAGGAGAGCGGGGTTCACCAGCAAATAGAATGCGACCCCCATGATTACCATGAAGATAAAGCTCATCAGCGCGCAATGCCGGAACACGCTCTCGGCCCGGTCATAGT
>MGQK01000039.1:16412-24983 GCA_001797815.1 Deltaproteobacteria bacterium RBG_13_61_14 | reverse complement strand
AGGGTTGCCGCCGCGGTCTGGAAGCCGTGGCCCGGAGTCTGGGCAAAAGTCAAGATGGCTACGCCGGTGAAATAGCCGGCGGCCGGTTCATCGCCGTACTTGTAGATGACAAACACGTAAACTAACATACCCACCTGGATCAGGATCCATTCCAGGGCCGCGGGCAGCCCGATCTTGAAGATGGCCGCGCCGATCTTGGTATCCAGCTTCCAGCCGCGGAGCGGCAGCTTGAGGACAGTGCGGTTGGTGAGGAAGAGCATGCCCAGAATCAGGGTAAAAACAAAAAAAGAGCAATCAATCGCCAGGGCGGCGCCGAGAGTGCCCAGCGCGGGAAATCCGAATTTGCCCAGGATCAGGCCATAGGAAAGGGTCAAGGCGGCCACCGCCATGATCACGCCGGCCACCATGGGGGTCCGGGTATCACCTGCGGCGCGAAGACCGGCGGCCAGGAAAAAGCCGGGCGCCAGGAGGGGCGTGGCGGCATAGAGCCAGATCAACACCGTGGTCCCGAAGCGGATGGTTTCCTGGTCCGCGCCCAGGAGGTGGTAGAGCAACTTGGAGGTGGGCATGCCCACCAGCGCGATCACCACCGTGAGCAGGAACCCCCAGAGCAGGCTTTGCTGGAGCACCCGGCCGGCGTGGCGGCGGTCGCCGGCGCCCCAGGCCAGGGCCACCTGGGCGGTGGTGCCGACGCCCACCGCGGCGATCACGGTCATCACCACGAAAAAGACCATCATCCCGATGTTGACGCTGTTGTAGGCTTTGTCGCCGAGGTTGCTGACGATGATGCGCACCAGGAACATGACCATGGAACTGATGCCCTGGCCGAGGAAGGCCGGCCAGGCCAGGCGCCAGATCGCCTGGTAGAGGGAGGCCAGCTCCGGGCCGCGCATCCGGTCCCGGAAGAGTGCCATCGGCTGCGGGAAAGGCGCAGAGGTTTCCGTCCCAGGTGTCTCGAAATCGGTCATGGGGTAGATCATAGCAAATAGGTTTTTATCCTGCACCTCCCTTTTCGATTTGAAATCACCCTTGTGATTATCACCCGGCTTTCTTGCTTAATCATTTGCCATCAGGTAAACTGTCTCGCCAATGAAAGCAAGAAAAACTATTCCGCTGCTCGACCTGAAGGCCCAGTGGGCCGAGATCCGGGACGAAGTCGTTCCCGCGGTGCTCGCGGTTTTGGACAGCCAGCAGTTCATTCTGGGACCGGAGGTGGAGGCGCTGGAGCTGGAGTTGGCCGTTTACCTGGGCGCGCGCTATGCCATCGCCGTGGCTTCGGGCACCGACGCGCTCCTGCTCGCGCTGCGCGCGCTTGGGGTCGGGCCGGGCGATGAGGTGATCACCACGGCCTACAGCTTCTTCTCCACCGCCAGCACCTCGGCGCTTTTAGGCGCCCGGCCGGTCTTCGTGGACATTGATCCGGTCACTTACAACCTGGACCCGGCCCAGATCGAGAAGCGGATCACCGAGCGGACTCGGGCCATCGTCCCGGTGCACCTCTTCGGCCAGCCGGCCCACCTGGCTCCCATCCTGGAGCTCGCCCGCCTCTACCGCCTGGCGGTGATTGAAGACACCGCCCAGGCGATCGGGTCGCGCTACCAGGGCGTGGCGGCCGGGAGCTTGGGTGACGCGGGTTGTTTGAGTTTTTATCCGAGCAAGAACCTGGGCGGGTTCGGGGATGGCGGCATGGTTTTGACCAACCGGGAGGACGTGGCCAAGACGGTGCGGGAACTGCGGGTGCACGGCGCCAGCCGGGAATACCATCACCGCCGGGTCGGCTACAACAGCCGGCTGGATGCCCTCCAGGCCGCGGTGCTGCGGGTCAAGCTCAAGTACCTCGAGCGTTGGACCTATGCCCGGCGCCGGCATGCCGACCAGTATGACCGCCTCTTCGTGGACTCGCCGGTCCGGGCGCCGGTGAAGGCCAAGGGGTGCGAACACGTTTACAACAACTACGTGATCCGGGTGCCCCGGCGCGATGAGCTCTTGGCGCATCTCCGGGAGCAGGGCATTGGCGCCGCGGTTTATTACCCGGTGCCGCTGCACCGGCTGGAGTGTTTCGCGCCGCTGGTGCCGGAGGGGCTTTCCTTGCCCGAGGCGGAGCGGGCCTCGCGAGAGACCATGGCCATCCCGGTGTATCCGGAGCTTTCGGAAGAGGACGTGTCCCGGGTGGCTTCGACCATCCTTGGATTCTACCAACACTCGAGTTGAGATTCTCGGGCGAAGGGAGCAGAGTGCCGTTGAAAGTTGCTCTCTTCAGTTATCGGGGCAATCCCTTTTGCGGAGGGCAGGGCGTTTACCTCCAGAACCTCTCGCGCGCGCTCGCCGAGCGCGGGCACCAGGTCCACATCTTCTCCGGCCCGCCCTATCCGGGGCCGATGCCCTGGGCCACAACCCACCTGCTGCCCAACGAAAACTTCATCGTCCGGCCCGCCCGTCATTTCCCGCTCCGGACCATCATCCAACCCCTGAGCCTCCTGGAGTATGCCCTGGCCCGCGCCGGCGCCAATCCCGAGATGATGACTCAGAGCTTCCGTCTCTATGGGTTGCTCCGCCGGCTCCATGCCCGGGAAAAATTCGACGTGGTGCATGACAACCAGAGCCTGGGCTATGGACTGCTCCTGATCCAGCGCCTCGGGATCCCGGTGGTGGCGACCATCCACCATCCGCTGGCGATTGACCGCCAGGAAGACCTGCGCCAGATGGAAGGCCTGCTCCGCAAAGCCCGCCGCGCCATTTACTATCCTCCGTTGATGCAGGCGCTGGTGGCGCGGAAGCTTCAGGCGGTGATTACCGGATCCGATTTTGTCGGGAGCTTGATCGAAGAGCATTACCGGCTGGGGCCGGGCCGGGCCGAGCGGATCTACCACGGGGTGGACTGCGCTTTTTTCCGACCGATCCCGGAGATCGAGAAAGTGCCGGGCCGTTTGATTTTTGTCGGCTCGACCGAGGACCGGAAAAAGGGCGTGCGCTACCTCCTGGAGGCGCTGGCGAGTCTGGCCGCGGCGGTGCATCTGGTGATCGTGGACGGAAGGCGGTATCCGGGCCGGGTCTATGCCCGGGACCTGATTGCCAAGCTGGGCTTGGGCGAGCGGGTGAGCTGGCGGGAGCGGATCAGCAACGAGGAACTGGTGCAGGAATATAACCGGGCCGAGGCCGCGGTGGTGCCGAGCCTGTTCGAGGGCTTCGGCCTGCCGGCGCTGGAAGCCATGGCCTGCGGCCTGCCCGTGGTCGCCACCAGCGCTGGCGCCTTGCCGGAAGTGACCGGACCGGACGGCGTGGCGGCTCTGCTGGTGCCGCCGGCCGACCCGGAAGCGCTGGCCCGGGCCATCCGCCGACTCCTCTCCTCTCCCTCGCTCCGCCGGCAACTGGGCGGGCAGGCGCGCCGGCGTGCCGAGCAGAATTTTTCCTGGGCCAAGGCCGCGGCCGCGACCGAGGCGGTCTATGTTCAGGTCAGGCGGGATTGGCGGGCACCTTACTAATTTAAATCTTGCGGCGTGACGGCTGGGTATTTGAGTTCAGACTTTCTCTTCCCTGGCTCCGGGCTACTTTGAAAAATCCTGAAATCCTGTGACTGCGTCGCTTATTTATTATTCTTTCTTCCAAGTCCCTTTGCTTTCAACCCGCTTTTTAAAGTTTTCCATCCATTCCTTGCAGCCTCGTTTAGTGAAGTATTGCTGGATTATCATCGGGGTTCTATTGCTGAGCATAAGGTAAAGCGAATATTTAATGACGGTCTTCTTGCCGGCGTGCTGAGGATAGAGGGCGTATTGGCCCTCAACTGCCTCAAGAGAATTCTCCTCATTTTCTATCAGGCTGCTTTCGATTAGCCAATTATCCTTTTCATAGACCCGGCGGATGTGGAACTGGACGGGGATAAAAGGTATGCTCATAAGGTAATGGATGTCAATGCAATTCCCCTCCTTGTTTGTGACCTTGCTGGTCGAGATCCTGGGCGCCCATTCGAAATCCTTTTCCGGCTCATGCAACACTTTCCATACTTCATCCGGCGTGGCGTTGACCATTCGAAAAGTGACGGTTCGCACGCCTCTCATGCCCTTTTCGCCTTCAAACTCCTCTATCTTCAAGATCAACTCGCCCTTTTCCAGCCTGGCCCATTCCTCCTGGGTCAGATTCAACTCGGGACTTGCCCTCGCCAGTAGTTGGGACGAACAAACCAGGAGAACAAGAACGGGCACGAAAAAAACTATCTTATACACCTTATTACTCCGAGCATAATATAGTTGACACTTCTAGATGCAGGCAGGCGGGGTAGGGGCACGGCATGCCGTGCCCCTACAGTGGGCGATCCCGCGTAATGTGTCAACTATAATCTGCTCCCATTAGTATTCATTTTCGTCCGATCAGCCGGGGGTAGTCGCGGGTAAAAGTCATGCTGAAGCAGTAGTAGCAATAGAGCCCGAGAGTAGGCGGGTTCACGCCCATTCTGGAAAATCCCAGGTCGGGATAAACCCCGTGTTTCTCTAACAGCTCATGAAGTCCCTGGCCAAGGCGAAGGTAAAACTCGGTCGGCGGTGGATCATCAACCTGAAAACCGCCTACTGAAAACGCAGTCCAGACCGTGAACCAGGGGACAATCCCCCTTTCAATCAGGAACTCGAATCCCTCAAGGTACGAATTCAAGGCCTCGTCCTGGGAAAGAAAGCCAGGGCGAGGGGCGCACTCGAACCCTCCGACAAAGCCGCTCCCGACATGACCCCGGCCGAAGATCTCCACCGCCTTGATAAGACGATTGATCCATTCTTCCCGGCCGATGGCCTTGACCTTGCCGGGCAAAAGCTCCGGCCACAGCCGCTCGTTCCAGACCTCCATGTTGAACAGGATGTTGGTGGCCCCCAACTCCTTTAAGTCCTTCTGATCCTCAGCGTCAAAAGCCTGGGAGAAGATGGTGATCTCTTCGGGTGGATCAATACGCTCGAGGATAGCCTCGAGGCATTTCTTGTAGTAATGCGCTTCTTTTTTGGTGTCATAAAGGGCGCCACCACAGATTTTCAAATCTTTGAGATTGATATCCTCGGTTGCCATGGCCACGGCTTCGGCTATGGTGCGATGATCCGGAACCGGTGGCAAGATCTTCTTCTTAATCCCAATATCCATTGCCGCGGATAAAACGCAGTATTTGCAGGCTTCGCCCTTGCTATAATAGGCACAAAAGTCCAGCGGGCTGACCAGGATACAGAAAGGCCCCCTTTGCATGAGCAGGGCCGCACAGGACTCGCCATCCGAAGTTTTTTTGTCCGTATAAGATGGCCGCTTGGTAAATCTCACCTCTCCAAATTTTTCGTCTCCACAGAAAAGATGATATTGGCCGTCCCCGTCTTTTCTGATTTCATAGGGGCTTCTTGGATCTATCTTGATGTCAACCGAGGTCTCATCAGCCTTAAAATGGAACATACTGGGAGACGGCTTGGAGTCTGAGATGAGGCTCTGAAGCCTGGTTGAGATTCCGGTGATGCAAGCGGTTTCGCCGGCCTCGGTAAGATCAGGGTTTTGCTTCATGCCCCGTCGCAGGATATCAGCATGAAGGATAATGTTCCTGGGAGTATCGGGGAATTCATTCAGAAGTTTCTCAAGGTATTTCATGGCGGTCCCTCCTTTGTCTTATGGCGGAATCATAAGTCTCTCAGGGCATAATTAATCTTTTCGCCTGGTCCTTGATGGTTTCAAGCACCGCCTTGCCGATCTCTCTGAAGCCGGGGAAGAAGGGGCTTCCGGTTTCGCGCCATTGGCGGCTTTGCGTGCTTTATCCATAAAAACCAAGGACCCGGTGATAGGCGAGCCAAACGCCCAGGGCCACCACGGCAGTCAACAGAACATAGATGACCGCCGCGGTAAGATGAATCTTTTTGGTCTCCTTTTCGAGAACGTCTTCCGGCGCCCGGCCCTCCCGAAGCCGGCTTCTGCGAATCACCCTTAGGATGCAGGTAATGCCCAGCACAAAAGCGATGGAAGCAAACGATATTTTTACGAGATGATAGGTTGTGAGTTCGCTGACCAGTGTCGCCATTGCGATTCCCGTGGCGACTACTCCCAGGGCAAGGGGCGCCTCAAGCAATAAGTCTATCCATAGATGAAACCGAATGGCGCCGTGATGAAGGTCCTTGCTCCGGAGAGGAAGCAGTTCCATCACGGTTTCAGTGGCAATGACGCCGATCAGCGCCGACACGAACGCAAGATGAAGCACGGCCACGATATTCACCGCCGGTATTGATCCCATAACCGACCCCCAGGTTCTTATTCGAAATTATGCGGCCTCCCGCCCTTTAAGAATTCCGGGCCCCTCCGGGGAATTCGTGGGTGAGTAACCTCTCCGGCGAGCGCAAACGCAACTAACTTCCCCCCTTGGCGTTGCCCGGACTGAGCCCCGCGACGTGAAGAGCAAGCGATGATATTAAATCTGGGTAAGGTCTCCTCAAATTCCCTAATTCCCCCATTCTTATTCCCATACTACGTCAATCACCGTCTCCTTCGAACCTTCCCAGTGTTTATCCGTTATTGTAGTCCGGCCGTTCTTGCCTCCCGTCAACTCGATGACCCCCTCGATCCATCCTTGAATGAAATAATAGATGACCTCGGTTTTTGGATCCGCGTCAGCAAATTTCGCTTGAGAATGTTTCGGGCAGACTTCTACATATTCCACGGTCAGACCTTTAACCAGATTGCGGTTGGCGATGATATCCAGCCTCTTCAAGGCCGCCGCGGTGTCCTTCTCGGGCACTTTATAGATAGTTTCAATCAACCGCTTGCTGTTTATTTTTCCCCATTCCTTCACCAGTTCCGGTCTGCCTCCCGCAACCAGATTGTAGACCGCCCAAATGCAGGATAATGCCGGCTCAAAGGGATACCACTGGGAGGGTAGAATCCGCTGGGAAACCAGTTGTTTTGCCTCCTCCGAGAGGTGTTGCTCCCAGGGTCGGTCTTTCATGGATTTGATTGTTCGAATGATGTCAATGACCGTTGTTCCCTTCATTTGTTTTTGCTCGGAATCTTGTTTCATGCCTTGCCTCACTTGCCCCAATGTCTTGGTTTCCGAAAATTCCGGGATACCTTAACTATTTAGACTCCTCTAGAGAATCCGTGGGTGAGTAACCTCTCTTCAGCGAGTTGAAGCGTAAAGAATTTTTTTCCTTTCCATTACCCGGACTGAGTCCCGCCATATGAAGGGCAAGCGACGATATTAAATCCTTGAGCTGGCGCCTGAAAGCCGGAGAGAATGACGAAGGGTCTTCTCCAAAGATTGCTTTGACTGAATCTTTTTCCTGAAAGAAAATTCTCAGGGCCCCTTGCAGGCAGAAAAGCACGAGCGCCGGGTCAAAGGTCATGGCAAACCCTTTTATTTTATTTTCTTTTATAAACTCCAGACCGATATTGAGGATTGGAAGAGAAAGCTCTTTGGCAATTTCGGCGCTGAGTCCTTCCAGTGTCCGATGTTGAAGCAGGCGCGCATAGTTGGGATTATCGGCGAATATATCAACAAGCTTCCCGATGATATTCCTTATACCACCCTCTAAATCATGGGCGGGGAGGTCCAATAACCCTTTGCTTAACTCTGTAATCCGCATCACTACGTTGTAAATGACCGCATGCCACAGTTCATCTTTTGAGCCCCAGTAGTAATGGATGGTGGCAATGTTGACTCCTGCTCTCTTTGCTATCCCCCTTGTAGTTGCCGCCTTGTATCCTTGCTCGGCAAATATATCTTCCGCGGCCTGGAGTATCCTTCCTGGAGGTAATGAAGGATCATCCAGCGCCATCGCCAGTGTCTTCAGAGGCACATGGTCAATTCTGAGAGTATTTTTATTCATCTACAACTCCGGTTAAATCCAATGCTTAGCAGAATTTCGCAAATCAGCCCATTTAATCAAAAGATTAAATCATTTGATTGAAAATGTCAAGAAAAAAATGGAGGGAATTTGCAATTTGTCTCTAATGCATTGAAACTATGGAACTTTTAAGACTTTTCAATTCGGGACACCTTATTAATTTTAATTTTCGGAGATCACCGCGTTGGTAGATGGAGCGGAAGAATCTGGAAGAGGCCATTTGAGCCAATCGAGCTATAAGGGAATCTTCCATTAAATCAATTAGTCATTGGTAAGTGCCTGGGTCCAGGCTCTCGGCCGCGACCGAGGCGGTCTATCTTCGGGTCAGGCGAATTCCTGGCGCGGGGCGGTGGTGAGGAGGACGACGCCTAGGACGATCAGGGCGATGGCCAGGTATTGGGCCGGCTGAAGCACGGTGCCAAAGGTGAAGTATTCGACCAGCACCGGCACCAGGATGATAAAAGAATTGATGGTAGGCACCACCGCCAGGGCGGTGGCCCGCCAGAAGGCGAACTGGGTGAGGGCCAGGGCCGAAGCGCCGCAGAAGAGGGCGGCATAGGGATAGGGGTTTTGGAACTGGCCGAGGAGAGATCCGCCGGCTTTGACCAGGGCCATATCGCCCAAGATCATGGCAATGCCGATCAAGGTGCCGACGATGGCGCCGAAGACCAGGCCGTGCAGCCGGACCTTCTTGAGCGCGAGCAGGGCCAGGGGCAGGAAGATCGCG
>MGQK01000039.1:12861-16366 GCA_001797815.1 Deltaproteobacteria bacterium RBG_13_61_14 | reverse complement strand
GACCCTGGGGCAGAGGCTGATCCATATAGCCCATGACCGTCGTGCCGATGACCACCAGGCCGGCTCCGACCCATTCCCGGATTCCCATCGGCTCCTTCAGCACCAGCCAGGCAAAGAACACGAGACCGAGCAGGCCCACGCCGTTGAGGGCCGAGACCAGGGAGGACTTGTCCGTGAACTTGAGCGCCACGGAGAAGAGGCCGGTGGCGGAGGTGGTGAGCAGGGCGCCGAAGAGCCAGATCCTGAAGTCGCGGCGGTGCTCGGGCGAGAACATGGCCCGGCCCTGGCCGAGCACTTTCACTTTCATCTTCTGGATGCCCTTGCCGAGGTTGAGGCAGAGCGCGGCCAGGGTGCCCATGAGCAGGCCGATCCAGAGCGTGCTTTCCGGCATCATGCTTTCGCTCGTGCTTCCTTCTTCTCTTTGGTCCCGGCCTGGAGGCAAAGGAAATATTCCTGGTTGCCCTTGGGCCCCTTGAGCGAGGACGGCACGCGTCCTTGTTCTTCGAGGCCGAGCGAGCGGGCAAACTTGGAAATCCTGTCCACGGTTGCTTGCTGCTGAGCCGGGTCCCGGACCACGCCGCCCTTGCCGACTTCGCCCTTGCCCACTTCAAACTGCGGTTTGACCAGGGCCAGGACCACGCCGCCCGCCTTCAGCAAGGGGAGCAGCGCGGGAAGAATTTTATCCAGGGAGATAAAAGAGACGTCCACGGTGACGAGGTCCACCGGCTCCGGGACCAGGGAAGCATCCAGGTAGCGGGCGTTGATTTCTTCCCGCACTTGCACCCGGGGATCGTTGCGCAGCTTCCAATGGAGCAACCCTTTGCCCACGTCCACCGCATACACTTTGGCGGCGCCCCGCTGGAGCAGGCAATCGGTAAAGCCGCCGGTGGAAGCGCCGAGGTCAAGCGCCAGCTTGGCTTTGACCTCGATGCCGAAATGATCCAGGGCGCCGGCCAGCTTGATCCCGCCGCGGCTGACAAAGGGCAGGGTCTCTTCGCGCAGGGAGATGACCGCGTCCAAGGCCACCCGAGTTCCGGGCTTGGTGACGACCCGGCCTGCGACCGTGACCCCGCCCGCCAGGATCATGGCCGCGGCACGGTTTCGGGTTTCGGCCAGTCCGCGCTCGGCGACCAGGATATCGAGGCGTTCCTTGCGGACGGGCATCACAAGGGACGGGAGGAGATGCGGGCCGCGGTTGGAGCCGGGAGGAGTTCGTGGGCCGCGAGGAATTCGAGGCAGCTGATGCAGATGCCTTGCGGGTCCAGGCGGTAATAGGAGCGGAGCATCTCCTGGCTGCCGTGCTCGACGAAGTGGTCGGGGATGCCGATCCGGTGCACCAGCACCGAGCTCATCCCGGCCTCGGCCAGGAGCTCCAGGACCCCGGAGCCGAAGCCGCCGGCGAGCACGTTTTCTTCCACCGTCACCAGGCGGCCGATGCGGTCGGCCAGGTCCAGGATCAGGTCGCGGTCCAACGGCTTGATAAAGCGGGCGTTGACCACGGTGGCGGCAAGACCCCGCTCCCGGAGCAGGCGGGCGGCTTCGCGGGCCGGGGCCACGCCAGCGCCGACTGCGAGCAGGGCCAGGTCCCGGCCCTGCTCCAGCACCTCCGCTTTCCCCAAGGGGAGGACTTTCAACTGCGGGTCGAGCGGGACGCCCAGGCCCTGGCCGCGCGGATAGCGGATGGCCACCGGGTAATCGAGCTCCAGGGCGGTGCGCATCATGTGCTGCAGTTCGTTTTCGTCGGCCGGGGCCATCAGCACCAGGTTGGGCAGGGAGCGCAGGTAGCTGAGGTCAAACAGGCCGTGGTGGGTGGGTCCGTCTTCGCCCACGATCCCGGCGCGGTCCAGGCAGAAGATGACGTTGAGGTTCTGCAGGCACACGTCATGAAGGATCTGGTCATAGGCCCGCTGCAAAAAGGTGGAATAAATTGCCACGACCGGCCGGTAGCCCTGGGTGGCCATGCCCGCGGCAAAAGTCACGCAGTGCGGCTCGGTGATCCCCAGGTCAAAGACGCGGTCCGGAAAGGCGGCCTGAAGCCGGTCCAGCCCGGTGCCCTGAGGCATGGCCGCGGTGATTGCCATCAGCTTGGGCTGCTCCGCGAACAGGCGCAGCAAGGTCTGGGAAAAGACCGTGGTGTAACTGGGCGCCTGGCCTTTCATGCCGTTGGGATAGCCGGTCTCGATGTCAAACGGCCCGATGCCGTGGAAGGCCACCGCGTCGTTTTCGGCCGGCGCATAACCCTTGCCCTTGGTGGTCAGGACATGGACCAGGATGGGGTCGCCGATGCTCTTGGCCTGAGCCAAGACCGGGATCAGGAGGTCCAGGCGATGGCCGTCAATCGGGCCTATGTAATGGTAGCCGAAAGCTTCGACTAAGATCCCGGGGGTGAAGAAGCCGAGGAAGCTTTGCCGCCAGCGCCGGCCGGCATAGGCGATCTCGTCCTGCAGCCATTGGGGCAAGGGTTTGACCATCCGCCGCAGCAGGCGGATAAACCACCCGTGGCTCTGCCGGGCCACGGCCTGGGAAAGGAAGGTGCTGAAGGATCCCACGCTGGGCGCGATGGACATCTCGTTGTCGTTGAGGATCACGATCAGGTTGTTCAGCGTATGCCGGGTTTGGTTCAGAGCCTCCAAGGCCATGCCGCCGGTGATCCCGCCGTCGCCGATCACCGCCACCACCTTGTGCGGGTCGCCGGAGCGGACCAGGGCCTCGGCCATGCCCATGGCCGCGGAAAGCGAGGTGCTGGCATGGCCGGTGCCGAAGGCATCGTGCGGGCTTTCTCCCCGCCGCGGAAAGCCGGAGATCCCCCCCATCTGGCGAAGGGTGGTGAAAGCCTGGCGCCGGCCGGTGAGCAGCTTGTGGCTGTAGGCCTGGTGGCCCACGTCCCAGATGATCTTGTCGCGGGGACTGTCGAACACGTAGTGCAGCGCGATGGTCAACTCCACCACTCCCAGGCTGGAGGCGAGATGGCCGCCGATGGCGGAAACATGCTGGATGATCTCGTCCCGCAGCTCCTGGGCCAGTTGGGGGAGTTGGTCCGGGGAAAGGGACTTGAGGTCTTCCGGCCCCTCGATCCGGTCGAGGAACCTGGTGGATTGAGGTTCGCTCATCCGGGTCAGGTCTTCCGATCTACGATATAGCGGGCCAGCCCGGCCAAGGGTTCCGCCGGCCGGCCCAGAGGTTCAATCGCGGCCAAGGCCTGGTCGCAGAGCTCCGCCGCCCGCGTCCGGGCCGCCTCGCGGCCGTGCACCGAGACGTAGGTGGCGCTTTGGTTCTTCCGGTCGCTTTCCTTCTCGTCGAGTAAATCGTCCACAATCTGGAAAGCCAAGCCGATGGCCTCGCCGTAGCGGCTGATCCGCTCGAGATCGCGCTTGCCCGCCCCCGCGGCGAGCGCGCCGATCCGGGCCGCGGCCCGGATCAGGGCCGCAGTCTTGCGCCGGTGGATGAAATCCAGCTCTGCCGCCGAGCAAGGCTCCTTTTGCTTGGCCAAATCTAGAACCTGCCC
>MGQK01000039.1:9258-12711 GCA_001797815.1 Deltaproteobacteria bacterium RBG_13_61_14 | reverse complement strand
TCCGAGAGCACGCTGTAGCGGATCGCCCGGTGCAAGGGAGCAGGAGGAGTGTTTTCGCCCGGCAAGAATTGGTCCAGGGCCTGGTTGACCCAGGCGCGGCGTTCGTTCAAGTAAGAAATCAGCTCCGCATCATTTATCGCGGTCTTCGGTTTCGTTTTCGTCCTCGTCCTCTTCCGATGCATAAGGCGAAAGCTCGAGTTCGCCGGCTTCCGAGCCGAGCAACATTTCCACCCGCTTTTCGGCCTCTTCCAGGTAGGCCCGGCATTCGCGGGCGGCCTTGATCCCCTGCTCAAACAATTGGAGGCTTTCTTCCAGGGGCAGGTTCCCTTTTTCCAGCCGGGCCACGACCCGCTCGAGCTCTTCCAGGGCTTTCTCGAACTTGAGACCTTTTTTCGGTGCAGGCATAACTCTTTTTATTCTAAATGACTTTCCGGCAAGCGTCAATCAACCGGATGAGCGCGAAAGCCTTCGCAGCGGTAAATGAAAAAGCGTTTGCGCACTTCCCCCTGGTCCAGGATCTTGAGCGGCTTCTCCAGGGGGACCAGGCTTTGGCATTGGTCAGCCAGGTCGGTCGGGATGGGCCGGACATCCACGAAGAGTCCGGTCTTGCCCTGGAGGAGGTTGAAATCGGTCCAGAGGTCGAACTGGGAGCGGCGGCGGCCTTCGCTGTAAATGTAAATCTGGGGGTGGTCGGGAAGGTAAAACTCGAGGATCGAGGCGATCTGGTAGCGCCGGGCCAGGATGAATTGAGTTCCGCCGCGGCTGCGCTCGACCGCGGCCGCGAGCTCGGGCCAGCCCAGGAGCTCTTCATCCAGGCGTTCGTCCAGGCGGTCATCGAGGTGCAGGGCTTTTTCGAGCCGGCGCATGACGGGGCTGAACAGGTGGTAGCGGGCCTGGATCAGCGGGGAGACCGAGAGGAAGCAAGCGAGGATGACGCCGGCGAAAAGAAAGCGGCGGCGGAAGCAGAAAGGGGCAGGGAAGGGGAGGCGGAGGTAGGTTGCGGAGATGCGCATGGTCAGCATCAGGGCCGGGAGGTAGCCAATCGCGCTCCAGTTGCCATAGACGTGCGAGCGGAAAGACTGGAGGAAGAAGTAAAGGAGGATCGGGACCGAGAGCGTGAGCAGAAGCAGGATGGGTTCTTCCCGCGCCTTCCGGTAGCGCCGGACGGCTAATACCAGGGCCGCCAGCAGGGTGAGATAAAGCAGCGGCGAATAGGCGAAGAACTGGGAGCCGAGGTAATTGAAGAAGTGGGAAAAACGATCGGTCAAGGTCATGCTCCCCGTCCGGGTGAGGTAGGCAACGTGCTCGACCGACATCCAGTCATGCCGGTAGTTCCAGATCAGGACCGGCAGAAAAAGGAAAGTTGACATCAAGCCGGCCAGATAAGGATGGGGCCGGCGAAGCCAGGGCCGAAGGGTGCGCGAAAGCGGGATAAACAGGACAAAACACAGGATCAGGAAGGGGGCCGCAAACTTGGAATAAAGGGCGGCCGTCAGCGCGAGACTTACGAGGTACCAGCGCGCGGGGGTGGGCTTCTTCAGAAGTTTGAGAATGAAATAGTAACTTAGGCTGCTAAAGAACATGAGAGGCGTGTCGTGTTCGTAGAGGAAACCCCCGGCAAAATAGATGGGGAGGAAAGAGATGACCATGACAAAGGCGGCGGCCTCGGCCTCGTCATCGTGGAAAGCGCGGTAAGCGCGATAGAGGATCCAGGAGCTGAATAGACCCAGGATGACCGCGGGCAGGCGGACGGAGAAAGGCGTCGCGTGAGGGAAGAACCCTGACGCGAGCCACAGGATCCAGGCGCACATGCCGGGCTGCTCGTAATAAACAATGTCGGGCCGCTGGGACCAGGCCCAGTAGTAGGCCTCGTCCATGGTCAGCGGGAACTGGCCGATCATGGCCAGGCGGAAAAGGGTGAGGCCGAGCAGGAAAAGGAGCAGAAGGTTTTGCGGACGAGCGCGCATGGATCGCCATTATAGCCGCATCGGGTGAGTGAGACAAATGAGGGGTCAGGTCTTCAAATAAAGTTTAAGGAAAATAGCAGGTGTGCAATCGTTAAACGTTAATTGAAGACCTGACCCCATTACGACTTTATCGTTTCAGCCATTTGAGCAATTTTTCCGTCGGCCAGGTGTTGATTACGTCCTGGGCCTCGACCCATCCCCGCCGGGCGGTATAGACGCCGTAGATCATCTCGTTCATGCTCGAGAGGGAATGGGCGTCGGTGGAGATGGCGAGCTTCACGCCCGCCTCTTTCAGGGCCCGGGCCCGCTCGCCGTTCACGTCCAGCCGATGCGGGCTGGCGTTGATCTCCACCGCGACATTGTGTTTCAGGCAAGCCTTGACGATCGGCTCCCAATCCAGCTCGATGCCGTCGCGCTCGCCGAGCAAGCGGGTGGAAGGATGGCTGAGGACGTGGACCCGTCCGCTGGCAAGGGCCTTGACCACCCGCCGGGTCTGCTCAACGACTGACAAATTAAAGTGGGCGTGAATGGCACCCAGGACCAGGTCCAACTGTTTCAGCAAAGGCTCCGGGTAATCCAGCCCGCCGTCCTTGAGGATGTCCACCTCCGCCCCGGCCAGCAAGATGAAGCCCTTGAGCCGCTGGTTCAGCTTCCGGATCTCGGCGATGTGCTTCTTCATGCGCTCGGGAGTGAGACCTTTGGCCTGCCGCTGGCTGGGCGAATGGTCGGTCACGCCCAGGTAGATGTAACCCAGGCTCTTGGCTTTGTCCGCTAACTCGGAGAGACTATTGCGGCCGTCACTGGCCTGGGAATGAACTTGCAAGTCGCCCTTGATGTCCTCAAGCTCGATCAGCCGGGGCAGCTTCTTCTTCCGCGCCGCCTCGATCTCACCCCGGTCTTCCCGCAGCTCGGGCGGGATGAAAGCCAGGCCAAAGAGTTTGAAAATTTCCTCCTCGGTCTTGCCCGCCAGCTTGCGCGAACCCTTGAACACCCCATACTCGCTCACCTTCCAGCCCTCGGCCTTGGCGAGCTTGCGGATGGCAATGTTGTGGTCCTTGGAGCCGGTGAAGTAATACAGCCCGGCGCCGAAACTTTCCGGCTGGAAAAAGCGCAGGTCCACCTGAAGCCCGCCCTTTAAGACCACCGAGCTTTTGGTGTCGCCGTGAGCCAGCACTTCCTTGACCTTGGGGTAGCCGACAAAGCGCTCCATGACCGGCCCGGATTCGCGGCCGGTAGCCAGAATGTCCAGGTCGCCCACGGTCTCCAGCCAGCGCCGGAGGCTGCCGGCCGGCTCGATCCGCTCAACCCCTTTCGCTTCTTTCAGATGAGCCACTATCGCGGCGGCTTCGGTCCGGGCCAAGTCCAGGCGGGTGCGCTCTCGATGCTGCTTGTGCGCGGCAATGCCCTTGCCCATCTCCTCCGCCAGCTTTTGGCCAAAACCCCGCAACTTTTCCACCCGGCGCTCGGCCAGCGCTTTTTCCAGGTC
>MGQK01000039.1:0-9250 GCA_001797815.1 Deltaproteobacteria bacterium RBG_13_61_14 | reverse complement strand
CGAGCCGCTCCACCTCGGCCATCGGCTTTTCAAAGCCGCCGATCAATTGCGCGGCCCGCCGGTAAGCCCGGATCTTGAACGGGTTGTCGCCCTTGAGGTCCAGGATGTCCGCGATTTCCTCAAAGGCCGCCGCGATCTCGGCGTTGGTCACAGCGGGAGCCATGATCCACGATTATAATTTAGCCCGAATATTTCGGCAACGCTTGAAGATTGACCATAACCCTGGGAATTGATAGGTTACTGATCGTGCCCTCCACTCTCGCTGTCAACCTGCACGACCTTTGCCGGGCCGTGATCTCCGGCCCGGAATGGCTCCTGGCGCCAGCGGCACAGGAGTTCGCCCATCACCTGGCCGACCCTGAGAGGTTAGGTCAACTCGACTTGGGGGCCGAGCTTAGCCTGGGGTTTCAGGGTCCGCCCTCCGGCACCTATCGCGCCGCGGCCTGGCAGGTCGAGCTTTCACGCCTGGATCAGGCCCCGCTCCGGCTTAGGTTTCGCGGCAACCGCCTCAGCCGTTTCATCGTCACCAAGCGGATCGTGGAGCCGGCGCTTCGCTACTGGCTCACCCGTCAAGGCTTTCCCCCGGTTCACTCCACCTGCCTTTCTGACGGCGAAACCGGCGTAGTCGTCGCGGCCGGCGCTACCACCGGCAAGACCACGCTCCTCTTGCAATGGCTCAGCCAGGGCCACCCCTTCCTCTCCGACGACTACACCATCCTGGCGCCGGGCAAAGCCCTGGCCTACGTGACCCCACTCCGCCTCGGGGCGCGTAACTTGATCGAGACGCCCAAGCTCCGGGGGTTGCCCTTCTCCGACCAGTTTGCCATCCTGGCCCGGACCGCGGTCCGCCAACTGCTTTTCAATAAAGTCCGCTTTGCGTATAAATGCCCGGTGAGCCGGATCTTTCCGGGAATCCGGTTCCTGGATGAGGTGCCGCTGGCGACCGTGATCATCGTCACGCCCGGAGCAGTCAAGGATCTTCAGGAAATCCCGGCTGAAGAAGCCGCGGACTTGATTGCGGCCATTGATCATCACGAGATGCACGGGTTCGATCGAGTGTTGGCCAAGGCAGGGGAGAAGCACTACCACGATCTCTACCGACAAAAGCTCCTGGCCATCCTCGGGCAAGTGCCTTGCCTGGAACTGGGCTGGTCGCCGGGCTCCCGGCTGGAATTGGATCAACTCATGGGAAAGGGGCGGTGATGTCCACCGAAACCATGAGCCGGCGCGAGCGGCTGTTGGCTGCGCTTCGCGGCCAGGAGGTGGACCGCATCCCCTGGTCGCCTTGTCTGGACGGATACTTCCTGGGCACCCGGGTGGACCAGATCACCGCCTTTCGGCAGATCCGGGCCGATGCCATGGTCCGGCACGTGCTCAACTTCATCGGCTCGGTGCCCATGCGGATCACGGCCCCGCCGCCCGGCAAAACCTTGGCCTTTACCATCCGCCAGCGCCGGGTAGGGGAAGAGACCGAGGTCACTTACGAATGCCCGGTGGGCACCCTGATGGAGCGCTACAAGTTCAACCCGGAGTCTCCCAACATCCCCTGGACCACCCGGCACCGGCTCCAGACCATCGAGGACGTCAAGGTGCTAAAGTGGATGTGCGAGAAGGCCGAGTTCGCGCCCGTGCCCGGGTTCTTCGACCCGGCGGACAAGGCGGTGGGCGATGACGGGCTCGCCACCATCTCGGCCCTGGGCACGCCCATCCAATGGACCATCAACGCCGAGACCACGCTCGACAAGTTCTGGTTCCTCTACGCCGACCATCCCGCGGAGATGGAAGAGTATTTCGAAGCCGTGCACCAGATGAACCTCCGCATGTTTCGGGCGATTGCCGAGGGGCCGGGCGAGGTGGTCATCCAGTATGAAAACCTCTCTTCCACCCTCTGCTCCCCCCGGCTCTGGGAAAGATACACTCTCCCTTGCATTAATGAATATGCCGACATCCTCCACGCGGCCGGAAAAATTTTCCTCCAGCACAACTGCGGCCACCTCAAAGCCTTCGGCGCCGCCTTCCGCCAGGCCCGCTTCGACGGCTGCACCGACGTCGCCATCCCGCCCACCGGCTCGATCACGCTCCGCGAAGCGCGCGAGCTCTGGGGACCAGGGAAAGCGATCACCGGCGGGATTGACGCCACCGCCTTTTCCAGCTTGACGCCCGGGCAGATGAAAGATTACGCGCGCAACTTGCTGCGCGACCTGAAGGACCGCGGCCGCGGCTACGTCCTCGGCTCCGGCGACGCCACGCCCAAGACCGCGACCTGGGAAAACCTGCGGGCGGTGAGCGAAGTCATCGAGCAAGAGGGGAGGTTCCCGCTTCGAGGATAAAGGCTCCCGGAGCGGAGGCGTCGGTTGGGCGAGGACCCCTTCGGATTTTTGCGGGCGGAATGAATCTGAAGGTTCAAGGATTCAAAACTGTTTTCTTCGGATTTGGGTGCTCCACGACCAAGGCTTTTGTTTAAGTTTTTTTCGGCCATAAACTATCCTGCTTGGAGAATAGCTGCCACGATCACCTTTCATCAGTGAGCATAGCCAAGGGCCTCCAGAACCTGGCGCGTATGAAAATCCAGAGGCGGCGGTTCTCCGGGGATCTCCGGTCCGGGATGGGCCAGTCGAAAAATGTTAATCAAATGCTGAAGTTGCCGATAAGTTTGAGGTTCGCTGGCCACCAGGTTCTTCGTTTCCGCGGGATCCAGATCCAGGTTGTAAAGTTCGTCCTGGCCTTGCGCGTCCCAGATCAGCTTATCGGGCCATCTAATCACGGTTTTGAGTCGGCGGCCGAGCAAATCGGCATCAAACGCGCGGGGGCATCGTTTCTTGAAGTTGTTCATTTCCAAAACGACCGGAGAAACTTCGGCATAAATAGGGACAGTGGGAGCGGAGGAAATATCCTCGGGAAACTGTCCCTGAATCAGTGTTTCCACGAGCCGGGGCAAGTGGACGAGGGAGTAGGGAGCCGTCATGCGGATGGCCGGCAAGCGCTTGGGGTAGTAAACCACCAAAGGCACGTGAAGCAGGTTTTCGTAAAGGAACAAATTATGTCCATAATAGCCATGTTCCCCCAAGGATTCTCCATGATCGCTAAGCAGGATAATAATGGTGTGGTCTAAGAGCCTGGCTTGCTCCAGTTGTTCAAACAACCGGCGGAAGTGGTTGTCCAGATAATAGATCGAGCCGTCGTACAAATCCTGAATCGCGACGGTTTCGCTTTCAGGCAGACTAGACTGACAATTGAAAAAATCAAAATCATGCGCCTGGCTGATTCGGCTATTGCGCGTTTCGAGCGGATCTTTGGAAAAATGGAAGACCTCTTCGTCTGAGGGATAAGGAATATGGGCTTCCATGTAATTGATGAACAGGAAAAAGGGAGCCCGAGTGTGGGAAAGCCATTTCCACCATCGGGACAGAACTCTCTCGGTCCGCTTCGCTCCATTGTCGGCCTGGAATTGGGGTTGAAACACTCGGGTTACAAACTGGAAGACCAGCTCGCCGGAAAAAGAACCGATCGGCGAGTTCACGACAAAATGGTCAAACCCTTGGGCCATCCCGGTGATGCGATTAAGGGAATAATTGTTGGAATAGCCCAAGGTAACATAACCCGAGGCGGATAGCTTTTCGGCCAAGGTCAGGTATTGATCGGAGAGGCGATGAGTGAAAGAATCGCAATGGTGTTCCGAAAGAAAAAGCCCGGTGAAAAAGCTGGCATGAGAGGGTAAGGTCCACGGGGCGGTGGCATAGGCCCGGTCAAAGACCACCGCTTGTTCCGCCAAGTGCTCCAGGAAGGGAGTGGTGGGCCGGGAATAGCCGTAGAGCGACAAATGGTCGGCCCGGACTGTGTCCCAAACAATCAGAATGACATTGGGCAATTCGGCCTCCTTCGAGATATCGGAGGGGGAGCCGCTCTGAGTTTGCCAGGCGTTGATTGGTGAGGGTGGACCCTTGAAATAGATTTTGCTCCACTCCCAAACCGGGACGGTAAGGATCAGGCCACCAAAGAAGACCATGCCCAGGGCCAGGGCCTTTTCCAGGGGGACGATCCGGGGCCATTTTCTTTGGAGGTAGCCGAGGAAAAAATTCAATCCAAGGAAAAAGAGACCCCAAGCCAACACTAGCCCCGCCACCCAAGCAATCCTTCCTGCGATTAAAGAACTGATATTTAAGAAGGCCCCACGCAGAAAGTTGAAAAACAGGAAAAGGCCCAGGCCCAAGAGCACGCCCGGTCGTAAACCTTGTCCGCTCGCCACTCCGCGGTGGGTAACCCGGACCATGACGGCCAAGAGCGCCGCCGCAATCAGGAAGAACAAGCTTTGCAAGGCAAGAATGAACCAAGGTAGGAGAAAGGACATCAGTTGGGTCTCAATGAATATCAGGTTGAAAAGCAATGGAGCGATAAGAATCAACCCCATTAGGATCCCTTGGCGACTAGGGGAGAGGCGATTGTATTTCCGCAAGATCAGAGCTGCCGGCAACACTAAAAGCGCTCCCAGAAGCACTGCCGCCAAGTAGCATAAAATATTCAAGTGCACCGCTTGGGAATTTAAGGTATCCCATAGGAATTGGGCTTCGAATTCTCTGCCCAGAACCGGAAAGCCCCTGCGCGGCAACATGGTGGAGTGTCCAGGTCTGGTCAGGGCATAAAAAATGGGAAGGGCCAAAACCTCTCCCAGAGCCAGCAAGAAAGAGAACAGGACCAGAAAAAGACAGGACCAGCCATTTATCAGGAGAGGTTGCTTGGAACGGTGGGGCATCAGAGTGTCCTAAGGGCCTCTCGAGAAGGTGGGGAAACCGAAACTTGCGAGGGCATGTATTGAGTTTAACGGGAACTAATACTGCGTGTCAAGATTTTGGCCCTTATTCCCTGATAAGCCGAATAAAAAGAGCACCATCCTGGTAAAAGAAAAAGGTGTTCCTCGTTCTTAAACCTTCACCGGGGAAGTGCCTGGTGAAGAGTATCGCACCCAAGCTGATGATTGGCTTCACCGACGAGGCGATTACCGGAGGGTGAATGTTGCTGGAGCGGGCTGCGCTGGTATCAGGGCATTTAGGGTTTGACAGAACATAAGCTTGACTCGAAGCGGTCGCTGGATTATGCTTAAAAAAAGCCCACTGGTTAACTTTGTGCAACCCTTTCTCGACCCGCGGGGGAAAAGGCGGCAACGATCAAATGAATGGCCCCAAAGAATGGCGAGATCTCCCCTGGAGGTGGCTTGCCCTTTTTCTTTTTGCGCTGGCCGTGCTGATCGCCCTCCTGGAAATCTGGTTTCCCTTTTTTAATTTCTGGCACAACCCCGTTAATAAGAATATCCTCAACCCTGCCGGGGACTGGAAACAATTCTGGGATCTCTTGCTGTCCATCACGCTCCGTTTGAATCTGATCGCCTACTTGCTGGGGGCGGGTCTCGTGGGTCTCGCGATCTTGCCCCTATGGTTTTTATCCCAAAAAAATAGCGCCAGGGCCGGCCGGATGAAAGAGTTCGTTGCCGGCGCCGGCATCTCCCTGTTCTTGATCTTCGGCGCGGTCGTGCTTTTAAATCAAATCCTCTCCACTTTGATGCCGAGGTTTCAAATGTTTTCTCTGGCGCTGATCGCCCTGTTTTCCTATTTGATCGGGAAAGGAGTTTTCCTGGGCATCCAGTGGGGATTCAAAAGGAACTATGGATTCGAGTTTGCTTTTTTTCTCGGAGTGGCGGTCTTTTTAAATTTTAACCTGTTCCGGTTCGTCCTCGCAAACTTGCCTGAAATTTCGATTCTTTCCTTTGCCAGGGTGATCGGTCTGCTTCTCATCATTTCGGGTCTTGGTCTTGCTCTGGGCATTTTGCCCAGCCGGTGGCACCGAAAGAAGGCCTGGGTCTTTCCGCTCGAGAAATATCTGGGTCTGGGCTTGCTGGCTTTTAGTCTTTGGCTGGTCTTGCTCCCGGTGCGGGAATGGGGTCGAATTTTCTTGTCCGGCTGGGAGCAGGGAAACACTGCGGAAGAGGGAAGTCTCCCTGGGACGGTGAAGAGCCCGGAAGCCACTTCCAAGTCGCCCAACATTATCATGATGGTCTGGGATACGGTGAGGGCGGACCATCTTTCCTTGTATGGCTACTCCCGCCCGACCACGCCCTTTTTGGATAAGCTGGCCCCCCACTCGGTGGTGTTTGACCGGGCTTATTCGGCCGCTCCTTGGACCCTTCCTTCTCATGCCTCTTTTTTCACCGGGCTGTATCCTTCGGAACATCATTGTGATTGGGATCATTTTAGACTTTCAGACGATTTTAATACCCTGGCCGAAGAGTTGCAGGAAAAAGGCTATGTGACCCTGGCTTACTCCAACAATCCATTTTTGTCCCGCTTTTCCCGTATTTGTCAGGGATTTGAGCGCTTAGTGGAGAGGTCCCCGTTCGACATTTTCTCCGGTGGATTAGCCCATCGGTTTGCCACAGGCATTTTCCGTCCCGAATTTCTTCAAGACAAGGGCGCGCAAAAGACCGACCAGGTGATCTTCTCATGGGTAAAACGGCTTTCCCGGCAGAAAGCCCCCTTCTTCATTTTCATCAACTACATGGAAGCGCATTTGCCTTATCCTTCCGCCCAGGACACTTTCCACTTTATTGCGGAATCGGACCCGTCCGACCTAAGATCCGCAACTCGATTTAGTGACTGGACCTATTTCAATTGTAATAAAGTCAACAACGAAAAAGAGCTCTCGTATATTACGAAAAGATATGATGGGGCGATCTATTACCTGGACCTGAAATTGAGCCAGCTCTATTCCCGCCTGGAGCGAGCGAATCTCCTGGACAATACCATCCTGATCGTGCTGAGTGATCATGGGGAGGGGCTGGGAGACCATCAATTTTTCGGGCATGATTTTTTTCTGTATCAGTCTCAACTTTGGGTGCCCCTGCTGATTTACGGCCCCCCCAACCTGGCCCCGGCCCACATCACCCAGCCTGTCTCCCTGACCCGCCTCCCCGACATCGTTTTCGCTTTGCTCAACCATCGGTCGCTGGAAGACGCCCTGAAGGAGAAAGAGGGCGGTGAGGTCCTTTTCGCCGAGGCTTCCCCTCCCTGGATTAGAATAAACCAGCTCCAAGGCCGATGCCCGACGGGTTTTGACACCCAGCGCCTCAATCGAAGCCAAAAAGCGGTAATCCAATGGCCCTATAAACTGATCTGGGATACCAAGGAAGCCGATGAACTCTACGACCTGGCCGAGGACCCGCTCGAGCAAAAAAACCTGATCTCGCAGCAACTTGAGATCAAGCTCGAATTAAGCCATCGCATCAACCTGTTCCGGCTGACCCATGTTTCCCCCCAAGCGGAAGGACCCCCGCCGCTCGACTTTCAGACCCGCAGGGCCCTGCAGGCTCTGGGTTATGCCCAATGAGTTCGACCTCCAAGGGAAGGGCGGCAGTCCCCCGGGCAGGCTCTTGCCCAAGGTGTCCTTGCGCGAGCCGGAAGGCACTTGCAAGCGGGACGACCCCCGTTTGTTTTCAGACCAGCCGGCGCCCCTGCCCCCGGATAAGTCCCCCCGCATAAGTCATTCTGGATAAGCACCATGCCGACTCCTCCGCTCTCGCGTCGTGCCTTTGTCCAACTCTCCTCCCTGGCGCTCCTGCCCGTGCCAAGAACGCTCCCTTCTCTCCGCTTTCCCAAAGGAGGCTCTGGAATGACCATCGGCAAAAACCTGCCGCCGCCCTTTCCCCGCCGGATCGTCCCGAACAAGGCCGACCTCGGCGACTGGTCGCAGCTCGAGCCGCTCTTCGATCTCCTCGATCGCGCCGCGCCAGCCACCGCCTCCGCCATGGAAGAATGGCTCCTGGACTGGAACGACCTGGCCGCCGCCCTGGCCGAAGAAGGCTCGCGCCGCTACGTCGCCATGACCTGCCATACCGACGACCCGGCCTGTGAGAAACGGTTTCTGCATTTTATCGAGGAGATCGAGCCGCGGGCCAAGCCCCGCTGGCAGAAATTGCGGACCCAGTATGCCGCGCTCCCGGCCGGCCGGGACCTTCCCCGGCCGCGTTACTTTGTGCTCGACCGCTCGATCCGGAACGAAGTGGAGTTGTTCCGGCCCGAGAACGTGCCGCTGGAGAAAGAGGAGGAAAAGCTTTGCGTCGAATACCAGAAACTGACCGGCGCCATGACCGTCACCTTCGACGGCAAGGAGCGCACCCTCCAGCAGATGGCCAAATACTATGACCTCATTGACCGCCCGCTCCGCCGGAGCGCCTGGGGACTGGTCGCCTCCCGCCGCCTCCAGGACCGCCAGCAACTCGACGACATCTTCGACCGCCTGCTCAAGCTCCGCCAGACCCAGACCCAAAACGCGGGCTGCGACGATTACCGCGCCTATGCTTTCCGCCGGAACGAGCGGTTCGACTACGGCGTGAAAGAGTGCGAGCAGTTCCACGCCGCGGTGGAGAAAGTCGTGGTCCCGCTCCATCGCCGGATCCAGGCCCGCCGGAAAAAGACCCTTGACCTGCAACCGCTGCGGCCCTGGGACTTGAGCGTGGACCCCCAGGGCCGGCCGCCGCTCCGGCCCTTCCAGAAAGCCGGCCAACTGGTCAAAGGCTGCACCGAGATCCTCAGCCGCGTCCATCCCGAATTCGGCAGCCTCCTCGCTTTCCTTCGCCAGCACTCGCTCCTCGACCTGGAAAGCCGCAAAGGCAAAGCGCCCGGCGGTTACCAGGCCGTCCTCTCCGAGCACCGCCTGCCCTTCATCTTCATGAACGCGGTCGGACTCCAGGGCGACGTGAGCACCCTGCTCCACGAGGCCGGTCACTCGGTCCACTCCATGGAGTGCCGGCAAGAGCCGCTCCTCTGGTATCGCCAGGCCGGCCCCGAGTTCGCGGAGGTCGCCTCCATGAGCATGGAGCACCTGGGCAGTGACTTTTATGAGGTGTTTTACCACGCCGAAGAGGCGAAGCGCGCGCGGGTCAAAGAAGTGGAAGAAGACATTTGGCTCCTCTGCTGGATCGCCACGGTGGATGCCTTCCAGCACTGGATTTACACCCACCCCGGCCACCGGGTGGAAGAGCGCCAGGCCGCCTGGCTCGAACTCCATCGCCGCTTCGGCGGCATCGAGGACTACTCCGGCTACGAGGACGCGCTCAAGAACGGCTGGCACCGCCAGCTCCACATCTTCCTCTATCCCTTCTATTACATCGAGTATGGGATCGCGCTCCTGGGCGCGCTCCAGGTCTGGCAAGCCGTGCAAAAGGATAAAGCCGCCGGTCTTGCCGCCTTCCGCCGCGGCCTGG
>MGQK01000038.1:5036-5147 GCA_001797815.1 Deltaproteobacteria bacterium RBG_13_61_14 | reverse complement strand
ATATGGCCGCGGCCGCAGCCGAGCAGGAACTTGCGCTCTTCGTGGTGCCCTCCCACTTCATGCGCGAAGTGCTCACCCAGGCCGCGCCCCACCTTTCGCCCAACGTCCTGG
>MGQK01000038.1:0-5019 GCA_001797815.1 Deltaproteobacteria bacterium RBG_13_61_14 | reverse complement strand
GGCATCGAGAACGAAACCTTCCTCACCATGTCCGGCGTCATGGCCGAGGCGCTCCCGGACCACATCGCCAGCCGCATGGTCGCGGTCTCCGGACCCAGCTTTGCCCGCGAAGTCATCCAGGGCATGCCCACCGCGGTCAGCGCCGCTTCGCGCGACCCGGCCGCGGCCGATGCGGTCCAGCAGGCGCTCGCCACCGATTATTTTCGGGTCTATACCTCCAATGACGTGATCGGCGTGGAGCTGGGCGGCGCGGTCAAGAACGTGATCGCCATCGCCGCCGGCATCTCCGACGGCATGGGCTTCGGCACCAACACCCGGGCCGCTCTCATCACCCGGGGTCTGGTCGAGATCGCCCGCCTCGGCGTCAAGATGGGCGCCAACCCCATGACCTTTGCCGGGCTCGCGGGCATGGGCGACCTGGTCCTGACCTGCACCGGCGACCTCTCCCGCAACCGCCAGGTGGGTCTGGCCATCGGCCAGGGCAAGAAGCTGAAAGAGATCCTGGCCGAGATGAAGCAAGTGGCCGAGGGCGTCAAGAACGCGGAGACGGTTTACAAGCTCAGCCAGAAGGTGGGCGTGGAGATGCCGATCACCGAGCAGGTCTATCTCATCCTTTACGCCGACAAGACCCCGGCCATCGCGCTCGCCACCCTGATGGGCCGGAAACTCAAATCTGAAATCGAATACTAGGGACAGCCCCCGGTATTGCAGTATTCAAAAATAAGCTTATCACCCGCGATCCTCGGCCGCCAAGAATACCGGGGACTGTCCCTAGTATTAGTATTTTCGTGGTATAGTAGCGGGCAAGAAATTTTTTTCTTCCAGCCGGCCGCAGTCCGGGGGCGCTGAAAAAAAATACATCCCGAAAGGAAACCCACGATGGGGGATACGATCCCGATTAAGCCACCCCGGATTCCAGCCTGGGTCAAACAGGCGGTCCCGGTCCTGGTCAGCATCGGCATCCTCTACTACTACTTCCACGACCAGGACTGGCCAAAATTCCTCGCCGCCTGCGGCCAGGCCGACCTTAGGCCGGCGCTGATCGCTATTTTCCTGCCTCAATTGGTCATGTGGTTTTTCTCGGCGCTCTTGGTGGAACGGACCATCCGCTGGTTCCACGGGCCTTTCCCCTTCTGGACTTTTTTCTGGATCCAAGGCACCAGTTACATCCTGATGTTCCTTAACAGCGCCCTGGGCGGCGGCGGGCTTCTCCTCTACCAGCAGCGCAAGGCCCGGATCAGTTGGCGCAAACTCCTGGGCATCGCCCTCTTTCGCTTCGGCATGGTCATGTGGGGCATGGGGTTCCTCATGATCCCGGTCACCCTGGCTCTGCACTATTACGGGCTGGCGGACAAAGCCAGGATCAACCTCTACGTGTGGTGGTTTATTTTGATTTTCCCCGGGGTATTGTTCTTTTTCGGGAGCTGGTTCTTCTGGTTCCGTGGCACCGACTACACCGGCCTGGGCCGGATTATTGTCCGCGACCGCGAGAGCGAGTTCTGGACCGCCTTCCGCCTCGCTACCCGCCGGCAATGGGTCCTGACCTGGGCCATGATGGCCCTGCCCTTTGTCCTGATGCTGGTCGGCTTCTACTTCCTCAACCGGGCCTTTGCCGTGAACGTCCCCTTGTCCGAGTTCCTGGTGGTCGCGCCCCTGGCCTTGCTGGTCATGGACCTGCCCATCGCCTTCGGCGGCTTCGGCACCGCCACCCTGGCCTGGATGACTTTCTTCGGCCACTACGGTTCACCCGAAAATATCGCCGCCCTCTCCCTCTTCCTCCCCTTCGCCCGCGCCCTCTGCCGCGGCCTCATCGCCCTGGTCTCGCTACGGCCCGCGCTCAAGGATATCAGCTCCCTGGTCCAAGCGCCGGAACCCGAGTCGGGGAAATTAGCCCTGGAAGTGGAAGAAGCTTAGAGAAATCATGAGGGTCAGAGCTTAACATTTAACACTTTAATCTTAATAGTGATATAGATAACTATTTTATTGATAAACGTTCCTGAAGTTCGGGCCGGGGCACCCCCTCCCGATCCCATCCCCGCACCTGGTAATAATCATCCAGCATCCGCTCCCGGTCCGCTTCCGAGATTATTCGGTCGCGCCGGCCGATGCTGATCGCCTCGGTCTTGAACCGCGCCGGTAAGTCATCATCCTTCCGCGAAAACCCGGCCCGCAGGTTGAAGAGCCGCTCCAGGCTCGCAATCCGCTCCGCCGCCTGCTCCAACTCCGCCCGGCTCACTTCCTCCCCGATCGCCGCGCCATAAATCCGGGCCCAGTGCTCCGCGCCGGTGGCATATCCGATAAAGCGGCAGATCCCGAGCGAGTCCTGGATGATCCCCAGGTCCTGCTGGTTCTTGCAGGTCATGGCCGCCTGCCGGACCGAGAAGCGCGGCACCTCCCGGATGCCCCCGAAAAAAGCGAGCGCGATCGAGTAGCCGCCGCGCAGGTGACAGGCGCCGGTGGGGGAAGTCATGTAGCCCAGCGCCTGGGCCATCATGCCGCGCGGATCATAGGCCGGGATCTCCAGCCCCTTCACCTGCATGGCCGCTTCCGGATGCTCGAACCGCTCGGCCAGCCGGAGCGATCCTTCGGCCAGCAGGTCCCCGATCCCTTCCCGCTTCCCGATCTTCTCCACGATCTCCGGGTAGAGCGAGGCCTCGCCGAAGCGCAGCGCAATCCCGCCCGCGTCCGCCGGGGTGATAGCTTCGCGCTCAAACAACTCCGCCGCGCAGGCCAGGGTCCCGCCCAGGGACATGGTATCCAGGCCCAACTCATTGGCCCGGTAGTTGCCCAGGGTGATCGCTTCCAGGTCATAGATATCCAGCAGCGGCCCCATCAAGACCGCGGTTTCGAACTCCGGCCCTTCGCCGCTCTTGCCTCCAACCCGGGTGTGGCGCTGGCAGAGGATGGGACAGCTAAAGCAGCCGCCGGCCCGCTCGAGGATGGTGCGGCTGATCGCCTCGCCCGAGATGTTATCAATCAGGTCGGAATCGTGTATGCAATCTTGGAAGTTGCGGCGGGGCAGCATCCGCATCTCGTTGATCAGGTGGACCAGGCCGGCCGTGCCCAGGTCGCGGAGCACCCGCTTGGTGATGGGCTGCGCCTTCATGATATGCCGGGTCTGCTCCACCGCGTCCTTGAACCTTTCCGGCTCCGCCACCCCGGTCTTGGCACTGCCCTTGACCACGATCGCCTTCACCCGCTTCGCGCCCAGCACCGCGCCCGGTCCGCCCCGGCCGTAAGCCCGGTTCTTCTCGTTCATCAGCGAGGCGAAGCGGACGAGCTTCTCGCCCGCCGGCCCGGTGGCGAGCACGCTGCAATCTTGGCCGTGACGGCCGGCGAGCAGATCGGAAACCTCGGGCACGCTCTTGCCCCAGAGCTCTTCCGCCGGCCGAAGGGAAACTCTCTCCGCCAAGTCTTTGCCTTGATCCGTAACGAGGATATATACAGGATTAGAAGAAGCACCCTTGATCACCAGGGCGTCGTAGCCCGCGCTCTTGAGGATCTTGCCCCAGCGGCCGCCGGAGTTGGACGACCCGATGGCGCCGGTAAGCGGAGATTTAAAGACGATGTGGCCGCGGCCGGCGGTGGGAGCCGTGGTTCCGGTGATCGCGCTCACGGCCGCCACCAGCACGTTGTCCGCGGAGAGCGGATCGCAGCCGGGATCGGCCCGATCGGTGAACAGCTTGACCGCGAGACCCCGACCGCCGAGCCAGGGCCGCGAATCAATGCTGAATTCCCGGACCTCCTGCCGGCTCAGGTCAATTTCCACCACTTTGGATGGCATTTTCCCGCTCGCGCCTCTCACCAGCTCTTGGCCCGCTTGGGCTCCAGGACCGAGACATTAAGCCCGCGCAGCTTGGCCATGATCCGGTAGAAGCAGATATCTTTGCACGAGGAGATGTGGCGGAGCGCTTCGCCCACCGACTGCTCGGCCGCGGCCCAGACCCCGCCAAAGGCCACGATGGCCATGCGGTAATCCAGGAGCGCGCGGCCGAGTTCGTCCACGCTCGGGAACGCCGGCAGGACGGGGATGGCCGGGTAGAGGAATCCGCCCTCTGCGTCAATCGGGATGACCCGCGGAAATTTTTCGCCGGCTTTTGCGGTGAGCGCGAGCGCCTGGGCCTGGGCTTCGGCCACGTAGCAGTGCACCAGCGCCTTGAACGGCGTTTCGCGGTAAATCTTCCGGTGCAACTCCAGCTCGGAGCCGAAATTCTCCCCGGCCTGGGAAGAATCCAAAGGAAGTTCCAACATGGGGCCGGTCAGGTCGTGGGGCATCGCGGCCTTGGGCAGGTAGAGCAAGGTCTTGGCCCCGCGCAGGCTCATGGAGCCGGTGTGGAAGGGGCTGTAGCCGGACTCGAAGATCCGGAAGCCGGTTTGCAGGAAGGTCTCGACGGTGTCCGGCTCGTCCGCGAACTGGCGCAGAGAGTCCTGTTCCGAAGAATAGTCCGGCAGCAGCTTTTGCAATCCGGGCTTCAGCGCTTCCGCTTTGTTTCGGGCCCCATCCAGGTCCGCGCCCAGGATCTCGGAGAAAAAAATCACCTGCCCGGAGTGCTCGAGCACGCACAAGTGAAACAGCGCCTGCTCCAGGCTCGCGCCCCGGGCAAAAGCGCCGTGCTCCTCCAGCAGACACACCGGCGAGGTCTCCAGTTGTTTGGGGATGGTCTCGATCATCTCGGGCGAGCCGGACTGGACCTTGACCCACACCACCGGCACTCGGCCCAGGTAGCGGGCGCCAAGCGGGTCCACCGGGACGAGCGGCGGCCGCGGGTTGGCCTTGGGATGGGGCGCGTCGTCCATGCTCACCACCATCGCCATCTTGGTGTGGCCGTGCATGGAGGCGTTGACCCCGGGGATCTGGAGGATGCGGGCGTGGATGTCGGTCTCGGTGGAAGCCTTGAAATAGCCGTAGTTGGTCCGATCCAGCGCGGGATAACAGATTTTATCCGGGGTCAACTCGCCCTTTTGCGCGCCGGTGGCGGTGATGGCCAGGGCCGGCGCGCCGGAGTCGTCCCGGCATTT
>MGQK01000037.1:916-5661 GCA_001797815.1 Deltaproteobacteria bacterium RBG_13_61_14 | reverse complement strand
GGGGGTCGTAGACGCGGGCCGTGAGTGAATCGGGCGAGATCCAGCGGAAGGTGTTGGCGGAATCATACCAGCGGGCGCCGAAGTAATCCAGGCCGTTTTCCTCTCGTTCCTTCCCCGTAAAGCGCGTCTTCGAGACCTGGGGATCGGATACCCACGACGCATAGTAGTTCCCATAGGGATCGTAATCGAAAACCGCCGTGGTTTCCCAGTCGTAACCCCACGGCTGGCCCGGCGTCACCGTCGCGATGCTGCGCGTCGAGCCCAGGTGATCCTTGAACAGAAACCGCACGACATCGTTCTGGTCGTGCGTCGCGATCAGCTGGCCGTTGAAATAGATCTGGTTCATCGTCGTGCCCGTCGACCAGTCGTCTTCCACCAGGAGAAATCCCTTCACGGAGTAAATATAAAATATCCGCGAGCTGCCCTCCACCTTTCGGAAACGGCGCGAGTTGCCGTCGTAGAGAAATCCCGTGCCCGTCCAGCCCAGCAGCCGGTTCTCCGCGTCGTAGGTCCGGCCGTTACCCATCTGGTTGCCCGCCGCGTCGTAAGTGTAACTCTCCGGCGGCGGGTACCACGGCACCCGCAGCAGCAGCCGGTTTGCCGCCGGATCCACCGTGTACGTGTCCAGGCAGCCCTCGGGAGGACAGTTCGCCTTGTACGTGGTCCGTGTCAGCAGGTTCCCATAGCGGTCGTACGTCCAGTCGACCTTCTTCTCCGGCTGCCCGGCGTCCCTGGCGTAGGATCGCCAGTAGGAAGTCAATCGCCACAGGTGATCGTACTCAAAGTGCTGGCTGCGATTGTAGTCGTAATTGTCCGTGATGTCGTAGATCCTGCTCCTTTGGTAGCCGTCATAATAGTAATTATAGCTCAGGCTCAGGCCGAGCGTCTGCAGGCCGGTCAGACGGAGCGTCACCGGACTGAAGGTGTAGGTAGCCTGCACCGCCATCCAGTAGTCGTAGCGCAAGCCGTACTCGACCCGGGTCAATTCCCCCCGCGGCCCAAGATATTCCGCCGAGCTGACGTAGTCGATGTTCTGGCCGCCGACGGTCGAGGAGACCTGGATATCCCGGCCGAGGCTGTCGCGGCCGTAGGCGACCACCTTGCCGTTGGGATAGGTGATCGACGTCAAGCGGCCCACGTAGTCGTACATGTAACCGGTGATATAGGTCTTCGTCGTGCCGTCGGTGACGACCGTCGCTTCCCGCTCCACCGAGGAGCAGTTGCAGTAACTGTAGTAGCTGGTCACGGATACGCCCGCAGTTGTCGTCGCGATCCTTGTCAGCCGGCCCACCGGATTCAAGATCCCGATCGGGCTGCCCGGAGGCGCGCTGTCGTAATAGTAGCTGACCGAAGGCGTCCCGTCGTTGTAGCTCCTGAGCGTGAGGCGGTTCAGCTCGTCATACACATAGGTCGTGACGATCCCCCGGCCGTCCGTTCTCGTCACCATGTTGGAATTCTCGTCGTACGTGTAGCTCTTCGTGCCGCTCTCCGGATGCGTCTCGCTTTTGAGCCTGCCGAGATCGTCATAGGTGAATATCCGCGTCTGCGCGCCCTGGGAGATCGCGATCAGCCTTCCCAGAGCGTCATACACATAGTCGGTCGCGACGGTCAGCTGATCGTTCGCGTCTTTCTCGAGCACCTGGCTGACCTTACCGTCTTCCTGATAGGTACGTCGCACGGTCCCGTTGTCCCCACTGACCAGGACGTAGTTGCCATCGTATGCATATCCCACACTTTGCCTCGGCGAGCTGATTGCCGACACGTATCCCGGCGCCGCGTAGGAATACTGGGTGTAGCTGGGCTGCTGCCCCTCCCGGTGCGGCAGCGAAACGCTCTCCACCTGATTCCATCCGCCGTATATCGTCTCCTGCTCTATGTTGCCAGCCGGATCCGATACCGTCGTTTCCCCCAGGCGGCCCATCGGGTCCAACTGGACATGCCGTGTCCGGACTTTGGCATTGGGATCGCCGGGCGACCCGCTGATATATTCCGTAACCCTCGCGGAGTCGACCCAATACCAGTAGGCAATTACCCCGCCGCCCGGCTTGGTCACCCGGGTCACCCGGTCGCAACTGTCGTAGAGCATCGACGTCGTCTGGTTGTTGGCATCGGTCCTGCTCAAGATCGCCCCGCTCTTGTAACTGTAAACCGCGTGCGTCGCGTGTGCGAGAGGGTTCGCCGTCTGCAGCGGAAAAGCGTAGGCGTTATCGGCGGGCGACAGCCAGTACTCGATGATGCTGGTGCGGGACTTCGGATCCACGATCTCGCGCACGTTTCCACACTCGTCGTACCTGGTGGTCGTCGTTACATACAGGTTCTGCGCCAGATCATACCATCTCTTGACGGTGAAAGGCAGGCCGCGGATCAGAAAGCCCGTGCCATAGGCCGGATCGTGCCGGATGGCATTCGGCGCCGCGTACAGGGAGAAGAGATCGTAGCCGACCTGCGTCCTGGCCACAAGCTGATTGGAGCCGTCGTAGACCAGCGTCTCGGCGACGCGGTCCAGGATGTTGAGCGCGACATAATTGCTGTTGGACTCGTGCAGGTAGCTGAGCTCGGTCCTCCTGCGCAGCGAGCCGGAGAAAGAGTATTCGCGGATCTCCTTGAGATTGCCGCTATGGTCGGAGGCCGCGGCATAGCTGAACTCGGTCCTCAGCTCCTTGAATTGGTAGCCATTGCAGCTCCCCAGGCCCTTCACGAGGGATGTATTTCTGGGATTCTTGATTGCCGCCAGCCCCGTATCGTCCTGGGTCCAGACCTCCGATGTGTATTGGATCGCGCTCGAACAGCCCTGCAACCTGTCAAACCCGCCGGTCCTGAGCCCATCCGCCCAGCCCGGACTGCCCTGTGACATGTATTGCTCCTTCGTAAGTCCCCCGGGTATGAGGAGGACTGCTCTGTTGGGCGCCGCGTAAGATTCGTTGTTCAAAACGCCAAACGAGATCCAGTAGGTTCCGTAGTACTTCTGGTATTCCCAACTCCAAACAGGCGATCCCTCTCCCGTGTCGTGCCCCGATATCCAGTGCTCGAAAACGGTGGCGTTGAGCGGGCGGTCGAAAACCCATGTGCCGGAGTAGAAATACCGGCTCACTCCGCCAGTCGGATACGTGATCTGCGACAACTCCCCGCTCTCGAGATAGCTGAAACCATATACATGCCCGCATCGGAAGAGCTCCGCAAGCTGGCGCTGGGCGCCCAGGCTCGGATCCGTCGTCGCCCCCGAGCCGAACGTTACCGATTGCTGCTGATAACTCAATGCGATCGTGCTTGTGGGCTGGGTCGTATCGTTGGTGTTGCAATACCTGATCCAGCGCAGGTAGTTGTTCTCGAGCTCGAAGGTGTAAGTGTTTCCGAGGGTGTCCTGGATCGCGCTGATTCTCCCCCCGTCGCCCTGATAGCCGATCTCAAGATAGTTGCCGTTAGTGTCCTGGACGCGCGTTGCATAGCGAGCCCAGCTCCGGAACGGATCAACGTAGCCGAAGGTTATATTCGCGCCTCCCTTGAGCGTCAGCTTGCGGGATACGGGTTCATACACAGCGTACGTGGAATCCATCGTCCGCCAGGCGCCGTCGTAGAACGCCAGTTCGTGGTTCGATCCGTCAGACAGAGTCAGGTAATAGCGGCCGTTGGCCGAGTCATCGATCATCCTGGCGACAAGGAGCGTCCAGCCGGTTCCCACCCAGGATTCCCGCTCCGCCAGGGCCGCATAACGCGCACTGCCCTCGTAATAGAAATCCCAGATCTTGGAGTTGTAAGCCAGGTTGAGATCGATTCCCAGGCCGTTGCGGCCCGGCCGGCTGAGAAGCGGAATCGTGAAGAACAGATTGCCGTTGGCCGAGTTGACCGACTCCCGGCCGGTTCCGGCGAAGGGGAAAAACGCGGAAGATCCCTTTTCGTGCCGGACCGAGTATTGGTAATACTTCCCGTTCAGGTTGGGCGCGTTCACCGTCACCGTCGTGGATGCCTGGGCGGAGCCATAGGGATTCGACACCGTCAGCGTATAGGCCGTGGTTGAAAGGGGGCTGACCACCATCGAACCCTGCAGATTCACCGGCGTCCCGTTGATGTACGCCCAGCCGCTCCCGTTCTGGCTCGACCAGTAGAGCGTCGCGGGTTGGTAGGGCGCCACCTGGGACGGGACCGCATAGAAGTAAGTGATCGACGGCAGGGAGGCATTCAGGGTCTCCTCCCAGTGCATCATGAGATCCCAACAGGTACATTCCTCGCCTCCGTAGCCTCCGTAGTGGTAGGAATTGAAGGTCCAGAGGCCGGATTGCCATGGAAGGGACAGATTGGTCTGAACGCTGTTTGTCTCCTCGCAGAATTGCGGGCTCGTGGCGCGCGCGCCGTTGGGGGCGACCAGCACCGTGGAGTCCTTGAAGCCCACACATACATACCAATCTCCCGGTTCCACGTAGGTGGAGGCTTCGGCATGAACCCAGCCGCCGGAATACCACAGGCTGGAATAGGTGTAGTAATCGGCGTATACGGGAGCAGTCCCAAGCCAGCTCCACAACGAAAAGAAAACGCAGAGAAGGGAAAGGAGGTTGATGAATCTCTGTAGGATAATGCCTCGCAGTTTCATGAGGATCCCCCGTCACTCACAGCTGCTTCGATCGTCTCTTTCCCCAACTTCCGGCATGTCTTGGGCTCCTCCGTTACTTCCGGTCCACGGCGACAAGCTCGCCCACGCGGATTCGGGGAGCGATATGCAAGCGGGCGAAGGACTGCAGCTTTTGCATGCT
>MGQK01000037.1:644-868 GCA_001797815.1 Deltaproteobacteria bacterium RBG_13_61_14 | reverse complement strand
GATCTCGTTTTCCGCCTGCAACTGCCGCAGCCTGGCCTTGACCGATTCCGAAGGGACGCCATTCGAGCCGCCTGCGATCTGCTTTACGTCGCGCATCATCTGCGCTTCTTCTTCCTGAAACTCCCGGCCCAGCGCAATGAGGTGATTCATCTGCCGCGGCGACAGATGCAGCCGGTTGACCCAGACATCCCGGCCCGCGTCGGGCGCCTTCTCAGCCAGCAGCA
>MGQK01000037.1:495-600 GCA_001797815.1 Deltaproteobacteria bacterium RBG_13_61_14 | reverse complement strand
TGTTCCGGGTGGCTGGCGCCGTCGATGGTGACTGTCGGCCGGTAGCCGGGGGCGGGAGGCTGCTGGGCCGATGCGGCCGGCACAATCAACATCAGGAATCCCGTC
>MGQK01000037.1:0-437 GCA_001797815.1 Deltaproteobacteria bacterium RBG_13_61_14 | reverse complement strand
TCCATGGAAATGGATGTCCGGGATGCCGGATGCCAAACTTCTATTTGTCATGCAGGGCGATGAGCTGCAGGGCTCGGCCTATCTGCTTGAGGTTCTGGCCGGTCTGCGCGTATACCTTCAGAAGTTCCACCGCGTTTTTCTTATCCCGGCTCAGGAGAAGCAATGCCTGCTGATAGCAGTACTCGGCGAAATTGGGATCGATCGGGCCGAGCGCCGGGTGTCGCGGGGTGCCTTTGGACGGAGTGAGAAGGAAATCCCGGCGCACGATATCCGTGGAAGCCAGCAGAGCCGCCGTCATCCCGGGCGCCAGGTCTTCCGGTTTCGGAGCCATTACCCGGGCGCCCTGCACGGCATCCTGCAGCCGGACCGCCTGATAGCGCAGGTGCGTAATCTCGATCCGGTAGGGGCTTGCCGCGTCTCCGCCCGCAGGCAGAATC
>MGQK01000036.1:32059-32270 GCA_001797815.1 Deltaproteobacteria bacterium RBG_13_61_14 | reverse complement strand
CAGACCAGGCGCGTGCCGGTGTTGCCCACCGGGTGGCCGAGCGCGATCGCCCCGCCGTTAATGTTCACCACCGCGGGGTCCGGCTCGTGCTCGATCGCCCAGGCCAGGGGCACCGAGGCGAAGGCCTCGTTGATCTCGATCACGTCGAAGTCGGTGATCTTCATCCCGGTCTTCTTGAGGATCTTATGGGTGGCCTGGATCGGGCCGGTCA
>MGQK01000036.1:25010-31925 GCA_001797815.1 Deltaproteobacteria bacterium RBG_13_61_14 | reverse complement strand
CCGGCCGTGATCATGCTCGTGCCCAGCGCCGGCTTCAAAGCGGCGAGCTTCTCCAGTGTGGTATCGGGCCGGATGCCCTCGTCCTGGTCGAAAATCTTCTTCTCGCCCTCGGGCGTGGTCACTTCCACCGGATAGATCTCGGCTTTGAACTTGCCGGCCGCTTGCGCCTTGGCCGCTTTCATGTGCGAGTGAAAGCCGAACTCGTCCATGGCCTCGCGGCTGATGCCCCACTTCTTGGCGATCAACTCCGCCGCCTCGCCCTGGTTCACCACCTTGCCCCCGCAAGCGTCCGCAAACTTCTGGCCGAAGGGCAGGCCCTTGTTCAGGCCCCAGAAGTCGGACATGATCGGATACTTGCTCATGATCTCAATGCCGCCCGCGATCATGACGTCGGCCTCGCCGGCGCGGATGGTGGTGGCGCAAAAGTTGAGCGCGGAGAGCGCCGAGCCGCACTGGCGGTTGAGAGTGGAAGCCGGGGTGTCGGCCGGAAAGCCGCCGGCCACGGTGGCGTTGCGCGCCACGCAGCAGGCCTGCTCCCCGATCTGGTAGACGCATCCCACCAGCACGTCGTCAATCAGGTTGGGGTCCAGGTTCACGTCCTTGACCACCGCCAACAGCACCTCGGCCAACAACTCCTCCGGCCGCGCCAGCGACAACGACTTCCCCTTGCGGCCGATGGCGGTCCGTTTCGCCGCCACGATCAACGCCTCTTCCATATCCTTACTCCTTAAGTGTTGCGGAATGAGTGGTGCGAGTTTGCTACTCGCTCTTGTGGTGCGGGTGCCCACACCCGCACCCCTTATAACGTCCGCGCTTTAATGTAATGCACCGTCCCGCCCTTGGCCACCAGCGCGCCGGCGTCGTCAAACACCTCGGCCTCGGTGGCGATGGTGGTCCGGCCCCGGTGCACCACCTTGCCGTAGGCGGTCAGCTTTCCCTGGGTGACCGGCGCGAAGTAGTTGACCTGGAGCTGGAGCGTGACCACCGCCTCGGTTTCCAAGAGCACGCCGACCGTGGCCAGGCCGCAGGCCGAGTCAATGATCGAGGCCAGCGCGCCGCCGTGCATGGTGCCCCAGAGGTTCTTGTGCTCCGGCTTCACTTCCATCTCCAGCTTGGAGCCGGTCTCGGTGAACTCGGTCAGGGCCATCCGGATGTGCCGGTAATAAGGCGAGTCGTTGACCGCCTTTTGCACCAGGGCGCCGCGTTGCGGGTCGGGTTTGGACATTTGTTTTGCCTTCTGCTAGAACTATCGTCGAGTAAGGTAGGGGCATGCCCCTACGAGCCAGCGGTGTCATCCTAGCAAAGAAAGGGGTAGGTGCCAAGTCATGTTCAGTTTCCAGGTCACGCCGGAGCAGAAGCTGGCGCGAGAGATGGCCCGCAAGTTCATGCGCCAGGAAGTGGAGCCGCACGTGGACAAGCTCGACAACCATGAGATGCCCCCTTACGACCTCATCCGGCGCTTCCTCAAAGAGGTCCAGGGCGCCGATGAAATCAAAAACCTCGGCGACCTCGAAGCCGCGGCCGCGGAGCAAGACTTCATCACCCGCTCTTTGGTCTCGATCGAGGTGAGCAAGGTCTGCCCCGCCTTCGCGCTCTCCCTGGGCGCGAGCCTCGAGCTCGCCGGCTTTGCTCTCCTCTACGCCGGCAGCCGCGAGCAGAAAGAGCGCTACGCGGTGCCCATCTTCCGGGGCGACACTTTCGGCGCCTGGGGGCTGACCGAGCCGGAGGCCGGAAGCGACGTCCAGGGCATGAAGAGCACCGCGGCCCGCGACGGCGATTCTTACGTCCTGAACGGCGCCAAGACTTTTATCACCAACGCGCCCTACGCCGACACCTTCGTGGTCTATGCCAAGGCGCCGGCCGGCATCACCGCCTTTATTCTGGAGCGGGGCATGAAGGGCCTCGCCACCGGCAAGCCGCTCGACAAGATGGGCATGCGCGGCAGCCCCACCGGCGAGATCTTCATGGAAGACCTGCGCGTGCCCGCCAGCCAGCGCCTGGGCGAGGAAGGCAAGGGGTTTTACGACGCGCTGGTCAACTTGAACCACGAGCGGGCCCACACGCCGGGCTTGATGATCGGGATCATGGAGCGCTGCCTGGAAGACGCGACCGCCTATGCCAAGACCCGGGTGCAGTTCGGCCGGCCCATCATCCATTTCCAGGGCATCCAGTTCATGCTCGGCCGCATGTGGGAGAAGCTTTTAGGCAGCTACGCGCACCTGTGGATGCTGGGTCAGATGCACGAGCAGGGCCTGGACATCTCCGCCGCGGCCAGCGCGGCCAAGCTCTACTCCACCGAGTGCGCCACCGCGGTCGCGCTCGACGCCATCCAGATCCTGGGCGGCTACGGCTACATGCGGGAATACAAGGTCGAGCGCTTCATGCGCGACGCCAAGCTGATGGAGATCGGCGCCGGCACTTCCCAGATCCAGCTCCTGATCCTGGCCCGGATGCTGATGAAGGACCCGCCGCCGGACTTGAATCCGTTGTTTGCGGGGCCGGACCCATTCGGTAACAAATGAGAGGTTTCACGCCAAGGCGCAAAGACGCAAAGCAAGAAGCAAAGATCTAAACACAAAGGCACAAAGACACAAAGGGCAAGATAAAGAAAGAAAAGACAGTTTTATTCTTTGATTTTTAGCTTTGTGTTTTCGTGTCTTTGTGGTAAAATCCTGGTGAAAGCGATGATTCCGCCTCTCGCCTGGCCTTTGCTTACCTTACTGGTGCTGCCCATCGGCTGGGTGGAATACCGGCTCTTGCAAAAAACCCGCTGGGGAATTTTGCTCGGCTTGGTCAGCGCGGGGGTGGTTTACGGCCCCTGGCTGTTGGCGATTCGCGGCTCGCCGCATCGGTTTGAGCTGGGCCTGCATACGCTTCCAGGTTTGGGGCTGGTGCTCATCGCGCTCTACCTTTGGGTTGCCGCCGCCCCGCTGATTCTTCGGGACCGCGGACAAATCAAGACCATGCCCCAAGCTTTAGTTACCGCCGGTCCTTATCGCTGGACCCGGCACCCGCTTTATGTTGGACACGCTCTGTTCATTGGCGGAGGAGTCCTCGCTTCCGGGGCCTTGGAAGTTTTCCTGATGATCCCCCTGCTCTGGGTGATCGCCGCCGTGGCTTCGCGCTACGAGGAAGTGAGCCGGCTGGAGCCCCTTTTCCGAGAGACCTTTCGGCAATATCAATCCCGCACTCCCTTCCTTCTCCCCCTCTGGGCCTGGCTGCTCTGGTCCATCCTCTATGGCGCGGTAGTAGTTCGATTAATAGTTCTTGCTCTCTTTTGATGTCGCCGGCCTGAACCGGAAGAACCAATTTTCAAGAGCCCCTTTTCCTGCTAGAATAGCACGCCATGAAAACGATTGACCTGCGCAGCGATACCGTGACCCGTCCCACTCCCGGCATGCGCCGGGCCATGGCCTCGGCCGAAGTCGGTGACGACGTCTACGGCGAAGACCCCACCGTCAACGCGCTCGAAGCCCGCGCCGCCGAGCGGATGGGCAAGGAAGCCGCGGTGTTCATGCCCTCCGGCACCATGGCCAACCAGGTGGCCATCCGCGCCCACACCCGCCACGGCGACAGCGTCATCATCGGCGAGAACGCCCACGCCTGGCTCTACGAGTCGGGCGCGCCGGCCGCTCTCTCCGGCGTGCTTACCATCGTGGCCGGCCGGGGCGGCACCTTCACCGCGGAGGACGCGCTGGCTTCTGCCAAGGGCGGCAACGTCCACTTGGCGCCCACCAGCCTGATCATGATGGAAAACACCCACAACTCCGGCGGCGGCATCGTCTTTCCCCAAAAAGACCTGGACGCCATCGGCGCCCTGGCAAAAGCCTGGGGCTTCAAGACCCATCTCGACGGCGCCCGCATCTTCAACGCCGCGGTCAAGACCGGGCTGTCTCCCCAGACCATCGCCCGGCCGGCGGACTCGGTCAGCTTCTGCCTGAGCAAGGGACTGGGCGCGCCGGTGGGATCGGTCCTCTGCGGCTCCAAAGAATTCATCGCCCGGGCCCGGCGCTTCCGCAAGATGTTCGGGGGCGGCATGCGCCAGGCCGGCATCCTGGCCGCGGCCGGTCTCTACGCCCTCGACCACCACGTCGAGCGCCTGGCCGAAGACCACAGGAACGCCCGGCGCTTGGCCGAGGGACTGGCCGGGCTGGAAGGGATTGCCGTGGACCTCGCCAAGGTCGAGACCAACATGACCTTCCTCGAAGTCACCCGGCCCGGACTGGATGCGTTCACCTACGCCGGCCGGCTCAAGCAATTGGGGGTGCTGATCAATCCGCTGGGCAAGAGCCGATTGCGGGCGGTCACCCACCTCGACGTCAGCCGCGACGACATCGAAACCGCGATCCCCATTTTCCAGAAGGCGTTGCAGGGTTAGGCGGCCAGGGTCCCTGGCCCAAAGCGCGGGTTGCTACTTGGTTTCGCCGAAGAACTCGAGGGCGGGCGCCTGCTCGATCATGCCGACCTCTTCCGCGTCCTGGTAAAAGCGGACCAAGCCCTCGAAGTGGTCCGGCTCCAGGTGGTATTGGATTTTGCTCCAGACCTCCGCCATCTGGTTCCGGGGCAGCCACTCGTAGCCCTTTACCTCCCGGGCGAGCCGGGAGTAATCTTTTTGGCTGAAGTCCAGGCAATAGCCGAGTGAGCGCTGCAAGAGCCGGATCAGGCCGCTCCTGGCCGGGCCGATCTCCCGCCGCAGCGTCCACAGGGAGACCACCAGGGGCAGGTCCGTGTAATAGCGCCAGAGCTCGCCGATGTCGTAAACGTAATTGTAGCGGGAGAGGTTGCGCTCGCGCAGGGCGGCGTCGCCCACCAGCAGGAACGCGTCGGCATCGCCCCAGCCGGCCTGGAACTCGACCGTGTATTGCAGGTACTTGGTGAGCACGATCCGGAGCACGGCCGCGGCGCTGACCGAAGCGGGACTCAGGGAGACGGTGCCCTCATCCAGGTCGTCGAGCAGGATGTCGGAGAAGAGGAGCGCCATGCCGAGCGGGCCGCGGCAGCCCACGCCCAGGCCGGGCAGCACCAGGTAATCCTGGGGGGCCAGCGCATACTCCAGGGCCGGCGCCGGCATGATCTCGAGCTGGCCCTGGCGCAAGAGTAGGCTCAGCTCCACCGGCGTGCCCGGCACCAACCGATACTCCGGCTGCGGGTAATACTCCCGCAGCGGATAAAAATACGGCAGGTAATGGAAAGCGGGGATTTCCCCGATACGCAGCTCCAACGCCATGGATCGTGTCGCCCTGCTCCTGGATCAGGTCACATCGCGGTGACCCGGACCACTTCCTCGAAGGTGGTGACGCCCATCGCCAGCTTCTTGATCGCGCACTCCCGGAGCAGCATCATCCCGTCCTCCACCGCCGCCTTGCGCAACTCCGCCGCGTCCACATGGGCATTGATCAGCTTCTTCTGCTTCTCGTTCACCTCCAGGACCTCGAACAGCCCGGTCCGGCCAAAATAACCCGTCTGCCGGCAGTCCAGGCAGCCCTCGCCGTAATACACCGTCACCTTCTGCCCCGGGTCCTTCATGGGGAAGCGCAAAAGCTTGAGCTCCTCCGCGCTCAGCTCGGTCGGCTTCTTGCAGTGGGGGCAGATCTTGCGCACCAGCCGCTGCGCCACCGTGCCGATCAGGGTGGACGAGATCAGGAACGGCTCCACTCCCAGGTCCAACAGCCGGGTCACCGCGCTGGCCGCATCGTTGGTGTGCAGAGTGGAGAAGACCAGGTGCCCGGTCAGCGCGGCCTGCACCGCGTTCTGCGCGGTCTCGAAGTCGCGGACCTCGCCGACCATGATGATGTCCGGGTCCTGCCGCAGGATGGTGCGCAGCGCCGAGGCGAAGGTGATCTCGATCTTGGGCTGCACCGCCACCTGGTTGAACTCCTCGTAAACCATCTCGATCGGGTCTTCGATGGTGGTGATGTTGGTCTCCGCGGTGCTGAGCGCCCGCAGCGCCGAGTAGAGCGAGGTGGTCTTGCCCGAGCCGGTCGGGCCGGTGACCAGGATCATCCCGTGGGGCTGGGAGATGAAGTTGTTGAAGAGCTCGAACTCCCGGGGGAAGAAGCCGAGCTCGGACAGGTCTTGCAGGATCACTTCCGGGTCGAAGATCCGCACCACCACTTTCTCGCCGAAAGCCACCGGCAGGGTGCTGATCCGCAACTCCACCTCCTTGCCCCGGTGGTCGGTCTTGATCCGGCCGTCCTGCGGCCTCCGCTTCTCGGCGATGTCAATCCGGGCCAGAATCTTGACCCGGGCCACGATCGCCGCGTGCACCGGCTTGGGGACCTGGTGGATGTCGTGGAGCACCCCGTCAATCCGGAAGCGCACCAGCGAATAGTCGCGCTTGGGCTCGATGTGGATGTCCGAGGCCCGCTGGTCGTAAGCGTAGCGGAAGAGATACTCCACCGCGTTGATGATGGGCTGGTCCTCGGCGTCAATCGCCTCGGCCGGTTTCATCTTCACGTATTGCTCGAGGTTGCCGATGTCAAACCCGGGCCGCAGCTCCCTGGCCGCGGCCGTGACCGAGGTGCGGAACCCGTAAAACTCGTTGATGATCTTGAGGATGTCCGAGCGGGTGGCCAGCACCACCGAGAGCTCGGCTCCGGACGCCCGCTTGAGCCCGTCCAGGCCCTCCTGGTCAAAGGGGTCGTCCACCGCCACCGTGATCAGGTTGCCCTGCTTCTCAATGGGCACGATCGTGTGCCGCCGCGCAAACGGCCGGGAAATGGTCTGGGTCACCAGGTTCATGTCCAGTTTCAGCGGATCAATCTTGACAAAGGTCAGGCCCACTTCCTTGGCCAACACCTGCTGGATCAGGTCCTCGGAGAGCAGCCGCTCGGGGTTCTGGGCCAGTCCCAGCTTGAGCGAGGCGATCACCTCCGCCGGCGAGATCGCCGCGCTCACCGGCGCCCGCCGCCCCTT
>MGQK01000036.1:1564-24999 GCA_001797815.1 Deltaproteobacteria bacterium RBG_13_61_14 | reverse complement strand
GCTCCCGCCGCTCCTTCAAGAGCCGCGCCCGCTGCTCCCGCTCCTTGACCAGCACCTCCCGCGACTGGATCTCGGTGATCAGGCCCTCCCGCACCAGGAGCTGACACAGGTTCTGGGTGGTGATCAGCCGGTGCTCGGTGAAAAGGCCCGGGCTGATAAGGTTCCCCTGATTGGGTGGGCTTGCCATCAGCGACTCCTTTGGCTGCTCGTCATCTCGCGCATGGATCCATCACTGTTTCTTATCTTACCCTATCTTTAGACTCGAGGCAACGGTCCCGCGGAGCAGGAAAAGGAGGATCCACAGAGAGACTCCGCCGGAGCGCTATGTCCTCCGCGAAGGCGGATTACGCAGATTTCGCAGATTAACAGACAAAGCTATTGATGATCGCAAAATCCGTTGACGGGAAAAGGCTCTTCCCCGGTGGGCGGCTTAGGCTCCTGGCCCCTCTCCCTAACCCTCTCCCCCACGGGGGAGAGGGAAGGGTGAGGGGGATGTTTCCTGTCAACTAATTACGCGGGCTTCATTAATTATACTGATCTTAATATGGTTTATTCCTTAAAATCTGTGTAATCGGTGTAATCTGTGGATTGATTTCTCTTCCTCTGGTGCTTGGTTTTGGTTGCCAGCCGGCGCGAATTAGTCAATAATGATCTCATGATCCTGCGGATCTTCAAAAGCCCCTGGCTGTCAATGGCCGGCCGGCTGGTCCTGGGCGTGACCTTTGTCTGGTCCAGCATCCACAAGATCCAGGACCCGGTGGCTTTTGCGCTCCTGGTCTATGACTACGAGATCCTCCCGGCCGTCCTGGTAAATCCCTTTGCCTACACCCTGCCCTGGGTGGAACTTTCGAGCGGGGTCCTGATTCTGCTCGGCCTTTTTACCCGGATCGCCGCCTCGGCCCAGTTCCTCATGCTCTTGTGCTTCATCATCGCCATCGCGGTCAACCTCTTCCGGGCCAAGGTCCTGGGCTGCGGCTGCTTCAGCGAAGAGGGCGGCAACCCCATCGGCTGGGACCTGGTCGGCCGCGACCTCGGCCTCATGCTAGTTTGCATCCAGGTCTTCTTCTTTTATCAAAAGAAGCTCGCGCTCGGCCCCTGGCTCTGGGGAAAATTCAAGAAGAAGAATTAACCACAGAGACAACGAGAACACGGAGGAAGAAGAGGCTTGGGGTGTTGGACTTCAGGCCCCTGCCTCGGATCCAAGAACCCTGACACCCGGGCACTTGACCCCTTGACCCCTTCTGGTTCACTCCACCCCGCCGTGCTGGCGGAGGAGGTCCGCGATGTCCCCGTGTCCCCGCTGCCTCGCCAGTTGCAGAGGGGTAATCCCGGTTTTGTCTCTAACATTGACTTTGGCTCCGCGGGATAGAAGTAGTTCTACGAAATCTTTTCTCCCCCAGTACGCCGCCAAATGCAAAGGCGTGCGACCGTAGTCATTGGCTTCGTTCACATTTGCTTTCTGGTCCAGAAGATATTGTGCCATATCTTTGTGCCCTCGGATCACTGCTATTTGCAAAGGAGTTCCATCCATCCAACTGCTTTCCCAGGGCACGTCCTCAAATGCCATATAAACCGTCATAATCATAGTGGCGCCGTGTCGCAGCAAGAGTTCAAGAACCTCTTTGTGCCCATACCATACGGCACAGAGAACCGGATTCCATCCCTCGGAGTCGCTATTATCTACATAAGCTCCTTTATTGATCAGAAGCTCTGCCACTTCTTTATGGCCTTGACACGCCGCATAAATCAACGGTGTGCTGAAAAACATCCCATCTGACTTATTAACCTTTGCTCCTTTAGCGATTAGGAATTCTGCAATTTTTTTCTGTCCAGTCCATGCCGCTCTATGCAGGGGGGTTTCCCCCTCAATCCTGCTCTCGGTAAAAACAAGAGCAGGTTTTTCGTTAATCAAGAATTTCACCCTTGCCAATTCTCCCTTTTCTATCGCCTTATAAAGCTCCTCTTCTTGCGGTGTGAGCTCAATATAAACATTCTCTGGTGATGATTTCTGCTCCGAAGATCCTGGAATGGGAGAAGATGGAGTTGCGGCTTCTATTTGCTGGGGAGTGTTTTTATCATCAGTAGCTTTCTTTTCGCAACCAACCGAAACAATCAAAACCACAACAAACCCGATCAATATAATTCTATTCTCCATCTCTCGCCCCTTGCCAAGTCTGGTCGACTATTCACCATTCAATTTTTTTTCCTAAGTTTAATACTTACGGAAAGGAAATGCAAGAGCTTCATAGCCTCAAGGTAGCAATTGACAAGCACAAAGTAATTCCATATCCTCAACCTAGTGAAACCGAAAGGAGCTCGAAGTGAGCATTAACACGATTGACTGGAAAGACGGCCGGGTGGTGATGATTGACCAGCGGGTGCTGCCCCGGGAGGAGAAATACCTGGCCTTTTCCACTGCGGAGGAAGTGGCGCAGGCGATCGAGCAGATGGTGATCCGGGGCGCGCCGGCCATCGGGGTGGCCGCGGCCATGGGCATCGCGCTCGGCGCCCGCCAACTGGCGTCCGGGAAACCGGAAAGTTTTTACCACGGCTTTATTCAGGTCTGCGAGCGAATGAGCAAGACCCGGCCGACCGCGGTCAACCTCTTCTGGGCCATTGAGCGGATGAAGCGGCTGGTGGAGGCTCACCTCTCCGAGGCGCCGAATAAGATTGCGGAGTTGTGTGAGGCCGAGGCGCGGGCGATGCGGGAGGAAGACATTGCCATCAACCGGCGCATGGGTAAGAACGGGGCGCGGTTTTTGGCCGACGGGGATACCGTGCTCACCCACTGCAACGCCGGCGCGCTGGCCACGGCCGGCTATGGCACCGCCCTCGGTGTCATTCGTGCCGCCCTCGAAGAGGGAAAAAGGGTGAAAGTGCTGGCCGACGAGACCCGGCCGTTTCTGCAAGGCGCGAGACTCACCGCCTGGGAATTGCACAAGGACGGCATCCCGGTGACCGTGATCTGCGACAACATGGCCGGGAGCCTCATGCAAAAGGGAATGGTGAACAAGGTGATCGTGGGCGCGGACCGGATCGCCCGGAACGGGGACGCCGCCAACAAGATCGGCACCTACCCCCTCTCGGTGCTGGCCAAAGCCCACGGCATCCCCTTTTACGTGGCCGCGCCGATCAGCACCATTGACCTGGAATGCGCGAGCGGGGCCGAGATCCCGATCGAAGAGCGCAACCCCCGGGAGGTCACCCACGTCTTTTCCGAGGCGATCACGCCCGAGGGCGTGCCGGTCTTGAACCCGGCCTTTGACGTCACCCCGGCCAAGAACATCGCGGCCATTATCACCGAGCGGGGCGTGGCCGAGCCGCCCTCGGAAAAAACCGTGCGCGAGTTGTTCCGTTAAAGAACGGTCTTTAGCTCTCCTCCGGGATTGGACGGGAAGCTTCCTGATAGACTTCTCGCCGGTGGCCGATCCGGAGAATCCAAACTTCGGTTCCGCGAATCAAATAAATCACCCGCCAGTCGCCCACGCGCAATTTCCGCAGCCCGCTCAGGGATTGGCGCAAGGGCTTTCCGTATTTTTCCGGGTGGGTGACGAGCCGGAGTTCCAGGGCGCGTCGAATTCGCTTGCGGATGGCGGGGTCCAGCGCCGGGATATCCCGCTCCACTACCTCCGGGTGATAGCGGAGCGCAAAAGCGATCACTTTTTTCTGCCCCAGGCTTGGTCATGCTCGACCGCGGTTCGCCGGCGGAACGTCCGCAGCCGCTTTTCACCTGCCTCGGTCCAGAAGGCATCTTCTTCCAACTCCCGCGCGATCCGGAGTAGATCCCGGACCCGGGTGGAGAGCGAAGTCCCCTCGCGTTCCGCCGACTGCTTCAGCCATTGGTAAAGCGGCTTTTCCACCACCGAGCTTAAACGTGGATTCTTAGCGGGCATCCTTTTTTCCTCCTCTGCTCAGTGTAGCACAAGTGCTGAACTAAAACCAGGCGAGATTAAGCGCAAACTTCTCGTCAGTCTAATTCCTCTCTCAGGCGCGCCAGATTCGGCTGATCGGGCGTCAGCTTCAGCCCCTCTTCCACTACCTCCCGGGCTTCCCGACTCCGGCCTTGCCTTTGCAGCAGGCTGATCAATTTCAGCCGCATCTCCAGGTTGGCCGGGAACAACTCCAGCCCCGCCTGCAATTGCAGAACGGCCTTGGCTTCCTCACCCAGCCGGGCGTAAACCATCCCCAGGTTGAAACGGGCCGTGGCCAGGTCCGGCGTCTTCTTCACCGCCTCTTCCAGCCGGCGGCGGGCCTCTTCCAGGTCGCCCTGGCGGAAGGCGATCTCGGCCAGGTTGGAAAGGGCCACGGTGTAGTCCGGGTCCAGGCGGAGCGCGGCCTGGTATTCGTGGCGGGCGAGGCGGACCTGGCCGCGGTTCATGGCAAAGACGCCGAGCAGGTTATGGCCTTCGGGCCTCTCCGGGATCTCGCGCACGGCCGCGCGCCAGAAGCGGTAGCCGTTTTGCCAGTCGCGGTCGCGGCCGGCGGCGAGGCCGATCCATTCCAGGAGCAAGAGCAGGGAAAGGCCGAGCAGGAGCCGGGGCGCGCGGTGCTTCAGGGCCGCGAGCATCCGGGCCAGGAACAGGCAGGCGAAGAGGCTGGGGAGATAAAGGAACCGCTCGGCCATGAGGGTGGGGAAGGAGATCAGGTGAGACACGGGCAGGAGCGAGAGCGCGAGTCCGAGAAAGTCAAAGGCCGCTCCGGGCCGGCGCCGGGGGCTGGCCAGGGCCAGGAGAGCCAGGGCGATCAGCCCGGCCAGGGCCGCGAGACCGACCGGGGTGGATACCCCGTCCTTGAAGAGCTGGTCGTAATAATAGTCCAGCCGCAAAGGGAAGGGGAAGAAGAGGAGGCGGAGGTCCGTCCAGCCCACGGCGGACATGGTCAAAAGCTTGAAGCCCAGGGTGTGGCCGGCGAAGAAAGCCGGGGCCGGCTCCGGTCCGGACGTGATCAGGGCGTGGTGGCGGAGGAAGAAGTAGCCGAGGAGAACGAGGAAGAGGAGGAAGTAATAGCGGGCGCGGCCGGCGTCCAGGCGCCGGGCTTGGAGGCGGTCTCCCAGAAAGAGCAGGAGGGGAAAAACCACGGCCGCCTCTTTGGCGAGCAGGGCCAGGGCGAAGGCGGCCAGGGAGAGGATCGGCTTAAAGCGCCAGGGCTGAAGAGGTTCGAGCGCGAGGAGCCAGGCCAGAAGGAGGAAGAGGGTAGCGAAGAGGTCGGTGCGTCCGGAGATCCAGGTGACGGTCTCGGTGTGGACCGGGTGCAGCGCGAAGAGGAGTCCGGTGAAGAGGGCGAGGGGAGGGAAGAGCCGTCGGCAGAGGCGGAAGGCGAGGACGCTGGCGAGGACGTGGCCGATCAGGTTGGTGAGGTGGAACGGCCAGGGCCGGCCCTGGCCGAGCGTGTAATCGAGGGCGTAGGTCAAGGTGATCAGCGGCCGGTAGTAGATGATCCCGGTCTGCCCCGGCCAGAAGGGCCGGGTGAAAAAGTCGGGCAGATACCGGAGGCTGTGCAGGGTGGTGTCTTCCAGGATCAGGAAGTATTCGTCGAAGGCAAAGCCCTGGGCCAGGGTCGGGGCATAGACTAGGCCTGCGGCCAAGGCCACGGCCAGCGCCGCGTAAAGCCCGGAGCAAAGGTCAGGGTGAGGTTTCGCGTTCATGGTCCTGGATTTTCTTGAGCAGGTCGAGCATGGCCGCGTTCTCGGGCCGCGAGCGCAGGACTTCCTCCGCCTCCCGCCGCGCCGTTTCCAAATCGCCTTTTTCGAACGCGGTCAGCGCGACGAAAAAGTGAGCCGAGACCTGGGCCGGCCATTTCTGGAGCAGGATCTGATACTCGGCCAGAGCTTTGTCCCATTCCCCCTGCTGGCGCAGGTATTCGGCATACTGGTAGCGGGTGGGCACGTTTTCCGGGTCGAGCAGCAGCGCCCGGCGCAAGGTCTCCAGGGCCCGGTCGCGCCGGCCCTGGTCCCAGGAGATGACGGCCAGGCCGGTCATGGCCATGGAATAGCCCGGCTCTTGTTCCAGCGCCCGGCGGTAAGCCAACTCGGCCGGGTAGAGGTTGCGGCGGACGTAATAGGCATTGCCGAGATGAGACCACTCTTCCGCGTTGGTGTGCTTGGGCACCGGGCGCGACCAATGGCCGGCCAGGTCCACCGCCCCCAGGAAGACCAGGGCCGGCGCGAGCCGCCGCCAGTCTCTTTCCCGAAAAAGCCGGGCCAGCTCGACCAGGCCGTGGCCGGCAAAGAGAGCCAGGACCGGCGCGAGCGGCATCCGGTAGCGGGCGCTGACCACGGTGAGGACCACGGCCGCGGCATAGGCGGCCAGGTAGAAGAAGAGGAGCGAGGGGAAGGGGTTTCGGGCCCGGACCATTCCGAGCAGGCCGAGGGCGAGGAGGGGCGCGAACCCGGGGAGGGGGAGGGAGAGGGTGCGGTATCGTCGGCGGAAGAATTCGGGGTCAAAGGTGGCGCGGATCTCGCGGGCGTTCCCGAGGAGCGCCAGTTTGCGTGCCTGGAGTTGGAGGAACCGTCCGGGTTGGGTGCGGGCGAAGTGCAGGACTAATGCCAGGAAGAAGCGGTCGCGCTGCGACTGGCGGGTGATGCCGGCCTCGGTTTGCGGGAGGAGGAGCAGTTGGTCCCACTCGCCGGTGGGACGCACGTTGGGGGTGCCGTCGGCCTTGGGGTTGTTGCCCAGGTAGAGGTTCATGCCTCCGTTTTTCTGGATCAGGACGAAGTCGTGCTCGGCGCGCCAGTTTTGCCAGGTGACCGGCGCGATCGGCAAGGCGGCTCCCAGGAGGAGGACCAGGGCCGGAGCGAAGGCGGGCCGGCGGAGCGGCGAAGGCGGAAAGAAGAGAAGCATTAGCAAGAGCGCGCCGAGGAAAGCCAGGATCAGCGGCCAGGTGATGGCGGAGAGGCCGAGGAGGATTCCGGCCAGGAGCCAACTCCAGGGGCGGCCGGGGCGGCGGGCATGATCGAGGGCGAGCAGGGCCAGGAGGTCGAGGCTGAGCATGAGGGTGGTGGCCAGGAGCAGGCCCTCGAAGTAGAGGGTGGTCCAGAGCGTGGCCATGAAGAACGCGGCGACAAGGGCCGCGGCGCGGTCAAAGAAGCGCCGGCCCAGGCGATAGACGAGATATGCGTTGAGCAGGCCGAGGCTGAACTGGGCCGCATAGACCGCGGTGTAGCTCCCGCGAAAGAGGGTGTAGAGGAGCGCCAGGAAGAGCGGATAACCGGGACCGTGGATCGGGATCTCGGTCCAGGCGAGCTTGCCCGCCGCGAAATCCCGGGCCTGGTTGTCGTATTCCAGCGCGTCCAGGTCCGGGGTGCTGTAGAACGGGCTTTGCCGCAGTTCGATGAAGAAAGCGAAGCGGAGCAAAAGCCCGAAGAGGAGGATCAGCAGGAGCGGATGCCGGCGGGGGAGCTGTCGCAGGGGGGCGGGGATGGGCACAGCCGGCTCGCGCTCAGTCTCCGCCCGAACGGCTGCCCCAGGCCATGGCCGGCTCAGCTCCGCTTCCGGTATTGGTCCAGGATCTTGTTCTTTTGGATCTTGCCGGTCGCGGTCTTGGGGAAGGACTCCGTGAATTCCACCCGCCGCGGGCACTTGTAGTTGGCCAGGTGCGCCTTGCAGTAGTCAATCACTTCCTGCGCCTTCAGCTCCGCGTCCGGCTTGAGCACGAGGAACGCGGCCACTTCCTCCCCCCAGATCTTGTCCGGCACCCCCACCACTGCGGCCTCGGCAACGGCCGGGTGCCGGTAAAGCACTTCCTCGATCTCCTTGGGATAAATGTTCTCGCCCCCCCGGATGATCATCTCCTTCTTGCGGCCGACAATGAAGAAGTAGCCGTCCGGGTCCACGTAGCCCAGGTCCCCGGTGTGCAGCCACCCGCCCCGCAAGGTCTCCTTGGTCGCCTCCTCGTTCCGGTAGTAGCCCTGCATCACGTTCTCGCCCCGGACCACGATCTCCCCGATCTTGCCCGAAGGCAGCTCCCGGTCCCGCTCGTCGAAGATCTTCAGCTCCTGGCCCGCGAGCGGCACCCCGATCGAGCCGATCTTGCGCCGGCCCCCGAGCGGGTTGATCGAGCTGGCGCAGGTGCCCTCGGAAAGCCCGTAGCCCTCGAGGATGAAGGCCTTGTATTTGCGCTCGAAGGTCTCGAACACCTCCACCGGCATCGGCGCCGCCCCGCAGATGCAGAAGCGGAGCTGGGAAAGGTCGAACTGCTCGGCGTCGGGCAGGTTATTCAAGATGGCATAAACGGTCGGGACCCCGGAGAAGGCGGTGGCCCGAAAGCGCGCGAGCTTGGGCAGGAACTCCTTGGGCGAGAAGCCCTTGAGCAGGATCATGGACCCGCCGGCAAAGAGCGGGGCCAGGGTGGTCACGATCTGGCCGTTGACGTGGAAGAGCGGGAGGATGCAGAGGAACCGGTCTTTTTCCGTCATCTGGGCCGCGGCCGCCACCTGGTCGGCGTTGACCGTGTAATTCTTGTGGGTGAGCAGCACGCCCTTGGGGTAACCGGTGGTGCCGGAGGTGTAGATGATCCCGGCAATGTCCTCGTCCTTCACCTCCCGCTCCTCGAAATTCTTGACCGGCTCCAAAAACTCCTGGAACAGCGTGGTCCCCGCAACCTCCTCGTCCAGCATGATCACCTCTTTCAGCTCCGGGCACTGCGGCCGCACCTGCTTGACCAGGTCCTTGAACTCGGGCGAGGTGATTAAAATCTTGGCGTCCGAGTTCTTCAGGATATACTGCGCCTCGTCCGGCTTGAACTGGGAATTGATCGGCACCAGCACCGCCCCGGCCGCGGTCACCCCGTAAAGGCAGTAAACGTATTCCGGGCGGTTGTAGAGGAGGATGCAGACCTTGTCGTTCTTCTCGATGCCCCGCGCGATCAGGTGGTGGGCGATCGAGCGCGCGATCTGCCACAGCCCCTCGTAGGAAATCTCCAGGTCTTCCCAGTAAAGGTAAGTCTTCTTCCCGAGCTTCTTCGCCCGCTCGATTAACAGGTCCTTCAAAGTCATGAACACCTCTCCTCGCTTCAGCCGATCATCGGGTCAGCCAGGATGCCCTTCTCCCCGAAGATTCTAGGCTAATTGGCCGGAATCTTCAAGCGAATGTACAGGTTCAATACCTCGTAAAGACTTTAGTGGCGCTGGTGCCGGCAGCCGCGGCTCAGCGGCCGGCCTTGCGCACCGCGCTCAGTTTGGGCTTGCGGCAAAAGGTCAGGCCGTGGTCCTGGCCCGGGAATCGGGGTCAGGTCGTCAATAGTCAATTACTGCAAGAAATCGGGAGCCACTTTTTGCAAGTTCGCAGTTGACGGTTCACAGTTCAGAGCCTTCAAAGTTTGGGGTCAGAGTTGGACCTTGGACATGATCGCCCAATTTACTTGTAAACATCTTTGCGATGGGCAATCCGATAAACCCGGACCGTCTTTCTCTTTTCGTCAATTTCATAAAGGATTCGGTAAGCGCCGCTGCGGATCCGCCAGTTAGACCCGCCGCCGCTCAGCTTCTTGGAATGGCGCGGTCGGGGATTGTCGGATAAAGCCAGGATCAGGGTTTCAAATTTTGCCAGGAGCTTGCCCCGGAATGCGTCAAGGTCTTTTTGCGCTGGAGGGGCCAGCTCGACCTCGTAGTTCAACCTTCCCTCCGGCGCCGGGCAAAATAATCTTTGGCGGAAACGGATTTGCCTCGGCTTTGCTTGGCTTCTTCAATCAAGGCCAGGTCCAGGAGGTCTTCCCGGAGACGAGGGTCGCCCACCACTTTCCCGATAAAGGCTTCCCGTTCGGCAGGACTGAGCGCTTTGAAGGCCGTGAAAAAAACTTCTGCCGTGGCTCGTTCTGTTTTCATGCTAACGCCTCCCGCACCCTGCTTTCACTAAAGGAATTTTAGCACAAAGCGGCTCGTTATTCAAACGGCATGAACTCGGATACGTTCACGTTCAGGTTCACGTTCAAGTTTGGTGTTGAAGAAATCTGCGTAATCTGCATTGCAATCCGGCAAGATCTTTTTATTTAGAAAGATAATTTTAACCGCAGATTAACGCGGATTAACGCGGATAGAAAAACAACAAAGGGATCTATCCACGAAGGAACACTAAGGGACACCAAGAGGAGGAAAGGAAGGATTAACCACCAAAGCTCAAAGGCTCAAAAAGGAGAAGAAGAAGGAATTATCCACGAAAGGACACGAAGGGACACGAATAAGCACTATCCGCTGGCTTTAAAAACTGCACCATTTTTACATAAATAGAGGGACAGTAGAATGGCAAATATGACCTTGAAAACGATGATGGCGATTGTGGTTATAACCTGCTGTAATATAGTGCTTTTTGCTGAATATGGCGAAGCTTTATTTGTAAGGATTGCGGGTGAGGGCACCCGCGCCCCTAAAGTCAGCCGCGCCCCTAAAGTCAGCAACGCCACTAAAGTCGTTTGTGAACAAAGAATCTTAGTGCGCTTCGTGTCCTTCGTGAATGATCTTGAAGAATGTATGTCGTATATCGTATGTCGTATGTCGGGTTAGGGCCTCTATTGAAGAATCAGTTCAAGTTCAAGGATCGGAAATCTGTGAAATCTATGTAATCTGTGGATTTATTTTTCTTGACCTGACTGCTGAAGAATCCGTTCACGTCCACGTTCGAAGAAAACAATCTGCGTAATCTGTGGATGCCTCTCTTCTTCTTTTTGCTTCCTCTTTCTTTTTTCGTGTCCCTTCGTGTCCTTCGTGGATTAAGCTTCTTTCCTCTTTCGGAGATTTACTGTCCCAGGGGGAAGGCGAGGAAGAGGGAGGCGTCGCCGCGGCGGAGGTAGAAGCGGACGATGCGGCCGGGCCGAAGGGTTTTGACCGCGCGCTCGAAATCCTGGACGTTCTGCACGGGAGTGGAGTTGATCTTCTGGATCAGGTCGCCGGGCTGGATGTCCTGGCCGGCCAGAGGCCCGTTGGGGTCCTTCGCGGCCACCACCGCGCCGGAGAGTCCTTCGTAGCCCAACTCGGAGGCGAGCGCGGGGGTCAATTCTTTCACTTTGAGGCCGAGGACGTTGCGGGCCGGCTTGCCCGTCTCTTCGGTGCGGGCGGCCAGCTCTTTTTCCTCCGGCATCGCGGCCAGGGTGATGACGCGGGATTCTTCCTTGCCGTTATGCAGGAACTTGAGTTCGGCCTTTTTGCCGATGCCGTAAAGCGCGGCCAGCGCGGGCAGGTCCGCCGAGCTCTGGATCGGCGTGCCGGCAAATTCCATTATGATGTCCCCTGCCTCCAGCCCGACCTTAGCCGCGGGGCTGCCCTTGAGCACCTGCGCCACCAGAGCGCCCCGGGGTTCGGAGAGACCGAAGGATTCGGCCAGCTCGGGGGTGACTTCCTGGACGGAAACGCCGATCCAGCTCCGGGAGACTTTTCCCTTGTCCTTGAGCTGGGTCAGGATGGACTTGGCCAGGTTGATGGGGATGGCAAAGCCCAGGCCCACGTTGCCGCCGCTCATGCCCGGGGAGATGATCAGGGTATTGATCCCCACCACCTCGCCGTTGAGGTTGACCAGCGGCCCGCCGGAGTTGCCGGGGTTGATCGAGGCATCGGTCTGGATGAAGTCGTCATAAGGGCCGATCCCCAGGCGCCGGCCCTTGGCGCTGACCACGCCCACGGTCAGGGTATGGTGGAATTGAGGGCCTCCCCGGGGTCCGGTAAAGGGGCTGCCGATCGCGGCTACCCAGTCCCCCACCCGGAGCTGATCCGAATCACCCAGCGCCACGGTGGGCAGTTCCGCGGCTTCGATTTTAATCAAGGCCACGTCGGTTTTCGGGTCCACGCCGATCACCTTGGCGTCGTAATCCTTTTGACCTTTGACGCCCACTGCCACCTTGACCTGGTTCGAGTCCGAAACCACATGGTTGTTGGTCAGGATGTAACCGTCCGCGGTCAAGATAAAACCGGAGGCGACCCCTTCCCGGCGAAAATCATGCTGGGGGCCGAAAAAGGGAAAGGACCCCTGGCCGAGGGGGGCCTTGCTCACCTTGGTGGAATAGACGGTGACCACGGCCGGGTTGACTTTTTCCGCCAAAGGCGCGAACGAGGCCGGGATGAACTCCACCAACGGGTGAATCGTTTGGCCTGGCGCTTCCTGCCAAAAGGGTTTGCCGGTTTGGGCCGGGACCGGGAGTCCGGTGAACAGCAACAGGCACGCGGCGAGGAAGAAAAGGGACGGTTTGAGTTTCACGGTTTTATTCCTTGCGCGCCTCTACATACTTCATCCGGAGGTCGTAAAGAATACTGTCAAGGAGTTGGGCTTCATCCGGCTCGAGGTTGCCCTGAGTCTTCCGGCGGATCAGGTTAAGCAGGTCAATGCTCTGTTTGGCCAGGGGCAGGTCTTTTTCCATCTGGCCGCTTAAGGGGTTGGGAATCAGCCCCAGGTGCATCAAGGCCGAGGTGCTGAGCGAGAGCAAAAAAGTAGGGAAGGTGATTTCCGGAAATGGTCTGGCCTCGGCAGGGGCCGGACCTGCCGCCGGCGCGGCCGGGGCGGGCGGGGCTTGATCCGCGGCTTTGAGCGGGGCCTCGGCCGGGGGGGCCGACTCCTCTACTCCCACCCTCCGGTCGGAGACGGCAAATCCTTTTTCTTTCGCATCGTTGCTCTCGTCATCGGGCATGACCCCACCTCCTCGATCTATGCTCTTTTAGAAGCATCCCAGCCGAAAAAGATCCTCCACCGTGCCCAGGAAATAAAGGGTCAGGTAGAGGAGCAGGGCCGCGAGCAGGAATCGGCCCGCCCATTTTCGCCAGGCCAAGGGCCGGGCGGACCGGCTCATTTGGAGGATGACCGGCCCGGGGAATGGCTGGAGCGTTGCCCGGGCAAGGGGATTTGAACTTCTTCCCATTGTCCGTCCAGGTCCGGCAGGTTTTTCAAAAACTGCCGGAAATCTTTTTCGCTCAACGATCCGTCCCGGAGGATCATTTCCACAATCCGTTGATCAAAGGTTGGTACGTGGGTCTCAGCCATGTCTTCTCTCCTGCATCGGGGTTACGGAGCCGCTTTTTCGGTCTCCTGAAGGTAAAACACTTTGCGCTGGTGAGGGATTTTTTCATAAAGATCATTGGATACCCAAAACCGGGCATCCCGCTGGCGGTCGAGCACATAACATCCGTTCGGCTTGGAAGTGGCGGCGCCGATGACGAGCTTGCCGATTGGAACCGCGCCATTGTAAAGCTGGATCACGGCTCGCGGGGATTCGAGGCCGAAGCGAGCCGAACTCTCCTTCCGATCATAAACATAATAGCTTTGGAGCGGGACCTCGCTCAGGGGGGAGATCACCCACGAGAGGGCAAAGGGATGCAGCGGCCGGTTGGGCTCATCTTCCAAAATCCAGGTCGCCAGGGTTGCTTGAACCAGTGTATAGTTCCACTCCGGGTGGGACGGAAAGGTTACCGCTATCTTGGTCATGAGGTCCTGGCTGTCGGGATCCAGCAGGAACACTCGCCGGAAATCTTGATTGAAGGTCGCGGCCATATTGGCGAGGGGAATCTCGAAGACCAGATTCCATGAGCTGTTGCGGGCATAAAACACGGGCTTCTCCGGCTGAGGCCGGCTGAAGAGCAACCGCTCCAAGTTGTGGTCTTTGTGTTCAAGGGCGACCCCCAGCACCGGTCGGTCGAGGCCGAACCGGGAGCCGGCATCGCTCGGGATTTCCTGGCTCCGCACCGCCAGGTTTCCCAGGCTTTGCACAAATTTGTAAATCGTGTTGGTATCCACGGTCTCCTGGAAAGGTTCCAACATGATCCATTTAGTTCCCGTGGGACTGACTTGGGAGATAAACCGGCTCGAGCCGCCGAGGGGAAACCATGGCTGCGCCCGGGAATCCAAATACTGGATATCCACGCTGGTGAGCTCCTGGGGCTGGGTCAAGGTCAACTTGCGCAGGCGGAAGCTATCCAGGTCCCGATCCAGGTATTGATAAACGATTCGATCCACTAAAAAAATTTCCGGCCGGCCGACCACCCGGGCGTAGAGGTTTTTCTGGATCGGGGTTATCTTGCCGAGTTCGAGCAAGAGCTCCGGCTGGTCCCCCCGGAAAAAATAGGTCCCCCGGCCCGGCGGCTGGTGGAGCCCGAACTTTTCGAGGTCCTGGTCGCCCTGGCCCACGATCCGCTCCTTTTTCAGGCCCAGGAAGTGGCCACACATGATGCTGGCATAGATCGGATCCATCTGGGTCGGCGCGGGTTCCACCAATTGCCACTCATTCTCATCTTTCCCGCGAACAAACCGGAACTGTCCCTTCTCATTTTCCAAGCGCAGGCTCACCACCTGCCGCGGCCATGGGATCAGGGGCTGCGGCCCTTGATCGGGTCGGGCCGGCGCCGGAGGTTTCCGCTGCGAAAGCCAAATCAGGGATCCGATGAAAAGGGCCAGGCCCAAGAGAATCATGGAGACCCGTTGGCCGTGCCTCATCGCCTTCTCCACCAGATGGCCACGCCCAGGATCATCAGCAGTTCCGGCAGAATCAAGACCGTGGCATAGAAAATGCCCTCTTTTTGCGGGGTGGACAGATAAATCCGGTTGCCCCCGCGCTTGAAACCGGGTAAAAAGACCAGGTCTTCTTCGCCCGCCAACCAGTTGATGCCATTGAGGGCGAAAAGGAAGTTGGAGTAGGTGGGCAGTTCTCCGTTGCGCAGAAACCGGGAATTGCCGACGACGAGCAGGCGGGTTTGCAACTCGCTCCGCTGTTTCTTTTGTTGTTCCCAGGGCGGCAAGTCAATCTTCCGGCCGGCTACTCCCGCGACCGCCAGGGGGCCGGGAAGGTCTTCCGGATCCTTGCGCGCGATCCCGCGCTCCCGCAGCAGGGAGCGGTTGGTTTCCCCATAACTGTCGGAACTGGTCCGGACCAGGGGCATGGGACGAATCTTGCGAGCAGGATCCTTATTCAGGGTTAACGAGCGCGACCGGGGAAAGACCAGGAGCTTGCCCGGAAGGTTGCTCGTAACCGGGTGTTGCTCAAAATCACTGCAGATCGGGGAAAGGCCGAACGGGTCCTTGCTGGACAGGTGATGCACCGGGTCAATGATCACATCATCATCCGCGGAGATCCCGTATTGCGCCAGCAAAGGTTCCAGGTTGGTGGCATAGCCCGGATCGAGCAACACCATCAAGTTGCCTCCCCGGTCCAGGTAGTTGTTCAGGGCCTGAATCTCCACCTCGGCGAGAGGGATGCGCGGACCGGCGATGATGACCATCGAAGCGTCCTCGGGAACCGCGGTCCCGGTCAGAAAGATACCCCGGACCTGGTAATTTTGGTTGGCCAGGGCTCCGCGCAAGATGGACAGTCCCGCCTTGTCATCGTTTCCGGGATCGGCTTCTTCATGTCCGGAGAGGAAATAGATGACCTTCTCTTCCGACCGGGTCGCCTTGATCAAAGCATTGGTGATATCCATCTCCTCATGCTGGGTGATGCGAATGCTCTTGCCTCCATACTCGAAGAGCAGGGTGCCGTAGGCCGAGATCGCTTTCTTTTCGGCAAGCTCCGGATGCTTGTCCGGGTCCACAAACTCGAGGTGGAACCGGGGCGCCGCCGCCGTATACAGGTTCAGCCGGCGCCGCACGTCCGCCAAGGTGTCGCTCTGGAAAAAGGCCGTCGCCTCCACCGGCCCGGGTAAATTGTTCAGAACTTGCAAGGTCTGTCCGCTCAGGGTATAGAGGCGGTTCTTGGTCAGGTCCTGCACCCAGTCGTGGGTCACGGCCAGGTAGTTGATCATGCCCAAGACCACGATCCAGAGGATCATCTGGATCGCCGCGCCCGTGCCATACCGGGCGCCCCGTTTGGCCAAGAATTCCCGGATCTCGGCCAGGTTGGTCAAGATCCCGATTAAAAGCAAGAGCCCGCCCAGAACCAGGTGCAAGGTGACGAGCAACGACCCTTGGCCCTGGATCATGCGGGCAAAGATGCCCAGGGCCGCGATCACCAACCCGCACAGACCCGTAATTTGAGTGATTTTTTTCATCTCGTCTTTTTCCCAGCCGTCCTCGAATCTTCGGGCGCTGCGCTCAAGCCGGGCTTAGCCCCAGCGCGCCGATTCCACCGAGTGGTTGGAGGCCGCCAGCCAGAACACGATCAGGCAGCAGAAATAGAGGAGGTCGCTCAACCGTAAAAGCCCGGTGGTCATGAAGTCGAAATGGTTTCCCAACGATAAATCCCGGACGATCTCGTTCAGGGGCACGCGCCAGCCGAAGAAGTGCACCACATCCAGCGAGGGCGCCGCCAACCCGATCGAGAAAAAAATTAACTCCAGCACCACCCCCAGAATAAAAGCCACGATCTGGTTTTCGCTCAAGGTGGACGCGAACAAGCCCATGGCGGCCAGCGCATAGGCGGAGAGGAACAGGGCCAGGTAACCCAAGAGCAAGGGCCCGGAGTCCACATTCGATCCCGCGTAATACAGGATGATCGTCGGGAACATGGCCACCGGTAAAAGCATGAGCGTGAGCAAAAACGCGGCGGCCAGGTATTTCCCCAGGACAATGTGGGAGGTCCGGATCGGGGAGGTCAGCAGCAACTCGATGGTCTTGAGCTTCTTCTCCTCGGCGAACAACCGCATGGTGATGGCCGGGACCATGATCAGGAGCAGGATGCTCAGGTTCTTGAACAAGGGGATCAGGATGTCATCTTCCAGGGTCCATTCCCGGACGACCTGGTCCCCCACCTTGTAGCCCTGGGTGTAGTTGGTGATCCGGATGAATCGCTCCAGCCCCTGGTAAAACAACCACCCCGACAGCGCCGTGAACCCGGTGAGCACCACGTAAGCCGTGGGCGAAAAGAAATAAGACTTGAGCTCCCGGCTGAAGATCGCCCGCACCGTCCTCATGCCTGACCCCCTTCCCCCGAAACCGCGGCCGCCGGCTCACCTTCGACCAGGCGCAGGAAGGCGTGTTCCAGGTCGCCCTCCCGGGTCAGGTTGGCCACCGTGTCGTCCCCCCGGATCTCGCCGCGATGGATGATGATCGCCCGCTGGCAGGTCAAGGTTACCTCATGCAAGATGTGGGTGCTCAGGATGATGGTGTGCGAACCCGCCAGGTTCCGGATCATGGTCCGGACCTCGGCGATCTGCTTGGGGTCCAGGCCGATGGTCGGCTCATCCAGGATCAGCACCGGCGGGTTGTGAATCAGGGCCTGGGCCAGTCCGGTCCGCTGCCGGTAACCCTTGGAGAGCTTGCCGATGCTCCGATCCCGCATTTCCGTAAGGCCGCACCGCTCGATCACCCGGTCCCGGTGTTCCGGGATCTCTTTCTCCGGCAGTCCCTTCAGCCGGGCCACGTAGTCCAGGTAGGATTTCACCGTCAGGTCGTGGTAGAGCGGCGGGTTTTCCGGCATATACCCGATCAGGCGCTGCACGGCGCGGGGATCTTCGGCCACGTCATGACCGGCGACACGCACCCGGCCGCGGCTCGCCGGCATATAGCCGGTGATGATCCGCATGGTCGTGGTCTTGCCCGAGCCGTTCGGTCCCAGGAAACCCACGATCTCGCCCTCGGCCACCCGGAAGTTCAGATCCTGGACCGCGAGGATCTCGCCGTAATACTTGGTCAAATGCTCGATTTCAATCATTGCCCACCCTTGATCGCTTAACGCTGCTTTGCAGCGGAAGCGTTATATAATAACCATATTCACCCCGCTGAATCAAGAGGATCAGGCTCTCCTGGTAGCGGCTGTTGACCACGGCCTGCCGGAACGGGTCCAGGCCAGCAATTCCGGTCTGGTTCACCCGCCGGATGATGTCCCCCGGCGCCAACCCGATCTGACCGGCCGGGCTCGTCGCCTCCACCTGCTCGACCACCACCCGGTTGGCGCCCTCCGGGCCCCCTCCCGCTTCTTCCCGCGCCTTCAACCCCAATTGTCGCCAAATCAAGTCGTCGGCCCGGGACAGGGGAAAATCTTCGGCCGGCACCGAGACCTCTCGAATCTTCCCGGCCCGAAAGACCCGAAGCGACACCCGGTCGCCCACCGTCACCGAACGCAGCAATTGCCGATAGTGGGCGAAATCCGCGACCGGCCGGCCCTGCAGCGCCTCCACCACGTCTCCCACCCGCACCTGGGCCCGCTCGGCCGGGCTCCCCTCCGCCACCCGGGTGATCACCACTCCCCCAGCGCCGCTGTAGTCGAGCGAGGACCGCAGCTCCGGGTCCAGGTCGCTTACCTCCAACCCCAACCACCCGGCCCGCACCTCGCCAAACCGGATCAGGTCGTCCACCACCTGGCGCGCCCGATCCACCGGGATGGCAAAACCGATCCCTTCCGCTTTTTGATAAATCGCGGTCGTGATCCCGATCAGCTCGCCCCGGATGTTGAGCAGCGGGCCGCCTGAGTTGCCCGGGTTGATCGAAGCATCGGTCTGGATCAGGTCGTGATAGACCCGGTTGCCGGAGCGGACCGAGCGGTGCAAGGAACTGACCGCCCCGGTGGTCAGAGTATGGCCCAGCCCAAACGGGTTCCCGATCGCGATCACCGGCTCCCCGATCATCAGGTCGCTCGAGCGGCCCGGCTTCACGAACGGCAGATTTTCCCGGCTGGAAATATGCAGCACCGCTAAATCCGACTGCGGGTCGGCTCCGACCACATCCGCCTCAAACTCCCGGCCGTCTTCCAAACTCACCACGATCCGGCTCGCGCCCAGGATCACGTGCTCATTGGTCAACACCAGGCCCCGCGCGTCAATCAGAATGCCCGAGCCCAGGCCCCCCTCCCGGCCGCGGCGGGAAGACCCGCCGGGAAAGTCCTGGAAAAATTCCTCCAACAACGAGTCGCGGGAGAGCCGGGAAAAGGGCGAGCGAGAATCCGCCGCCGCTTCCGACCGGATATTGACCACCGCCGGCGCCGTCTTCTGAAAGGCCTTGACCACCGGCGTCTCCCGGCTCGGCCTTTGCTCCCAACAACCCGCCACAACCGCGGCCAGGAAAAGCCCGGCCCAAAACCCTGGGCTCAGAACGCTTCTGCCCCAGATCGCCTTCAACCTTCTCCCCTGGCCCGGGCCCATGGCTTCAAGAGCCTTTGGCCAGGGGCCGCGGATTCGAAGAATTCTCCTGGTCGTCCTTGAAAAGGAAAAAGCGAAAGGTAAATCCCAAAACGATCAGGGCCAGGCCCACCACCAGGGTCACGTAACCCAGGCCGGAGAGGAACACTGTCCCCGGCTGGGTGTGCAACGCGTTCCACTTCAGGATCAGCCCCATCAGGGCTAAAGCCGCGCCCGCCAGTTTGATAAACGTCGGCATTGGGATGGTTCATCGCGCTAAAGTGTGGATGGTTTTTCTTTAGCGCGAACTTCCTTTTTCATTTTAGTCTTTTTTGCTCCAAAAAACAAAAGAAAAAGCAGGACGCGATTTTTCGCAGCCTGCTGATTGGTCAACCCCTGGGCCGGAAAGTTCCAGCTACTCCCCCTCTACCACGATCCGCCGGGACTCGACCCGCTCGCTCCGGGGCAAGACCACTTCCAGCACGCCGTTCCGGTAAGTCGCGGCCACCTTCTCGCGGTCCACCTCATAGGGCAGGGTGAAGCTCCGGCAAAACCTCCCATAGGACCGCTCCACCCGATGATACTGCTCCTCTTTCACTTCCCGGGTGAAACGGCGCTCCCCGGCCAGCAGCAGCCGCCGGTCCTGCACCTCCAGTTCAATGTCTTCTTGTTCCAGGCCCGGCAACTCGGCCCGCAGGACCGCCGCCTCGCCCCGGTCGAAGAAGTCCACCTTCGGCGACCAGGCACCCCGGCTCACCTGCAGGTCATGGCCCGCCCTGGAATTGAGATCAGCCTCAAACATCCGGCCCAGGTCATCGTGCAGGTTGATCAGGTCCTTGAACGGGTTCCACTTGCGAATGACCACGCTCGCTTCCTTTCCCGGCCACTGCCGCCGGCCACCCGGCCCGCAAGTCAGTTCGTGTCCTCGTACTCGGCCTCGATCACGTCGCCCGGCGCCTTGTCCCGGCCATTGCCGCCCCCCGGCGCATCCGTGCCCGCGCCTCCCTGGGGCCCGCCCGGCTGAGCCTGCTGCTGGTAGAGGATCTCCGCCATCTTGTGCGAGGCCTGCATGATCGCCTGCGCCGCCTGCTTCATCCGCTCGGCGTCGTCGCTCTCCATCGCCTTCTTCCCGTCCAGGAGCGCGCTCTCCAGGGCCGAAACCTCGTTCGCGCCCAGCTTGCCCCGGTGCTCGTTCAGCGTCTTCTCGGTGTTGTAGATCAGCGTGTCCAACTGGTTGCGCGCCTCCACCTGCTCCCGCTTCTTCTTGTCGTCCTCCAGGTGCGCATCGGCGTCCTTCACCATCCGCTTGATCTCGTCTTCATTCAACCCGCTGCTGGCCGTGATCGTGATCGTCTGCTGCTTGCCGGTGGCCATGTCCTTGGCCGAGACGTTGACGATGCCGTTGGCGTCTATGTCAAAGGTCACCTCGATCTGGGGCATCCCCCGCGGCGCCGGCGGGATCCCGACCAGGTGGAACTTGCCCAGCGTCCGGTTCTGGCCGGCCATGCTCCGCTCACCTTGCAGCACGTGCACCTCCACGCTGGTCTGGTTATCGGCCGCGGTCGAGAAGGTCTCGCTCTTCCGCGTGGGGATGGTGGTGTTGCGAGGAATCAGCACCGTCATCACCCCGCCCAGGGTCTCCACCCCCAGCGAAAGCGGGGTCACGTCCAAGAGCAGCAGGTCCTTGACGTCGCCGGCCAGCACCCCCGCCTGCACCGCGGCCCCGGCCGCCACCACCTCGTCCGGGTTGACGCCCTTGTGCGGCTCCTTGCCGAAGATCTCTTTCACTAACTGCTGCACCTTGGGGATCCGGGTCGAGCCGCCCACCAGCACCACCTCGCCCACCTGGTTGGGCTCAAGCCCCGCGTCCTTAAGCGCCCGCAGCACCGGGCCCCGGCTCCGCTCGACCAGGTCTTCCATCAACTGCTCCAGCTTGCTTCGGCTGAGCTTGATCGCCAGGTGCTTGGGCCCGCTCGCGTCCGCGGTCAAAAACGGCAGGTTGATCTCGGTCTCCATGGTGCTGGAAAGCTCGATCTTGGCCTTCTCCGCCGCTTCCTTCAGCCGCTGCAGCACCATCCGGTCCTTGCTCACGTCCAGACCCTGGTCCTTCTTGAACTCCCCGATCAAAAAGTCCACGATCCGCTGATCAATGTCGTCGCCGCCCAGGTGGGTGTCGCCGTTGGTGCTCTTTACTTCCACCACGTTCTCGCCCACCTCCAGGATGGAAATATCAAAGGTGCCCCCGCCGAAATCATAGACCGCGATGGTATGGTCTTTCTTCTTGTCCAGGCCGTAGGCCAAGGCCGAAGCGGTCGGCTCGTTCACGATCCGCTTCACGTCAAGCCCCGCGACCCGGCCCGCGTCCTTGGTCGCTTGCCGCTGGCTGTCGTTGAAGTAAGCCGGGACCGTGATCACCGCCTCTTTCACCGGCTGGCCCAGGTAGTCCTCCGCCGCCTTTTTCAGCTTCTGCAGGATCATGGCCGAAATCTCCGGCGGCGAATAGTTCTTGCCCCGGATCTCCACCTGCGCGTCGTTGTTGGGGCCCGTGACCACCTTGTAGGGCACCGTCTTCATCTCGCTCTGCACCTCGTTCGGGTGCCGGCCCATGAAGCGCTTGATCGAATACACCGTATTCTCCGGGTTGGTGATCGCCTGGCGCTTGGCCACCTGGCCCACCAACCGCTCGCCTTCTTTGGTAAAGGCCACCACGCTCGGGGTCAGGCGCGAGCCTTCCTCATTCACGATGATCTTGGGCTCGCCGCCCTCCAACACCGCCACCACCGAATTCGTGGTCCCTAAATCAATCCCGATCATCTTGCCCATGATAAACCTCCTCAAATAGCCTAACCAGGCACAATCCAAAGCTAAGCATCTTTCAGAGCCTTGTCAAGCCTTGCCCCTGGAACGATTCCAATTTTATTTCGCCAAGTTCCCGGCGCGATCTCCAATCACCATCCCCCCAAAAACCGCAACATACGTCCATATATAGTAAGGACAGGAGAATGAGGACCATGATTTTGGAACTGCTGCTTGCCATCATAGGCGTAACCTGTTATTATATAATGGTTTTTAGCTCATTCCCCTGGCCTGATTCGAGCTCAATGACTTTAGGAGTGCGGCTGGTCGTGCGGGTGGGGGCGCGGCTGACCGTTCGGCTGTCTTCGACCCTGTATTCGACCCTGAGGCTCAAACCCGAAGGGAGGCTCCGTTCGGCCTGAGCTCACGGCCGAAGGCAGACCGAAGGGAGCTCACGGCCGAAAGCCTCAGCCGCAGATGGGTGCGCCTTTCCGTCCCTAAAGCTTACCGATACGACCTCATAACTTACCAATACATCCTTACCCATGAGCAACCCCGAAGCCCGAAGAAGTGTGAATTGTGAAAGGTGAAGGTTGAAACCACCAACCGCCAACCGCGAACTGATCCGAGATTGCCAAGAGGCTTGAGGCTCTTCACCCTAACATACGACATACGATATACGGCATACCCTCTTCAACCCTCTTCAAACTTCTTTCTTGACAAGCCCTCGCAATTATGCCTTAATCGGCGCTAAGGAAATCTACCAGAATCTTAACCAGGCCCTCACGCCCTGTCCAAGAAAAGGGCAGAAAAGAGCACGGCAATGGAGAGGCCGCCGTCTCTAAATCAGGATCCCAGGATCCGCTACCAATCAAGCCGCCATGGCCAAAGGGCCCAAGTGCGGCTTTTTTAATTCAGGAGGAGGATTGGGCATGAGCACGAGAGAAAAGCTTTTAGCAACGTTAATGATGGCTTGGTCCATCGTGGTTGTTCCTCCAGCCCAAGCCTTGGAACTTCTTGTTCCGGACTTCCGGGTGGATCAGGACCCCGGGACGGGGGGGGCCCGTTACCCTTCCGTGGTTGTGGACGCGAACGATGTGTTCTTTGTGGTCTGGACCGACGGGCGGCGGCTCTCGAGCTCAGATATCTATGCCCGGCGATATGATACCCTGGGCAATCCACTGGGGAACGATTTCCGAGTGGACCAGAAACCCGATCCGGGATCTTCGAACAGGGCTGGGGTGGCGGCGGGCGCTAACGGTAATTTTATCATCGCCTGGAGCGATACCAGGCTTGACGGCGGCGGCAACATTTTTGCCCGGCGGTATGACGCGAATGGGACTCCCCTAGGCAACGAGTACCGGGTGGATCAGAATTCCTTCAATTTTTCCTCGCAGAGAGTAGCCGTCGCGGTGGATGCCAACAACCATTTCATCATCACCTGGGATACACATTTTATTGAGGAGATCCAGGACTCGGATATTTTTGCCCGGCACTACGACGCGGACGGGAATCCACTGGGGAATGAGTTCCGAGTGGACCAGGATCCAGGGTCCACGGACGCCAGCAACCCCGCCCTTGCCGTCGACCCCAATGGCAACTTCATTATTGTTTGGGATGATACGCGGAACGGCTTCCTGGACTTTGACATCTACGCCCGAAGATACAATTCCTCGGGATCACCGCT
>MGQK01000036.1:0-1517 GCA_001797815.1 Deltaproteobacteria bacterium RBG_13_61_14 | reverse complement strand
TAACCGTTTGCTGGGAAACCACACAAAACGGGAATACGGACATCTACGCCCGTCGCTACGATGCGCTAAGCAATCCCCTGGGCGATCAATTTCGCGTGGACCAAGAGTCGGGCGCCGCAGCCGCAGAGACCCCTTCCCTCGCCCTGGACTCCCTGCATCGCGCTCTCCTGGTGTGGTCGGATCAGCGGAACGGGAATTGGGATATCTATGCCAACCTGTGGGGCGGGGAAGACGCCGTCTATGACTCCGGTTACCAGGTTCCGCGGTGCAGCACCGGTTCCAGCCCATGCGTGGTCCCCGCCAGCTTGATTAACTCCCGCGGTATCATCGGGACCCTTAACGGCAATCCGGCGGATGACGAGCCGAACCAGCCCAATACCCTGAACACCAGCCCCTGCACCGATGGAACCCAGGGCCTCTATCATGATGACCCGTCCCTGGATTCATTCCGGCTGACGGATTATAGCGGCCCCTCTTTCCAACCCGGAGATTACGTGATCCTCGAAGCCACGGTCTGGTGCTCCTCGGACATGGATACCTTGCAGGTCTTCCTGGCCGATTCCGCCGAGACCCCGGTCTGGACTTCTATGGGAAGTGACAGTTGCTGGATGAGCGGATCCCCCGAAATTTTAACCGTCGACTTCCTGCTTGGCAATGCCGTCGGCAATCAGGCGATCCGGGTGGCCTTTACCGATAATTCTGCCGCCAATCCCTGCGAACCCGGCGACTACAACGACCGGGACGATTTAGTGCTGGCTGTAGTCAGCGCGGGGTGTCCGGAAGACACGGACTGCGACGGCATGCCCGACGCCTGGGAAAACCTTTACTTCTGCCTCGATCCCCTGGCCGGCGATTCGCTTGACGATCCGGACAGCGACTTTCTCCTTAACCTTGAGGAGTTCCACGGCGGCGTCAATTCCACCGATCCCTGCAACCCGGATACCGACCTCGACGGCATGGACGACTACTGGGAGCGCCAATACGACACCTGCATGGATCCCCTGGTCGGCGATTCGCTCTCCGACCCGGACGGCGACCATTACCAGAACTGGATAGAATACGCAAATCTGACCGATCCCTGTGTCTGGGACCCGGAGCTGGATACAGATGGAGACGGTCTTCCGGACTGGTGGGAGCGGAGCCATCCCTGCATGGACTGGCAGAGTTCAGACGAGGACGCGAACTACGACGGGGACAATCTGAGCAACCGCTACGAGTTCAACGGGGGGTATTTGAGCACGGACCCGTGCAACTCGGACACGGACTTTGACGGGCTTTATGACGACTGGGAGCGGCTGTTCGACGCCTGCGTCAACCCGACACTCTGGGACGACCAGGAAGACCCGGACCGGGACGGGTATTTCAACTGGGAGGAGTACGGGAACCTGACCGATCCGTGCGGGTTTGACCTGTCCTGGCCGGGGGACTCGGATGCGGACGGGATGCCGGACGAGTGGGAGATGAATTTCTGGTGCCTGGATTATTCGACGGCGGATGGGAACCTGGACTTTGACGGG
>MGQK01000035.1:51336-54834 GCA_001797815.1 Deltaproteobacteria bacterium RBG_13_61_14 | reverse complement strand
CCGCGGTCTGGGCCCCGATCTCACTCGCCACCATCGCCGGCGTGCTCCTCAAGGCCGGCTTCACCTGTCACCTGGCCGACGGCATCGTCGAGGGCCTTGACACCACGCGCCTGCTCGAGCGCTTCCGCCGGCTCCGGCCCCGGCTGGCCGTGATCAACACCGCCACCCCTTCCATTGTCTCGGACCTGGCGCTCGCCGGCGATTTGAAAAAGGCTTTTCCCGGCATGGTCACTCTGGCCATCGGCATCCACCCGAGCGCGCTCCCCGAAGAGGCGCTCCGGATGGCGCCCGACCTCGACGCCGTCGTGCGCGGCGAACCTGAAATCACGATCCGCGAGGCCGCGGAACGCATCCAGCAAGGGCAAAAGCTGGCCGGCCTTCCCGGCCTGAGTCTGCGCCAGGGCAAGGAGATCCTCCACGGCCCGGAGCGGGAGCCCGCGGAACTTGATGCCTTCCCCTTCCCCGCCTGGCACCTCGTCCAACGCGAGCTTTACCGCCTCCCCTTCCGCGACCGGCCCTTCCTCCTCCTCGCCACCAGCCGCGGCTGCCCTTACACCTGCGCGTTTTGCGCTGACGCCACCTACTACGGCCGGCGCTTCCGCCAGAAATCGCCCGAACGCATCGTCAAGGAACTGGATTGGATCAAAACCAAGTTCGGCATCACCGACTTCCTCTTCTGGGCCGAGTCATTCACGCTCAAGCGCGACTGGACCCTGGCCGTGGCCGACGCCATCATCGCCTCCGGCCTGAAACTGGACTGGGTCTGCAACAGCCGCGGCGACCACGTGGATGCGGAACTCCTGGCCCGGCTCAAGGCCGCCGGCTGCTGGATGATCGGCTTCGGCTTCGAGTCCGGCTCCCAGAAGATGCTCGACCTCATGGGCAAGAAGACCACCCTGGAACAGCACCGCCAGGCGGTTCTCCTGGCCAAGGCCGCGGGCCTGATGGTCACCGCCCACCTGGTCCTCGGCTATCCCGGCGAGACGGCAGCCACCATCCAGGAAACCATCGCCTTCGCCCGCAGCCTGCCCCTGGATTACGCCCAGTTCTATTGCGCGGTCCCTTTCCCCGGGTCCGAGCTTTACCGCCGGGCCAAGGCCGAGGGCTGGATCAACACCCCGGACTGGTCGCGCTTCGAGCAGAACTTCTCGGTCCTGGACCTGCCCGGGCTCAAGGCCGAAGAGGTCATGGCCTGGCGCCGCAAAGCCTTTCGCCAGTTCTACTTCCGGCCCGGCCGGGTCCTCCACACCTTGAACCAAAACGCCTCGCCCGCCGCGCTCAAGAACCTCTGGCGCATGGCCGCCCAATTCCAGGACTGGATCGCATGAACTTTGCCGGCATGAAGCTCCTGGACCGCTTCGCCGGCCCGCTCCTGTGCCGCCTGGTCCGCCTGAGTTACCTCCCGGCGCCCGCTCGCCCTCAACCCGACCCGATCCGCCGCATCCTGGTCATCAAGTTCTGGGGCATGGGCGGCCTCATCCTGACCGCGCCGCTCCTCCGCGCGCTCCGGGCCGGCTTTCCCCAGGCCGAAATCCATCTCGCCACCCTCGCCTCGAACCGCGAACTCGCCGAGTGGCTCGGCCTCGCCGACCGCCTCCTTCTGCTCGACCTCTCCGGCTCGCCGCTCCGGATCCCGGCCACGATCCTCCGCTTCCTGAACCAGGTCCGCAGGACCAGCGCCGACGCCGCCCTGGACTTGGAATACCTGACCCGCTTCTCCGCCCTGGTTACGGGCTTAAGCCGCGCTCCGCTGCGCGTCGGCTTCGCCGGAAACATCTATCGCGGCAACCTCCACAACCGCCTCGTCCCCTTTCGCGCCGACCGCCACGTCACCGAAAACTTCCTCGACTTCGCCCGCAGCCTGGATGAGAAGCTGGACCTGGCTCCTCCGGTCCTCCCCCGCTCTCGCGAGGAAGAGCAAGGAAGCGCCACAGATCTTCTGGCGGCGCAGGGCATCGGCCCCGGTGAGACGCTGATCGCGGTCAACCCCAACGCCGGCGCCCTGGCGCTGGAGCGGCGCTGGCCGGCCGCGCATTTCGCGGCGCTGCTCGACCAAATCACCCAGGCCCGCCTGGGCCGAGTGGTGCTGATCGGCGCGCCGGAGGAAGCGAGCTTCGTGGCCGACCTGCACGGCCGCTTGCAGGAGCCGAGCCAGGTGCAGAACCTGGCCGGCCGCCTGAGCTTTGCGGAGCTCAAGGGCCTGCTCGCCCGGGCCGACCTGCTCATCACCAACGACTCCGGCCCGCTCCACCTGGCCGCGCTTCTCGGCACCCCCACCCTCAGCTTCTTCGGACCGGAAACGCCTAAGCTCTACGCCCCTCGCGGCCCGGAGCACACCGCGCTCTACCAGGCGCTGCCCTGCTCGCCCTGCATCCACATCGAGACCGCCAAGACCGTGCACTGCGTCTATTCCCGGCCGGAGTGCGTGATCCGGATCACCCCGGAAGAGGCCTGGGCCGCGGTCCAGGAACGAGTGCTTGCCTCCCGCCGCTCGTCTCCGAATTAACCGGAAAAATCAAGCCGCGGCCGGGCCAGGCCTGCTAACCCCAGACGCAAGAGCTTGCCACCCTCATTTTTTCGTGAACCGGGGGTAGGGGCGCGATTTATCGCGCCCTTGCCGGGAGGTGGGCGCAATCAATTGCGCCCCTACGAAGACCGAAAATACGCGGCGCTGTCAAAAAATGAGGGTGGGCAAAGACGCAGAGCGATTGCCGGAGCCGCGGTTTTGTGATATATATTATTCATTTGAAGGCGGCGTAGCTCAGTGGTTAGAGCATGCGGCTCATATCCGCAGTGTCCGGGGTTCAACTCCCTGCGCCGCCACCTTGGTAGGGATTCTTCTTGGGATTCTTGTTGAGCGATCCGAACCGGGGATGCTTCCCTGGTAGCCGCGATCCGCGCCGCAATTATAACGGCGCGCTTTCCGCTTCTTCATGACAAACCCCCTTTCGGTTCCTGGTTTCTGGTTCCTGGTTTCTGGTTCCTGGTTTCTGGTTCCCGGTTTCACATCTACCACAAAAGAAAATCGTGTCAAGAAAAAAATCCCTTCGACCAGGCCAGGATAAAGAAGCGGCCCGGATGAGGTCAAGTCCGGGCCGCTCCACGTGCTCAGCGAGTCCCGGTCTTGACCGGCACCAGGTCAGCCTTTTTCAGAATCCGCTCCCAGGTCTTCAAGGCCAGGAAGCTCATTTCCGCACAGGCGACCAGGCAGCAGCGATTGCGCAAGTCTGACCAGAGCGCACAACGCAGGGTCAAGCAGAGGCCATAATCTCCCCGATTCAGAACCAAAAGAGGACACAAAAGTTTTTCAGGCCCTTCCATTTTTTTCTCCTTTCTTTTCTTAGATCGACCTCAATCATTTAAAGACCTTTTAGCAGTTCTCGTGAACGCGCTTCGCGGGCGCGAGAACTGCGCGCGCCTCGCGCTCTGCTCTTATCTTCTCTGATCTTCAACCTCAAAAAACTTCCTTCTTGAAACCGGAGGGCAACCACCGGGTTG
>MGQK01000035.1:44934-51324 GCA_001797815.1 Deltaproteobacteria bacterium RBG_13_61_14 | reverse complement strand
GAGTCCTCTTTTCCTCTCCCTCCTGGATCAAGGCTCGCGCGGGAGGCGCGCGGCTCCCCAGTGATATTTGCCGGGCTCGGAATCTTGCAGCCGCAGGCCCCGATCAGGCCGAAGGCTGAGGACTCTGGCCGGGTGCGCTTGCGAGAGTTAGCCGGATAAGAAAAATTATGTAATCCATTCCTGCAAGGAGAGACGCCCTGGAGGCGCAGTAGAATTTGCAGAACTGAATAGGCTTCCTATGCAGAGGCTTCCGATTCTGCAAATTCTACTTTACATAATTATTTCTTATCCGGGAGGGCCTTTGAGCCTGGCTCATTGGCCCCGTTAACTCTCGATGCAAGCGTGAACGGCCTTCCTGAATCTGTGGCAGCTAGAGGACAGGCTCACGAAGCCGATCCCCTCCTTTTTTCTTCGGCGACCAGAACGCGGTTCCACTCTGCGCGATTCCAGGGGCCGGGCAGGCCGGGCGGCGCAACTTTCGGAGCTGGTAGGGTTACTCTTAAGCCGCGCGTTAAGCCACGGAGCAACGAGGCTGGTCTTTCTTCTTCTTCTCTTGCGGCCCGTGCCTGCCTGCGAAGCGGCATTGCCCGGCGCGGCGGAGCGACCCAGCCTGGCCTTCGTCCAGGTCTTAGGGGGCAGGGAGCCAGGCGGGACGGCGCAGAGGCCGGATGCACCACGGCGGGGACAAGGGCGCGAAGCCAGGCGCGGGCTAGCCGCGAAGCAGGCAGGCCGGGCCGCGTTCCGCGCAGAGAGGGGATGTTGATATTCTAAGGGCCGGGGCGCGAACCCTTTGAGGACAGGCCGCAGAGGCCCGCGCCCCGGCCCGCACCTGGCCGCCCAGGGGGCCTTGCTTTGGCCGCGCGACACGCGCCTTCTTAAGCGGCAGGGCTTCGTCCAATTCCAGCCAGGCAGATTTAGGGCACCAGGTGGAATTTCTGGTCAAGGGATGGGGGGCGCGGGCGGCCGGTGCTCCGGGGTCGGGAGTCCGACACCGAGGCACCAGGCCGGGGGCGCAAAGCTCGATCTGATGCGGCGAAACGACTCTCCGCCAGGGCTAAAACTACTCGTTTAGGGCACCAATTTTGGAATTATTCGAGGCCTAGAGGACACATTCGCGGCGCGGCCGCGGCTGATGGTTTTGAAAACTCAGTCGGAGCTGCGACGGCGATTGCGCTCCTCAGCCCGGAAGAAGGCATAGAGCCGGAGCTGGTCATCCTCAAGGCGGTAACCACGGCCGCGCTTGGCTTGGAGCAAGGGGACGACCTTGCCCCGGCTCAGAGTAACTGGGGGAATTTTTTGAGGAGGAGCAGGGGCCATGACTTGGACTCCTTGATCGAGAGCTTGAACATCTGCTCATCGAAGAACCGGGGAGAGGGCGGCGGCGGCTGATTGAGATGGATCACAAGCGGGCGATCACACTGAGCGTAAGCGATAACCAGTTTGGAGATGTTCTCAACCGAGAGCGGATTCTCGGAGAAGAAGGAAGCGAGGTGGAGGGCGCGGGCCTTCCAGCGGTCAGCCTGGCTCCACTTGAAGACGGTGCGGCGATGGATGCCGAGGAGATCGGCGACGTGGTCAGCGGAGAGACCGCGGCAGAAGAAAGAGAAGGCCACAACTTTATTAAGGAGGGTTTGAGATGGCGGGGTTTTCATAGTCGGGTTCCTCCTGAACTTTCTGGCGAAGTTGAGCAATGACCAGGTTTTGGATTCGGGTTTGCGAGAGCAAGGGTTTAAGCTCGGGGATACCGAGGAGCAGCTGCCAGAGATCGCCCAGAGCGAGCGGTTCGGAGTGGAAACTAAAAAACTTGCGCCGCTGCTTTTCCAGATCGGCCTCAGCCGAGATGACCTTGACCAGCAGCTGGGCCACGCGGAAGTTAGCCGGGCCGAGATCGAGGCCGGGTTTGTCCCTGGCCTTGAGGTCAAGGTAGAGGTTAGTGCGCAGGACTTCGAGGACGCGGATTTTTTGGGTGAGCGATTGAGCATGAGCAACCGCGTCCAGGTCTTGCTCAAACTGCTCAGGGCTCTGATAGACCTCATCCAAATCAGCGCCCTTTCAGCTCCGGGGGCGCGGGGAAACGGCGCTGGCCACGGCCCGAGCCGGAGGTCCTGGCTTTTATCTTCCGAGGCCCCGGGGCCGTCCTGGGGCTTGGCTTAGGGGTCTCCGTGGATGAAGGATGACCTTTAAGCACCAGGACGGGCCAGGAGCCTGGGAAGCAAGCCGGCTCAGGCGGACGCTTGCGGGTCATGGGCTTTCAGAGTGGCGGCGAGCGATGGCGCTCCGAGCTTCTTTATTAAGTTCCAGGAAAAGGGCCATGCGGCGAAGGATACTGTTGATGGTCCTGATCTCCGCCTGGATCAAGAGGAGCTGATTATTGAGGAGCAGATGCCGGGAGTCGCAAGCGGAGCGTTGCACCGGCTGGACCATGGGACGCCGGACCATGGGGCGAAGGATATCCTTGATGGTCCTGATCTCCTCCTGGATCAAGGCGGATTTCTTATTGAGGAGCAGATGCCGGGAGTCGCAAGCAGAGCGTTGCACCGGCCAGCACCAGCGCCAGAAACGGAGAGCGGAGGCGGTCATGGTTTCTCTCTACTCCTGACGAAGTAACCATACTTCGAATCATAGATAAAAGCCGGGCGACCGCCGCGCTTTTCGAGGCGGGCGCGAATCCGGCGAAGCCGCTCGGCTTTGGAAACCGGCCAGGGCAAGGGCAACTGATGGGCCACCTACCCTTGTAAATCGGGTGCAGTTTCTTATGCAGATTTGAGAGAGGAGGGAGAGAGGGCGAGGTGTTCAAGCTCGTGGCCGCAGGCAAGACAGCGGACACGGAACTCGCGGGTCTCGACTCCGAGGCGGACCGCGAGATCGGGGGAAAGGCAAAGCGGGCACATGGTAAAAGAGGTGGGGAGCGGGAGCTTGAACAACTCGCCGCCGTGGAGAACTTCGACTTGGGGTGTCATGAGTCAAAGCTTACTCCGGTTTCGGCTTTTTGTCAAAGAGAGTCCCGGCGGCGGAATCGAACTCGACCAGGAACTTCAAGGCGGCGTCCAGCTCGCGCTTGCACTTTTTCAACCGAGCGTCCCAGTCCTCATTGACCGCGTCCTTCTGCTCCTTGAGCCGCCGGGCCTCGACCAGAAGCCGGATAACTTCATCTTTGTACTGATCCTTGGTCATGGTAATCTCCCTTCTCTGCTTCATCATCATCACCTAGGAGGGCGGCGCGATCTTGCTCTCCCACCTGCTCGACAAATTCATCAAGGCTCGGAAATTCAAAATAGAGGTCAAGCTGTTTGGTCATGGTCTTCTTTTCCGGGGATTCGGCAAGCTCACCCGTTTAAGGGGATTCGGCAAGCTCACCCGTTTAAGGGGATTCGGCAAGCTCACCCGTTTAGGGGGATTCGACAAGCTCACCGCTGGATCGGGAAGCTCCGGGGCGGGGGGTTTGTCAGTTCCCGCCCCGGAGGCCTCCCCTGGCCCGGCCGTGCTGTGGAGCCGGGCCAACTTCTGCCCGACCAGGCGGCTAGCATCAAAAACCTGGCGGGGAAAATTAGAGCGCAGATAAGCATCGGTATAACTGACGCGCTTGTGCCCGAGATAGCCCTGGACTTGAAATAAATCCGCGCCTTCCTCGACCATGATCCGAGCTACGGTATGCCGCAAAAGGTGGAGGCCGGAAAAGCGGGGGCATCCAGAAACCGAGCAGACCTGTTCAAGCTGGCGAGCAATGGCCTCGTAGGTCAAAGGCTGGCCGTGCCAGTTGATCCACAAACGCTCGGTGAAGGCAGGGACACCGGCGCGAACCGAGAGCCAGAGATCAAGGGAAGCAGCCTGGACAGGTTGCAGAGAGACCCGGACCGGATCGTGCCGGGGCGTCTTGGGCGGGACCCGGATCGAGAGGTTGCGAGGATCATAATCGGCAAGGTGCAGGTCAAGGTGCTGGCCGGTGCGGAGGCCGAAATCGAGAGAGAGCCGAACCATGGCCGCGAGACGAACCGAAGCGAAGCGGATGCGAATGTCGGTTGAATTGGAAACGCGCTCCACTTCCGCCAGGAACGCGGCCAGCTCCACGTCGGTTAAACCCTGGCGGCTGTGAGCCGGGCGGGGTGGAGCGCGGAGGGAGAGCATGGGATCAACTTCGATCCACCGGGAATAGAGAGCGAACCGGAAAAACCGGGCGAACACGGAGAAGGCTCGGGACCGGGCCGCGCCGGGCCGGGTGAGGAGATAAGTCTGGACCGCAATCGGCGAGACCGGATCAAGACCAGAAGCGGCCAGGGCGAATAACCCGGCAAGATGCCGTTGATGGGTAACCCGAGTCGAGCTTGACATTTCAGCGGTGCGCAAGTACTCTTGCCAGGCCAGGGATTTGAACTCGGAGCGGGGATTTGAACTATGCACCTCGCCGCGATTTTCCGCCTTCGGGCTGGTCCCCGGTTCCAATCCCTGCGCCGCCACCATTTAAGAGAGTTGACGGTTGACGGTCGGCAGTTGACGGATAAAGCATTGGGCCGCCGACTTTTAAAACCCTTATCCAGTTCTGGAAAGGGTTTTTTCATGGAACGATTAACCCAAAAGGCGTTGGCCGCGATCCAGCGCCACCAGATGCTGGAACCCGGCGACGGGGTGGTGGTGGGACTGTCCGGGGGCCCGGACTCGGTCGCGCTCGGGCACATCCTGCTCCGCCTGCGGCCGGAACTGGACCTCCAGCTCTACCTGGCCCATCTCCATCACGGCCTGCGCGGCCAGAGCGCGGAGAGGGACCTGGCCTTGATCCAGGCCCTGGCGGAAAAATGGCAATTGCCCCTGGCGATCGAGCGGGCGGACGTCCGCGGCCTGGCCCGCCGGCGCAAGCTCTCGCTGGAAGAGGCCGGGCGCGAGGCGCGTCATGCATTTCTGGAAGGCACGCGCAGCTCGGTCGGCGCCCGCCGGATCGCGCTCGGCCACCATGCCGACGATGCCATCGAGACCTTCCTCATCAACCTCCTGCGCGGCGCCGCCGCCGGCGGTCTCTCCGGGATCCCGCCCGTGCGGGGCGCGATCATCCGGCCGTTGATCGAGAGCACCCGGCCGGCCATCCTGGCTTACCTCCAGGCGCACCAGCTCCCCTGGCGCGAAGACCCGAGCAACCGCGACCTGCGTTTCCTGCGCAACCGCATCCGCCACCAGTTGCTGCCCGAGCTGGAAGCCTTGAACCCCGGCGTGCGCAAAGTGCTCTACCGGACGCTGACCGCGCTCTTCGAAGAAGACCAGGCTCTGGACTGGGCCGCGGAAAAAATTCTCGGCCCGGCCGCGGTCAAGGGAGCGGAAGGATTAAGCTGGCCGCGGGAGCGGCTCCTGGCTGCGCCGGCCGGACTCCGGCTGGTCTGGTATCGCCGGCAGATCGAGCGCTGGCGCGGGCACCTGCTCGGGTTCAGCCAGGCGCACCTGCTGGCCCTGGATGCGCTGGTCTGCGGCCCCAGGCCCCAGGCGGAAATCCATTTGCCGGGTGGGCTCCGCGCCCGGCGAAGCTACGAAAACATCGAATTAGTTACGGCCAAACCCGCCCCGAGCTCAACGGCCTCGGAGCTGGAGCTGATGCTGCCGGTCCCCGGCCGGGTGATCTGGCCCCTATCCAAAAGCCAATCCGCTTCCATCACCGCCGAGTTCGCCTCCGAGCCGCCGCGCTTCTCCAAGGCTCGCCCCATGACCGCAGGTAAGGGCGACCCGCAAAGCCGGCTGGGCCATTGCCACGCCTGGCTGGACCCCGACCGTTTACCTGGTCCGGTTTCCATCCGCCGCTTCCGGCCCGGCGACCGCATCCAACCCCTGGGCCTGGCCGGCACCCGCAAGCTCAAGGATGTGTTCATGGAGCTGAAGATTCCCTCGGACTTGCGCAAGGTCTGGCCCGTGATCGTGGCCGGGTCCGAGATCGTGTGGGTGCCCGGGTATCGCATCGCCCGCCGGTTCAAGCTGGAAGCGGATTGCCGCCGGCCGCTCCGCCTCGACTTCCACTGGCAATAATTGCTTAAGTCATAAGTCAGTGTCAGGCACCAGGCTGCCCCGGCACCGACAAGTTTAGCGGGATTGCGAGGCGGGAGGGTCCGGCCGGAAGAAGTCCGCGGTCAGGAGCAGGCCGTCGGAGATGGAGGTGGACGGTTCCCAGCCCAGCACCTGCTGGGCCAGGCCGGGGTTGAGCACGCTCCGCATCTGCTCGCCGGGCATGGGTGGGCCGTGGCGCTCTTCCACTTTGGCGCCGATGGCGTCGCGCAGGGTGCGGAAGACGGTGTTGACCGAGGTCTCGACGCCGGTGGCGATGTTGATCTCGCCCTGGACCTGATCCGAGAGCGCGAGCAGGTTGGCCCGGGCCACGTCGCCGGCGAACACAAAGTCGCGGGTCTGCTCGCCGCTGCC
>MGQK01000035.1:44608-44918 GCA_001797815.1 Deltaproteobacteria bacterium RBG_13_61_14 | reverse complement strand
TCGCCCCGCCACATTTTTTCGCAGAAGATGGCCACCACCCCGGCCTCGCCGAACGGGTCCTGCCTCGGGCCATACACATTGGAATAACGGAGCGCCGCGTAGGGGAGCCGGTGGGTCTGCCGGTAAAAGAACAGGTATTTTTCCACGGCGAGCTTGGAGATGGCGTAAGGCGAGAGCGGGCGGGTGGGGTGTTTCTCGTCGGCCGGGAAATAGTCCTGCTCGCCGTAAACCGCGCCGCCGGTGGATGCAAAGATGAATTTCTTCACCCGGTGTTTGACCGAGAGCTCGAGCAGGCGGAGCGAGCCGAGGA
>MGQK01000035.1:41791-44582 GCA_001797815.1 Deltaproteobacteria bacterium RBG_13_61_14 | reverse complement strand
GGTCGGCCACGTGCGAGCCGATGAAACCCGCGCCGCCGGTTACCAGAATCCGCATCCGTATCACCCCGCTACAGGTATCGGCTCAGGCCCTTGGCTTCGAGCATGGCCACCAGGGATTTCAGCTTGGCCCCTTGTCCCCGCGCCATAACCAAAATTACATCCGCGGTCTCCACCAGGATCAGGTTCTCCACCCCGACCAGGGCCACGAGCTTCTCGCTCTCCACGTAACAGCCGCGGGAATCCAGCGCCGCCCGGCGGCCGGCCCCCAGGTTCTTCCGCCCGTCGCCGCCCTGAAAGCGGTAGAGCATGTCCCAACCGCCCAAGTCGGTCCAGCCGAAGTCGCCCCGGACCATGGCCACTTTCTCCGCCTTTTCCATGACGGCATAATCAAACGAGATTTTTTTCAGCCGGGGGAAGACGTCGCGGATCACCTGCTTTTCCCGCCGGGTCCCGGCCGCGGCCGCGATCCGGGCAAGCCCGGCAAACATGGCCGGCTGATGTTGGCGCAGCGCCGGCCAAAGGACCGAGGGGCGGAACAAGAACATGCCCGCGTTCCAGAGGCCGCCGCGAGCGATCAGCTTCCGGGCCACCGCCGGCGCCGGCTTCTCTTGAAACCGCAAGAGCCACCGGGCGCCTTTCACTCCGGGATAAGGTTTCCCCGGGAGCAGGTAGCCGAAGAGCGGGCTGGGAGATGTCGGCCGGATACCGAGGGTGACAAAAACATCCTCCCGCGCCGCGATCCTTGCCGCCTGGGCAAGAGTCCGACGGAAAGCCGCGGGCCGGGTGATGACATGGTCGGCCGGGAGCACGGCCAGGACTGAATCCGCCCCGCTCCGGGCCATGCGCTTTTCGAGCAGGAGGGCGGCCAGACCAACCCCAGGGGCGGTATCGCGGCCCTCGGGTTCGAGGATAAATTGCGACCGCGGCAGCGCGGGCAAAGTTTTTTGGAAAATGCCGGCCATGGACTCGGAGGTGGAGATGAAAATCCGGCGGGCCGGAACCCAACCGCGCAGCCGGTCCACCGTCTCCACGATCAGCGGCTGGCGGCTGCCCAGCGCCAGCACCGGCTTGGGCCGGTTCCGGCGCGAGCGGGGCCAGAAGCGCAAGCCCCGGCCGCCGGCGATGATCACCACCCACAAGGCCGGCCGCCTCATGCATCCTCCTGGAGTGAGCGTAGGGGCAGTCCCTGGAGCACCCGCGACGGGTTTTCCTCGATGAGGATCCGGGTTCCTTCCTCGCCCGCCACTTTGCGCAGCCGCTTGATCCCGTGGTCCAGCACCTCAGCCAGGGCCGATGCGGAGTGGGCGTCGGTGGCTACAAAGTCCACCCAGCCGGCCTTGATCATTTTCTCCGCGGTCTTGCGCACGGAGCGGCCGTAGCGGCCGGCCAGGCTGCCGAGGTTGACCTGAAGCAGGTAGCCCAAGGCCCGAAACCTTTCCGCGACCTTGAGGTTGCGCAAGACCTCCAGGTAGCGCTCGGGATGGGCGATGATCGGCCGAAGGAAAGGCAGTTCCTTTTGCAGTTCCGGGTTTTGAATGCCGGAATGAAGAGTTGAATATTCCAAATAGGGCGGAACATAGGTGATCGGGATTTCGATCAAGACGTAACGGCTGCCGCCCAGAGAGGCCAGGGGAAAGTGCTTTTCCATGAGGTGGGGGAAGTCCTGGCTCAGGTAATATTCGGCGCCGAGAAGGAGTTCCAGGGCAATTCCCTCCGCGGCCAGCCGCTCGCGGAGCTGAATGAGCGCCTGCTCGATCTGCTCGCGGTTGAGGGTGGCGCTCTGGGTCTCGAGCACGTGCGGAGAAGCGGCCAGGGCGTGGATGCCTTTGGCCACGGCCACCCGGGCCATCTCCACCGACTCCTCGATCACTTTCGGACCATCGTCCAGGGCAGACAAGATGTGACAATGCAGGTCAATCATGGTCAGGAAGCAGGGACGCGCGCGACGGTGCCCCTGCCGGATTAGGATTATGCCGTGCATGATAACAAATCCGCTGGCCCTTGTCCATGCCGCTCCGGCCAGGGCGAAGCGGATATGATCCGAGCGGGTTTCAACCAAGGGCTAAGGGCTGGGGGCCAGGGTTGGGCGGGAAACCTCCATGGCGGCAGCCAAAAAACCGCGCTTGGCTGCAAACTCTTCCAGGGATCGGAGGTGAAAGCCGTCGGCGCTCCCCAGGCTCTTGAAGCTCTTCATCAACGAGGTCAGGTTGGGATTCGAGGCCTTGATCAAGGTGCTCCGGTAATGCTTGGCCGCTTCTTCATTTTCAAATTGGAGGGCGAGCTTGACCGCCTCTTCCAGGGTGGGAGGAACCTTGGCGTTTCGAGCCTGGTCAATCAAGGTGGCCAAGCCCCGGATCGCCTCCAGGTCCACCTCCAGATCCTTGAAGTCCCCCCGGTTTTGACCCGCCATCGTGATCTGGAAACGGACGGCGTTGCGGTGCGCGCTCTCTTCCCGGCTGAGCCGGTTGAACAAGGCGGCCGCTTCCGGATCGCTCTGGAACCATTCACAATAGCTCGCATACAAGGAACCCAACTTGCCTTCCACTTCTTCCACGGCCCTTAGCACTTTGAGAATGTCCATGCTCCACCCCTTTCCGAAAAAGATAAACGTTACTCGTTAAGATAGCGGCAAACGCCCCCAGTGCAACTAACCAGTGAGGAAACTTACAAATTGGCGAGAGGCCGGGGAAAACGGTTCGATTGCCGGAGCCGGATAAAAACCTTCCTCCCTCCCCGGATCAGGGAAGGAAAGCCGGTGCGGGCACGGCCCAGAGCATCAAGCAAGCGCTGA
>MGQK01000035.1:29334-41469 GCA_001797815.1 Deltaproteobacteria bacterium RBG_13_61_14 | reverse complement strand
GCTTCTCGGTCTTTTGGTAAAGCTGGGCGTTGCTGATGGCGACCGCGGCCAGGTCCGCGATCAGCCCGGCGACCTGGACCTCGTAAGGCGAGAACGCGGCCGGCTTTTGGCTGAGGAAAACCACAGTCCCGAGAATCTCCTCGCTCAGGCGCAAGGGATAACCGAGCAGCGATTGCCGGCCGGGCGGGTCGAGCTTCTTGTGGAAGACCGGGGTTTTGATCTCCCGCTCGCGCAGCCGGGGGTGGGAGAAATACTTCCGCTCTTGCAGCACCCACCCGACCAGGGAACCTGCCGGCGCGAAGACCTGGCCGGAAAGCCCCTCCGAGCCTTCGCCCGCGGCCGCGGCCACCACCTGGCCCTCGCCCTCTTCCTCCTTAAGGGTGACCGCCGCCAGGTCGTAGCTCACGATCGGCCGCGCCGCCCGCAGCACCGTGGCCAGGATCTCGTCCAGGTTGAGGGTGGCATTGAGCTTGTGGCTAAGCTCGGTCAGGCCCTTGAACTTGGCCGCCTCGATGGAGGTGCGCCGCAAAAGCAGCGCGTGCTCGTGGATCTCGAGCAACTGCCGGCTGAAGGCGAGCAGGAGTTTCTCGTCCTGCGCCCGGAAGGCATCCGGCTCGGTGCTGTCGGCCAGGAGCAGCCCGATCACCTGGTCGCCTTCAATGAGCGGCGCCGCCATCAGCGAGCGGATGCCCGGGTCCCGGCGGTAGTAGTTCAAGCTCTGTCCGATCTGCCGGCGCCGGCCGATCCGCAAAGGCTTGCGCTCGGCGATCGCCCAGCCCAGGAGCCCCTGGCCGGGCAAAAGCTCTCTCGCGGTCTCCAGGTCTTCGCCGGCCGAGACGATCTCGCGCAGGTGATAGCCGCGGCTTTGGGGGTCGTGCCAGTAGAGCGCCGCGGTGTGGCAGGGAAGCGTGCGGCGGACGAGCTCGATCATGGAGGAAAAGGCGTCGTCCAGGGCAAAGACCGAGTGAAAGGCGTTGGCTTCCTGGTCCGCGGAAGAGAGCGCGAACAACTCGCGGAATTCCGCGCCCTGGTGGTGGAACTCGGCCGCGTCGCGCTTGAGGTTTTCCAGCACGCCCTGCGCCCGCAGCCGGCCGCGGCGCTCGATCCGGACGAGCAGGCCCAGGATCAGGCCGAAGGCCGCGAACAGGGCGAGGTGCGAGAGGTAAGCCGAGAGGGTTTGCGCCGGCGCGGGCTGGCTCCAGGTGACTAGGCCTTCCAGGCCGGCCAGGAAGAGGAAGAGGATCAGGATTTCTGCGGGTTGGATCACGGCCGCGAGGATGGCGAAGAGCAGGTAGAGCAGCGGATAGGCCGGCGAGCTCAGGCCCCCGGTCACCTGCACGGCCACCCATCCGGCCAGGAGGAGCGCGAGCCCGAACTCGAGCCCCTGGCCGAAGCGCTCGGCCGGGCCGGCGAGCGGGCGGAAGAGCAGGAAAGCCAGTCCCAGCAGGAGCGCGATGAGCAGCGCGATCTGAAAAAAGCCGAACCGGGCCGGCAGGGCGAAGTAGCCGCGCACGATCAAGGCGGCGTAACCCAGGGCCAGGAGAAAAAGGACGAGGGGCCGGAAAAAGGAGGGGAGTCGAGATCGAGGCGGTGGCGGAGCCGAAGCCATCAGGGCGCTGCCGGCGTGGGGGCCGGCTCGGACTTGAACTGGAAGACCAACTCGTCCTGCTGCACCATGCCCAGCTCTTCGCGGGCCACTTTTTCCAGATAAGCGGGATCGCTCTTCAACCGCTCGATCTCGCCGCGGAGCCGCTCGTTTTCCGCCTGGAGCTGCGCCAGCCGAAGCTCCAGCCGCGTCTTCTCCTGCTCGATCCGGTAAAGCCCGAGCAGGCCCTGGTCGCTGAACACGGTGAACCCCACGATCCCAGAGACCAGCGCTCCGGCCAGAACCAAATACCGCATCCTCATGGCGGCACCTCCGCTTCCGCTTCCCGAGTTTTCCGCTCGGTGGCAATCGCCAGGCGGTCAAGCCCGGCCTCCTGGGCCAGGTCCATGATCGTGACCACCAGGCCGTGGCTGACCGAACGATCGGCCTTGATCACCACCAGCGCCTTGGGATTTTTCGCCGCGGCTTGCTTGAGCCCGCTCTCCAGATCCGTCTCGCTGACCGGCCGGCCGTCCAGGGCGATCTCGCCCCCGGCCTGCACCACGACCGAGATCCGCTCCGACTGGTCGATCAGCCGGGGCGCGCTCGCCTCCGGCAGTTTCACTTTGAAGCCGCCGGTGATGGCGAAGGAGGTCGAGACCGCAAAATAGATGATGAGCTGAAAGACCACGTCCACCAGCGGCGTGATGTCCGGCCGCGGGTCTTCCAGCTCGCGGGTCCGAAACCTCATGAGCTGGCCGGCTCCTTGCCAACCGCCGGCGCCTGGCGGGCACGGTCCTCTTCCGCCTGGAGCTGGTCCAGGAGCACCAGCGCGTGATCCTCCATCTCCTGGACCAACCTTTGCGCGCGGGAGATGAACCACCGGTAAAACAGGTAACAGGGGATGGCCACGGTCAAGCCGCCGGCGGTGGTGATCAGCGCCTCGCCGATCCCCTCGGCGAGCGAGGCCGGGTTGCCCGGCCCCTCGGTGGCGATCACGCCGAACATCTTGATCATGCCGATGACCGTGCCCAAAAGGCCGAGCAGCGGCTCGACCGCGGTGATGGTGCCCAGGAGCGCCAGGTAACGCTCCAGGTCGGACGCCTCGCGCCGGCCCACGTCCTCCAAACTCTCCCGGATGATCTCCCGCCCCGCGCCCTGGTAGCGAAGCCCGGCCAAAAGGATCCGGGCCAGGCTGGAGTCGTCCCGCTTGCAGGCGGTGATCGCCTCGTTGATCTCGCCGCGACCGAGCCGGTCCTGCACCTCCGCGAGCAGGCCGCGGGGCATGATCCGCGAGCGCCGGAGCACCAGCGCCCAGAACCGCTCCGCAATAATAGCAAGACCGATGATAGACCCCAGGATGATGGGGATCATCACCGGTCCGCCTTTTTCGAGGAGCGGGAAATAGCTCATCAACTGGTTCCACATATCCGCATGCCGCCCCGGAGCAAAATTAAATATATTCTATCACCAGCCGATACGAAGGGCAAGCACTATCGCACTTAACCTAGGGGCCTGACCCCATGTTAAGTTAACATGGGGTCAGGCCCCTAGGTTAACATCCCGGATTTGACAGTCAGGGAGCACTGTGATTTGAATAAGAAAGAGAAGGCGACCAGCAAGGAGAAGGAAACCGATGGCGGTGCAGGTGGAACGCAAGGGCAAGGTGATGACTATCATCCTGGACCGGCCCCAGGCGCGGAACGCGGTGGACGGTCCGACCGCGCAAGCGTTGGCCGACGCCTTCCGCCAGTTCGAGGCGGACGAGAAGATGTGCGCGGCCGTGCTCTGGGGCAAGAGCGGCACCTTTTGCGCGGGCGCGGACCTCAAGGCCGTCGCCACCGGCCGGAACGTGAACCGGGTGGCGCCGGACGGCGACGGCCCGATGGGCCCGAGCCGGATGCTTCTTGGCAAGCCGGTGATCGCCGCGGTGGCGGGTTATGCGGTGGCCGGCGGGTTGGAGCTGGCGCTGCTCTGCGACCTGCGGGTGGCGGAGAAGAGCGCGGTGTTCGGCGTGTTTTGCCGGCGCTGGGGCGTGCCCCTGATTGACGGCGGCACCATCCGGCTGCCGCGGCTGATCGGGCTGAGCCGGGCGCTGGACATGATTTTAACCGGCCGGCCGGTGGGGGCGGAAGAAGCTTATGCCTGGGGCCTGGCCAACCGGGTGGTCCCGGACGGCGCCAGCCGGAAAGAAGCGGAAAAGCTGGCGGCGCAGTTGGCCGAGTTTCCCCAGGTCTGTATGCGGCACGACCGCCTCTCCGCGCATGAGCAATTCAGCCTGAGCTGGCCCGATGCCATCCAGAACGAGCTCCGCCACGGGATGGAGGCGCTGAGAAGTCCGGAACTGGGTGAAGCCCTGGCCAAATTCATGGGCGGCAAAGGCCGGCACGGGGAGTTTTGAGTGAAGAGAGCAGGTAGTATGCAGTCATTTATGCCGAGAGGCGGCACCCAGAAATCATGAAAATGGGAACGTAGGGGCGCGATTAATCGCGCCCCTACACCGCTATTTTCTGAGCAGTAGATAGTAGATGTAATGCCTCATGACATTACACCTAAAGCCTTCCTGCCGGTGACTCCAAAATGTGCACGCACATGGCGGCTTCCTCGTTGCCGAGCGCGCCGCCGCCGTTCTCGGCCAAGGCCAGCCGGGCGCTCTCCACCTGGCGCTTGCCCGCCTCGCCGCGAAGTTGGGTCACCAGCTCGTGGATCTGGGCCAGGCCCGAGGCGCCGATGGGATGGCCGCGGGAGATGAGCCCGCCCGAGGTGTTGACCGGGAGGCTCCCGCCCAGCCTGGTCACGCCTTGCTCCGCCTGAACCCCGCCCTCGCCTTTGGGGAAGAAGCCGAGCGCTTCGGTCTGGTGCAGCTCGCCGAAGGCGGTGGCATCGTGGACCTCGGCCAGGTTGATCTCAGCCGGTCCGACTCCGGCCTTCTCATAAGCCTGCGCGGACGCCCGCTCGGCGATGTCGGGATCGTCCATTCCCCGGGTCCGACCCGAGGCCAGGATCGAGGCGCGGACCTTCACCGCTCGCGAAGAGACCCCCAACCGCTTGACTACTTCTTCCGAGGCGAGGATGGCGGAGGCGGCGCCGTCGCCGATGGGCGCGCACATGGCGCGGGTCAGGGGATAGCTGACCAGGCGGTCCGAGAGCGCCTCTTCCACCGAGACTTCAAAAGTGTATTGGGCGTTGGGGTTCAGGGTCGAGTGCCCATGGTTCTTGGAGGCGATGACCGCGAGCTGGCGCTGGGTGGAGCCGTATTTCTGCATATGCCGGCGGGCGGCATAAGCATAGACGTCCATGAACGCGGAGTGGTCGCCGCCGCCTTTGCCGGCGCCCATCATTTTCCGGATGGTGTCGTAACCGATGGTCTCGCCCAGGATCACGAACACCGCGAACCGGTCCCAATAGTCCTGAGCCCGGTCGCGCAGGGTCTTGGGCTTCCGGGCCTTCCTGGTCTGGCGGACGGCCTCGAGCTGTGCCGGGGGAATCTCTTTCAGCTCGGGCGGGATTTCTTTCAACCGCTCAACCTGCTCCGCGAGCGTGCCTACGTCCAATCCGCCCAGGAACCCGGCGAACACGGCGTATTTGTTCCGGTCGTAGAGCATCTCCACGCCCACCGCCAGCGAGATATCGAACAGCCCGGAGGCCACGTCCTTCCAGGCGCTGTGGAAGGCGGTGGACCCGCCGGCGCAGGCGTTCTCCACGTTGGTGATGGGGATGGCGTCAATCCCGAAGGGCCGCAGCGCCACCTGGCCCCTTATGCAATGCTGGAAGTTGCGGATTCCCCAGCCCGAGTTGGAAAACCAGGCCGACTCGATGGCCGACGGCTCGAGCCCGGCGTCTTTCAGCACCCCGGCCACGGTCCAGCCGCACAGGTCCTTGACGCCCTGATCCAGGTATTTCCCGAACTTGATGGTATGCGCCCCGATCACGTAAACACTTCGCATTTCTGTTGCTCCGTTAGACTCCTGGATAAGGCCTTAGGCCTTAGGCGTTAGGCTTTAGGCTTAAGTATCCAAAACTGCAAATTCAGAGTTTTTTCCTCAGCGCCTGGATCAGACCTTGCAGGGTCCGGGAAGCCTCATCACACTGTGCCCCAATCTGAAGATGATCTTTCTCATTCAGATACCCCAGTTCCAGGGATAGTTCAAGATAATAGCTGAGCTCGGATAAAGAGCCCATAGCAATATTCAGAAAATTAACGTAATCACGAAGCGTGTTCCTTCCTGCTCCTTCAGCAATATTCGCGGGAACACTGATTGCCGCTCTCCGCATCTGTCTGGTCAAGCCGAAAAGTTCTTCGCGAGGAAAATGTCGGGTAACCCGATAAATCTGAATAACTAACGCCTTAGCCAAAGAAAAAGCTCTCAATTTGCGATAATCCCGGGACATCATCCCTCCTCTTCTTGATCTAATGCCTAAAGCCTAACGCCGAAAGCCTTCTTGCTATAGTTCCACCAAATGATACCGCCGGCTGCCAAGCCCCAGCTTCTCGGCGTGGGCAATCTGGATGGCGGGATTGAGCACGGAATAGGCGAGCGCGGCCAGGTTCTTGCCCTGGGCCTCGGCGGTCAAGTCCAGGGTCGCCTGGTCCACGGCCACGATGTCGCTGGAAGCCAGCATCCCCAGGTCGGGCATGATCTTCTCCTGCACCTTGTTTAAGCAATCGCAGTCCCTGGTCATGTTCACCAGCGCGTTGACAAACGCCGCCTTCGAGCCGAAGTGCCGGAGCACGCCGGCCGCGTGCTCGATCATGCTCTTCTGCAGCGGCTCGGACTGGATCCGGTAGTCAAACTTCACCGCCCCCTGCCGGCACACGGCCAGGCATTCGCCGCACCCGATGCAGCGCTCCGGGTCAATCCAGGAAGAATCACCCCGCTCCGCGATCGCGTCCACCGGGCACCATTTGCGGCACTTGCCACAGTTCTGGCATTTCTCCGCCATCACCTCGGGCTGGATCGAGCTGTGCTGCCGCATCTTGCCGGCCCGGGAGGAAAGCCCCATGCCCACGTTCTTGAGGGCCGCGGCCAGCCCGGTACCCATGTGGCCGGTGGGGTGGCTGAGCACCAGCAGGGCATCGGCCAGCAGAATTTCGCCGGCCACTTTCACTCTCTCGTGCAACTCGCCGTTCACCTTCACCTCCACCTCGTGCCGGCCCACCAGTCCGTCCACCGGCAGGAAGGGCGCGCCGGTGGCCTCGATGGTGAAGCCGTGGGCATGGGCGTGGAGGACATGCTTGATGGCGTGGTCGCGCCGGCTCCTGTAAAGGGTGGAGGTGTCGGTCAGAAAGGCCCAGGCCTCGGCCGTCCGGATCATCTTCACCGCGGCCGCGGCCAGCTCGGGCCGGAGATGGGTGACGTTGTTTACCTCCCCCACGTGGACCTTGATCGCCACCAGGTCCTTCTTGGCCAGCCGGCTGATAAACCCGGCAGCCGTCAGCACCCTGCGAACCGCCTCGGCCTGCGCCGCCGGCGGGGCGCCGTCCGGAAGCCGGGCCAGATACACTTCCGCGGTCATCGGCCCCGTCTCTCCTTTTTCCGATCGTTCATCCGGTCGGCTGCTGAATGGAAACCTATTTCGGCGGCGGGGACGGTTCCGGCGCCGGCGAGAGGAAGGTTTTCACGGCCTTGGGCAGATAGGGCGTGTAGTAGTCCGAGAGCGCGTAGGCGATGGTCGCGCTGAGGATCAGGATCAAAAGCATGATCAACCGCCACAGCCAGCGCAGCGACGGGGCTTCGGGTTCCGCCGGCCCCACCGCGGCCCGAATCCGTTCCGCCGGTGAGGGCTCAGGCGTGAGCGTGCTCTTGGGCGCCGGCGCCCGGGACTTGTCCGCCTTGGAGACCTGGCTTTTGCCCGTCTTGGACTTGGCTTCGCGCGCCGGCGGAATGGAGATGGGCGTGGCCGGCATCGGTTCCTTTTTCGGTTCGCCCGTCACCACCGTGGTGCGCTCCTTGCCCTCGAGCGCGCCGGAGCTCGACAGGAACTCGGCCAGCAGCGCCACGCCCCGGGTGCGCTCTTGGTGGGTCATCAGGTTCTCGAGCGCGCGCAGGAGCTCCAGGGTGTCGGGGTAGCGCTGGCCCGGCTTCTTTTTCAGGCAGCGTCGGGCCAGCCACTGGAAGCGGCGCGGGACTTCGGGATTGAGCCGCCGCGGCGGCAGCTCGCGCTGGGTCTGGATCTTTTTCGAGAGCGAGGTCTCGTCATCGGCGCGGAAGGGCTTGACCCCGGTGAGCGCCTCGTAGATCACGATACCCAGCGAGAACTGGTCGGAGGCCGGGGTCAGCTTTTCTCCCTGGAACTGCTCGGGCGACATATACGAGGGCGTGCCCAGGAAGGCGCCGGTGCGGGTGAGGTCCGAATCGGTGGCGCGGACAATGCCGAAGTCCATGAGCTTGACCTCGCCGTGCTTGCCGAGCATGATGTTGCCGGGCTTGACGTCACGGTGCACGAGGCCGCGGCCGTGGGCATAGGCGAGCGCCCGGGCCACGGCGTGGAAGATGGGGAGCGCGGCCCGCGGGGGGACCGAGCCCAGGCGCTGGATCAGGGTTTTGAGGTCAATCCCGTCCACGTATTCCAGGACGATGAAGGGTCCGCGGTCGCTCTCGCCGAAGTGGTGGACCTGGACGATGTTTTCGTGGACCAGGGCGGCGCCGGTGCGGGCTTCGCGCAGGAACCGCTCATAGAGTTCGGGGTTTTCGGCAAAGGCGGGCTTGAGCTCCTTGATGGCGACCAGGCGTTCCAGGGAATCCTGGCGGGCCAGGAACACCTCGGCCATGCCGCCCGAACCCAGGTGGCCGATGATCTCGAATTTTTCCCGGATCTCCCGCCGGGCGGCCATGGTCAGGCCTCGAGGGCGACCACGATCACGGTGATGTTATCGAGGCCGCCTTCTTCCTTGGCCCGCTGGATCAGGCGGCGGACCGCGGGCTCGGGCGCCTCCTTCATCACCGTGGCCAGGATCTCGTCGTCTTCCACCATGTTGGTCAGCCCGTCCGAGCAGAGCAGGTAGCGGTCGCCGATCCGGTATTCCTCCTTGAACAGGTCCACCGTCACCTCCCGTTCGTGGCCCATGCTGCGGGTGATGATGTTTTTGAGCGGGTGCAGGCGGGCCTCTTCCGCGGTGAGCACGCCCGAGCGGACCTGCTCCTGCACCCAGGAGTGGTCGGACGTGAGCTGACATAATTTGCCCTCGCGGACCAGGTAGGCCCGGCTGTCGCCCACGTGGGCGAGGTTGGCATAGCGCTCATCGAACCTGATTGCGGTCAGGGTGGTTCCCATGCCCCGGAGCTGGCTGTCCGAGATCGAGCGCAGGAACAGGGCCTCGTTGGCGCGCTTGAGCGCGTGCAAGAGCTGCGTTTGGGTGTGGGTGCGGTCGGCGTCGGTGCGCAAGGGCTGGGTCATGTCCTGGCTGTCTTCCTGGCGCTTGAGCTCTTCCGTCACCGTGGCCACCGCGTGGTTGGAGGCGAAGCCGCCGCCGGCATGTCCGCCCATCCCGTCGGCGACCAGGTAGAAGCGCCAGGCGTCGTCCACCAGGAACGCGTCCTCGTTCTTCTCTCGAACCTGACCCACGTCGGTCGCACCAAACGCCACAAAATTCATGTTCAACCTTTCAGCAATCCTTTCAGCCCATGGTCAGGTCGCCGGCCCGGGCGCGCCCGGCTTCATTTGCCGCTCAAGGCCACCTTGCCGATGAGGAGGCTGGGCGAGCCCATTTCCCCGAAGAACCTCAGATCCGACCCCACGGCTTCCACTCGATTGAACAGCTTGCCCACCTGGCCGGAAAGCACCACCCCGGTCACCGGCGCCCCCCGCTCGCCCCGCTCGACCAGGTGGCCGACACAGCCCACGGAAAATTCTCCGGTCACCGCATCGGCCAGGTGAATCCCCAGCAGTTGCTCCACCAGCACGCCCCGGGACAACTGACCGACCAAAGCCCGGCCCTCTTCGCGGCCCGGCCGGATGAAGAAGCAGGAAGTGCCCACCTGCGGGGGCACGGTCCAACTTTCCCGCCGGCTGTTGCCGGTGGAGGCGGCTCCCATCTGCCGGCCGCGGTAGCGGTCAAAGAGAAAAGAGTCGAGCCGGCCATCTTCCACCACCACCGTGCGCCGGCTGCGCTCGCCCTCTCCGTCAAAAGGAAAACAATCCGGCGCGTCCTCGAAGCGGCCGTCATCAAGGATGGTTACCGCCGGCGATGCCACTCGCTGGCCCAGCTTGCCCGCCAGCCAGGACCGGTTCTTGACCACCGCTTCCGCGCTGGCGGCCTCGGCCAGCACGCCCAACAGCTCGGCCGCGGGTTCCGGCTCCAACACGATCGGGCAGCGCCGGCTCGGGACCGGGCCGGCGCCCAAGAGCCCCACCGCCTTGGCCGCGGCCCGCCGGCCGACGCTGGCGATGTCCAGTTTATCATACCAGTGACTGAAATCAAGCTCCCAGGCGATCTGCGAATCCGATCCCGACTCGGCCACCGCGCCCAGCGAAGCCAGGCACAGCGTGCGGCGATCGCGACGCTGGAGCCCTTCCGAGGTCCACAGGTAAACCTCGTCCTCGGTCTCGGAATACTCGGCCTTGCGCACCCTTTTCAGCCGCGGGTCAAAGGCCAAGGCCGCGGATTCGAGCGCCGCGGCCCGGGCGATCTTGTCTGACTCGGGCCTTCCGGCCAGGCTCGAATCATGAATGGCGAGTTGAGACATGGGCGCCGGATCCGGCTCGGCAAAGGAGAAGAGCGGGTCGGGCGAAACCTCCCGGCCGGCGGCCCGGGCCCGGGCCACCAGTTCCTCGAGGGCGGCCGGGCTCAAGTCGCTGGTATAGGAGAAACCCATCCGGCCGGACTCGATCAGGCGCAGCGCCATGCCGGCGTGCCTGGCGCCCTCGAGCGATTCCACCGCCCGGTCCTTGACTTCGACGTTCAAGGTCTGCTCCTGATGGAGGAAAAGCTCCCAGGCGCCGATCCCGCCTGCGCTCAGGGCTTTACAGGCGTAGTCCATCGCCTCGGCCGGCGCGAGACTGGCCGGATTTTTCAACGGCCGACCTCCGGGGAAGATTTGGCCGCGGCTTCCATCATCTCCCGGGCGTGGGCCCGGGTCTTCTCGGTGATCTGGACCCCGCCGAGCATGCGGGAAAGCTCCTCCACCCGGTCCTCGGCGCTCAGCCGCTCGACCGCGGTCACGGTCCGGCCGCCGGATCGGGACTTGCTCACCCGGTAGTGGGTATCGGAAAAGCAGGCGATCTGGGGAAGGTGGGTGACGCAGAGCACCTGGTGGGAGCGGGCCAGTTCCTTGAGCTTGCGGCCGACCACCTCCGCGGTCGCGCCGCCGATGCCGGCGTCCACTTCATCAAAGACCAGCGTGCTCACTCCGCCGGGAGCGACCAGCAGCGTGCGCAGCGCGAGCATGATCCGGGAAAGCTCACCGCCGGAAGCGATCTTGGCCAGAGGTTTCAATTCTTCGCCGGGGTTGGGCGACAGGTAAAACTCGACTTGCTCCAGGCCCGAGGCGGCGAGGCCCTCTTCGCCGGCGACCGGGATCAGCCGGGCCGCGAACGCGGTCTGGGGCATGTCCAGCCGCTTCAATTCTTCTTTCACCCGGCGGGCCAGGCGCTCGCCCGCTTCCTGCCGTTTGCGGGTGAGGACGCGGCCCAGCGCCAGGCATTGCTCGCGCGCCTTCAGAAGCTCCTGGTCCAGCTCCTTCAGGCGCTCTTCACTGCGGGAAAGAGAATTCAGCTCCTGCCGGCTGGATTCGAGCAGGGCCAGGACATCTTCCACCCGCTCCCCGTACTTGCGCTTGAGCCGCTGGATCTCGGCCAGCCGGTCATCCACCTGGACCAGCCGCTCCGGGTCCGACTCGACCCGGTCGGCATAGGCGCGAAGCTCGCGGGCGCACTCCTCCAGGAGAGTCGCCGCGGTCTCGGACTGCTCGGCCGGGCCTTGGAGCGCCGGGTCGTGAGCTGAAGCCGCGGCCAGCCGCTGGGTCAAGAGGCGGAGCGATTCCACCACCGCGGCGTCGCTTTCATAAAGCTTCGCGGCGCCTTCATCCGCGGCCGAGTGCAACTGCTCGGCATGGCGGAGCCGCTCCCGCTCCTGGCGCAGATCCTCATCCTCGCCCGGCCGGGGCTGGACCCGCTCGATCTCCCGGATGCGGAATTCCATGAACTCCTGCCGCTCCCGCTTCTCGGCCTCGCTTTGGCCCAGGCGCTTTCGCTCCAGGAGGAGCGCCTGGAAACGGGCAAAGGCTTGCTCGTAGGCCTCCAGCTCGCGGCTATGCCCGCCAAAGGCGTCCAACAGCTCGATATGATGCTCGGGCCGGAGCAAGGTCTGGTATTCGTGCTGGCCGTAAATGTCCACCAGGTGCCGGCCCAGCTCGAAGAGCAGGGTCTGGGTCGCCAGCCGGCCGTTGATCCAGAGGCGGTGCCGGCCGGAGCGGCTGACAACCCGGCGGACGAGCACCTCGTCCCCGGAAAAGTCCTGCGCTTTGAGAAAGCCGCCGGCCGAGCCCGCGTCCTCCAGACTGAACAGCGCTTCCACCTCGGCCTGCTCGGCCCGGCTCCGGATCATCTCG
>MGQK01000035.1:28158-28985 GCA_001797815.1 Deltaproteobacteria bacterium RBG_13_61_14 | reverse complement strand
CCCGCCCAGGTTGACGCCCAGGATCGGCACCCGCCGGTCGCCGAGCAGCGAGACCGCGTGGAGCAAGGTGCCGTCGCCGCCCAGGACCACGATCAGGTCGAGGCCCGCGATCAGGTCCGGCTCCGGGCAGGGAGTGGCGCCGAGTTCCGCGGCCAGCTCCGGAACCGCGCGCACCTCGTCCACCCGGCCGGCCAGCCAGGCGCAAAGCTCCCGCGCCTTTCTCCGGGCCAGGTCCGATTCATGGCGGACCACAATCCCTACTTTCAATGCCGGATTCTCCAATCCCTAAAGATTATATTTTTATCACAGCCTTTGCCCTTTGTCTATTGAACTTCACGCGCGGACTTGCTAATCTGCCTAAGGCCATGGCCACCCTCATCACCGGCGCGACCGGCGTGATCGGTTCGAGCGTGGTCCGCGAGCTGCTTAAGGACGGGCAGCAGGTGCGGGCCCTGGTCCGCAAGACCAGCGACCTGCGCAACCTCCGGGGCCTGGATCTGAAGCTCTGCGAGGGCGACGTCCTGGACCGCGCCTCGGTCGAGCAGGCGATGCAGGGCTGCGACCGGGTGCATCACCTGGCCGGGGTTTACGCGCACTGGCATCCCCGGGGCGCGGAGTTCATCCACCGGGTCAACATCCAGGGCACCCGGGAGGTGCTGGAGACCGCGGAGCGGCTGAAAGTGCCGCGGGTGATCCATTGCAGCTCGATCTCCGCGGTGGGTTTTTACCCGGACCGGCCCAGCACCGAGGAGGATTTTCCGGTGGAGGACGAGGAGATGCGGCGCTCGCCCTACCGCCTTTCCAAGGTGCTCTCCGAGCGGCTCGCC
>MGQK01000035.1:8179-28146 GCA_001797815.1 Deltaproteobacteria bacterium RBG_13_61_14 | reverse complement strand
CGCGAGCGGGGCCTGAACCTGACCATCGTCAACCCCGCCTCGCCCATCGGCGTGCGCGACTGGGTGCCCACGCCCACCGGCCGGACCATCCTCGATTTCCTCAACGGCCGGATGCCGGCTTACGCGGAGGTCGGGATCAACCTGATAGACGTGGAAGACCTGGCCCAGGGGTTTGTGCTGGCGGAAAAGAAGGGCCGGCCCGGCGAGCGGTATATCCTGGGGAACTACAACACCACGCTGGCGAATTTCTTTGGCCTGATCGCGGAGGAGACCGGTCTCCCGGCGCCGAGGATCCGGCTGCCGGCCGGGCTGATCCGGATCATGGCCGCGATCAGCGAACCGGTGGCCAACCTGACCCAGCGGCCGCCGCTGGTGGCGATCGAGCAGGCGCTCCACCTCAACTACAACGAATTCGTGGATTGCACCAAAGCGCGGGAAGAGCTGGGCCTGCCCCAGAACGATATCCGGATCGCCATCCGGAAGGCAGTGGGCTATTACCTGGAGGAGGGACTGGTGCGGCCGGAACGAGCCCGCCGGATCAAGCGCCCTTAGTCTCTTATTGAGGATCGCGTAATTGGTTGACACGCGTAAGTAGGGGCGGCTCGCGAGCCGCCCCTACCTCGCTATTCTGCGATCATCAATAGGATCTTGATGGCCCCACCGGGCTACGGCGATTGGGAGCGGGGTGATTTCACCAGGATTTCCACCAGGACCAATCGCTCCGGCCCCGGGTTGGAAAGAGAGCAAACTTGCCCGGCGGGAATTTCGATTTCCTCTCCCGGGCCCAGCCTGCTCTCAGTCCGGCCGCGGATCACCAGCGCTTCGCCCTTGACCACCAACCAGCGGATCGAACAGTCGGGATGCTGGTGGCCGGGAACCTGCTGGGCGGGGTCGAGCTCCAGGCGTTTCACCTCAAAGCCATTCTCCGCTACCAGCATCTGGCCGCGGCATTCGCATTCCTGGTCGAGCCGGACCCCGCCCGGGCCGGCCGGCGGCTCGACGTGGATCAGCACTTGCGCCTGGGGCAGGGCCTGTTGGATCCGGGCCTTGAGCTCGTGGCTCAGGGCGTGGGCCTCGGCCAACTGCCGCTCGCCGGGCAGGCCCATATGCAAATCTACATGAAGGGTGGAGCCGGAGCGGCGGGTGCGCATCTGGTGGAAGTGGGAGACCCGGCCCCGGTATTGGGCCAGAATTTCCTGGATTTGCTTTTCTTCGGCCACGGCGCGGGCGTCCAAGAGCGGCACAAAGGACTTGCGGGTGATCCGCCAGGCCACGCCCAGGATAAAGGCGGCCACGCCCATGGCGATGATCGGGTCCAGGAAGTCGAGGTGAACATCCCAGATTTCGTGGGCGGAAAAGATCGCGCCAATGGCCGCAAAGACGCCGGCGGAAGTGTAAACATCGGTGCGGAGGTGGGCGGCGTCGGCCTCCAGGGCCACGGAATTGGTCCGGCGGGCGACCCGGTAGAGGAGGCTGGAGACGAGGGTATTGACCACGGCGGAAAAACCCATGATCAGGACGCCGAGTCCGAGAGATTCGAGCTCGCCGCCGTGCCTGAGTTTGTGCACCGATTCCCCCACGATCCAGCCGGCGGCGATAAAGATCAACAGGCCCTCGACCACGCCGGAGACGTTTTCAATCTTGCCGTGACCGTAAGGGTGGTCTTGATCCGCGGGCTGGTCGGAGAAGCGGACCGAAAAGAGGGCGATCAAGGACGCCACCAGGTCAATCCCGGAGTGGATGGCCTCGGACAAAATACTGACCGAGCCGGTGGCAATGCCCACCACCACCTTGCCCAGGGTCAGGGTGATGTTGGAAAATACCGAGAGCAGGGCCGCGCCTTGCTTGCTCCAGTTCATGGCCGCTAAAGCCCTTACAGCTCTTGGAGGATTTGCTCCCGCTTCTCCAGGTATTCCTCGTGGCTGATCAGTCCCTCGTCGTAAAGCGCTTTCAGTTCCTGGAGCCGCTCGCGGGTCGAGGGTTTAAGCTCGGGGGCGGGCGAGGCTTCCGAAGCAGAGGCCGGCGGAGCCGGAGCCGGCGAGGCCTGGGGTTGGGCCGGCACCGGCTGATCCGGCGGGATCGAAGACGGAATCGGCTCTTCCGGCTCTCGCTCCGGCTTCACCGCGGTCGCGAGCGGCGGCGCTTCTTTGGCGCTCATCACCACCCAGTTTTCTTTGTCCACTTCCTTGCCCAGGCGGGTGCCCGGCATCAGGCGCTGGCCGGGACCGGGCGCGATCCGCACGCGGGCCGTGTAGGACTTGGTGGGATCGGTCTTGGGCGTCACTTCGGCCGGTGATTTCTTGAGCGAGATGTTTCGAAAAACGATATTGAGCTCGCCATCCTTGACGAACATCACCCCGTCGCTCTGGCGATAAGAGCCGATCAGCAAGGTGCCGCGGTAGGCGGAAATGGAAAAGTCCACCCATTGGTCCGGCTTGGCTAAAGCAAAGGCCTTGACCAGGTGGGGCACGATCGGAGCCCGCTCCTCGGCGCTGAGCAAGTCCCATTCCTTGCCGGTCTTGCCGGTGACCGAATAAAACTCGGGCCGAAAATAGCGGATCGAGGCCAGGTAGCGGTCCATGGCTTCTTCGCTGAACTGGGCCGGGTGGTCAAAGGGCCGCAGCGTTTTCTTGCCCTTGATCAGCTTGACCCAGGTGCCATCGCCCTTGCGAAAAATCTTCTTGGAACGGCTGAAGGGCAACGCTTGAGCGGAACCCGCCCAGAGCAGCAGAACCAGCGACCAGCAGAACACTCGTTTCATCTTCAGGCTCCTTGCAATATCTTTCCATGCTAGGTCGGGCCAGGACGGTTGTCAAGTTCAAGGCCACGCCAGGGTGCGCGACATAAACACGAAAAATGCAATTAGGATTTAACCACCAAGACACAAAGGCTCTAAGGCAGAATGATTTCTTGCCGATTCGGCTGGGGTTTTTTTCGCGATCAAAGTTGACCCCTCGCGCCCGTAATTACAACCCGCTTATTCTTCGTGACTTTGTGCCTTCGTGGTTAAAAATCTTTTTCCCAACTGCACGATTCGGGTTAAAAGAAGCGCCAGCCCAAGAGCGAGAGAGCCGCGCGCGCGCCGGAGAGGAACTCCCGGGGACTCCGCAACCGGCGCAAGCGCCCAAGGATGTAGCCGGACCGGAAATAAAAGCCGGTATAGGCGCGGCGCTGGATCGCCTTCAGCTTGTCCTCGGTCCACTCCGCGGTGATGAGCAGAGGCCGCCTTACGCCCTGCTCGGCCAGACCCAAGGCCGGGCCTTCCCGGTACCAGCCCTTGGCGACCGCTTCTTGATAAAGGGGCGTGCCCGGGAACGGGGAGAGCAAGGCGAACTGGGCATAGTCCGCGCCGATCTCGCGGGCGAAGCGGATGGTGCGGAGTTCGTCGGCAAAGCTCTCGCCGGGAATGCCGAGCAGGAAATAGGCCAGGGTCTGGATGCCGGCGGCCCGGGTCCGGGCAAACGCCTGGCGCACCTGCTCCGGCGTGATCCCCTTGTGCAGGAACTGGAGGCCATGGGGGTTGGCGCTCTCCACTCCATAGGCGATCATCTCGCACCCGGCCCGCTTCATCCACTGAAGCGCTTCCTCATCCACCAGGTTCACCCGGCCCTCGCACTTCCAGCGCAGGTTCCATTTCCGCTCGATCATGCCCCGGGCGATGCGGATGGTCCGCTCCTGGTCCAGGGTGAAGAGGTCGTCGTAAAAAATAATGGAGCGGATGCCCAGCTCTTTGACGATCTGTTCCAGTTCCTTAAGCACGTTCTCGGCCGAGCGCGGCCGCCAGCGCCGGCCGGTCACCGCCTTGTCGCAAAACACGCAGCCGAAAGGGCAGCCCCGGGAGGTCATGACCGTGGCAATGGGTTCTCCCCCAAAAAGCGGGTGGCAATAGCGCGAATTGGGCAGCAAGCGCCGGGCCGGAAAAGGCAGGCGGTCCAGGTCGTCAATCATGGGCGGAGAGGGGTTTTCGACGTTGGGTGTGAGCAGACCTGGAATGGAAGTCACCGGGCTCGGCTCGCCCTTTTCCAGGGCCTGGACCAGGGCAGGGAAAGATTCCTCGGCCTCGCCCTTCAGGGCAAAATCAAACTCCGGCGCTTCCTGGAAAACCTGGGACCGGACGGCCGAGACATGGGGTCCGCCCAGGACCAGCCAGCGGGTATGTGGCCTTGCAATTTTTGCGGCCCGGTAGGAGGCATTGATGATGGGTGTCATGCCGCCGATGCCCACCAGATCGGGCCTGGAACGCGCCAGGAAGCCTTCCAGCTCTTTCCAGGACAGGCCTAGGGCGAAGGCGTCCAGGATTTCGACCGTCTGTCCTGCGGCTTCCAGGGCGGCGGCCAAATAGGCCAGGCCCAGGGGCGGGCCCAGGATGTCCTGGGTTTGCCCGGACTCGGGCGGCGGATTGATGAGCAGGATGCGCATGGGTCTTTAGTCCCAGGAGGAAAGTTCGGCGAGGGAGATCCGGTATTGCTTGAGCCAGCGTGAGAGCGTCCAGGCGCTCATCCGCCGGCGACTTTGCCATTGTTTGCGCCAGGCCCATTGCCAAGGGATCCTGGCCAGGCCGGAGCGATAAGCCCGGAGCAAGGCGTTGAGGAGTGCGGTCACTCCTTCTGCTCCTTTTTCAGTATTTGGAGACCTGGCCGCCAGCAATTTGAAGGCGGCAGGCGCCAGGAAAAGGTAGCGCGCCAGGGTATAAGCCGGACTCAGCGCCACGTAAGCGGGGGGCAGGTAGCGGAGCAGGATCCAGATGCGGTTGCGCTCGGCATGAAAGACCTTGAAGGCGCTCACCTTGCCGGCAGTCGAGGAATAATGGTGATAGACCGCGGCCCGGGGGGCGAAGACGCAGCGCCAGCCCAGGAGCCGGCCGCGCAGGGCCAAATCCGTGTCCTCGCTGTAAGCGAAGAAATCACGGTCAAACAACCCGGTCTCCAGGAGCATTTCCCGGCTGAGCAGGCAGGCGCAGCCGCTGGGCAGGAACACCTCGTATCCCTCTTCGTAGAGCCCGGCGTCGCGCTCGCCCCGGCCGCGGCCCCGGTTCATCCCGTCGGGATAGACGGCCACGCCCACGTTATCAATGCGGTCGCGCTCCCGGCGGCTGAGGATGCGGCAGGCCACCATGCCGATCCCGGGCCGGCTCTTCCCTGCCTTCACCATCTCTTCGAGCCAGCGGGGGTCGGCCACGGCATCGTTGTTGAGCAGCGCGATCCAGCGGCCCTGGCTCATCCGGATGCCAACATTACACCCCTCGGCGAAACCCAGGTTGGTCTCGTTCCGGAGCAGGCGCGCCCTTTCGCCGAAACGCCGGCGCACCGCTTCCACCGAGCCGTCGCGGCTGCCCTGGTCCACCACGATCACCTCGAACTCCCGAAACCGCTGAATGAAAAGCGACTCCAGGCACTCGAGCAAGAGCTCGGCCCGGTTCCAGTTCAGCACCACCACCGAAACCAATGGCGAAGGATGAAGGGTGAAGGGTGAAGTCCGACCTGCGGAATGGCCGCCTTCCGACTTCATCTCTTTTTCTTCATTCTTCATCCTTCATCCTTCACTCTTTATCCTTCACTCTTCACCTTTCACCCTTCTCCAGAAGGCGCTGATAGATCTCCTCGATCCGGGCCGCGGTCTGCTTCCAGGAATAGTGTTCCTTGGCCAGGCGCCGGCCGGCGGCCCCCAGCTTTAGCCGCAAGGCGCCGTCGCGCGCCAGGGTCAACACGGCTTCCGCCAGCCGCCGGGCGCTGGTCGGCTCATCGTCGGGAGAAAGCTCGGCATAGACGGCGTTCTCTTGCAGGATTTCCCGGTTGACCTCCGTATCAAAGGCCGCCACCGGAAGCGCGCAGGCCAGGTAATTGAGCAGCTTGCCGTTGGCCTCGGTCCGGCAGATCTTGGGGGCCACCGCGATATCGCCGGCGGCCAGGCAAGCAGAGGCCTCGAAATAATTGATGCGGCCGGGAAGGGTGACCTTGCCGGCCAGCCCCAGGGCTAAAGCCTTTTTTTGGTAACGGTCCTCATCCGGGTAGCCCATGACCAGGAAATGCAGCCGCGGCTCCTGGGCACAGGCCAGACGGGCGCTTTCCAGGAGCAGGTCCACTCCCTGGTAAGTGGTGAGCAAGCCCAGGAAGACCACCAGGATGGCGTCGCCGGCAATGCCCAGACGCTGGCGGAGGGCGGGATCCGGCGCCGGCTGGAACAAGGCCGAGTCCACCCCGTCTCCGATCACGGCCACGCGCCCCTTTAGAACCGGCCCGGCGAGCCGGCCGGCCAGGGAGGCGGAACTGACCAGGATGAAGTCGGCCCGGCGGTTGATCCAGCGCTCGAGAAGCATGAGCCCGCGATGGCCGAAGGAGTTATCCCGCACCAAACCATGACCCAGGGCCTCATCGGCCAGGGAACCCTGGTAGTCAAAGACCAGCGGGACCGGCTTTTTCAGGCGGAGCAGGTGGCCGATCAGGCAGCCCTCGTGCAGGTGAGCGTGGATCAGGTGGGGCGAAAAATCGCGCAGGCGGCGCTGGGCCAGGCGCAAGAGGAAGGCGTCGAGATAGAGCTTATGGGGGTTGGGCCCGGCCGAGAGCTGGCGGTACCAGGGGAAATGGCGGATGCGGTGGACCGCGACTCCCGGTTTCAAACCGGGAGCACTCAGGCCGGGCAGGTCGCGGCCGAGGTGGTAGGTCGCAATCTCCACCTCATGGCCCCGCTCCTTTAGCGCCCGCGCTTCCTCAAAAATCCGCACATGACAGCCCCGGTCCGCGAAGAAGGGGGTGGGCGCCAGCATTAAGATCCGGAGGGGTGTCACGGTTCACGGTTCACAGTTCGCGGTTCGCGGTTCGTGGTTTGCGGCAAGAAACTTTCTGCCAACTGCCAACCATCGCCCGCCAACTGCCGACTCCTTACCGCTCCAGGACTTCGCGGACGAGATAGGTGGGCTTGTCCTGGATTTCGTAGTAGGAGCGGACGCTGATCTCACCCAGGAGGCCGAGCATGATCAACTGAATCCCGATGATGGTGAAGAGGGCGAACAGGATCAGGAAGGGGTTGCCGGTCATGTCCGTGCCGGAGTAAAGCTTCATCAGCACCATGGCCGCAAAGCTTAAGCCGCCGATGACCAGGGAGAGCAAGCCCAAAAGCCCGAACAGGTGAATGGGACGGGTGGAATAGCCGGTAAAGAAGATCACCGAGATCAGGTCAAGGAGGACCGCCAGGATCCGGGTCATGGAATACTTGGAACGGCCGTGCTGGCGGGGCCGGTGGCTGACTTCCACCTCGGCCAGCCGGGCTCCCGTCCAATAGGCCAGCACCGGGATCATCCGGTGCATTTCCCCATACAGGTGCAGGTGCTCGACCACCTCGCGGCGGTAGGCCTTGAGGGTGCAGCCGAAATCGTGGAGCGGAATCCGGGTCAGCCCGGAGATCAGGAGGTTGGCGAAGCGGGAAGGAAGCTGGCGGGTCAGCCAGGGATCTTGCCGCGCGCTGCGCCAGCCGGAGACCACATCAAAGCCTTCCTCCAACTTCCGGAGCAAAATCGGGATGTCCTCCGCCGCGTTCTGCAAATCCCCGTCCATGGTCACCACCACCCGGCCGCGGGCATGGTGGAAACCCGCGCTCAAGGCTGCGGTCTGTCCGAAATTGCGGCTCAGGCGCACCACCCGCACCCGTTCATCCTCCTGAAAAAGCTCGCGCAGCACGGCCACGGTCTGGTCCGTGCTCCCGTCATCGACAAAGAGGATTTCGGCCCGGCCCGGCAAGCCCGACAGCACTCCGCACAGCGACTGATGGAGCGAGCGCAGACTCTCTCCCTCGTTGAACACCGGGATGATAATCGAAAGCTCTACTTTGGGTTCAATCGTCACAATTCTCGGAGACATGGACCAAGGGTTCCAGAGCCCTCAGCCGCTAACTAATGGAAATTCCCTAACCCGTTAACTATCAACCGCTTTCTCAGCACTCTCTTTATGATACTTTTTTTCCTCAAAAAGTTCAACGAAAAAGCAAGTTGAACCTCAAAGCGCTTTGCCCGCCCTCCTTGTTTCTTGTTATAATTCGGAAGAGAACGGTTGCATGGGTCATTCCGCCGCCTTACCGCGCCTCCTCCTGATTTTGAGCCTTGCGCTTATCGCCGGGCTCAACGCCCTGGCTTATCTACCGGGCCGGCACGGCCCCTGGAGAAGAGATCCGAATCTCCGGCAGGCCCGAATGAGAAAGAAAGGTTCATCGCCCAACTATTGATGAGCAGGGGCGGCTCGCGAGCCGCCCCTACTTACGCGTGTCAACCAATTACGCGATCCTCAATAAAAGAACAGCGCCCCGGGAAGGGATCCCGGGGCGCTGGTTCAAGCAGGAGGCTAGAGGTTACTGGGTCTGGTAGAACCAGCCTTCCTGAACGTTCAGTTGCACCTTGGTCTCGACCCTGACGAAGTCCTGGTTGTTCCAGTCGAAACCGCCCAGTCCGCCATACATGGCCAGGCCGGTGTTCATCGCGCTCATGCTGACGGCCCACTCCAACTGCTTCGCCTTGGGAGTGAGCGTGCCGGTCGGGTCAATGCCCTCATACAGGTCCGGGATGTAGCCGGTGGTGCCGGACAAAGTGGCATAGCCCGGGGTGAGCGCCGGGATGTGCACCCGGATGTTGGCGAAGCTCTTGACCGCCCCTTCGATCTGCATGAAGGTATTGCTCTTGCAAGCATAGTCCCCGGGGCCGCCGCCGAACCACTGGTCAATCACGCACTCACCCTTCTTTCTGTCCAGCGGGGTGGCGCCCGTGCGACGCCAGACGAAGTAGCGACGGCTCCCTAATCCGCTATCCGCGCCCAGCCAGTCCGCGGTGATCTGGATCTGGGTCTCCGAGAGCGCGCTTTGGACCGTATAAGTCCGGACCGTGCAGCCGGTCGTGGTGCACTTCATGATGCGCAGGGCGTCGCCGCTACGCACGCCCTGGGTTTTGAACCGGGCCGGGTTGTAAGCAATGTCGAGGTTGTCATTCAACGTGCCCGGGCTGGTGTTGGCGCAAACACCGTCGCTGTCTTGCACCGGTTTCTTGGCCGACCACTTGTCCATTCCAAAAGTCATGCCCGGCTCGGCCACCGTCATTTTCCACTGGTGCGCCTTGCGCGAGGCGTTCTTCAAAGTGCTCGGGCTGGTGAACTCGAAGTAGCGCCGGTTGCCCGAGGCCGAATCCGTGGCAATGAGCCCGCCGCCGGTCAAGACCCGCTCCAGCTCGCTGTTGCGGTTATTCGTGTAGTAGCCATCGGGATCTGCCGTGTAGCTCGTCCATTGCGGACCCGGGAACTGATACCCTTCCGGCGTCGGCGAGATCGCCCTGGGCACGTTCATGAACTCGTTGACCGCAATCAGATGGGCCGTGCCGCCTTGGTAATAGTCAACGGTATTAAAGCCCATCGGCCCCGCGTGCACCACGCTGATGATGGTGCCGGGGTTGGTGATGGTGCGGGCGACCTTGTCCCTGGCGGCCATTTTCTGCTCAAGCATTCCGCCCCGCATCATGATAAAGATCGCCGCGTAGTTGGTCGGCCCGCCCCGCTCCAGCGGCTGGGTCGAGAAATCCGGATCGGTCCAGCGGGAGTCAATTGAATTCAGGATCCGGGTGGATTCCTCGCTGTCCGCGGTGTGGCCGGACCAGTACCTCAGGTCCCGGTTACCACCCCGGGGGGTGGTGCTCTGCATGTAGGCCATCGCGAACGAGGTCCACTCATGATCGTTGATCCGCGTGTTAAGCTGCAGGCCGAACACGATCATCCCGGTGCTCCAGCCGCTGTCCACGCCCATCAGCGAAGTGATGCTATTCCGGACAAAGCGCTTGTCCCAGGTGCCGGCCGGCACCAGGCCCTTTTGCTGCAGTTCCGAGTCCGAGGCATTGGCCACCCGGCGGATCCAGCTAAACTGCAAGGCCGCCTGCTCCCGGGCCGGGTCAACCGGCAAGGCCGGGCCCACCAGGAACTGGGTCCGCCGATCCAGGAGGGGGTCGGGATCCGTGGGAGTAAAGCCGTCTACTTGTTCCCGCAGATCCCACTCGCGGCGGAGGTTCACGGTCAGGGTCCGGTCGCCGGTTAAAATGTTGGCCGGCACCGTGATGCTCTGGGTCCCGAGCCAGCAGACGTACATCGGGAATTGGAACAGGTCAAGACCGCCGGCCAGGGAGAAGTTCGAGGCATTCGCGTAAACGCCGAAGACCATCATCACCCGCCTTTCGCTTGGCTGGGAGGTCCAGTAATAGCTCTTCCAATCCGTTTTGCCGGGGTTGGCCGTCCAGGTCGCGCAAGCCTGCCACCAGTAGGTCCGATAGATTTCCGGAGTCACCAGGTTGGGCGGCAGGGCAAACTCCAGGCCCAGACCCATGTTACCGCTCTCGACTAGGCAGAGAGCGATCGAAATATTGTCATCGGTGCCCATGAGCAAGTAGTCCATGTTGATATTGGCCGTGCCCTTGAGGGCCATCAGGATGAAGCCCGCGCGCAGGTGCACCGGCGGCGCCAAGATCACCCGGGCCGTCAGCGAAGTGGGGCCCGGGTAGATGGTGTTCATTTCCGCCGGGGTTAAGGTGCCCGTCAGTTTCAGAACATAGCGGCGGTAGCGGTCGCCCGGGAACAGCGCCGGGTTAATCTCGCTGGGCGGCGCCACGCCCTTGGCGCTGGGCATCAGCTCCATGGTCAGAATGATGTCCCGCGCGTCCACGTCGTGCCAACTCTTGTACATGTAGTTGTTGTATTGGGCGGCCATGGTGTCGGGGCACCGGGTCGCGCCGCACTTCAGGCCCACGGTCAGTTCCGCGAGCGGGTAGCCCGGCACGCCCGAGGCCAGGTTGAGAAGACCGGCGAGAGTGGTGAAGTTCTGGTAGGTCACCGCGTTCTGGATCCGCTGCACGTAGGCCTTGCCGGTGGTCGCCGCCCGGGTGTCCCAGTCCACCAGTTGCACCTTCAAGCTGCCAGGATCCACGCCGGTGGACCGGTCGTAGGTGTTGGCCCCGATGTAACCGCCGCCGAACCCGCCGGTGGCCGGGGCCGCGACCAGGCCGGTGACGAAGGTGTTGACCCCGAGGAAGCTCCCGGCTCCGCTGGCGTTGGTGCAGGAAATCGTGGTGCAGGTTACCGTGCTCAACGGCGGATGGTTCGAAGGCGCCGTGCAATCCACATCCGGGAAGAGTCCCACATTGCAGGTGTAGCTCAAGCCGCCGCAGGTCACGGTGCAGGAGGTCGGGGTCCGGGCCGGAGTGGGATCGAGCAGGAGGGTGAGCCCCTGGTCGGGATGCGCGTTGAGCCGGAACCGGTCGTTGGCCGGCGCCGTCGGCGTATCCAGGGGGAACACGCCGATGAACACGGGCGCGGTCCCGTCGTCATCGTGCACGATGACCACGGGCTGATTATCCGCGGCCGGGGTCGTCGTGACCACGGTGGTGTTGCAGGCCGGCTCGGTGGTGCCGGAATAATCCCCGGCGGTGAAGAGACCGCCGCTGCTGATGCTGCTGTTGGTGCAATTTCCGCCGCTCAGGGCCCAGCCGGCGCTGGAAGTCAGGTCCTCGGTGCAGCCGTCGTCCCAGCTGAGCTTCACCTGGAACTGCTGGGTCTGGTTCTCAAAGATGGAGGCCGAGCCTGGCGTGATCACCGCGCTCAGCAGCGTGTCGTCGTTGTTGATCGGAATGGTGACCGTGCCGTCCGGCCGCAACAATCCGCCTTCCTCATCGCACTGCACCTGGCAGGTGCCGGCCCCGCAGGGGATCTGGGCCGCGGTGATACTCCCGGTGCCCCCGGCCCCGTCCACCACGCTGCAGTTGCTGTCCAGCGTAGTCAGGTTGGCCTTGGAAGTGGTCGTGTCCTCCCAGGTGATCAACGCGCTGAAGTTCTTGGTCTGGCCCTCATCAAGACTGGTGAAGGGGGCAAGCAAGACGTATCCCACCTCCACCCGGATCAGGTCCCAATACACGTTGTCATTGTCGCCCGCGTCGTTGTTATAGTGGTAAATGTTCATGTTTCCGAGCATGGTTTTGGTCCAGGCTCTGGTCGCGGTGATGTCCTGCGACTCGTTTTGCCAGGTCGTGGTGTCGAGGTCGGGACAGATCGTGCTGTTCACCAGGGTGGCGCACTCATTGGTTGACCATTGTAAGCAGTTGGGGCCGACGTAGCCGCCCTGGGTGGACCAAACCCCCCGGAGCACTACCGAGGTGATCACCGCCCCGTCCGGGATGGCGGTCACGTTCAGAGTATCAAACGAGCTTACGTCCTGAGTATTGGCTCCATCAACCCGCCAGTTGGCGTTAGCCGCTCCCAAGCCCTGGCAGGTCGTGTTATCCTGGCCGGTTCCACCCTCGATCCCCTGCAGGTCCGCGTAGCAGTCCGCGGTCGTTTCGTTCACCAGACACGAACCTTCCGCCGGGGCGAAGCTGTTGACGAATACATTCACGGACTGGGGTGCGCTCATCTCCTGCAGCGAGCAGTCGGCCCTCGCAGTTCCATCCACGCTCACCTCAGCGCTGTCCGGGGTGGCCGGGTTATCGGTCTTGGTTACGAGATCGTCGCACGCGAAGCCTCCGGAGGGACCCTGGTCCGGCAAGGTGTAAACGCCGTTGCTGTTCACCGCGGAACCGGTGCAGTTGCCGCTCTTGCTCCACCCGCCGGCGTCATCCGGATCGGTGCAGCCGTCGGACCAGGCCAGGTAGGCATAGAAGTCCTGGGTGCAGCCGGTGTTGGGGCATGTGATACTACCCGGCAATACGGTCACCGCGGACTTGATGTCGTCGTTGTTGATCGTGACCGTCTGGGGGCTGCCGGCCATGCCGGTCAGGGTGATCACGCAGGACCCGCCGGCCCCGCACGGAATCTGGCCGGCGGCGAAGGCCCCGTCCGAGCCGGTGCAGGGGAGCGAACAGGTCGAGCCGGTGGCCGGCACGTTATCCGTGCACTCGTCCGACCAGATCCGGTTGATCACGCAGTTAAACGCCTCTCCCTCCACGACGATCGAGGGGCAGACCAGCACCTCAGTATCGATCCCGTCGTTGTTGTCTACGGTCACATTGGTGGTGTCGCTTTGAACGCCGTGCCCGTAACTGGCCGTGACTTGGACCGAGCCCGAACCGCCGGCCCCGCAGGGGACCTGGTCGGCCTCGACCAGGCCGTTGCCCAGGTCGATCAAGTTTCCGAGGATGGTCCAACTCACCCCGCCGGCCAGGGTGCAGTCGTCGGTATAAGGATCAGGCGAGCAGGCCGGGCCGGCATAGCTGCACGAAGTGGTGAACTGCTGCTGCTGGCCTTCGGTGAGGGTGATGCCGCCCCCGGGGCCCACCTGGGGAACCAGATCCAAAGCGGTCAAGTCGCAGGAGGGCACGAACAGGTTCGCCGTCTCGCTGTCCGAGAGCCCGGAAATAGTGCACCGCAACTCCTCGGTGCAGTCCCCGCCGGTGCCCCCGGTGTAAAGCCCGGTCACCGGGCCGATCGTGCCGGGAGTGGGGCAGGTCGTGGAAGCCCGGTCATAGGCCGGAGCCACGCCCAAGGGATTGGACTCGCTGTTGGTGCACCCGTCACTCCAGAGGCCCGCGCAGTAGAAGTCCTGGCTCTGGCCCGTGGTCATGGACAGCGGGCCTTCCGGCGTCTCATCCATCGCGAGGATGAAGTCATCGTTGTTGACCGGGATGTCCACATTGCCGTCGGGATTGCCGGAAACCACGCCGGTGCACGAAACCGAGCAGGTGCCGCCGACGCCGCAGCCGAACTCGCCGCCGGTCAAGGTCCCGGTGCCGTCGCCGTTGTCGCTCGCCGCGCAACCGGCAATAGCGGCAACGACCGCCGGCTCGGTGGTCTCGTCCGCCCAGGTGATCAAGGCAGAGTAGTCCTTGATTTCGCCTTCCAGGATCTCGGTCAAAGGCCCGCTGCCGCCGGTCGTGTAAGCGACGTTGAGCCGCAGGTAATCAAAGGTCGCGTTGGTGTTGGTCACGGTGGCGGAGCTGTTGGTCACCCACACGTCCAGAGTTCCGATTTCAGAAAGCGTGAGCGCGCCCAGGCTGGCGGTCTCGACCACCCAGGCGGCCTGGTTGGCGTTGAGGTTGATGCCGGTGCCCGTTCCCGGACCGCCGTCCAGGTCCCACATGATCTGGTCGCCGGCGGCATAGGCCGAACCCGTGGCATACCGCGATTCCAGGGTCACGCCGGTGATGGTCGCGCCGCCCGGGATCTTGCTGGTGTCCCAATCGCCCATGGCCAGGGTCTTGCCGGGCACGGGGGTGGCATAGGTAACATTCAAATACACGTAATTGATCCCGGCCCACCTCGTCGTGCCTGCGACGGGGTATCCCGCCATATCAAAGGCCACCAGGAGGTTCTGGACGCCGCTTTTGGTGGTGATCCCCGAAACAGCTTGGGTTGCTTCGGGATTGTATCCCGTAGTGCTATCCCAGCAGATTATGCTGCTGGTATTCCAACCCGAGCCGGTGTTGTATTGAATGTAGGGGTTGGTGGGCATATAGTCAGCAGAATACCAATAAGAATTACCGCAAACTACGCGCAGGGTCACCGCGCTGACCACGGCGCCATCCGGGATGGCGCTCACATTGAAATTGGTCACTTCCATGCGTTCGGCAGAAGCCGGTTGGTTCGCGAGGATCTCTACCCAGTAACTCCCGAGATTGGTCGTAAGGACGCCTCCAGTCGATCGCAGGTCCCACGGTTGCGTAGTGAACCCATTGACGATGTCGTTAGTCGTGTCAGACACTGTTTTCGCTGTGGGATATAGCTGGACCGAGTTGCCGGTCAAGGTAATGGGGCTTCCCATCTGCAGTCCGAGCACGGTGTTCTGCCCGTCGCTGCCGACGGGAGCGCCGTTGAGAAGCGGGGTGGGGCTGTCGGTCCAGTTATTGACCTCGGTCACCGCCTCCGCGGTGTTGGTGGCCATGGCCGCGGTCGGAGGCTCGAGGGTATTGCCCGGAAGAAGCGTGCTCTCAGAGAGCGCGCAGGTGCCGACCGCGCCGGTCACGTTAATCACCACGGTATTGCTGTTCACGCTGGCAATGGCGCACTGCAGGTTATCCGCGACGCCGGTGGTGGAGCCGGCAGTATAAATCCCCGTGGCATCATCCACCGTGGCTCCGGACAGGTTCACGGTCAGGACAAAGTCCGGGGGCACGCCCTGGTTGTTGACCTCGCTGTTGGTGCACCCCTCGTTCCAGGTGCCCACGCAATAGAAGTCCTCGGTCGTTCCGGCGTTCTTGTCAAGCGGACCAGCCGGGGTCAAGTCCACCGAGCTGACGAAGTCACCGTCGTCCACCACGTCCACGGTCTCGTTCGGGGCCTGGGAAGCCAGGGAGCAGTCGGGCGGATTGTCATCGCCGCACAGCTCCGGCGCGCTCAGGTTGCCGGCCGCGAGGGCGCAGTTGCCCGAGGTCTCGGAGAGGTCGGCGGTGCAAATATCATCGGTATCGTTGCAGGTGCCTTCCAAGCCCCACACGTACTGGCAGGCCACGGCCTGGCTGGAACCTTCCAGGATCGAGCCGGGCAGGCCGGCAGTGTCGGTGATGAGGTCGCCGTCATCCCCCACCGCCACGGCCTGCGGATACAGGCCGCCCTGGTTAATAGTCGAGTCGGCCGGGTCGTCGTCGCCGCAGACCTCGGAGCAGGTGTAGTTGCCGCCGGGGCCGGAGCAGACCGCGCCGACCATGGCCGTCAAAGCGGTAACATCTTGGCACAGATCAGTGTTGTAAATGGCCTGGCAGGTATAAGATCCGTCCACGCCTTCGATCGCGGTGTTAATCGAGCAGAGCATATCGGTTTGCACGTCGCCGTCGTCGTGCAGGGTTACGGGCCCGCTGCCCAAGGTGGCATGATCAATCGAGCAGGTGCCGGCCGGCTCGTCGCCGCAGGGCACGTCGTTACCCCTGATCGAGCCCGGGCCAGTCGGGGACGTGCAGTCGTCGGAGACCGTGGTGTCAGCGGTTACGTCGGCGCCGCAGTTGTCGGTGCAGGTATAGGGCAGGGTCTCGTTTTCATCAATATTCGTAACCGTGCAGGTCATGCTGATGGGAATGCAGATGGCGGAGACGTTCACGGTTACCGGGCTGTTGCCCGCCACCGGGGTGCTGGTGGTAACCTGCTCGGCGCAGTCGGCGTCAACATCCGCGGCGGTGTAGAGACCGCCGGAGGTAATCGAACCGGCGGTGGAGCAGTCTCCCGGAGTCACTCCCCAACCCGCGGTCGCGGTCAGGTTATCGGTGCAGGAATCGGTCCAGGTCCGGAGCAAGGTGAACTGCTGGCTCTGGGTCTCGCTGATGTTAAGAGGATCCGGGGCGATCAGCGTGCTGAAAATGGTATCGCCGTCATCGTGCAGGGTCACCGGCAGAGCGCTGTCCAACCCCTCGTTAATCGAGCAGGTACCGGCCGGCTCCGCGTTCCCGCACACGTTGTTGCCGGTGATCGAGCCCGAGCCCGCCACGCCGCTGCAGTCGCCGCTCACCGACGCCGTGCCGGTCACGTCCTCGCACGCCGTCAGCCCGTAAAGGGCGCTGACCGTGTAGGGCAGGGTCTGGTTCTCGTTAATGTTGGTCACGCTGGCGGTGATCCCGGTCCGGTTGTCGTCGTTGTCAACTATGACGTTTACCAGGTCCGTATCCGAGCCAAGGCCGAAGCTGGCGGAGCCGGAAACGGTGCCGTTGCCGCCGTCGCCGCAGGGAATATCATTGGCTTGAACTGTAATGGAAAGAGGATCTGAGGAGGATAAGGAGAGGTCGCCGCCCGGGGCATCCCACGCGACGCCGCCGGCCTGGGTGCAGCCATCGGAGAAGATGCTGCAGCCGGCGCCCACGTAAGTGCAGGTCGCGGTATAAGCCTGGACAGCATTTTCAAAGATATTGGTTGGCCCGTTGATGGTCAAGGAAACCAGGTCGCAAGGGAGCACACCGATGCGGACCACGCCGCGGATAGAGGCCGTGGGGAGAATGTCGGCAGGGAGGCGCTGGCCGAGGGCGCCGGAAATGGCGTCTCTCTTGACCCAGGGATAAATTTCCACGGAGTCGCCGTTGACGCAGGTGCCGGGCAGGATCTTGACGGTGGCGTAGCCATCATCGCCGCCGCCGAGCATGCAACCATCCATGGTGTAGTCGAAACCCTCGGGGCCGCTGGTGGGAACCGCGCCTCCATTGAGAGCTTCGATCAGGGCGCCCGAGCAAAGACCAGCGCCGGATTCCACCCGAAAGGTCACGCCCCAGCCGGACTTGATCATGCCAACGCCCAGATTATCCGGGGTAGTCACGCTGATATCCACGCCCTCCTCAGGAATGATAATTGAAGTGGAGACAGGGGCAACGCTGTCGGGATGGCCGCCGGGGATAGTCCATTTGTTGTTCAACCATTGGTTGAGAAAGTTTTTATCCGGTACGCCTAAGAGGCAGTTGCCGTCCAATTCCTGGGTTTCCCCGGTGGATGGCTTTACATTCAGGTAACCATAAGGTTTCCCGTTCAACCTCAGGTTAAGGGCATTCATGTCGGGAACGCCGATGACGCCGTTGCCATCCGCGTCGCCGATGTAGAAGGCTCCGGGCAGACTTTGAGCCGAAGCTGGGGAGGAAAAGCCCAGGCAAAGGCCCATACACAGCCCCATCACCAACGTTGCGATGCCAAACCTTTTCATCTCAAGTCTCCTTTCTCCTCAATCTTTGAAATCATCAATATTTTCAAATTCTTACCAATTCCGGTTTACAAATGCAAAAACCCTCCTTGCCAAGGCCAAAAGGGTTACTTTGACCCCAACAAATCGGGTATAAATATTGGGTTGAAACAATCATTAATCTCCAAAAATCAATAAAATTCACGCAACTTAAAAAATAAGCGTTTCTAAAAAATTGCAATTTTTATGCCCTAGATCACTTGTTCCAGTCCATTTTTCTTGAATATTTTCTAACCCGTTAAATAACCGGATAAATATCTTCCTGCTTGTTTGTTTCAAGTCAAACCGTTTAAAACGAACCCAGTTGGAATCATGAAAAAAATTTCAAGCTTTCTTGGTTATGTCATGCAACAATTTCTCTTCTTCAGGAGACTAATGAGAAATGAATGGTAAAGCCTTCCCTGATTCGCTTGAATTTGTAAAATGCTAGATGGACCCTCTAAACTTCAATCCAGAAGGTTCATTCCCCTTAGCTTTTAGCAAAGCCGGAGGCGATTGTCAAGAGAAAAATGATTAAAAAAATCTTTTCTTAAAAATCCAAAGTTTTCAACTAGATTGATCTCAAAAAGTTTCTTCTCAAATGCTTTTGCAGCGGGCCGGCGCCGGGCTCTTTCTCAAATCACTTGACAAATTAAGTAAATTACTTTATAAGAAAGTAATCCGATCGAACCTTGAGCGAAGAACGGGAATGTAAGATAGACCGCTTTTTCACCGGAGGCGGGCAAGCCCCCGAAGGGGGGGGTGAAAATCACAATCGGATGCAAGTTTCCGGAACCAGGCTGAGGAGCGGAGGATCGAGCCGGGCGGGGGAACCGGAGTTAAGACCGGAATTTAGGTAAGAATAATGGCTAGGCGGGTAGTGGTCGCAGAAGTGGGACATCGGGCCCTGCATGGATTGGAGGTGGAGAAGCGCCTGGGCGAATACCAGGTGAAGGATCACTACCTCCAGGAATGGGAGGGCGATTCGCCTGCCCCGGGCTCGACTAAAGAGCCGGGCGCGCCGGCGCTCTCCCGGTTGTTTGAGAGCTGGCCCCTGGCCCGGGAAGGGGTTTACACGGCTTTTCCGGCCGAGCACTGTTCCTTCCGGTTGATTGAACTGCCTTTTCAGGCTCCCAAGAAAATCCAACAAATCGTTGCCTACGAGGCCGAGAGTTACCTTCCTTTTGACCTGGATGAAATCCTGCTGGAGTATCTTCCCGCGGGCATCAGGAAACAGGGCGCGGAGGTCCTGATCGCGGGGGCCGACCGTCAGCAATTTTCCCGTTTTCTGGGCGACCTGGCTTTAGCCGGGATGGATCCGGCCGTGGTCAGCGCCCAGGGGCTTTGCCTGTATGCGCTGGCGAGCCTGGAGCCGCAAAACGGCGTCCGCTGCCGGGCCTATCTGGACATCGGCGCGCGGAAAAGCCGGCTGTGCGTGGTGCGGGACGGGCTGCCGCTCCACGTCAGCTTGTTGTCATTGGGCGGAGATGACCTGACCCGGTTGCTGTCCGAGGAGTTTCACCTGTCCTGGGAGCAGGCCGAGCAAGGCAAGCGGCAGGAAGGCCGGGTGGGAGTGGACCCGGTGGGACTTAAGCCGCAGGAGGCCCGGGTCGTGCGCCGGCTCGAGCAAGGCCTTCTTCCGCTTTGGCCGTGGCTTTTGAACAACCGGCGCTGGCTGGAGCGCCGGCGGGAAGGGACGGAGGAAGTCTGCCGGTGGCAGGAGTTGGTGCTGTGCGGGGGCACGGCCAACCTCCGGGGCCTTAAGGAGATGGCCGAGCGCGAGTTGGGAATCCCGGCCCGGGTCTTCCGCTTCCCGGCCGCTCTCATGCCGGAGGATCGCCGGATCGCGCCGGAGCTGCATCCGCAATTGGCCGAGTGTTTAGCCCTGGCCCTGGCGGAGGGGCCGCCCGCGATTAATTTTCGGAAAGGGGAATTCGCCTACCGGCGGGAGACCCGGATTTACCGGCAAAAGCTGGCCTTCCCGGCCGCGCTCTTGCTCTTGGTTTTCATGACGATGGGGGCCCGGTTTTGGATGGCCCGGTCCGGGGCCGCGGCCCAGATTGAGCAAATCCGGGGGCGGACGAATCAGCTGTTGGCGAGCTCGACGGGCTTGGTGGTCACCGGCGACCCGGTGGCGTTCATGGAGCAGAAGCTCTTGGCGGACGAGGCAAAGATGGAGAAATACCGGCCGCTCCTGGGACCGCGGGCCATGGAGGTGCTGGCCGCCCTCTCGGAGAAAATTCCGGCCGAGGTGTCGGTGGACCTGGCCAAGTATACCTATAATGAAGGCCGGGTGCAGATGGAAGGCGAGACCTCGGACTTTGGAAGCGCCAAGGAGATCCAGG
>MGQK01000035.1:6525-8133 GCA_001797815.1 Deltaproteobacteria bacterium RBG_13_61_14 | reverse complement strand
TACCCGCCAATCCAGCAACGGCCGCACCCGCTTCAATATCCAGGTTCAACTGAGCGCGCCGGGCGGGGAAAAGGGTTCGCCATGAGTTTTAGGGAGCGCTTCGAGAAGCTGACCCCCCGGGAGAGGATCCTGCTCCTGGCGGGGGCGGGGTGCCTGGTCGCGGTGCTGGGATGGCAATTACTTTTTCGCGGCGGACGCGCGAGCCGGTCCTCCGGGTCCCGGCTCGAGCAGGCGGTGGCCCAGGAAAAACAAGTGGCCGCCCTGGCCGCGCGCTACCAGGACCGGCATTACCAGTTGAGCGCGATCGAGGACCGCTTGCGGCAAACGCCCGCGGACTTCGACCTTTATAAGCATCTGGATAAACTGGTGGACCAGGCCGGCATCCGCAGCGGGGTGATCAAGATGGACCCGGTGGAGGGCACCGGCACCGACTATTATTTTGAAGACTATGTGAACATGAACCTCCAGAAGATCGAGCTGGTGCCCTTGATCCAGTTCTTGCAGAGCGTGGAGGAGAGCCCGGGCGGAGTCCGGATCAACCAGCTTTCCCTCAAGAAACGCTTCGATAAATCCGACACCCTGGACGCCACTCTCCGGGTCACCCTTTACCGTCTCAAGCAAGGAGGCTCTTAGCCATGGCTGCGCCGGCGCGGTTCCGACTCCGAGCAGCCCTCGGCTATTCAGTCTTCGCGCTCGCTTCCTTTGGGCTCTGCCTGTATTTGACCTTCGACTATTCCCTGTTGATTCCGCGCCTGAGCCGGGCCCTTTCGCAGGCCACCGGAAGCGAGGTGAGCATCGCCAACCTTGAGGGCTATCGCCTCTCCGGGTTTCGCATCCGGGACCTCAAGCTCGCCTCTCCCGGCCCGGCCCCCGAAGGCGCGGCCAAGAGCGCCTTGACCGTGGACCGACTGACCCTGCGTTTGCAACTGTTGCCGTTGCTCCTGGGCAAGCGCGCGCTCACCTTTTCCGCCCGGTTGGCCGGAGGAGCCCTGCAAGGGTCGCTTTCCCAAAAGGGCCAGCAAGGCCGGATGGATTTGCAGATCCAGGGCCTGACCCTGGACCGGATCAGCCTGGAGCCGTGGCTGGGCCCGGGCTCGTTACGGCTGGGGGGCAAGCTGGATGGGCAAGTGGATTTGACTTCCGAGGAACTCGCCAATCCGGCCAAATGGGCGGGGAAAATCGAGATGAACTGGGGCGCGGGCAAGATCTACCCGTTCAAGGCCAAAGGCGTTCCCATCGAGGAAATCACCTACCGCACCGGCAACCTCAAGCTCAATGTCAAGGAAGGCGCCGCCCAGTTGGAGACGCTCAAGCTGGAAGGCCCGGACCTGCCCATCTCGGTGCGCGGCAACCTCAGCCTGCGCACGCCCTTTGCCCAGAGCATCCTGGACATTTCCGGGACGGTGGAAGCCAGCCCGGCCTACAAGGAAAAGATGCCCCTGCTCAATGGGCTTTTGCCCCCGGAGCAGAAATTCACCTATACCGGGACCGTGGAAAACCTCGCCAGCCTGGTCCGCACGCAATAGCAGCCGTAACAATTTTAGATTGGGGATTGGGGATTTCGGATTGGGGATGATTCTGCCAATCTCTCCACTATTCACTATTCAC
>MGQK01000035.1:5619-6491 GCA_001797815.1 Deltaproteobacteria bacterium RBG_13_61_14 | reverse complement strand
CTTTACACTTTCTTCCTTTTCTTCCAATTCCTCAATCTTTCCCATCACTTCCCTCCCCGACATACGAAATACGACATACGACATACCCTCTTCAAACGTCCCCCCATTCTGCACGCCAACCACCCCATCTTGCGCGGCAACCACCCCATCCTGCTCAGCAGCCACCCCATTCTGCGCGGCAACCACCCCAGGGGAACAGGGTGTCATGGTGGCATGGTGGCATGGTGGCAAGGTATCCGGAAGGGGGACAGACATTCTTGTCTGTCAACCGCTAAGAAAAGAGCGATCCACAGATTTCACCGATTACACCGATTTCAAGAAAAACTAAAACCTAAGCCCCTAATGCCTAAAGCCTCTTGGGGCACTTTGCACTCCTCACTTTTTTCACTTTCCACTCCTTTTTCTTGACAACCCCCTGCCAACTTGCTAGGGTTAGGCTGTTTGCAGTCCAAAATAAGCTGATCTGCAATATCCGGATGCACTCAAGCCAAGAAAGGCTGCTCGTGAACAAAGAAGAAAAATTGAAAAAGCCGCTTTTGGGCCGAGGAGGGCCTGGAGGCGGCTGTTTGTTTGCGGAGGATCATTAACCAGTCGTCGTCAACCCGAAAAAGAGAAACTAGCCAAGGAGGAAAATCCATGAAGCGCTTGATTATTATCCTGACCCTGAGCGGGGCGATCCTGTATCTCCCGAGCTTGGCCCTGGCCCAGGACACCGACGGCGACGGGATGCCGGATGCCTACGAAGTGCTCTGGCCCTGCCTTCTCCCCGACTTCCCGGACGCCGAGGTGGATTACGATCTGGATCTCCTGACCAACCTCCAGGAGTACCAGTACTCTGAGTCGCTGAACCCCTGCAGCCCGGATACGGATGG
>MGQK01000035.1:0-5613 GCA_001797815.1 Deltaproteobacteria bacterium RBG_13_61_14 | reverse complement strand
CGCTCCCGGGCAGCACCGAGCATTTTGCCCGGACCATCGCTCCGGAGACCCGCGTCACCTCCGCCACCGGCGTCAGTTATTATCAGAACGTCGCCTGGACCACTTCGGAAATGGGCATCGCCTGGACCGACAACCGGAACACCAATTTCATGGTTTATTTCACCCGCATCGGCGCGGACGGAGCCAAGATCGGCCCGGACCTCCAGATCAGCACGGTTCCCGGAACCCGCCAGTACCCGGTGCTGGCCTGGTCAGGGTCGGAATACGGGCTATGCTGGGACGATGGCCGCAACGCCGTCCGGGAACTATACTTCGCCCGTCTTGCCGCGGACGGAGCCATCCTCCAAACGGAGACCCGAATCACCAACTCTACTACCAACGTCGGCGCTCCCTGGCTGATCTGGAACCCGCAGGATTCGGTTTTTGCCCTGGAGTGGACGCGGATCTCCCCGGACGGCAAGGTCTATTTCAGCCGGATCGGCGCGGACGGCACCCGTCTGGATGGAGACCTGGTCATTTCAACCGGGACCGGCACCGCGAATAATCCCTATCTGCTCTGGACCGGCTCCCGCTATGCGGCCGGCTGGGACGAGACCATTGCCGCGGGGAACCTGCGCCTGCTCTTCGTGCAAATGACCGCAGCCGGCGACACGATTTCGCCGCAGACCGTGGTCGCGGCCGTCGGAAAGACCTCGGCCAATTCTTCGCTGGCCTGGACCGGCTCCGAATATGGAATGTCCTGGTACGATAATCGGGACGGCAACTATGAAATCTACTTCAACCGCATCGGGTTGGGCGGCGGCCTGATTGGCGCCAATCAGCGGATCACCAGCCAGGCCAACAATTCGTACCATCCGATGATGCTCTGGACCGGCAGCGAATACGGCATCTTCTGGCAGGACGAGCGGGTGGCCAGCACGGCCATTTTCTTCACCGCTCTCTCCGGCGAGGGCGCCAAAGGGATCGCCGATTTTCAGCTTACGCCAGGTTCCAATGTCTGGCCGACCCCGATCTGGACCGGCTCCCAATTCATGCTCTCCTACTTCACCTCGCGCTACAGCGCCCAGCAGGAGATCATGGCCTATCGCCTGGAGACCGCCTATCGTGATCGGGACGGAGACTTGCTTACCGAAAACCAGGAAGCCGCGGCCGGGACCAGCCCCTGCGACTCCGATAGCGACGCCGATGGCATGCCGGACGTTTGGGAAGTGGCCAACGTTTGTCTGGACCCGCTCGCGGGAGATACCCTGCTGAATCCGGATGGCGATGGCGCTGACAACCTTCGTGAATACCAGCACGGCACGGATCCCTGCCTCGCCGACGACGCCGACGGCGACGGCCTGACCGACACCTGGGAGCTGACCTATTCCTGTATGCAGGCCAATACCGTGGACAACCTCGCCGACTATGACAGCGACACCCTCAACAACCAGACCGAATACAGCCTCGGCTCCAACCCCTGCCTGGCCGACACCGACGGCGACGGCATGGACGACGGCTGGGAAGTCGCCAACAGCGCCTGTGTGGACCCGCTGGTCGAAGATTCGCTCCTGAACCCGGACGGGGACGCTTACACCAACCTCCAGGAATACCAGGGCTCGACCGATCCCTGTGTCGACGACTGCACCGATGGCGACGGCGACGGCTACGGCCCCGGTTGTCTCGTCGGCGCCGATTGCAACGATGGCGATCAAAACGCCTGGGACACCTGCGACACCTGCCAAGACGACGATACCGACACCTACTACGAGCTTTGCAACCAGTATGTCGGCATTGACGGCCCGGATTGCAATGACGCGGACATCAACAACTGGACCTCCTGCGCCACCTGCCTCGACAGCGACACGGACACCTGGTTCACCGGCTGCGACGCCTATATCACCATTACCGGGGTGGACTGCCAGGACGCGAATTCCGTAGTCTATCCGAACGCGGCCGAGTTGTGCGACGACATTGATAACCAATGCCCGGGAGACTCGGGCTACGGCACGATTGACGAGAACTGCGACACCGACGACGACGGACTCCCGGACACCTGGGAAAACACCTACTCCTGCATGATGGCCGACACGGTGGACAACCTGGCAGACTATGACTCGGATGAATTGAACAACGCGGACGAGTATGCCGAAGGCACCGACCCCTGCGACGCGGATACGGACCACGACGGCATGCCCGACGGTTGGGAAGTTACCTACGGATTGAACCCCCGCACCCCCTCCGGCCCGGAAACCGCGGTTCATAGCGTCGCCTATGGCGCGCCCGAGTGCTCGACCGGCGCGGCGCCCTGCGTGGTGCCCACCACCCTGATCAACAGCCGCAACCAGCTGGACAATGGCGCCGGGAACAACGCCGAGCCCAACCAGCCCAATACCCTCATCGCCAGCCCCTGCGCCGATGGGACCTCGGGCTGGTACCTTGCCGACGAATCCCTCGAGGCCTTCACCGTTACCGACCTCAGCAATGCGGCCCGATTCCAGACCGGCGACACCGTCCGCCTGGATGCCACGGTCTGGTGCTATGGCCCCGCTCCCGACGACATGCTCTATGTGTATCAAACCGATTCCGCAAGCGCGGTATCCTGGAACTACGTGGGTTCCGCCGGCTGCTCGGTATCCGGGGCGGCCGAGATCCTCAGCGTCACCTTCACCTTGGGAGATACGGTCGGCGTCCAGGGTATCCGCGTGGCTTTCACTTACGATAGTCCCGCCGCGAGTTGCGACGAGGGCGACTATAATGACCGGGACGACCTGGCCCTGACCTTGATCTTGGAGGACGCCGACGCCGACGACTTGAGCGACCTCCAGGAATATCTCAACGGCACCGATCCGACCAACCCGGACACCGACGCCGATACCATGCCCGACGTTTGGGAAGTGGCCAACCTGGCTTGTGTGAATCCTCTAGTTGACGATTCCTTGCTCAATCCGGATGGCGATGGGGCGGACAACCTCCGGGAATACCAGCACGGCACTGATCCCTGCCTCGCTGACGACACCGACGGCGACGGCATGCCCGACGCCTGGGAAGCGCTGCAGCCCTGCCTGAACCCCCTGGTGCCTGACGACCTGGCCGACGGCGATACCGACGGCCTGAACAACCTCGCCGAATACGGCCTGGGCACGAACCCCTGCGACTCGGATAGCGACGCCGACGGCATGCCGGACAGCTGGGAAAACAATTACCCCTGCGTGGATATCCTGACCAGCGATTCCCTGTTCGACGGCGATACCGATGGCTTGACCAACCTGTCCGAGTATACGCTGGGCACGAACCCCTGCGACTCGGATAGCGACGACGATGGTCTGACCGACGGGGCAGAAGTGTCAACCTATCTTACCGACCCCTTGCTTCCCGACACCGACGGCGACACCATGCCCGACGGCTGGGAGGTGAGCCACAGCCTGAACCCGTTGGCCAATGACGCCGACGCTGATGCCGACGGGGACGGGCTCGCCAACCTCCTGGAATATCAGCTCGGCACCGACCCGCAGGATATAGACACCGACGCTGACACCATGCCCGACGGCTGGGAAGTCGCGTATGGACTGAACCCGACTGATCCGGCCGATGCGGGCCAGGATCTGGACAGCGATGACTTGAGCAATGGCGATGAATACGCCAATGCCACCAACCCGGCGAACCCGGATAGCGACGGCGACACCATGCCCGACGGCTGGGAGGTGATCTATCTCTCCTGTCTCACCCCCCTGGTCGGCGATTCCTTGGGCAGCGCGGATGGCGACAGCCTCACCAATCTCCAGGAGTTCCAGCTCGGGACCGATCCCTGCAATCCGGACACGGACGGGGACGGCCTGAGCGATTCCCGGGAAGTCGGCCTCGGCACCAGCCCCACCGATCCCGACAGCGACGATGACAGCATGGGCGACGCCTGGGAGGTGAATGTGGGCGGAAGCTGCGGCTTGAACCCGCTGGCCGACGACGCCGCGTTGGACAACGATGCCGACGGGCTTTCCAACCTGCAGGAGTTTACCGTAGGCACCGACCCCTGCGACACGGATACGGACGGGGACGGGCTGACCGACGCGGAGGAGGTCACGAGCTATTTCACCAATCCGCTGCTGGCGGACACGGACGGCGACGGTCTGGACGACGGCGATGAGCTGTCGTTCGGCACCGACCCCTCCTGCCCGGACAGCGATCACGACAACTTGACCGACGGGTTTGAGGCCGGCACCGCGTGCGGACTGGATCCGCTTTCCGCCGTGTCGGAGTTGGTGCAACCGCCCTACCCGGTGGGATCGGAATTGCGAGTGAGCCAGTCCTCTTATTTTGCGCGCAATCCCAAGCTGGTCTGGACCGGCTCCGAATTCGGGATGGCCTGGGAACAAAGCTATTCCTATTATTTTGTCCGACTGGACGCGGCGGGAAACAAGATCGGCGACAATATCCAGTTGACTGCCGACGATTACTACGACTGTTCCCTGGTCTGGACCGGCGCCGAGTATGCTTTTGCCGGCGCGGATCACCGGACCGGGAATGCGGAAATCTATTTTATCCGGCTGAATATGGACGGGACCAAAATCGGGTCCGACCTCCGCGTGACCAGTTCCTCGGCCAACAAGGCATATCCGTCCCTGGCCTGGAGCGGGAGCCAGTATGGGGTGACCTGGATAGACAATCGCGACGGCAACTATGAGATCTATTTCGCCCGGGTGAGCGCTGGCGGTCAGAAGTTGGGCGCCGACGTGCGCGTGACCTTTGACGCGGCCGAGAACTACCACCCCCGCCTGGCCTGGAACGGATCGCTGTTTGGAGTGGTCTTCGAGGACGAGCGCGGGGGCGGGTTCAATCCGGAAATCTACTTCAACCGCATTTCCGCCTCGGGCACGGTCCTGGGCCCGGAGCTGCGCATTACCACCAACGTGGCCTATGGCCCCGAGGTCGAGGCCAGCGCCGGAAACTTCCTTCTCGCCTGGACCGACTTTATCTACTACAAACAGATCTTCACCGGCCTGGTTTCGGGCGCCGGCGCCGTGCTCGGGCCCTACCAGCAGATCACCTACGCCCCTTACCTGACTGCTGTTCAGTCTTCGTCCGCGCTGACCCCGATCGGGCCCCAGTTCGGGCTGGTCTGGGAGGAAAAGGATTACGAGGCGGCGTCCCGGATCCGAGTGGCAATGCTGACCCAGGAGGGCGACACCCTCGGGCCTTTCAGCGGCGATATTTCCACCGCCACGGCCACTTTCCGACCGCCCGCCTTGGCCTGGACCGGAAGCCAGTTCGGGGTCGCCTGGTCCGACGACCGCCTCGGGATTGCCGAAGTGTTTTTTACCCGCGCCGGAATCCAGTATACGGATAAAGATCTGGATTCGCTCCGCGAAGACCAGGAATTAGCTCTTGGGCTCGATCCCTGCGCGGCCGACACCGATGCCGACGGGTTGGATGACGGCGACGAAGTCCTGGTTTACGACACCAACCCCACCGACCCCGACACCGATGGGGACAGTCTCACGGACGGTGCCGAGGTCAATACCCATGGCACCGACCCGCTGAACCCGGACAGCGACGGGGACCTGATGTTTGACGGGTGGGAGATCGCCGGCGCGAGTTGCGGCTTGAATCCACTTCTGGATGATGCCTTGGCCGATG
>MGQK01000034.1:21791-42865 GCA_001797815.1 Deltaproteobacteria bacterium RBG_13_61_14 | reverse complement strand
CCAGCTTTGGAGCTTGCGCGCCGCCTGGCGGAGCGCGATCATTTCGGCGTGGGCGGTGGGGTCGTGCTTGGCTTCGCGGAGGTTATAGCCCCGGCCCACGATCTTTCCGCCCGACACCACCACCGCGCCCACCGGCACCTCGCCCCGGGCCGCGGCTTGGTCGGCCTGGCGCAGGGCGGCCTGCATGTAACGGAAATCGAGCGCCGAGGTGCCCCGGTCCATAAAATTAGAAAAAGGCGTTTTCGCCTTGTCTTCGGGGAAATGGTACGCCCAGGAGGATTCGAACCCCCGACCTAGTGGTCCGTAGCCACTCGCTCTATCCAGCTGAGCTATGGGCGTATCTCACGGAAAGGTTAACTGGTTTTCGAGAGACAGTCAAGGCAGCGGTCAGGCTTCTAAAAAGATCTTGAGCTTCTTGGCCCGGCTGACGTGGCGGAGCTTGCGAAGCGCCTTGGCCTCGATCTGCCGGATGCGCTCGCGGGTCACGTCAAAGTCCTGACCCACCTCTTCCAGGGTGTGGTCCGACTTCTCCCCGATCCCAAAGCGCATCCGCAGCACCTTCTCTTCCCGGGGAGTGAGGGTATTGAGCACATCCCGGGTCTGGTCCTGCAGGCCTTGCTTAATCACCGCTTCCGAGGGAGAGATGATCGCCTTATCCTCGATGAAATCGCCCAGCCGCGAGTCTTCTTCCTCCCCGATCGGGATCTCCAGGCTGATCGGCTCCTTGGCGATCTTGAGCACCTTGCGCACCTTCTCCAGCGGCAGCTCCATTTTCTCCGCGATTTCCTCCGGGGTCGGCTCCCGGCCCACCTTCTGCACCAGGTAGCGGGAGGTCCGGATCAACTTGTTGATGGTCTCGATCATGTGCACCGGGATGCGGATGGTCCGGGCCTGGTCCGCAATCGCCCGGGTGATGGCCTGGCGAATCCACCAGGTGGCATAGGTCGAGAACTTGTAGCCCCGCTGGTATTCAAACTTGTCCACCGCCCGCATCAGCCCGATGTTGCCCTCCTGGATCAGGTCCAGGAACTGAAGCCCGCGGTTGGTGTATTTCTTGGCGATGTTCACCACCAGGCGCAGGTTGGCCTCCACCAGGTCGGCCTTGGCCTGCTTGGCCTGGGCCTCGCATCGTTCCATCTTCTCCAGCACCGCCTTGAGCTGCGATCCCTTCAGGCCCGACTCTTTTTCCACCCGGGCGATCTTGCGCTGGGCGTTCTTGAGGTTGGCCGCATACTGGGTCAGCCGCTCCAGCGAATAGCCCAGCTTCTGCTCCACCGCCCGCCGCTCCCGCGCTCCCCGCCGAGCCTTGCGCAGGGCCTGGTGCAGCTCCTTGGAGTTGACGCCCACCGCGCGCTCGGCCTGGTGGATATCCCGCTCCGCACCCTCCACCCGCCGGACCATGATCTTGATCCGCTCCAGCAGCCGTTCCCGGTCGCGGTCGCTCAGGTTCACTTCCTGCATCTGGATCAGGAGCTTCTCCCGTTTCTTGGCCAGCTCTTGCAGCTGCTTGTGCCGGGCCCGCTCCGAAAGCCGCGCCCGCCTCACCCGCTGCTCTTCCTGGCGCAGGTGCGCATCCTGCTTGGCGATCTTCTTGACCGTGGCCAGCATCTGCTCGCGCAAGCCGTTGTCCTCGGCCTCCGGCTCCACATCGTCCTCTTCGCTCTCCTCGCTCAGCTCCCGCGCCCGGGCTTTGCCGTTTTCCATGCGCTCGCCCAGATGGATCAACTCCCGCACCGCGAAGCTGCAGCTCAGGATGGTGCGCATCGTCTCCCGCTTGGCGTCCTCGATCCGCTTGGCGATTTCCACCTCCCCGTCCCGGGTGAGCAGTTGATAGGACCCCATCTCCCGCAAATACATGCGCACCGGATCCACCGAGCGGCTGATCGAATCCAGGTCAATCTCCTCTGCCTCGGCCGCTTCCTCCTCCAACTCCTCCTTTTCCTCCGGCTCCAGGGCCTTGAGCGGCACAGGCGGGGTCTGGTCCACGATCTTGATGTCCATCTCCCCGAACATCGTCATCAAGTCATCAAGCTGGTCGGAGTTGATCATGTCGTCGGGCAGGCCGTCGTTGACCTCATCGTAAGTCAGGTAGCCCTTGGACTTGCCCTGATCAATCAGTTTGCTGATCCGCCCCAGATTTTTCTTCTTGGTCATCCAGGTTCTCCTTAAAGAACAAAGCCTCGCCCGGCTGCGGCCAAGGCCGGCTCGATGCTTCCCTTAATCAGCCCCCGCGCCTTTCGGCGAGGCCATCTCGCGCTCTTGCCGTTCCAGCTCATGTTTTTTCAGTTGCAACTCGCGAAAGCGACCCAGATCCCGGGCCCGGTCGGCTTCTTGAATCTCCTTGTTAATCAGACGCTTTTCGTCCCGGATTCGTTGCAACCGCAAACCCTGCACCGTGTCCCGCGCCGAACGGTCCACCTCTTCCGCCGACTCTCCCCGGTTTTCCAAAATCAGGCGGCTGACCAGGTCCGGCACCGGCGAAGCGCTGAACCGGTGCAAGAGCACCGCCGGGTCGGCCTGGCCCTTGCATTCGATCTGGCCCAGGATGAGCTGGCAGAACTCGCGCAGCTCGGGCGAGGGAAGATCCTCCACCGTGCCGCCGACTTTTACCAGCGGCGCGACCCGCGGGTGATGCAGCAACAGATAGAGCAGGTTTTCCTCGGACGCGGAAAAGGCTCCGGAACCGGCCGAAGCCGCGGAAGCGTCTCCGCTTTGCGCTGGCGCAAACATCCGCCGCCGCACCTCCGCCTCCGGCACCCCTGCCTTTTCGGCCAGGCGGCGGGCATAGAGGCCGCGCTCGATGGGGTCGCGGATCCGGGACAGGATCGGGCCGATCGCCTTCACCGCTTGCGCCACCTGGGCGGGCGCAGTCCCGGCCGATTTCAGCTCCCGGTCCATGAAAAAATCCACCAGGCTGGGCGCCGCCGAAAGCCGGGCGACGAACGCCTCGGCCCCGGCCGCGCGCACGAAATCGTCCGGGTCCTGGCCCTCGGGCATCAGGGCGATCCGGGGCGCGAGCCCTTCGTCGAGGAAAACCTCGAGCGCGCGCAGGCTGGCCTTGACGCCGGCCTCGTCGGCGTCAAAGACCAGGAAGACATTCTGGGTGTAGCGCCGCAGGAGGCTGGCATGGTCCGAAGTCAACGCGGTGCCCAGGGTGGCGACCGTATAGGCGATGCCATGCTGATTAAGGGCGATCAGGTCCAAATACCCTTCCACCACCACCACCCGGTCCTGCCGGCGGATCGCCTCCTTGGCCAGATCCAGACCGTAAAATCCCTGACCCTTTTTAAAGACCGCGGTCTCGGACGAGTTCAGGTATTTGGGCTCCCCTTCCCCAAACACCCGGCCGCCAAAGCCCCGCACCCGGCCGGAAACGTCCCGGATGGGGAACATCACCCGGTTGCGGAACCGGTCGTAATAGCCGCCGCTTTCCTTGGCGATGACCAGGCCGGCCTCGTGGGCCAGGCGGTCCGGCACTCCCTGGCCTTTTAAGTAGTTCAATAGGCTGTCCCAGCTCTCCGGGGCGAAGCCCAGGCGGAAGCGCTCGATCACTTCGCGGCTCAAGCCTCGGCCGAGCAGGTAATCAAGACCGGCCCGGCCGGCCGGAGAAGCCAAGAGTTGATGCTGGAAGAAACCTTCGGCCAATTCATTGGCCCGGAACAGCCGGCCCCGCGATTCCTGGGCTTTTAGTTCCTCGGGGGTGGGCTCGGTCTCGGGAATAGTCACTCCGGCCCGCGCCGCCAGCTTGCGCACGGCTTCGGGAAAGCTCAACCCCTCCATCTTCATGAGGAAGCCGAAGGAATTGCCGCTTTCGCCGCAGCCGAAGCAGCGGAAGATTTGCATGCCCTCGTGCACGTTGAAAGAAGGAGTCTTTTCCTTGTGAAAGGGGCAGAGACCCTTGTAACTGGCTCCGGTCCGCTTCAGGGTGACGTAGTCGGAGACCACCTCACGAATACTGATGCGATCCTTGACCTGCTGGATGATTTCTTCCGGAATCCGACCGCTCATCCAACCCTCTTCGCCGCCTCCGCCCTGTCTCCTCAAGCGCCAGGGAGGATGTTTTCCCCTCCCCGCCGTCACACCCTCAGAAGACGAAGCCAGCCCTGGCGGAAGCAAGGGACGGGTGTGAGCCTGCGTCTGCACTACGCTGCAATTCAGAAGTGGAAGTGAGAAATCTGGTCACCTGGGATCTGGGCCGCCCCGCATTTCCCCGGCTGGCGGCCGGCCTCGACTCGAGGGAAAAATTCATTCGCTTCTTGCCCGGCTGATTCCACCTCGAACCTCAAGCCTGAATCAGGAAAAAGGCGCCCCTGAAATCGCGCTCTTGCAGCCGGCTGGCCCGGGCCCTTGCTCCTTTCACCTCAAGCCCAACTGCCCCTGGCGCGGAAGGGATTAACGCCCGTAAGCCTGCTGCCGCTGCTGTTTGCGCATTTTCTTCATCAACCGCTTGCGCGCGGCGATGGCTTTGCGTTTCCGTTTGACGCTCGGTTTTTCGAAGTGCTCGCGTTTGCGAACTTCGGAAAGAATCCCCGCTTTCTCGCATTGCTTTTTAAAGCGCCGCATCGCGCTTTCAAATGATTCGCTTTCTTTGACTTTGATACCCGGCATCCCTGCTCATCCCCCCTCCCTTGGCCGGACGGGACTCACTCTAGTTTAACCCTAATAAGATAATGGCAGTAAAAGAATTTGTCAAGAAAAATTAGGAGTCCTAAATCTCCGGCTAATTCCGCTAGGGAGTGCGCGGGCTTGACCGCGCTTGGCTTCGCTCCGGCTTGACCGAGCGCTCCGCGGGCTTGCTCATGCAATATTGGATGATACCGCCGGGCACCCGGAAGGTGAGCCGACCCTCGCCCCGGCGTCGAGCCGCCGGGGCCGGAAAGCGGCGTCAAGCCGCCGCACTCCAAACCCCGCCCCTCACCCCGGAGAAGGAAGCCAGTGCTTAGCCGGAGATTTGGGGGAGTCCATTTCTTCATGGCTCAGAAGGCAAGATACCCCGGGGCAGGTCGGAGTTGTTCGGGCTCGGCTCGGACGGGATGAACTCGTCCGGCGCTTCCTTTATATAAAGCCCGAAGCGGCGAGCCTCATCCTGGTAAGAGCCTTTAGCCAGGCGGATCTGGCCCAGGGGCTTGACCACGATCGCCGCGGCGCCGTCCACCGGGCACTTGTGCTCGCACCAGCCGCAGCCGTTGCAGCGATCCTCCATCACCACCGGCCGGGGCCGGCCCTCCAGGGTCTTGAACACGATCGCGTTGTAGGGGCAGCACTCGTCGCAGACCAGGCACAGCCGGTCCTGCTCCCAGGCGATGCACTTTTCCTTGAGGATCACCGCGGTGCCGAGCTTGGCGTAGCGCTTCTCTTCCAGGTCCAAAGGCCGGATCGCGCTGGTGGGGCAGACCTGGCCGCAGACGTTGCAGAGCTGCTCGCAGCCGGCCAGCCGCATCTGGTGCCGCGGCACCCACAGGCCGGAGAGCCCCCGGGTCCAGCCGTCGGGCTGGAGGGTGTTGGTGACGCAGGATTTCACGCACTCGCCGCAGCGGACGCAGGTGGCAAGGTAAAGCGGCTCGGGCAGGGCGCCGGGCGGCCGGAGGATCTGGTCGTCTCTGGCGTTGCCGGAAAAAGAGGTCTTGGCGGCCAGGGCGAGCGCCGCGCCCGAGGCTCCGGCGATCAGCACCTCCCGCCGGCGCAGGTCCACTTCCAGGGGCTGGCCTTTTCCGGGTGAGCGGAGGGGGTAAGCGATGGCGCCTTCCGGGCAGACGTCGCGGCACACCAGGCACTTGATGCAGTCCTCCTCCCGGTCGGTCCAGGCCTGGTCGCGGATGGCGCCGGCGGGGCATTCGCGATAACACTTGGCGCAGTCGGTGCAGGCGTCGGAAACGGTCTTGCGCCAGAAGTTGAAGCGGGAGCAGAGCCCGAGGAGCGCGCCGAGGGGGCAGAGGTTGCGGCACCAGAAGCGGCGCTGGAAAGCGCTGAGGAAGAGGATGCCTGCGAAGATGGCGAGTGCGGCCAGGTTGGCGCCGAATCGGGGTTGGATATAGGAAGTATATTCCAGGTCGGACCAGCCGAGGGGTCGGGCCAGCGGCCGGAGGAGGTCGAGGTCGAGGTTGAGGACCAGGACATAGACCGGGTAGATCACGTAAGAGTAGATGCGGGTGGCCAGGGGGATGGGGTCCAGCAAGTAAAAAAGAGGCAGACGGGCGGCCGCGGCGGCGAGCGCCAAAGCCAGGAAGAGGTAGCCGAAGGGCCGGAAGCGGCGGTGCTCGGGGGTAAGCCGGGGCTTTTGCTTGCGGTAGAGGATTTTCTCGGAGATATCAATGGTGGTGCCGAGCGGGCAGAAGAAGCCGCAAAAGAGCCGGCCCAGGAGGACGGCGGAGGCGAGGACGGCCAGGCCGAGGAGGAGGGAGACGATCAGGAGCCGGCCGGAGAGCATGGCGGAGATCCCGACCAGGGGATCGAGCCAGAGGAAGAGTTGGACCGGCACCCGGGGGTAATAGGGGTAGCGGGCGAAGTAGAGGAGGATCACGAAAAACAAAAGGAGTGCGTATTGAATGGCGCGGCGTAAGGACATGATAGAAATTGTTGATTCTTATCCTATCATGGCCTTGGCCAAACGACAACGGTGCTTATTGATAAAGTTTGCCATGCGGCCTTGCCTCCAAGAGGGAAATTTGCTAAATTAGCCAATTTGGGGAAGGAGGAGGGATTTTTATGCCGCTCAACCCAAAGCTGAAGGAGCTTCTGGTCTGTCCCAAGTGCCACGGGAAGTTATCCGTGGTGGGGGATGACGAGGCCCTGGACTGCCCGGCCTGCCGGCTCCGCTACAAGATCGAGCGCTATCCGAATGACGTCTTGATTCCCAACATGATCATTGAGCAGGCGGAGGATTTGTCCGGCCAGGGCCAGCGCTCAGGTTGAGTTCATGTCACCCGAATCGCCGGAACGCATCCTGGTGGTGCAGACCGCTTTCCTGGGCGACGTGGTGCTGACCACGCCGCTCCTCTCGGCCCTTCGCGCCAAGTATCCCCAGGCCCATCTGGCCTTGCTGACCACGCCGATGGGCCGGGACTTGCTCCAAGGCTTCCCGGCGCTCAATGAGATCATCGTTTTTGACAAGCGCCGGCGCGAGCGCGGCGCCCGGGCCACCCTGGCGCTGGCGCAGAAGCTTCGCCGGCTGGGCTTTGACCTGGCGCTGTGCCCGCACCGCTCGGCGCGCACCGCGATCCTGGCGCGGCTGGCCCAGATCCCGCATCGGATCGGGTTTCGCGATTCGGCGCTCCCTTGGCTCTACCATCACACCATCACCCGCGACTCTGGCCGGCACGAGGCGCTGCGCAACCTGCAACTCCTCGAACCCCTGGGCGGCCCGCCGCCGGAATTCACCCCGGCCCTGAGCCTGAAGTCTCCCCAGAGCTTCCAGCCCGAACGGCTGGAGCTTGCCGGCAACGGGCTCCGCGTGGGCCTGTGCCCGGGCAGTGTCTGGCCTACCAAGCGCTGGACCCCGCGCGGCTTTGCCCAGCTCGCGGACCTGCTGCACAAAAAGTTTCAGGCCAACGTCTTTTTGCTCGGGTCGCCGGAGGACGCGGCGGTGGCGGCGGAGGTGGAGGCGCTGTGCGAGCGGCCGGTGAGCAACCTGGCCGGCCGGACCTCGGTCCCGGAGTTGGTGGGCGTGATCGAGCGCATGAACGCCCTGGTGGCCAATGACAGCGCGCCGGTGCACATCGCTTCGGCCCGCCGCGTCCCGGTGGTCGCGATTTTCGGGCCCACGGTGCCGGCCCAGGGCTTTGCCCCGTTCTTCCCCCGCTCGGCCGTGGTGGAGCTAAAGCTCCCGTGCCGGCCCTGCGGGGCCCACGGGCCGCGGGCCTGTCCGCTCGGCCATTTCCGGTGCATGACGGAAATCGAGGCGGAACAGGTCTTGGCCTGCCTGGAGCCATTCCTTTCCCGCGCATGACCAAGCTTTCGGCGCTGGTGATCACCCTGAACGAGGAGAGGCGGCTCCCCGCCTGCCTGGAAAGCGTCCGCTTTGCCGATGAGATCGTGGTGGTGGACTCGGGCAGCACCGACCGCACCCTGGAGATCGCCCGCGGCTTCACTTTAAAAGTTTTTCACCAGGACTGGCTGGGCATGAACGGCCAGAAGGCGTTTGCGCTCGGGAAGGCGAGCGGCGAGTGGATCCTGAACCTGGATGCGGACGAGGCGGCGAGCCCGAGGCTAAAGCAGGAAGTGCAGGAGATCATGTCGCGCCCGCAAGTGGAAGAAGCCGGGTTCCTGATCCCCCGGCTCACTCATTACCAGGGCCGCTGGATCCGGCACAGCGGCTGGTATCCGGACCGCAAGCTCCGGCTGTTCCGGCGCGCCCGGGGTCGCTTCTGCGGAAAAGACCCGCACGACGAGGTGAAGGCGGACGGCCGGGTCGGCCGGCTGGCCGGCGAGATCCTGCATTGGACTTACGAGGACCTGGCCCACCAGGTTTCGGCGCTCAGCGCCTATGCTAAAGCCGCGGCCCGGGCCAAGCAGGAGGGCGGCGAGCGCTTTCGGCTCTTTCGTCTGCTCCTGCATCCGCCCGGGGCCTTTCTCCGCACCTATGTGCTCCAGCAGGGTTTTCGGGATGGTTATCCGGGGTTCTTGATCGCGGGCATGAACAGCTACTACACGTTCCTGAAATACGCCCGGCTCTGGGAACTGGAAAGCCTTCCCGCATCCGACCAAGGGCAGTCGTCATGAAGTCGCCCTTGGCCTCGCGCTCGGTCGGGGGGGTGGAGTGGCTGATCCGGCCGGAGTTCAGCCAGGCCCTGGAGCCGGTCCTCACCGACCTGGCCCTGCCGGTGGACAATCCCCGGCACACCGTGTTCAAGAACCAGCCGGGCGGGACCGCCATCTTTACCTTCAAGCCGAACCGGCCGGACTTGCCCTCGGAGCTGTTCGTCAAGATTTACCGCTATCCGGGGTGGCTCCCGCGTTTCCGCCGGCTGTTGGGGTATTCGCCGGCGCTTAAGGAGTGGGAGATGGCCCAGGTGCACGCCGAGCGCGGGCTGCCCGTGGCCCAGCACCTGGCCCGCGGCGTCCGCCGGCGCTTGGGCCTGGTGATCGAGGACCTCTTGCTCCAGGAATCGGTAGCCAATTACCATTCCTTTGATGAGTATTTCCGGACCACTTTCCGGCCCGAGCTGCCGGGGGTGTTGCCTGAGCACAAGCGGCAGGTGTTGCGCGACCTGGCCCAGTTGATCCGCAAGATGCATGACTGCGGCATCGTGCGGCCGGAACTGGACCCGCGCAACATCATGGCCACCCGCAAGCCGGGAGGGGGAGTGGCCATGATTTTCGTGGACCTGGCCCAGGCCCGGTTGCGCTCGGTCCCTCGCGCCGGTGCCGTTTCCTTCCGGGAGCGGCTGAATTCGCTCGCCCACCTCAACGAGACCCTTGCCCCCCTGCTGAACCGGGGTTACCGGATGCGTTTCTTCCGCAATTATTTCCGGCCCGATCAATTAACGGCCCGCCAGTTGGTGGAGCGGGTGGAAAAGATTGTTTACCGCTCCGAACAACTGGGCCGAGACCGCCTGTTCGTGGCCCGGCGGGACGTGCTCCGGCGCCGGCATCCTTATTATTGGTTTCGGGCCGGCGACTATCGGGTCTTCCTGATCGACTCGCTTTACGAGAACGAACTCATCGCCATCCTCGACGACCTGCCGCGGAAACCGGGCGAGCGGGCTCCGCTCCGGCTGAAGCTCCTGGGCGAGCCCCGGCCCCTGGAGGTGCAGGTGATCACCTGCGCCCCGGCCGGAGACCTGGCCCGGCGCTTCTCAAGCCCGGCCCGCTCGGCTTTTTGTCTGGCCGCGGGCCTGCGCGGCCGGCAGGTTCCCCACCGGGCGGTGGCGGCCGCGATCGAAGCCCGGTCCCGGCCGGGGTCCCGGCTGAGTTGGCTTTTAATGGAGCGGCCCGACGCTCCCGGCACGGTGAACCTGGCCGAATACCTGGCCCGCAAGGTGGCGGATGAATTCTCCGGCCTGACCTGGGACCGGACCGTGCTGCCCCGGCTGGCCCGCTTCATCCTCTGGCTCCAGGACATGAACCTGATCCATCTCCAGGCCACCGGCGAAAATATCTGGATCCGGCGGACCGCCGGAGGCGCCCACGACTTCCTGATCGGCGACCTCCACCTGCTGCGCGACTCGGTCCGGATCAGACTTCCGGCCGCAGCCCAATACCTGGCCGACCTCTTCTCGGTGCTCCCGATCTCCGAGTCCGACGGCTGGATGGTGGTGGAAGAATATCTCCGGTTTTCCCGGCGGTTCCGGGGCAAAAGCGAAGAGTTCCGGGAACGGTTCCGCCAGCGGGCCCGGGAATGGATGATCGTCCCGAGGGACCGTCCGTGAGCCGGCCGCGCTCCATCCTGATGGCGGCGCCGATCCGCTTTTTCAACGCTGAGGCCGAATACATCCGCAAGCTCAGCCTGGGGCTAATTGCCCGGGGCCACCGGGTGGTGATCCTGGGCCGGAAAGATTCCCCTTTGCTCGAGCGCGCCCGGAAAGAGGGCGTCCCCGTTTGCGACGGGTTTGACTTGGACTCCCTCTCCCCCCTGGTCCTCGGCCGGCAATCGCCGGCGCTCATGCATTACCTGGCCCAGGAGGGGTTCGAGGTGATCAACGTCCATCGTTCCGAGGGCTTCCTGTATCTCGCCTGGGCTGCCCGGCGCCTGCCACGGCCGCCGCTCATCGTCCGCACCCGGGGGGACATGCGGCCGGTGCGGCGCGACCCGCTGAACCGCCGGCTCTATAGCCGCTGGACCAGCCGGGTGATCGCCAGCAATGAGCTTTTACGCCAGGAGTTGATCGTGCGCCTGAAGCTGGACCCCCATCGGGTGCACACCGTGCGGTTCGGCCTGGATCCCGAGGAAGTGGTTCCGCGTCGGCCGGAGGAGGAGGTGCGCCGGGAGCTGGGGATCCCGGCTGCGGCCCGGGTGGTGGGCATGCTGGGCCGGATCGGCCCGGTCAAGGGGCACCGCTACCTCTTGGAAGCGGCGCCGGCCATTGTCCAGGCGGTGCCGGAGGCGGTGTTCCTGGTGCTGTATTCCATGGTCCAAAAGGAAAGCGATTTCCAGGAGCGACTAAAGGCTTCGCCGCTTAAGGGTCGGTTCTACCTGGTCGGACCGCGGCCGGACCCGGCGGACCTGATGCAACTGGTCGAGGTGGCGGTGATCCCCTCGGTCGGGAGCGAGGCCAACTGCCGGGTGGCCCTGGAATGGATGGCCCTGCAAAAACCCCTGGTCGCCTCCCGGGTGGGCGTGATCCCGGAACTGATTGAGCCGGCTGAAACCGGGTTCCTGCTCCTTCCCCGGCTGGCTCCGGCCCTGGCCGAAGCGGTCCTCTCGCTGCTGAAAAATCCGGAGCGGGCTTCTCGCATGGGAAAGGCCGGAAGGCGGAAGCTGGAACAGGAGTTTTCGCTCGGGCAGATGATCCGGCAGACCGAGGCAATCTTTGCGCAACCCTCGAATTTTCAAGGATTATGCCAATAAAAAATTTTACTTGACAAAGGTTTTGAATATGCACTATGATTAAGTTGGCTAATCTTCGGTCCAAGAGGGGGATAATTTTACTTTGAAGAAACGCTTTTATACTCTGCTGATCGTTCCTGACCTGACCAGCCAGGTGAAGCGACGGCGCGTTTCCTCCCACCTCGGATTCTTCCTTCTGGGAATAGTGCTTTTTTTCGCGCTGGGCTTTGGCCTGTCCACCTTCCGGGTGATCCAACTCCAGAGCCGGATGGACCGGCTGGCAGTCCTGGAGATCGAAAACCGCGACTTGAAACTGCAGATCCAGACCCTGGCCGACCGGGTGGACAATGTCAATGCCAAGCTCTCGCGCATCAACCAATTCAACCATAAAGTCCGGATGTTGACCGGCCTGGAAAAAGACACCGGCTATGAAGGCGGGATGGGCGTCGGCGGCCCGGAGGTGAGCGAGCTGCACCTGGCCTTGAACCGCAACCTCGACGCCGCTGAAGCCAAAGAGCTGCGCAAGATCCATTACGGCCTGGAAAGCCTCGACCGCCAGTTGATCCTTCAGGAGTTGAGTCTGCAGGAAGTCCAGGAATTTTTGGAGGACCGCCGCTCGATCATCGCCTCCACCCCCTCCATCTGGCCGACCATGGGCTGGGTGACTTCCGGCTTTGGCATGCGCAACTCGCCTTTCTCCCACCAGCGCAAGATGCACGAAGGCATGGACATCGCCTCCTCCATCGGCACCTTGATCCGGGCGCCGGCCGACGGCCTGGTGGTGCACGCCGGCCAGGAATCGGGCTACGGCCGGCTGGTGGCCATTGACCACGGCTACGGCGTCACCACCCGCTACGGCCACTGCTCGGAAATCCTGGTCATGACCGGCCGACGCATCCACCGGGGCGACCCCATCGCCACCGTCGGCGCGACCGGCTCGGCCACCGGCCCCCACTTGCATTACGAGGTCCGCGTCAACGGCATCCCGGTCAATCCCAACAACTATATCCTCGAATAAAATTCCCTCCTTTCCGCTCTGGTTCATGCGCGCCATCCCTTTGTTCCTGCTCCCACGGCAGGGGTCTTGCGCGCTCGTCCAAGAGGCGCGCCCCATCCAGGATCCGAACGCGGTCCCGTTCGAGCAGGGGCGGATCACGGCCCGGAAATGAAACGACCGCGGATGGCGAACCTCCTGCTCGCGCTCAGCGCCGCCGGCCTGGTCCTGGCGCTCCTCAGTTGGGCGGTCTCTTTCTTCACCAGCCCCGGCCCCCCGCTTTTAACCGAAAATGAAAAGATCTACCGCCCCAGCGAGATCCCGGGTTTGCCCCATGAGCATATCCCGGGCGGCCGGGGCCAGATCGTCGGGAAGGACACGGAGATTAATTCCTTGGGGTTCCGGGATCCGGAGTTTTCTCCGGTCAAGGCCCCGGGCACCCTCCGGGTGGTGGTCTTGGGCAATTCGGTGGTGTTCGGGCAGGGGGTGGAGGAACCGGATACGCTGCCGGCCCAGCTGGCGGCCTTCTTGAAGGAGAAGGGGATCACGGCGATTGCCCCCAAGCCGGAGCTGAAAGGTATTCCCGCCGGCGACCTGGTCGTGAGCCCCGGCGACTTTCACCCCAACGCCCGGAGCCTGGGCATCTTCGCCCGCCTGTTGGCGGAAGCGATCACCCGGCCCGGCTGAGGCTCACTCCGGTTTAGTTTTTTCCTGGGCGTGCTCGGCCAACTCGATCATCCGCTGGACTTTGCTTTGAGCGGGGAGGCGGAGGCTGGCCTGGATCTCTTCGGCGGTGTAGTGGTCGGCCAGGTATTGCCCGATATCGAGACGGACGGCCCAGCAGGCGATGATACTCCGGCAAAAGGGGGCGCCGGCTTTGCGGCAGTATTCAAAGGTCACGGTCCCGCCCACGCGCGGGCAGCGCAGGGTGAGCGGATCGTGGACTTCCCGGGACATGCTTTCAGGTTATCACAAATCTCCGGCCCTTGCCTAGCTGAAAGATATCTGCTACCTTTACAAAGACGGTGAACGGGAAGCAGCCCAAGCCGTTCCCGGCGTTATCTCTAATTTTTTGATGCGGACAAACCCTTAAAAAAGGAGCCGGCGCGATGAGGGGCATGTGCAGTTTCTTTGTGATGTCGTTGGGGTTGGGCCTGTTCCTGATCCTGGGGTGCGGCGGCAAGAAGATCAAAACTACGCCGGATGAAGCCGGCCAGGCTTATGCCTCGGCCCAAGCCGCCTACCAGAACCTGATGGAGTTGAATCCGCCGCAGACCCTGGAATATCAAGCGCGGGTCCTGCTCAAGCAGGCCGAGGAGTTGCTGGCCCAAAAGAAGTATAGCGAGGCCAAGGCCAAGGCCGACCAGGCGCGCACCCAGGCGGAATTGGCCGCCCAGGCCCGGCAGCAGATGATTGCAGAAACCAGGGCCAGCCTGGATCGGTCGCGGGCAGAGTTGGAACTGATGTATTTCCCCAGCCTCAAGCTAATCAAGATGTATTGGGACGGCATCGGCAAACTGGAGCAGAAGCAATACGATGAGGCCAGGCAGTTGGCCGCGCAGTTGGAGGCATTTATTGCCAAGGAAAAGCAGTTGAGCTACACGTCCTCCCGGATGATGACGGTGCTGGCCTCGGATGAAGACCTCAAGCGCTACGGCTGGCCGCGGATCTATGAGAACATCCTCACCGACTGCCGCCTCGCCAACGTAGTGGACACGGTGGAACCCCAAAAGCAGGTCAAGTTTATCCGGATGGTGCTGTGCAACTCCAAAGCCACCTTTTACCTGGTGGAAAACCCCAGGACCGGCAAGCAAGGCTGGATCGCCGAGCGCTATGTGTCCCAGGCCCGGGCCGAGAGCCACTAGCCGGGGGCCCGCTTTGACCGCTCCCATCCCTTCGCGGCAAGACCCGGACCAGGACTTGCTCCGCGGCGTGCTCCGCGGGGACCGCAAGGCCTTTGAGACCCTGGTCGGCCGCTACCAGTCCAAGGTCTATCGGCTGGCCATGGGCCTGACCCACAACGCCCAGGACGCCGAGGAGATCCTGCAAGAGGTGTTCCTCAAGGTCTATCAGAACCTCGCCGAATTCGAGGGCAAGTCCGCTTTTTCCTCCTGGCTTTACCGTATCGCCCTCAACACCAGCTACATGAAGCTCCGCGAGCGCCGGGGAACCAAAATCGTCTCCCTCGATGACGTGGCCAACCAGCTCGAAGGGATCTCTCTCGACCAGGAAGCCGAATGGTCCAGCCGGCCGGACGAGCAGCTCCATACCGCCGAAGCCCTGGCCATCATCGAAAAAGCGGTCGAGAAACTCCCCGAAGAATTCAAGTCGGTCCTCATCCTCCGCGACATCGAGGGATTTACCAACGAAGAAGTGGGCGAGATCCTGGACCTGAGCGTGCCCGCGGTCAAATCCCGACTCCACCGGGCCCGCTTGATCTTGCGTCAGCGCCTGGACGACTTTTATCGCCAGGTATTTGGATAAGGATAAGGAGCTGTGTCATGAACTGTCGCGATGTGGTCCGCCACCTCCACGAATACCTGGACGGCGAACTGCCCGGCGCCAAGGTCGAGCAAATTGACGCGCACCTCCACCAGTGCGAGCATTGTCAGCGCTTTCTCGCCTCCTACCGCAAGACCATCCAGCTCTTTCGCCGGACCCTGGACCACGACCTGTCCCCCGAAGCCAGCCGCCACCTCTGGCAGATTTTGGAACGCAAGCTCGAGCATTGAAACCGCACGAGAACCTCCCGCAGGCCGAAGACCTTTGCCAACGGCTCGGCCTCCTGCACGCCCGCGGACCTCTGGCCCGAAAGATCGCCCAAGCCATCCCCCTTTCCACCAACCTGCCCCCGGAGCAATTGCCGCTCGAGCGCGTCCGCTTCTGGGTGGTGGATGTGGAAACGACCGGCATGGGCCCGCCCCGCGACCGGGTGATCGAGGTGGCCGCGGTGGAAATCTACGACCAAAGCCCGGGCCGCGCCTTCGCCACCCTGGTCAATCCCGGGCTGGCGCTCCCGGAATTCATCACCCGCCTCACCGGCATTACCCCGGCCATGCTCGTGACCGCGCCTCCGCCCGAGGCGGTCTTTCCCTGCCTCCAACGCCTCTTCTCGGACGCGGCCCTGGTCGCCCACAGCTCGGCCTTTGACCTCAAGTTCCTCCGGCATGAATGGCAGACCGCGCTCGGCCAGCCCCTTCTCCTCCCCTGCTTCTGCACCGTGCGCCTGGCCCGCCGCATCCTGCCCGAGCTAAAGGAGCATAACCTCGACGCCCTGGCCCGCCGCTTTCGGCTCCGCTTCGGCCCGGCCGGCCAGGCCCGCGGCCGCCACCGCGCCCTGGGCGACGCCCTCGTCACCGCCGCCGTGTTCCTCAAGTTCCTCCGCCGCCTCCGCTCCGCCGGCCTCGCCACCCTCGCCGACCTCCGCCGCTTCCAGAACCTGCCCCTGGCCAATGTTAACTTGGGGTCAGGCCCCAAAACTTAACATTCGAGTTGACAGGGCTAAATTCACTGTCTAAGATTGCACCATGCCCCGGCCGAACCGTATCCAGTTTCTTGATGCCACCTACCATGTGACTGCGCGCGGGAATCGGCGGGGAGACATTTTTGTGCAGGACCAAGACCGTCAGACCTTTCTGAGTCTCCTGACTAAGACCACGGACCGTTTTGACATTCAAATTTTTGCCTTTTGCCTGATGACCAATCATTATCACCTTTTCCTGCGGACGCCCCGAGGTAATCTTAGCCAGGCCATGCATTGGCTCCATACCACCTATACGGTCTATTTCAATCGTAAGCACGCTGCCGAGGGACATCTTTTCCGGGGGCGCTATCATGCCGTCCTGCTGGCCGGCGAAGAGCATTGGCAGTATCTTTCCTTTTACATTCACCTCAACCCGGTGCGCGCCGGATTGGTGGAAGATCCCTCGGCGTATCCGTGGTCGAGTTATCACGATTATACAAAAGAGAAACCAAAGTTCCCCTGGCTTCACCGCCAAGCAATCCTCGCTGCTTATGCTGATTCGGAAACGACCAGCCGGCGCCTTTATCGCCAAGACTGCCTGGCGTTCATCGGCCAGGAATCGGATTTTGGCAACCGGAGGCACCGGCGGCCGGCTTCTCAACAACCCGGGGCAAGAGGGGGAAAAAGTTTCTCCTCTCTCCCGGCGACCGAGGATAAAAAACCGGCAGGAGTGGAAACCAATCGTCAGGGCGACCTCACCCTGGAATTAGCCAAGGTGGCGGAGGTTTTCGGCGCTTCTTCAGCCGATTTCAACAAACGACGGGCCTATCCCATGCTCCGGCAAGTTGCCTACTGGCACTTGGTATCTCATCAAGGATTCAAAGCGACCGAAGTGAGCCAATATTTTGGGGTTAGCGTCGCCGCCGTCTGCATGGGCATTAAGCGGCTTGTAGAAAAATTAAATTCTAATTCGGCACTCGGGCAAAAACTGCATCCCTTGTTAAGTAGGGGGCCTGACCCCATGTTAAGTAATGGCTGACTTGGCGCAAAAAGTAATTGTGACCGTGGCGCCGACCGGGTCCATCCCGACCCGCCAGGACAACCCCCAACTCCCGATCACGCCGGAGGAGATCGCGGACGAGACCGCGCGCGCCTATGAGGCCGGCGCCGCGTTGGTGCACCTGCACGCGCGCGACCCGAAGACCGGCGCGCCCACTGTGGATCCCGAGGTTTACGGGGCTTACCTGGAGAAAATCCGGGCGCGCTGCCCGATTGTAACCCAGATCACAACCGGTGGCGGGGCGGTGACCCTGGGGCTGGGGCCGGAGGAACGCCTGGCCGCGGTCGAGCGCTTCCATCCGGAGTCGGCCTCGCTCAACGCCGGGTCCATGAACTTCGGCCGCCGGCTCTTCCCCAACCCCCCGGAGATCATGGAGGCCTTTGCCGACCGCTTCCGGGAATGGGGCGTGCTCCCGGAGTTCGAGGTTTACGACCTGGGCATGGTCCAGAACGTCAAGCACTGGCTGATCGGGCCGGGCAAGGTGAAGCCGCCGTTTCGCTTCAGCCTGGTGATGGGGGTGATGGGCGGCATCCCGCCGCTGGCCAAGCACCTGTGCGTCCTGGTGGACGAGCTGCCGGCCGAGAGCGTGTGGCAGGTGATCGGCATCGGCCGGCACCAGCTTCCGCTGGGCGCGGTCGCCGTGGGCATGGGCGGCGGATTGCGCGTGGGCTTCGAGGATAACGTCTATCTCAAGAAGGGGGTGTTGGCCAAGTCCAACGCCGAACTGGTCGAGCAAGCGGTTAAGATCGTCCGGGCGGTGGGCAAGGAGCCGGCTACTCCGGATGAGGCCAGGCAAATCTTGGGAATCAAGAAGGGTTGAGATATTGACCACGGTTACGGTGCCCTGGGGAAAAAAGGACACGCTCTCGATCGAGCTGCCGCCGGAGTGGACGGTGAAGGCGGAGTTGAAGCCGCGGCACCCGGAGAAGCGGCCGACGCTGGCCGAGGCACTGGAGCGCGCCCTGGCCCAGCCGATCGGGTCGCCGCGGCTTTCCGAGTTTGCCCAGCGGGGCAAGAGTGCGGCGGTGGTGGTGGACGACCGGACCCGGCCTACGCCGGTAGCCGGGATCATGCCCAAGGTGCTGGCCGAGCTGAACGCGGCCGGGGTCGAGGATAAAAATATCGCGGTGGTCATGGGCCTGGGCACGCATCGGCCCATGACCGAGGCCGAGATCCAGGAGCGGGTGGGGCCGGCGGTCTTTCAGCGGGTGCGCTGCGAGAACCATGATTATAAAAACCCGGCCAAACTCAAGGAAGTGGGCCGGACGCCCACCCATGGCATCCCCATCACCTTCAATAAGAGGGTGGTGGAGGCGGACACGGTGGTGGTGGTCGGCACCATTGAGGCGCACGAGCAGGCCGGGTTCGGCGGCGGCTACAAGGGCCTGATGCCGGGCGTGGCCGGAGAAGCGCCGATCACTTTCACCCACAACTACGATTTCCAGAAGGTGGACCTGATCGCCTCGGCGGGTCTGCCCCGGGAGAAGTGCCGCTTCCGCCAGGCGGTGGACGAGGCCGGCGCGCTCCTGGGCCCCAAGGTTTTCATCGTCAATACCATCCTGGATCCGGTGGAGGTGATCGAGGTGGTGGCCGGCGACCCGATCTCGGCCTGGAATTACGGCTCGGAGCGGGTGCGGGCCATGAACCAGGTCGAGATCCCGGGCCTGGCGGATATCGTGATCAACGACTCCCACCCGCTGGACACGGACCTGCGGGTGGCCATGAAGTCCTGCTTTTACAGCGCCATGGCGTTGAAGCCGGGCGGGGTGTTCATCGGGATTTTGCGGGCGGAGGAGGGTTTGGGTGACCTGCGGGTGCCTGAGGGGCTGCCTTCCTTTGCCAAGCTCCTGATCAAGGTCCTGCCGCTCTCGCTCCTGCGCAAGGTCAGCGACCGGCTTCCCATCTCGCCGGACCAGCGCGCCGGGTCCTTCAGCTTCACCCGGATGCTCAAGTCCTTCCACGTGCTGTTTTACGTGACCTCGATGCCGGCGGTCGCCGGCTTCCAGAACCTGGGGGTCGAGTTTTTTAATGACCTCAACGCCCTGATCGCCCGGGCCCGTGCCCTCAAACCCGGGCCGGCCGAGGTCCTGGTCTTTCCCCAGGGCGGGGCGACGTTCATCAAACAGGAGTGAGCCGAAAAACTTTAACGATCGTTTGCAAACGCGCGCGGTCAGCCGTTAGCGGACCCTATAGCCGTTGCGGGACCCGATCTTCAGGAGGCAACGATGGAAGACTATTCACCGAACATCATCGCCAACAGCTTCATCTCCTGCGCCGCCCACAACGGCGACGGCGAGATCATCATCTTCGGCGAGAGGCGGATCCCGTGGAAAGAGTTTACGCCCCGGGTCTTGAAAGTGGCCAATCTCCTGATCGGCCTGGGGGTGAAGCGGGGCGAGGTGGTGGCCTTCCTGTTCCACAACACGCCCGAGTTCCTGGAGATCAACTTCGGGATCCAGGCCGCCGGCGCGGTCCCGGCGCCCCTGAACTACCGCTTCACGCCCCGGGAGATCGAATACCAGGGCAACCACTGCGACGCCCGGGTGTTTTTCTACGACTCGATCTGGTCCGAGGGCGTCGAGGCCGCGGCGCCCAAGCTCCAAAACATCGAGCACTTTATCTGCCGGGGCGGGACCGGGCTGGACCAGGCCCTGAATTACGAGGAGTTGATGGCCGAAGCCAAGGACACCGATCCGAGAGCGGCGAACGAGTGGGACGACGTGGCGGTGATGATCTACACCGGGGGCACCACCGGGTTCCCCAAGGGCGTGATGCTCACCTACCAGGCCCACCTGGACATGTTTACGGCGCTCTTTCCCGCCCTGTTTCTTCGCGCCCTGACCCTGGAGGTTCCGCCGGAGCGGCACCAGCGGATCGTGGAAGCCATGCCCATCACCGGGGCGAAATATCTCGGCCCGATCCTGCGCACCCGCGCGGTGAAAAAGTTATTGCACCGCCCGGCCACCCTGGCCTTTCTCAAGAAAAAGTTTCACGAGCGGTTCTCCAACCCGGCGGTGGCCCGCGCCGGTTACGCGAACGCCAAGAAGGCCATGTATCCGTCCATGCCTTTCTTCCACGACGCCTCCTACGCCAACCTGATGATGGGCGCTCTCTCCGGCGGCGTGATTTTCGTGCTGCCCGACTCGGTCAAGTTCGATCCGGCCCTGGTGCTCGGCCTGGTGGAAAAGGAGCAAATCGTCAACATGGCCAACGTGCCCACCGGGTGGAAAAAACTGGTTTCCTTTCCGGAGGCGGACCGCTACGACCTGAGCGCGCTCCGGATCGCGACCACCGGCGGGGGCGTGTGCCCGGCCTCGCTCAAGAAAGAGATTTTGAAACACTTTCCCAACGCCATGATCGTTGACGCCTTCGGCCAGACCGAGATGACCCCGGTCACCTCCTTCCGGTTGGACATGGACGCGGACCGGATCCAGGACCGCTCCGTGGGCAAGTCCATTGTCGAGGCCCGGGTGGTGGACGAGAACGGCCAAGACGTGCCCCGGGGAGAAGTGGGCGAAATTCTTTACCGCTCGAGCACGGTCATGAAGGGCTACTACAAGGAGGAGGAGGAGACCCGGGAGGTGATGCAGGACGGGTGGTTCAAAAGCGGGGACCTGGGTTACTTTGACGAGCAGGGCGAGATCCGGGTGAAGGACCGGAAGAAGGAGTGCATCAATACCGGGGGCGAGAAAGTTTTCCCCCTGGAGGTCGAGGACGTCATCAATCAACACCCCCAGGTGGACGAGGTCTGCGTTATCGGAGTGCCCGACGAGGAGTGGGGCAATACTATCCGCGCGGTGGTGCAGTTGAAGAAGGGCGAGCCGATGCCGGAGCAGGAGATCCGGGAGTTCTGCCGGGGCCAACTGGCCGGATATAAAATCCCCCGCTCGGTCATCTTCGTGGACGAACTGCCCCTGTCCCCGGTGGGAAAGATGCTGCGGCAGAAAGTTCGGGAGCTCTATGGGAAACCGTAACTCTGGGGTATCAGACCGATGAGGATTGAGGAGGAGCATCCGCGGAAGAGGGCTTGACCGGGAGTGCGACCCGATTATCTTCTTCAGGGCGGGGCGAA
>MGQK01000034.1:15819-21768 GCA_001797815.1 Deltaproteobacteria bacterium RBG_13_61_14 | reverse complement strand
GGTGGTGGCCCTGGCCTTCGTCTTCCTGGGCAACGAGCTGCTCCGCTACCTGGGGATCACGGCTTCGGACTTCATGATCGCCGGCGGGGTCCTGCTCTTCGCCCTTTCCCTATCCGATTTGCTCACCATGGAAAAAGCCCGGCAGCAATTTGACCTGGAAAGTCTGGGCGCGGTGCCGCTGGGGGTGCCGCTGCTGGTCGGGCCGGCCGTGCTCACCACCTCCATCCTCCTCATCAACGAGCATGGCATGGTCGTGACCACGTTGGCCCTGATCCTGAACATCCTGATCGCAGGACTCCTGTTCCGGCTGGCCCCCCGGATCATCCGGCTCCTGGGCAAGGCCGGATCCAAGGCGGTTTCCAAGCTCGCCTCCCTGCTCCTGGCCGCCATCGGAGTGATGATGGTGCGCAAGGGCCTGCTGCTGCTGTTAGGACCTTTGCCTTAAGCGGCGATCCCCCGGATCTGCTTGGTCTTTCGATCCTTCGCCCCTTGACAAGCTCCCAGCCATGATTACATTTTTCAACGGGACCAGCGAGACAGGCGCCTGACCCGCAAAGGGTTCCCTCAATTCAATAATTCAAGTTAAAGGAGGCGAGCGGAAATGGCAATCGTCAGATGGGATCCATTTCGGGAAATCGAGAACCTTCCAGGCAGAATGGGCCGCCTGTTTGAAGAGGCCTTGGGCCGGGAGGCGACCGACGGGTTTTGGGCTCCGGCGGTGGACATCATGGAGGACGAGCACAACCTCCTGGTGAAAGCGGAGTTGCCGGACATGGAGGAAAAGGACATCGAGGTCAAGGTGGAGAACAATGTCCTGACCCTGCGCGGCGAGAAGAAGCTGGAGCGGGAAGAGAAAAAGGAAAACTACTACCTGATCGAATCCAGGAACGGCGGCTTCAGCCGGTCCTTCACGCTCCCCGGCACGGTGGACCAGGACAAGATCACGGCCAAGTACGAAAAAGGCGTGCTCCGGATTACGTTGCCCAAGAAAGCCGAGGCCAAGGCCAAGTCGGTCAAGATCAACATCAAGGAAGCGGCTTAAGCCGGAGCTCCACGCCCGAGAAAGAAAATCCCTCTGTCCGTCCGGGCAGGGGGATTTTTTTGAGAAGAGCCTGGCCGAAGGGCCAACCCGCCAGGACCCCGAGCACCTACGATCCGGTTTTTAATGCGGATCGCTTGACCGCGGCCGGACCCGGACTTACAATGCTTCTGAGATGAGGGAAGGTCGCGCGCCGCGGCTCAAGCAGAGACTGCTCGAGGCTCCTTTCGAGGTCTGCGCCGAGCGGGCCGTGCTCTGGACCGAAGCCCAGCGCAGAACCCAAGGCCAGCCCCAGGTCGTCCGCAACGCCCGCGCGCTCGAGCACCTCCTCACCAACATGTCCATCCGCATCGCTCCGGAAGAGCTGATCGTGGGAAACCGCACCAGCAAGCTCCGGGGCGCGCCCCTTTTCCCGGAGACCAAATCCTTTTCCATCGCCGCGCAGCTCGAGAGCTACGAGAGCCGCGCCATCCAGCCTTACCGCGTGGGGGAGGCGGAGAAGCGCGCGCTCAGAGAAATCCTGCCTTACTGGCAGTAAGGGTAAGGGTATGGGGTCAGGTCCTGACAATTCACAATTACTCGCTGCGGGCGCCAAAGAGATAGTTCCTCTGCAACCCATGCGGTGAGGCCCCATCAGGGCTTGATAGGTTTTTAGTATCCTTCAACCCCGGGCACCCTCCCCGGGCTATCCTTTCGCATGTTTGCGCGCACGGAGTCTTTTTTCAGAAGGTCAACACCTTGTCCGCGGCCGCAATCCAGGCGGTCAAATCCGGGAGCACCGCCACCGGCACCTGGGGCAGCAATTCTTCGCGGCTGATCCCCCGCCGGCTCAAGCAGGTGCCGCAGGCTTTCACTTCCGCCCCTCGGGCGAGGGCTTCCGCCAGCATCCCCTGCAAATCATACTCCGCGCCCCGCTCCAGGCCCCGCTGCGCCAGTTCCACCCCGTCGTTGAGCAGGAACACCTTCACCGCCATCCCCTCCTTTAACGCCTGGCCCAGCAGGCGCAGCGCGTTCCACATCACGTCGCTCCCGTCATAAGGTTTCGGGTTCAAGACCAACAGCAACTGCATCGTTCCATCCCTCCTTCAACAAAGATGAGAAGCCGGGGTCAGGGCCAGATTCCATCATAAGTGTTTGTCCGGGGAAAAAGCAAGGTTGGGGTCAGGTCTTCACATTTCACATTTGCAGAAGTGAGAACGGCCGCATTCGCGCCGGTTCGAGTAGAAGGTTTAGCGTGGGCCGCCGGCCCCGCGCCGGAGCGCTTGCCGCCCGGATTGACTTTTGGCAGCGGCGAAGATAACCTTGCCTTCCGAGATGGCATCCAACGGGCTGCTGGACATCCGGGACCTGAAGAAGTACTTTCCGGTGCGGGCGGGCGTGTTCTCGCGGACGGTAGCCGCGGTGAAGGCGGTGGACGGGGTGTCGCTCACGGTCCGGGAGGGCGAGACCCTGGGCCTGGTGGGCGAGTCGGGTTGCGGCAAGTCCACCCTGGGCCGCGCCCTCTTGCGGCTGATCGAGCCGACCGCGGGCGAGATTTACTTCCAGGGCCGCGACGTGGTCGGGCTTTCGGGCGGAGAGCTGCGGGCGCTGCGCAAGCAGATGCAGATCATTTTCCAGGACCCCTACTCCTCGCTCAACCCGCGCATGACCGTGGGCGGGATCATCGGCGAGGCCTTCACCATCCATCGCCTGGCCCGGGGCAAGGAGAAGCGCGAGCGGATTTTGAAGCTGCTGCGCGAGGTGGGCTTGCATGAGGACGCCTTTTCCCGGTATCCGCACGAGTTCTCCGGGGGCCAGCGGCAGCGGATCGGGATCGCGCGGGCGCTGGCGGTGGAGCCGCGGCTGATCGTGTGCGACGAGCCGGTCAGTGCGCTTGACGTCTCGATCCAGGCCCAGATCCTGAACCTGCTCCTGGACCTGCAGGAGAAGCGGGGACTGACCTACCTCTTCATCTCCCACGACCTGCGGGTGATCGAGCACATCGCCGACCGGGTGGCGGTGATGTACCTGGGCCGGATCGCGGAGTTGGCCGGGGCAAAAGAGATTTACCGGAGGCCGCTCCACCCCTACACCATCGCGCTCCTCTCCGCGGTGCCCCAGCCGGACCCCACCCAGAAGCGCCAGCGCCTGCTCCTCCCCGGCGACGTGCCCAGCCCGATCAACCCGCCTCCCGGGTGCACCTTCCACCCGCGCTGCCCCTGGGCCACCGAGGTCTGCCGCGAGGTTATTCCGGAATGGAAAGAGCACGAGCCTCAGCACTGGGCCACGTGCCATCACGTTCCCCGGCCCACGGAGGAAAGCCGAAAATGGCTGCGAGCACAGTGACCGAAACCCACTTGCCCGGCTTCAAGCTCCTCAAGCGGGGCAAGGTCCGCGATATCTACGACCTGGGCCAGGAACTCCTGATCGTGGCCACCGACCGCATCTCCACCTTTGACGTGGTCATGCCCACGCCCATCCCGGAGAAGGGAGCGGTGCTGACCTCGCTGTCGCGCTTCTGGTTCGAGAAGACCGAGAAGCTTTGCCCGAACCATTTGAGCCGGAAGACCGTGGGGGACGTGGTCAAAGATTCCGAGTCGCGGAAGATGCTTAAGGAGCGGGCGATGGTGGTGCAGAAGACCGAGCCTTTGCCGGTGGAGGCGGTGGTGCGGGGGTATCTCTCCGGCTCGGGCTGGAAAGAATACCAGGAGACCGGCGCGTTGTGCGGGATCAAGCTGCCCCGGGGCCTGCGGGAGTCGGAGGCGTTGCCGGAGCCGATCTTTACGCCTTCGACCAAGGCGGAGATCGGGATCCACGACGAGAACATCGCCTTTGCCGCGGTGGAGAAGCTGCTCGGCAAGAAGCGGGCGAAAGAAGTGCGGGACAAGGCGCTGGCGATTTACCAATTTGCCGCGGACTATGCGAAGGCGCGGGGGATCATCGTGGCGGACACCAAGTTCGAGTTCGGGCTCAAGGACGGGAAGCTCCTGGTGATTGACGAGATGCTCACCCCGGACTCCTCCCGCTTCTGGCCGGCCGAGAGCTACCGGCCCGGGGGACCGCAGCCCAGTTTTGACAAGCAGTTCGTGCGGGACTACCTGATCGGGATCGGCTGGAACAAGATCCCGCCGGCGCCGGAACTGCCCGACGACATTGTCCGGAAGACCACGAAGAAGTACCTGCAAGCCCAGCGAATCCTGATGGGCGAATCCTGACCTTTTTACCTGGTTTTCTCCGATTTTTTTTGAACCAGGACACCCTGGCCAACTCAAGATTTTTCTTGACAGGGAGTGAACCGGGTGGTATAGTTTTTGCGTTTTTGAACCAACATTTCACAGGGAATTCAGGGAATTTACTATTGGTTCTTTTTTGAGGCCTTGGCACTATTTCCCGTGTCGGCTTTCTCGTCCCTGGTCCCCCATGTTCCCGCGGCAGTCCGCTGAGGTCGTCCGATTGCCTGGAGAAGGTGCTGGCTCGGGAATGAAATGGTTAATGGATCGAATTTGAGATCCCCTCAGGGTTTTGGAAAAAAACCGGCCGGGTATGAGTAAAGTTCATGAACTGGAAGGTCAAGTCGGATCAAGCCGCGGGAGGGTGGTTCAGGCCATCTCGCGGCTTTTTTGTTTGAGAAAGCCGCCAAGAGAAGCGGCCGGGAGTTTGAGCAAGGTGGATGCGTTCGCAAAAGGAGGACATCGAGTCATGAACTGGATCAGGAAAATTTGGATTGGAGTTTGCTTGATGGTGCTGTTTGGTCTTCCTGCCAGTGTCGGGGCACAGATGTGTCCGAACGGCATCTGCGAACCTCCTGCGGAAGACCCGGTGACTTGCTCCGATGATTGTTATTGCGGGGATAGTCTCTGTCAACCACCTTATGAAGACGCGGGAAGTTGTCCGGATGACTGCACCGGCGGTTGCAACATGAACATGATCTGCGAACCGGGCTTGGGCGAAGACCCGGGGAATTGTTCCTTTGATTGCTACTGCGGGGACACCTTCTGCCAGCCGCCTTGGGAAGATGAGATGTTTTGCCCGGAGGACTGCGGCGGCGGCGATTGCGAGCTGATCTACCTGGATATTATTCCGGTAGCCGCGATGATGGGCGGCTCCATTGACTTAATCGAAGACGGTTACCAGCTATTCACCGCAGCCTGCGATTATTCCGGGACCGGCTGTGGCACTTTTTACGATGATTGCACCCAGGCCGGAGGGGTTGAATGGTATGCCAGCGGCGACGTCTGGGAAAACTCCGGGGGCACGCCCACGCTCAGCACGATGCTCACTGCCAACCAAATTCCTGGTCCTGCCGGCGGCTCGGGCTTTATTGAAGGAACCGTCTCCTATGGCGTCGGCTATGGCTGGGACAACACCAACGTCAACGTGCTGAACGATGATACCGTGGTCTCGGTGGATCTCACCCCGGACGGCCCGTTGAGCGTGAGTCCAGGAGATTCCGTGGACTTTTACTGCGTGGCCTATTGGTCCGACGGTTATACCACCAGCGAGTTCAACCCCCAGGGCTACGACCCGTTCTATTATCTCTTCGGTGATTCCGCCGGCTGGATTGATGAAATGACCGGAGAGTATACAGCGGGCACGATGGCGCCGGCAACCGATGAGGTCCAATGCATGGTCTCCATGGCTTTGGACAGCGCCACCGTGGATGTGGCCGAAGCCACTTGCGACCTGATGAGCCTGGACATTATCCCGATCTCGGCCATGTCCGGCGGCGCCATTGACCTCCCGGAAGGCGGCTACCAGATGTTCACCGCGGTCTGCGATTACTCCGGCTCCTGTGCCGTTTATACCGACGACTGCGATCAAGCGGGGGGCGTAACTTGGTATGCGAGCGGGGACATCACCGAGAGCACCGGCGGCTACCCGGACGTCAGCACCGAGGTCACCGCCGACCAGATCCCTGGTCCGGCCGGCGG
>MGQK01000034.1:14457-15777 GCA_001797815.1 Deltaproteobacteria bacterium RBG_13_61_14 | reverse complement strand
GTTCTATGAACTCTACATCAATGATTCCGCCGGCTGGATTGATTCGGCCAGCGGCCTTTACACCGCCGGCTCTAACGCCCCGAACACCGATGAAGTGGAATGCTGGATCTCCGCCTACATGGACAGCGCCCAGGTGAACGTGCTCTCCGCCGGCTCGGGCAGCATCTCCGGCCAGGTCATGCTCGACGGCGCCCCGCCCACCCCGGCCGAGGGCGTGACCGTCGAAGTGATCAACGCCGAAAACTGGCAATGGGCCGGGGACACGGTCACCGACGTGAACGGGAATTATACCGTTTACAATCTCAGTTCGGGCAACTACATGGTCCGCGCTTACGGCCCGCCCGGCTATGTCAAACTGAAATATTCCCCCGATGGCTTTGTCTGGGACCAGGCCACGCCGGTCTCGGTCACCGCGCCCGGGAACACCCCCGGCATTGATATCTTGCTCAATCAAGGCGGCGCGATCAGCGGTTACGTCTATGAGGACAACGGGATCACGCCAATTGACAACGCCTTTATTTTCCCCGATCTCTACGTAGGTGACGAGACGATGGGGGAATGGGTCTGGGCCGTGCAGACCGATCCCTCGGGTTATTATTATGCCGACGGCCTGCCTCCGGGCCAGTACGGTTTGGAAGCAGGTGACGGGCTGAATTGGGCCTGGGAAGTGTGGCCCGGACCCCAATGCATCCAGTCCTCCCGCATCACCGTGATCGCCACCCAAGTCACTTCCGGCATCAACTTCACCCTTGACCCCGGCGGCGGCATTTCCGGCCATGTTTACGAAAGCGACGGCATCACCCCCTTGGAAAATGCAGAGGTCCGCTTCTCTTTCTCCGAGGATTGTGGCCTCTATCATCTCCCCGGGACCTGGACCGATGCGAGCGGTTATTATGAAATGCGCGGCTTGCGGGCCGGCTTCAGTTACAAGGTTCATGCCCAGCCGCCCTGGGGTTCGATTTTTACCTCGGAGTGGTTCGAAGATGTTTCTTCGGAAGAGGATGCGACTCCGGTGTCCGTCACCCAGGGCACTTATACCACCGGGATTGACTTTGTGCTCGATGTGGGCGGCTCGATCAGCGGGTATGTCTATGAAGATGACGGGATTACGCCGATTGACAACGCTCAGGTGGCGGTCTCGAATTGGGATTGGTCCTGGTCGGGTTGGGCCTGGAGCGATCCCTCGGGCCATTACGTTGTTACCGGCATTCCAACGGGAAGTTACTATTTGCAGGCCGCGGGCGGGATCAACTGGGCCATGGAATGGTATCCCGGGGTCCATGGCTGTCAGAACGATGGTTCCCCGGTCTCGGTCCAGGC
>MGQK01000034.1:14217-14364 GCA_001797815.1 Deltaproteobacteria bacterium RBG_13_61_14 | reverse complement strand
CTATGCCGAGCTTTCTTTCTTCCCCGTGGGCGAGGATTGCTCGATCCGCTATGCCATGACCGATTTCAGCGGCTACTACGAGATGGATGGCTTCCGGGTCGGGACTTCTTACCACGTCCAGGCCCAGCCGCCCTGGGGCTCGATTTT
>MGQK01000034.1:0-14189 GCA_001797815.1 Deltaproteobacteria bacterium RBG_13_61_14 | reverse complement strand
CACCGCGTCAGGCGGGGTCACATGCGGCCTGGCCGAGCGCGATTACTACATCAGAGTCTTTCCGCCTTTTGGCTATGCCACGGAATGGTATAACGGGGTTCTGGACGAAGATGATCGGACCACGGTGCATGTGACCCCGCCTGACGCGGTGACCGGCATTGACTTCACCCTGGACCCGGGCGGCGCCATCTCCGGCTATGTTTACCAGGCCGACGGGATCACCCCCATCCCCAACGTGGAGGTGGAAGTCCGGTATTGGGAAGGCTTTGATGAGTGGAATGGCTTTATCTCCAGGAATAGCGACGGCAGCGGCTTTTATCGGATTGACGGGGTGCCGATGGGGAGCTTCCACGTTCAGGCGCGGCCCTGGGGCACGGGCCTGATCCAGGAGTATTACGACAGCGCCTACTACGAGGGAGACGCGGACCCGGTGGTGGTCAGCGCCTCCACCGTGACCTCGGGAATCAACTTCACCCTGGACCCGGGCGGGATCATCTCCGGCTACGTTTACGACTGGACCGGAACCAACCCCCTGGCCAATGTGCGGATGCGGGCTATCCCCGCGGGTTCTTCCTCCCAGTGGGACGATTACACCGATACCGAGAGCGAGCCCGACGGCAGCTACCAGTTGCTCGGCCTGCCGCCCGGAGCTTGGAAGGTTCATGCCGATACCCAGGAGGGAGGCCCGGCGAATCAGATTTACCTTTCCGAGTATTGGGACAGCGTCCTCAACTTCGCGGACGCGGACACGGTTTCCGTAGCGGCCGGAAGCTCGGTCTCGGGCATCAATTTCACTCTGGACCTGGGCGGGGTCATTACCGGCACGGTGATCCAGGAGGGCGCCGGCACGCCCTTGGCCAATGTCTGGGTATCGGCTCAGCCGGTGGGTCAAGGCGGCGATAACTTTGAGGGCGAGACCAATGCCCTGGGCCAATACGCAATTGTGGGCCTGCCCACCGGCAGCTATTACGCGCTCATCACTGGAAGTAGCGGGCCCCTGACCGAGAGCATCTTCGAGATTTACAATAACGCGATCCATCAGAAAGACGCCACCCCGGTCGCGGTGACGGCCGGGAACACCACCTCCGGGATTGACTTCAGCCTGCCTCTCCTGGGCGCGATCGCCGGCTCGGTATGGGCGGAGGACGGCAGCACCGCGGTTGTGTCCAATGCTGCGGTTGTTGCTTACTCGACCGACGGCAGCCTGGTCGGGTCCGGCGTCACGGACCTGAACGGCGATTACGCCATCCAGAGTCTGCACCCGGCCGGATATCACGTGGTGGTGATACCCTGGGAAACTAATTTCCAGGTGGAGTTCTTTGACGATGTTACCACTCTCGCGGAGGCCAACACGGTTACGGTCCTGGCCGGCGCGACCACCTCTGGAATCAATTTCGGCCTGCCCCGGCTGGATTCCATCCTGGTGCTGGATCCAACCAACGTGCTGGTGGGCAATACCATGTTTGTCCGCTACGAGCTACTCAACAACCTGGGCCAGCTTGTAACCAACGCCGGCAACCTGCAAATCTATACCCGAGTCACCGGCTCGGCCGGCATCGCCAATCCCCAGCCGGTGCTCCTGCAAGGCGGCTCGGTCACCGTGGCCGCCACCGACGCCTTCGCGGAAGTGGTGACTTACTCGGCTTCCGGCGAGCCCTCCGGTTTCCAGCCGCCAGCCCGCTACGGTCATGTCGCGGTCCTCGACGCGCTTAACCACCGCATGATCGTTTACGGCGGGATCGAAGGCAATACCGCCACCTCCAATGTCTATGCCCAAGACCTTGACACCGGCGCCTGGATTCAGCTCTTCCCCTCCGGCGCCCCGCCCACGCCGGTGGCCAACGCCGTGGCGGTTTACGACTCCGCGAACCAGCGGATGGTCCTGTGCCTGGGATTCTTGAACGGCCAGGAGAGCCAGCCGACCAACTCCTGCTGGACGCTCTCCTTGACCCTTGGCTCGGAAACCTGGAGCCAGCTCAGTCCTGCCGGCACGCCTCCTTCGCCCCGCGGCTATAGCGCCGGGGTTTACGACCCAATCGGGTCCCGCCTGATCCTCTTTGGCGGCTATGACCTGAGCGGCTTCAAGAACGACCTCTGGCAGCTCGACCTCTCCACCCCGGGCAGTGAAGCCTGGTCCGCCCTTTCACCCTCGGGCAGTCTGCCCACGCCCCGCGTCGGCATGGCCTTAGCCCTGGACGCGGCTAACAACCGCCTGGTCCTGTTCGCCGGCTACGACGGCCTGCCCGCCAACGACGTTTACCTCCTCAATCTCTCCACCCTGACCTGGAGCCGACCGGCAACGAGCGGCGACATTCCGGCCGGCCGCTTCTTCCCCGCGGCCGCGGTGGACGCGAACAACCGTTTCATTATTTACGGCGGCAACGCCGGGGGCGACTGCGAAGGGCCTTTCTGCGGCCTGACTTTCGCCGCGGTTCACGCCCTGGACCTCTCGACCTGGACCTGGTCCCAACTCTTCACCGGAACTTCCTTCCCCCGTCCCCGCACCGGCCACGCCGCCCTGCTCGACGGCAGCACCCTGCGGGTCTATGGCGGCTATTTCGCCGGCGACGTGTTCGGCGAGCCGAACCTCAACCTCGACCTCTCCCTCGGCGCCGAGCATTGGACCGGCACCGTCTGGCTCGAACCCTGGCTGGACTACTCCTCTTCCCAGAACGCCGCCTTCATCACCGGCCCGGACAGCGACGGCGACGGCATGCCCGATGCCTGGGAAATCCTCTACGGTTGCCTCGGCGCTTCCACCCCGGACAACTGGCAAGACTGGGAGCCGGATAACCTGATCAACCAAAGCGAATACGAAGAAGGGACCGACCCCTGCCTCTGGGACACCGACGGCGACGGCATGCCCGACGGCTGGGAAGCCGGCTATCCCTGCGTGAACCCGCTGGTCGGAGATTCCACCGCGGATCCGGACGGGGATGGCATCTCCAATTACAACGAATACCTGGGCGCTACCGATCCCTGCGTCTTTAACGGCGTAACCGATGACAGCGACGGCGACGGGATGCCTGACTCCTGGGAACTCAGCTACGGCTGCATGATGGCCAACACTGCGGACGCGGACGCGGACTATGACTCCGATACTCTCACTAACCTCCAGGAATACACCAACGGGACTAATCCCTGCCTGGCCGACACCGACGGCGACGGGTTGACCGATGCCTTTGAGTTGGCCTATCCGCCCACGCCTTTCACCTGCTGGGCCGGCGACGGCTGCGCCTCGGTTCCGGGTTGCTCGGCCCAGACTTACAACGGCCATCATTACCTGTTCTGTTCCAATTCCACGGACTGGTTCAGCGCCCGCGATTTCTGTCGGAGCTACGGCGGCGATCTGGCTGCAATCGAGGACGCCGCCGAGGACGGTTATCTCCGGTCCCAGGTCACGGACACCACCTGGATGGGGCTTAATGACCTAGATATCGAGGGTGTCTTCGTCTGGGATCACGGCACTCCGGTCACCTATACTAATTGGAGCACGACCAATGGACAGCCTGACAATTACATGGGCAACCAGAATTGCATGAATTTATATATTTATTATGGCCTGGAGTGGGCTGACGATGATTGCTCATATTCCTATCCCTTCGTGTGCGAGGACGGCTTCCACTTCAATCCTTTTAACGCGGATTCCGACGGCGATGGCATGGATGATGCTTGGGAAGTGAGTTATGGCTGTGTGGGTCCGAATGTTGCCGACAGCGACCTCAACCCCGACGGCGACGCCTTCACCAACCTCCAGGAATATTTTAACCTCACCGATCCCTGCGTGTTTGACGGCGGCACCGACAGCGACGGCGACGGCATGCCCGATGCCTGGGAGTTTCTGTATGGCTGCATGATGGCCGACACCATGGACGCCGGCGCGGATTACGACGGCGACGGGCTCGCCAACCTGGAAGAATACAACGGCGGATTCCTCTCCACCGACCCCTGCTACTGGGACACCGACGACGACGGCATGGATGACTGGTGGGAGCGGCAATACGATCACTGCGTCAATCCCCTGGTTAGTGACACCGCGAATAACCCCGACGGCGACGCCTTTTCCAATTGGCAGGAATACACCGGCGCCACCGATCCCTGCCTCTTCCCCATTGCCACCACCATCGGTGAAGAGATGGCGGTGTCAGCGGCTTTTGATGGCGTGAATTTCCTGGTCGGGATGGAGGGCGATACGATCTCGCTCGGCGATGGCGCTGTGCAGTTCATTACGCCTAACGGCACCAAGGTCGGCTCCCGGATCCCTACCGGCGGCACCGGGAGCGTGCCTCTGGTGGCCTTTGACGGCACCAATTACTTGGTGGTCTGGGAGCAGGACACCTTTTCACCCAACCACGTCTGGGGCCGTTTCATCAGCCCGGGGGGTTCCTGGGTGGGGGCCTCTTTTGAGATCGCGCCGCTGACTGCGAACCACGGGCTGGCTGGAGTAGCTTTCGGCGGCGGTCAATACCTGGTAGCTTACTTCAATGAGATCGGCGTTGGCTCGGACAGCCGCGCCTATGGCCGACTGGTATCTCCGGCCGGCTCGGTGGGGAGCGAGATCACGATCAGCACCGGCCTGGGTGATTTTGCCAGGGTGGGCAATGTGGCCTTTGACGGGACCAATTTCTTTGTGGTCTGGACCGACGATGGCAACGACTCCGAGGTGCGCGGCCGCTTTGTCAGTCCCTCGGGAACCTTGGGAACCGAGCTCAGCATCAACGCCAGTCCCGCGCCCAGCGACAATCCCCTCTCCGTGGCCTTTGACGGGACCAATTACCTGGTGCTCTGGACCGATGAGGTGAGCGCCGGAAACTGGGACGTGTTCGGTCAACTGGTTTCTCCGGCCGGCTCCTTGGTGGGCGGGCCGATCACGATCAGCACCGCGGGGGGCCAACAGATGTTCCCCCTGGCGATTTTTGACGGAGCCTCCTACCAGGTGATCTGGACCGATGCCCGCAACGACACCAACGGCGATGGGAGCTGCGATGCGGGCGAAGGCAGCTGCTGGGACATTTACGGTCAGCGGCTCAGTCCCGCGGGAGCATTGGTCGGCGGGGAAGCGCCGATTTATACCGGACCGGATAATCAATTGGGGATGATCGGTTTGGGGGGAGGGCGCACCCTTTACCTGGTCAACTCGCCGGTGAACTTTTCCACGGGCGGGTTTGGGGATGTCTTCGGCATTTTAATCGCTCCCCAAGCCGGCCCGGACTCCGACGGCGACGGCTTGCCTGACTCCTGGGAATTGACCTACGGCTGCATGATGGCCTTCACGGTGGACAACCTGGAGGACTACGACTTTGACGGCCAGAGCAATGAGCAGGAATACCTGGCCTCCACCGACCCCTGCAACGCCGAGACCTGCCCCAACCCGGCCAAGCTGGGGAGCGATCTTCGGATCACGAATGATCCCGGTGAAAGCTACACATGGTCCATGGCCTGGACCGGGTCCGAATATGGAATGAGCTGGTATGATTCCCGCGACGGCAACTGGGAAATCTATTTCGCCCGGATTTCCTCAGCTGGGGCCAAGCTCGGGGCCGATGTCCGGATCACGAATGCGGCCGGCAATAGCTACTACTCTACCCTGGTTTGGACCGGGACCGAGTATGGATTGACCTGGGACGATGAACGCAGCGGCAACTACCAAATTTATTTCGCCCGGCTCTCCGCGGACGGGACCAAAATCGGAGGCGATGTCCAGATCACCTCCGGCGGCGCTTTTCCTTATAGCCGGCGGCCGTATCTGGCCTGGACCGGGTCCGAGTATGGGTTGAGCTGGGATGATGGCCGCGACGGCAGCACGGAAATCTACTTTGTCCGCCTCGCGGCCAATGGCGCCAAAATCGGATCGGACTCACGCATCTCCAATGCCGGGGGCTGGAGCGATATCCCCGATCTGGTCTGGACCGGTTCCGAGTATGGGGTGAGTTGGGAAGACGCCCGCAGCGGGGTTTATCAAGCGTATTTTGCCCGGATCTCTGCCGCCGGCGCCAAGATCGGCAGCGATACCCTGATCTCCAGCGGCTCGGGCTTTAGCCAAGCTATGACCCTGACCTGGACCGGATCCGAATACGGGATGAGCTGGCAAGACACCCGGGATGGAAACGATGAAATCTATTTTGCCCGGATCGCGGCCAACGGCACCAAGATTGGATCCGACGTCCGGATCACAAATGCCGTTAATAATAGCTGGTATCCTTCCCTGTCCTGGACCGGGTCCGAGTTCGGAGTGAGCTGGCATGATGAGCGCGACGGCAACCCGGAAATCTATTTTGCCCGCGTCTCCTCCGCCGGGACCAAGCTCGGCTCGGAGGTCCGGGTCACCAATGCCGCGGGTGGTAGCTATGCTCCAGTTCTCGCCTGGACCGGTTCCGAGTATGGAATCAATTGGTCCGACGAAAGGGATGGCAACCGAGAAATTTATTTCGCCCGGCTCGGCTGCGACATTGACGGCGACGGGATGGACAACGGCTGGGAAGGCAGCTACCCCTGTATGCAAATCAGCACCCCGGACGCCGGCGCGGATTACGACAGCGATAACCTCGTCAACAGCGGCGAGTATGCGGCCGACACCAACCCCTGCTATTGGGACACCGACTATGACGGCATGGATGACGACTGGGAAGTGACCTACTCCGCCTGCGTGGATCCCTTGTTCGGCGACTCGCTCGCCAACCCCGACAGCGACGGCTTCACCAACCTCCAGGAATACAATAACCTCACCGACCCCTGCACCGCAGAGGCGCAATGCATTTCCATCGTCATTGACCAGCCCGATCCTCTTGACCTCGCCGAGGGAGGCACGATCACCATAACCGCTACCTGCTCCTACGACTACGCGCCGGATGATGACTGCTCGCTGGCCGGGGGCCTGATCTGTTCAACATCCGGCGATCTGACCGTGATCACCGGCTGTCTAATCCAGGCCAATCAAATCCCCTGCGGCCTGGGCGGCTATGGCACGGTCATGGCGGAGCCGGTGCTCAACCCGCTGATGGTCAGTGATAGGAACAGCGTCACCGTGATCAATGACGACACCGACCTGGGCGACGTCTGCAACCTGCCCTCGGAAATCTTCGAGAACCAGACTTTGAGTTACCAGGTTTACAAGACCTGGAGTGACGGCTGCACCGAAAACCTGGCGGTCGGCACTTACGTCACCGGCGACTGCTTTGGCATGGACGGCTTGATTACCGGCCAGGATGTGCTCTGCGGCGCGGACCCGGCCGGGAGCTGCGGGGTGGACCATCCGGCTTGCGTGGCCATGGGCATCACGCTTCTCAACGACGACACCGACATAGGCGACACCTGCAACATGCCGGCGAGCATCATTGAAAATGGGACCGATAGCTATCAGCTTTACAAGAGTTGGAGCGACGGTTGCACGGAATCGCTAAGCTCCAACGTAACCGGTGACTGCACCGGCTCGAATGGAAGCATCACCGGCAACAATGTCCCCTGCGGCGCGGACCCGGCCGGCACCTGCGGGGTGGACAACACGGCCTGCTCAAGCATCACTCTTTACAACGATGACGCTGACCTGGGAGATACCTGCAACCCGCCCGCGGACATTGACGAGAACGAGACCGACTCATACCAGCTTTACAAGAGTTGGAGCGACGGCTGCACCGAGAGCCTGAGCTCGAGCGTGACCGGGGACTGCACCGGCGCCAACGGGACCATTACCGGCAATGATGTGCCCTGCGGCGCTGACCCAGCCGGCTCCTGCAGTGTTGACCACCCGGCTTGCGTGGCCATGGGCATCACGCTTCTCAACGACGACACCGACCTGGGCGACGTCTGCAACCTGCCCTCGGAAATCTTCGAGAACCAGACTTTGAGTTACCAGGTTTACAAGACCTGGAGCGACAGCTGCACCGAAAACCTGGCGGTCGGCACTTACGTCACCGGCGACTGCTTTGGCATGGACGGCTTGATTACCGGCCAGAATGTGCCCTGCGGCGCGGACCCGGCCGGGAGCTGCGGGGTGAACCATACCGCCTGCACCGGCCAGACCGTCACCTTGCTCAACGACGACGTGCTTACCTGGGTGGATATCCAGCCGGCCGGCCCCCTGACCAGAGAAACCGGCCAAACCGAAGACTTCTCCTGCTCGGCCGTCTGGAGCGATGGCTGCACCTCGAGCGAAGCCAACCCCCAGGGAACGCCGCCGGCCTATGATTTGCCGGTCAACGGCTCCGGCGGCTGGATTGATTCCGGGACCGGCCTCTACACCGCCGGCCTGAGCGCGCCGGCGGAGGACGTGGCGCAATGCACCGTGGCCGCGCTCTTGGACAGCGCCACCATCGCCTTGATCTGCCCCGGCGACGCCGACTGCGACGGGCTGCCTAACACCTGGGAGCTCAGCTACGGCTGCATGCAGGCCAATACCGCGGATGCCTCCGCGGACTATGACTCCGACACCCTCACCAACCTCCAGGAATACGCCAACAACACCAATCCTTGCAACGCCGACACCGACGGCGACGGCACTCCCGATGGCTGGGAAATCCAATATAGCTTCAACCCGTTGGTGAATGACGCCGGCGGCGACGCCGACTCCGACGGGCTCACCAACCTGGCCGAATACCAGAACAACACCAACCCCCGCAACGCCGACACCGACGGCGACCAGCTTAACGACGGCTCCGAAGTCAACTTCTATTTCACCAATCCAACGCTGGCCGACTCCGACGCCGACGGGCTCACCGACCGTTTCGAGCTCTTCGTCTCCCTGACCAATCCCATGGACGCGGACTCGGATGACGACTTTATCTCCGACGGGGTGGAGTGGAACGTGGCCTGCTTGAATCCCAACCTGCCGGACACCGACGGCGACGGGCTCCAGGACGGCGGCGCCGACGGCGAGGACAAGGACAACGACGGGGTGGTGGACGCCGGCGAGACCAGCCCCTGCCTGGCCGACACCGACAGCGACGGTTTAAATGACGCCTTCGAGCTCGCGTTCGGCGGCGATCCCTATAACTACAACCCCGGACTCGACACCAACCCCTGGCTGGCCGACACCGACGGCGACGGCGCTTCCGATGATGCCGAGGTCAACTACTACATCGGCGACGGCAACGACGTCTATACCGCGGGCCTGGACACCAATCCCCTGGTCGCCGACAGCGACGGCGACGGCATGCTCGACGGCTACGAGATCACCTACGCCTGTCTCGATCCCCTGGCCGCGGACAGCTCGGGGGATGCGGACTCCGATAGCCTCACCAACTCCGCGGAAAGCTCCCTGGGCTCCAACCCCTGCTCCAATGACACCGACAACGACGGCCTGCCCGACGACTGGGAGAACACCTACGCCTGCCTGAACATCCTGGTCGGCGATTCCCTGGCCGACCCCGACGCCGACGGCTTGAAGAACGTGGCCGAATTCCTGAACTTGACCAACCCCTGTAACGCCGACTCCGACGGCGACGGCCGCAACGACGGCGACGAGATCTCCCTCGGCTCCAACCCCTTGATTGCCAACCCGGTGCCGACTTCTTCCTGTGCCTCCCCGGACTCCACGGAAATCGCGCCGATTCCGGTCACGGTCACCTGCGATGACCCCACCGCCCTCATCCACCTCTTCGTCAGCTGGAACGGGTCCAATTACATCGAGTCCAGCCAGACCCGCCGCGGCCCCGGCTTGATTGATTACGTCCCCGTCTTCGGCAACGGCGTTTACCGCTTCTACACCCGGGCCGAGTTCTCGCCCCTCCGTTACGAGACGGCCCCGGCCTCGCCCCCGGATTCCACCACCTCGTTCAACGTGGTGCCGCCCTCCAGCTCCTGCGCTTCGCCCGACTACGCGGGCGGCGCTCCCTTCCCGGTGAGCTTCACCTGTAACTCGGCCACGGCTAGCGTCTATCTCTGGTATCGCTACAACGGCGGAACCTGGACTAATTCCCTGCTGGGGCCGCTTTCCGGCAGCACTGGCCACTTCGACTTCACCGCCCCAAGCGGCACCGGCGCCTACGACTTCTACACCATCGCGGTCAGCCAGTATGGCGCGGCCGAGCCGGCGCCGGCCGGGCCGGACGACTCCACCTTGGTGGACGTAAGCCCGCCCGACGTGGCCCCGCTGGTGGTCACCGACTCCGGCACTTACCTCACCACCGGCGATACCATCACCGCCACCTGGAACGAAGTGAGCGATCCGGATTCGGGCGTGACTTATCAATATGCGGTGGGCCTGGCCCCGGGCGGCCTGGACTTCCGCGGCTGGACCGGCTCGGGCTACACCTGCGCCGCCGGCACCTGCAGCCTCATTGCCGGCGGTCTCGAACTCACCGAAAGCGCGATGGTTTACGTCTCGGTGCGGGCGCTCAACCTGGGCGGCGTGCCCTCGGCGGCCAAGTTCAGCGACGGCATCATCGTGGATACCCTGTCGGTGCAGATTACTTCCAGCGTGCCCGAGCACCAGGACATCGTGTTCAACCTGATGCCCGACATCCGCGCCACGATCTACGACGCCGGCAGCGGCGTCAACACCGGCACCTCGCCGGTGGTCTTCCTCGACGGCGCCACCCTGGTCCCGGTGACCGATTACACCGCCACCCAGACCGGCGACACCATCGAGATCGTGCTCACGCTCAACGGGGTGGGCCGGCTCAAGAAGTATCTGCCGGCCAACACCGCGGTGGGCGACCACAACCTCCGGGTCTGGGCCCAGGACTATGCCGGGAATCCGCCGCTCAATGCCAACGTGAACTTCACCATCGAGAAAGCGGGCCTGGTGGTGATCACTCCGAGCTTCGTCAACACCGAGACCGAGACCCCGGACATTATCTTCAACGCCACCGGCTGCCTGGCTCCTGGCTTCGTGCCGGGAACTTGCACCTGGACTTTCACCGGCGGCGCCGCGGCGGCGGACGGGAACACCTTGACCTACACCCCGGGCGCCGAGCCGGGCGATTACCTGGTCACGGCCACCGACTCCCGGGGCGTGAGCTATGCTTCTCCGGTGCACATGAAGAAGGCCAAGTTCCAGATCCGGCCCTCCGCAGTGGGCATGGCGCCGGGCGACTTCCAGCAGTTCCGGGCGGTGGGCGGTAATTGTGGTGTTTTACCGCCGGAAGACTGCTACACTTGGTATGCCCTGGGCGGAGTGATCGAGATCGGCACCGGACCCACCTTCGATTACTGGGCCGGCTCCATTCCCGGCGAGTTCAACATCAGCGTGATGGACTCGGTCAGCGACGCGGTCAACGCCAAGATCACCATCACCTCGGACGTGGGCCGGGCCATCATCGTGGCCGGTGGCGGGCTTCTCGACTCCAACCGCCTGGTCACCAACATCAATTACCTGGCCAACTTCGCATACAAGACCCTGATCCAGCGCGGGTTTACGCCGGACAAGATCTTCTACATGAACCCCAATGCCTCCCAGCCCTTTGACGGCAACGGCGACGGCATGTATAACGACATTGATAGCACCCCCAGCCTGGCCAAGCTGCAATACGCCATCACCCAGTGGGCGCAGGGCCAGGACGCCTGGGTGGAGGGCCAGTTCTTTGACGCGCCCAACACCCCGGTGAGCGGGACGCCGGACATCCCGCTGACCGTGATCCTGCTGGACCACGGCGGGAACAACGTGTTCCTGATCACCCAGGATGCAGAAGGCAACCCGGTGTCGCTGGACGCGGACAGTCTGGACGGCTGGCTGGACCAACTCCAATCCCAGACCAACTGCGCCGTGACCGTAATCTACGACGCCTGCTATTCCGGGACGTTCCTTGACAACCTGGGCTCGGCCAGCTTGAAAAGGATCGTGATCAGCAGCGCCCGGGACACCGACTCGGCCTATTACACGGTGAACGGGACGGTGTCCTTCAGCCAGTTCTTCTTCAACAACGTCATGGCCGGCCAGACCATCCACGCGGCCTTCAACCTGGCCAGCTCCGCGATCAAAGGCTGGTCCGGGCAGATCCCGCAGTTGGATGACAACGGCGACGGAACTTATGTTGATGACGGCGTGGGCAAAGACGGGGCCTATGCGATGACCCGTTACATTGGGTCGCGGTTCTTCTCCGGGGTGGAAACCCCGGACGTGACCGCGAGCCCGCCGGCGCAGGTGGTGTTCGGGCACACGGTCGAGATCTGGGCGGACGTGGTCAACTTCAATAACGTGGCCGGGGTCTATGCCATCATTACCTACCCGGGCTATGCGCCGCCGGAGTCGGGTGGGGATTTCCAGACGCCCAAGGTGGAGGACGACCTGATCCCGATCGTCCACCTCACCGACCCGGATCAGGACGGCCGCTGGAACTACGTGTTCACCGAGGACCAGGTGGATTTCATCTTCACCATCAACGGCGACTACATGGTCAACATTTACGCCAAGGACATCAATGACAACATCAGCAAGCCGGGCACCACCTACCTCTCGGTGGTGGGGATGGACGCCTACGAGCCGGACGATTCCAAGGACACGGCCAACGACATCGTGGTCAGCGCGCCCACCGGGCAGTTGCACAACTTCCATGTTGCCGGGGACCAGGACTGGGTCAAGTTCGACGGCACCGCCGGCGAGCCCTACAACATCTTCACCTCCAACCTGGGACCCAACTCCGACACCTACATGGAACTTTACCGGCTGGACGGAAGCACCCTCACCCTGATTGACTCCAACGACGACTACCTCGGCCGGGACTCGCGCATCTACTTCAACTGCGACCAGACCGCCACCTACTACGTGATGGTCCGGCATTCGCTGGGCACGGTCTTCGGGGCCGGCACCGATTACACCCTGCGGGTGGACCTGGAGACGGCCGGCGGCATTGTCTCCGGCTACATCCGGGATCAGGCGACAGACTACGGGATTTTCGGCGCGACCTTTAAGGTGCGGTATTCCGCGGGCAACTCGGTGACCGCCACCACCAGCGAGGGCGGCTATTACATGATAAGCAACGTCAAGCTCGGGACCTACACCTGCAAAGCATCCATGACGAACTACCAGGACAAACTACCTGAGGTCTGCACCATCAAGGCCACGACCAGAGTTGACATGTACCTGGTGCCGAAGAGTTCGACCGGGATCTTGGAGGGCTATGTGCGGGATGCCGTGAGCGGCAATGGGCTTGGCGTGACCTTGTATATTACCGGATCGCAAACCCGAAGCCAGGTAGACGGGTTCTACTCGATGCGGCTGGCGACCGGAGCGAACCACACACTGGAGGTGGTGGGGGTGGGGGGATACCTGGACGAAAGTTTCAGCGGCCTGGTTATCAGCAATGGCGGGATCACGCAGCAGGACGTGTCCATGCTGACCCTCACCGGCGACCCGGACGGCGACGGGCTCACTAACGACCAGGAGCGGAGCCTCTACGGCACCGACCCGCTGGACCCGGACACGGACAACGACGGGATGGACGACGGCTGGGAGGTGACCTACCTCGCCTGTGTGAATCCCCTGGCGGGCGATTCTCTCGGCGACCCGGACAGTGACGGGTTGAGCAACCTCGCGGAATATTCCGGCGTCACTGATCCTTGCGTATCGAATTGCACCGACACGGACGGCGATAGCTACGGCACCAACTGTCTGGCCGGCCCGGACTGCGATGATGACGACAACGCGGTTTATCCGGGCGCGCCGGAAATTTGCGATGGCCAGGACAACCAGTGTCCGGGTGATCCAGGCTACGGCCAGGTGGACGAAGGCTGCGGCCCGCCGGACGCGGACGGGGACGGCTTGCCGGATGCGTGGGAAAACACCTACGCCTGCATGATGGCCGATACCGTGGACAACCTGACGGACTACGACTCGGACGGACTGAACAACGAGCAGGAATACGCCGAAGGCACCCACCCCTGCGACGCGGATACGGATAACGACACCCTCACCGACGGCGACGAGGTTGACCTGTATTTCACCGATCCCCTGAGTCCCGATACCGACAGCGACCTGATGCCGGATGCCTATGAGGTGGGCAAAGCCTGTTTGAGCGCGCTGGTGGACGACGCCTTGGCCGATGGCGACACCGACGGACTGGCCAACATCCACGAGTATTTCAACAACAACGGGGACGGCAACGTCTCCGACCCCTGCGACGACACCAAGCCCAGGCAGGGCTGGCCCGGGGGCGGCTACTTCGGCGACGGCGACGGCAACCTGCTCATTGGCGTCCCGGACCTGAACCGGATCAACCTTATCCTCAACGGCCGCAGCGCGGACTATAACAATG
>MGQK01000033.1:60035-64777 GCA_001797815.1 Deltaproteobacteria bacterium RBG_13_61_14 | reverse complement strand
TGATCTTCTTTGATCCCAAACGGACCGCAGCCATGGGCCAGTCGCTGGGCAGCCTGATCGTCGGGATTTACGCCGCAGTGGAACCCGACATCACGGCGGTGATCCCCTCCGGCGCTGGCGGCCACTGGGGCTGGATGGCCTCCAAGGGCAATCCCTTCGACTGGGAGCACCTGCGCCAGCGCAACCTCGGCTTTAGCGAAGCTGTGGGCGCGGACATCTTTCATCCCCTGCTCGCGCTCATGGAGACCGGCCTGGCCGAGGCCGACCCCCTCTCCTACGCGCCCCACGTGATCTGGCGACCGCTGCCGGGCCGCGCGCCCAAGCACGTCTGGCTCTCCCTGGGACTTTACGACCATTATTTCAAGCCCGAGGCGCAAAATGCCATCGCCGCCGGCCTGGGTCTGGACGCCGCCGGCGAGCTGCCGGAGAAATCGCTCCTCGATTTCCTCGCGCTCGACGGCCGCCGCGTGCTTGATTATCCGATTTCGGATAACCTGAAGGTGGACGGACGGTCCATCACCGGGGTGGCGGTGCAATATCCGCAGGACGGGATCCTGGACGGGCACCACATCAACTTCCAGCTCGACCAGACCAAGTTCCAATACGGCTGCTTCCTCCAGACCCTGTTCGAGACCGGCGAGCCGACCATCTTCGCGCCCCAGCCGCTGGATTCGCCTTGTTCGCGTTAAGAGCGCGTGATATACTTTCCTTGAGAGAAGCCAAGGAGCCTGGCCATGAATTACCACGGCATCGAAATTCAAAAAGACAAGATCGCCGAGTTCTGCCGCAAGAACCATATCCAGAAGCTGGCGTTGTTCGGCTCGATTTTAAGAGGGGACTTCCAGTCAGAAAGCGATGTGGATGTTCTGGTGGAGTTTGAGCCGGGCCATACCCCTGGCCTCGCTTTTTTCCGCATGCAAGACGAACTGGCTGAGATTTTAGGGAAAAAAGTGGATCTCAATACTCCCCAATGCCTGAGCAAATACTATCGAGATGAGGTGTTGGCCGAAGCCGAGGTTCAATTTGACCAAACCTAGAACTCAGATAACCTTGCGCCAAATGCTGGATTATGCCCAGGAGGCGTATTCTCTGGTGCAGGGAAGAAGCCGCGAGGATTTGGATGCTCATCGCCTCCTGAATTTGTCCCTGGTCCATTTATTGGAAATTGTCGGCGAAGCCGCTAACCGGATTCCCAAGGAAGATCGCGTTCGCTATCCGCAGATTCCCTGGTCCCAGATCGTCAACATGCGGAATCGCCTCGTCCACGGCTATGACACGATCAACCTCGATATTGTCTGGGAGATTGCGAATCAAGACCTCCCGCCCCTGATCGCGGAATTAGAAAAGATTCTGGAGAAAGAGCCGAGAGATTGAATAAGGCGCAGTTTTTGATTTGTACCGATGGCTGACCTTGGAAAGACCGGGATATCAAAAGAAAATCTGAGAATCCGACACCCGCAAACTCGACCTTAATGATCGGAGAAAGATGGGTCAAATGCCAAATGACAATGGGCCGTTTGTTAGTAGATATAATAAGGTCAATCACGTTTATTTCATTGAAAGTCAAATACTACAAAAGGTGAGGATTGGAGTGACGGCAAATATTGCTTCTCGCATCAATACCCTGAGACTTGCATCACCTGATAAAAATCTAAGGCTTCTCGGATACATCTCTGCCCCATACAAAGATGCTTGCAAGATTGAACTCGTGCTACATTCATACTTTAAATCTTTTCAAAGCCATGGTGAATGGTTCGAGGCGACTGGAGATGTCCTTGGTTTCGCCAGGCGATTCAATTCCAATCACAACTTGCCTCAAAAGGATTACCAATCTCTCTTAGATGAGAATAATAATCGTAGGATTGGGGGCAAGGAGCCGAGGTCAAGCTGATGATTACAAACTGTTATGAGCTATTGCTCTACTTATGGAATAGCACTTTCCTATAAGATAGGACGTAACAATGAAAACACAAACTCAAGTCGCTATTGCCACCGGCGCTGACCGGGTGGCCGCGGTGCGCCGGGCGTTTGAGCTTTTGGGCGGGATCGGCCGCTGGGTCAAGCCGGGGCACAAGGTCTTGCTCAAGCCCAATATCATGGCGCCGCAAGGCTCGCCGGCCACCACCCACGTGGACACCTTGAAGGGCCTCTACCTGCTTTGCAAGGAAGCGGGTGCGGCCGAGGTGGCGGTGGGCGAGAACTCGGTCTGCGGGATCCCGCCGCGCAAGGCCTTCGAGTTCAAAGGGGTGGATACGGCGCTCAAGAGCCTGGGCCTGCGGGTGGTCTATTTTGACGAGGAGCCTTGGGTCTATCGGAAAAACCTGGACAACTTCTGCCTCAAGGACTGCCACGTGCCCCGCGCGCTGGATGAGGCCGACGTGTGGATTGACGTGCCGGTGGCCAAGACCCACGAGGCCTGCCTGACCACGCTCGGGATCAAGAACCTGCACGGCATCCTCCCGGACGAGGACAAGGCCCGCCACCACCGGGGCCGGTGGGAGGCCGGCTCCAGCTTGTGGGAGAAGTTCGTGGACATCCTGGCCCTGGCCCGGCCCACGCTCACGGTCTGCGACATGTTCCAGGCCATGGAGGGCGAGGGCCCGGCCTTCGGCGACCTGGTGGACATGGGTCTGATCGTGGCGAGCGAGGACACGGTGGCCTGCGACGCGGTGGTGGAAGCGCTGATGGGGTTTCAGAAGTTCGAGGTGCCGCTCAGCCGGATCGCGCACCAGCGGGGTCTGGGCAATGCGGATGTGGATAGGATGGAAATCCTGGGCGAGTCCATTGCCCAGCGCCGGAAGATTTTCCAGCGGGCCCAGTGGCGGCCGGACCAGGGCTCGCCGGCCGGGATCAAGCTTTTAGTGGGCGACGTCTGCCACGGCGGCTGCCAGATGCTGCTGCGTTACTTCATCGCGACTTCGAGTGCGGTTTACGCCAAGGATGAGAAGGAGTTCGGCCGGGTTTACATTTTATGCGGGGACCATCCGCCTCCGCCGCCGGAGGACCGGTTCATCCTGGTGTTCGGCGACTGCGCGATTTATTCGACCTGGCATTACAGCTACCGGCAAAAGCCGAAAAAGATCGGGCCGTGGTGGAATCCGCGGCCGGCCTACGTGGACGTGCCCGGCTGCTGCCCGGTGCAGATGGCGTGGCTGCGGAGCTTCACGAATCTCACGCGGGGCTACTCGCCGCTGCTCGGTCAGATGGACGCGGTGGAGGTGATGGAGGCGCGGCAATACAGTTTTGCCGAGGGGGTGCCTTTGGAGAAGAACCCCCGGCGCTGGAACTGGGACCCGGAGTTCGCCCGCCGCTACGCCCGGGAGATCGCGGCCAGCCGGCCTCCCAAGTATATTTACGCGGAAAACGAGAGCCTCAAAGGCGACCGCCTGGGCGGACAAGACCCGACCCAGATAGACATCGTCCATCCGGCTGATTTTAAAACCCTGACCACGGTCGAGAGCTACAGCCGGCGGAAATAGCGGTCGGGCAAGTCTTTCACACTCCTCCTTCGACCCCGGCTTTGATCTCCAGCAAGGCCCCTTCCGCTTGTCGGGGAATCGCGGTGATGGCGAGGAGGAGCTCGATCGCCTCCGGAGCCGAGGTTTCCGACAGTTCGGAGGTGAACACCAATTTGACTTGACTGCCCTGTTTTTGCCCGCTGACTTCAAACTGCACGCGAGCCAGGTTGTCGAGGGCGACCATCCAGAGGTTGTGCGAATAATTTCTGAATTGCTTTTCATCCGTCCAGCCGCCTTTGCTTAAAACCAGAGTCTGGATCTCGCTGGCGCCGAGCGGGTAAAGCGCCGGACAGACGACCAGTTCCTCCGCGGGCCCGGAGAAGACCCGGGGATCCTCGGCACACCGCCCCTTTAGCTGCAAATGGGGAATGAAGAGGTTGAAGTGGGCGGGATCGGAAAGGATCCATTGGACCACTTGCCGAGGCGGCGCGTTTACCCGGAGCGAGGCTTGGTCGCCTTGCAGCAAGGTCTGATACAAATCTCCGCGCAGGCCTCTTCCGGTCACTTCTGGCACGTCCAGGCCGGCGTCGAACTCGGCCTGGATCAAGGTCAAGACCAGGTCGGCCCGGGCCGCGACCGCTTGGAGCAACTGGCGGGTGTCCACCACCTTCTCCAGGTATTGGGGCGGCTGGCCCAGGACGTGGAGGTTCATCCGGGAGCCTTCGGGCACGGCCTGGACCTCGAAGCGCAAGGAGATCCAGGACTCGCTGAGCAGGCTCATCATCCACCAGAGCTCCTGGTCCGGCTGATACTTAAGGCAGGTCATGCGGCAGGGGAAGTAAATCCCCAGGATCTTGAAGCCGAAGTCCACCCACTGCCCGACCTCGGTCATATCGGTATGGGGGTTGAGCCGGCTGCTGTCCACTTTCAGCAAGGCCGAGTATTTTTCCAGCCAGGACAGGTCGTGGGCGAAATACTGCATCAATTCCCGGGGAGAAGCATACACCACCATGGAAAAATCGTAGGCCCAGGCGGGAAGAGGCCTGGAATGATGAATAACTTGATCCGGCGACATTATTTTTTCGTGCCACCCGAGCTTCGGGCAGCCGGGCCCGGCCAGGAGAAGAGCAACAGCAAGGAAAGCAGTTAGGTATTTAGAAGAGGCGGCCAAGTTTCTCGGCTTCATTCCGGATCAGGTTTGAATTGTCCCACTCCCCGCTTGATTTGTAAAGCCTGCGTCTCGAGCAACTGGGGAAGGCCGGCCAGAAATAAAAGCTGATCCAT
>MGQK01000033.1:59634-59938 GCA_001797815.1 Deltaproteobacteria bacterium RBG_13_61_14 | reverse complement strand
ACTTGTTCCTGGTCGGTAAAATAGACCCGGCGGGTGTACTGTTTCTTCGTTTTCATTTCCCGGGAAAAAGTGTCCAGGGTGATGAGTCCATTTCCAAAACCGGGAACCACGGAACAATAGAGCGCGGCTTCCGGACGGACGGGCTGATAGAGGCATTCGTTTCCCGGCTGGAGCAAGGCCAGGGACTGATGCTCGGGGTTCCGGATCCAGGCTTCCACCTCTGCCACCCCGGCCGGGATCACGGTCTGGACCTCGTGGGCCTGCATGAAGGCTTCGTAGTAATTTCCCCGCAGTCCCACCGCCA
>MGQK01000033.1:45829-59590 GCA_001797815.1 Deltaproteobacteria bacterium RBG_13_61_14 | reverse complement strand
CGGGCCAGCATCAGGTCCACCCCTTTGAAAACCCGCCGGCTGAGGCTCTCGAAGTTGAAGATCCTCACCGCCCGGCCCAGCCATCCCTGCTGGGGAATTTCCGAGTCAATCTTCAAAGTGAGGCGGGTCCCTTCTTCCACCGGCCAGGACTGCCAGCGCTGGACCTGGAACAGGTAGGGGTTGTCCCAGACAATCCAAAGCAACCGGTGCTCCTGCACCCGGACCAGGATCAGCCATCCGGGGATTTCCATCCCCAGCAGCTTCACCGGCGCGGGCAGGCACCCGCCCAAGCCGGGCGGAGGCTGATCCGGGGGAATTTCCTGGCCCGGTTTGGTATCCAGCGCCGAAGAAAAGAGGGAGGAAGCGTTCACGGGATCGTTGAGAAACGCGGACAGCTCGGGCGGGGGGGTTCGAATGGTTACGGTCTGTTCGTAGCCCATCAGCCGGAGCGTGTAGGATGTCTGCGCCACTTCCGGCGCCGGCGGGCGGGAAGCGGCGCCGGCCCACGCACTGACTAGGCCAGCGGCGACGAAGGCCGGAAGGAAACCCAACGAAAAAATTCGACTGCTTGCTCTATTCATCACTGACACCATCTTTCCGGGCTACACGCCCGCTTCCTGGGACATCGCCTGGCCGGCTCCGGTTCCGGCCCGGGATTTTTCGACCAGGAGTAACTTGACCGCTCAAACTCCTGGCCCTTCAACCCCGGCTTTGATCTTGAGCAGGGCCTGTTCGCAGCGCTCGGTAATGCCGGCGATGGCGATGATAAAGTCAATGGCTTCCGCGGCCGCAGACTCGGAAAGATCGGAGGCAAACACCATTTTCACCTCACTGCCGGATCCTTGCCCGGTGATGAGGATCTGGACCCGGACCAAGTGATCCAGGGCCAAGACCCAGACATTGTGGTGATAGGAGGTCATCTTATTTTCATCTTCCCAGCCGCCTTTGGTCAAAACCATGGCCTTCATCTCCATGGCGCCGAGATGGTAGGTGGAGGGGCAGGCGATTAATTCTTCCGGATGGGCGAAGAGAATTTGGGGATCGTCAAAACAGGGGCCTTTAAGACGCAAATTCGGAATCAAAAAATTGAGGTTCTCGGGGTCGGAGAAGATCCATTGGACGACTTTTGACGGCGGAGCATTCACCCGGATCGAGGAGTCATTGCCTTGCAGAAAAGTTTCATAGAGTTCTCCGCGCAGACCATGGGCGGTGACTTGTTCCACGTCCAGGGCCGAATCAAATTCGGCTTGGATCAGGGCCAGGCACAAATCCACCCGGGCCACCACGGCCTTGGCCAATTGGCGAATGTCCACAATAGCTTCCAGATATTTCGGGGGCTGGCCGCCCAGGAAGCTCAGGTTCAATTTGCACCCTTCGGGGATCGGCTTCATCTCATAGTGCAACAAGATCCAGGAATCTCCCGGGGGAACGATCATCCACCACAATTCCTGATCCGGTTTATATTTGAGACAGATCACGCGACAGGAGAAATTAATTCCCAGGATTTTGATATTGAAATCCACGAATTGGCCGGCCTGGGTCAGATCGGTCTGCGGCTGGAACTGCTTTAGCTCTATCTTCATCGGGCCGGAAATCCTCTCCAGCCAGGACAGGTCTTGGACAAAATTTTTCATCAATTCCTGAGGAGTGGTATAAAACACCAAGGACGATTGATAGGAATAAGCATGGATGGGATAAGACTGGTGGAGCACCCCGGGGGCGGCCGGCTTGCGGAACGCCAATTTGAGCTTTTGGCATCCGAGGCCACCGAGGAAAACGGCTAAAACCAGGACCCAGGAAAGGTATCTGCAACCGATCCGGAGAATGTTAAAGCTCCTCTCGTGAGAAAAAAATTTCGATTCTCGTTCCGCCTCTCCCCAAACTCCAGCATGCGCCGGCAGGAAGCCGGGCGCTATTGAATCAGTTCCTGCGCCTGGCTGAGCAAGGAAGCAGGAAAAGAAACCTTCAAGAGGCCGGCGATTTTCTGGTTCAAGATCAGCTTGCCTTTGGGGTAGACGATTTCTTGTTTGGAGCGGCGGGTCCCATGGATCAAGTCCGTGGCGGCCTTGGCCGCCAGTTTGCCGGCGTCCTCCCCGTCAGGGATGAAAGCGGCGGTCGCGCCCCGTCGGCCCAGACTACTGTCGCCGCAATAGATCGGGACTCCGGCGGACACCGCCTCCAACACCAGGTATTGAATGCTGTGGCTGCTCAGGATCACCGGATCGGTAAACACCCACAAGAGATCGGTCTGGGGCAGGGTGTTTCGGAGTTTCGCCGGCACTTCTTTGATGGATCCCAACGTAACAAAGTTCAGGGTAATGCCCAGCTCTCCTGCCTTCTGGGTTAATTCCTTCTGGTTAATCTGCACATTTTCCGGGCTGTAAAACATGGCGACCCGAGTCTTCCCGGCGAAGAGACCAGGGACCAATTTGAGCTGTTCCAGGGGGTTCGGCTCGTGATAGATACCGATGACCTGAGGATTGTTGAACGAGAATTTGGCCGCCCGGGACACCCCGCAATAAACCAGGGGAACTCCCGGCAGATACCACTGGGCCATTTGGGCGGCAAGGTCACCCACCACCACCGCCAGGGACGGGGGAGCGCCTTTGAGCTGCTCGCCCACGATCCGCTGCTGGGCATCGCTTCCTTCCAGGTTGATCTCGCGAATGCTCCCGGTGAAGTAATGCTTGAAACCCGCGGCCACCGCCTGGTTCTCGGGATCCGAGGAAGAAAGCACCAGGATCGGCTCGGCCGCCCAAAGGGGTGAGGAGAGAATACTCAGCCCCACCATCAACCCGCGGAGTAGGAGTCGTTTCATGATCAAGTTCTTTCTCCTTCTGACCTTAACCGATCTGTTCCACCCCGTTTTTAATCCGCAAGGCCCGATCCCGGAGCATTTGCGGAATACCCAACAAGTGCATCATCAGGTCCACCTGTTCAGAAGAAAGGGCGGTCGGAATTTCGGACTTTATCTTGAATGTGAGCAGGCTGCCTCCTGGGCCTGCTTCGATCTGGATCTCTATCATTTCTCCGATCCCGTAGCTCAGGGCGAAAATCTTCCAGCCATGACTTTCCGGATCAGGATCCCGAAAGATAAAAAGCTCGGCCTTGGACTTTAGGCCTTTGGTCGCCAGAACCGCCGGCGCATAAAGTATCTGCCCCGGACCCAATTCCAAAAATTGGGAAAAATATTGGTTTTCCATTTGGAATTGCTCCATCAACATGCGCGCATTCTCCGAGTTGTTGGCCCAAGCTTCCACCCGGTCGGGCGGAGCGCTGATGCCGACGTTCGTTTCATACACTTGCAGGAAAGCCTCATAACCTTCTCCCCGCACTCCCAGGGCCACCAACTGATCCGCCTCCAGGGAAGGATCAAAATGGACCTGGACTTCCGCCAGCATCCGGTCCATCCCTTTTTCCAGGGCTTCGCCGAGACCGACCAACTCGGTGATTTTTCCCAGTTGTCCCTTGATCCCCTTTTCCTGAAGCTCGTATTCCATCTGGAAGGTGAGCTGGGTCCCGTCCTTGACGGGTTTAAACTGCCACCGCTGGATGTGGAATCCGAAAGGGCTTTCCAGCAGGAGCCACAACTTTTCCTCGTCCGACCGGACGACCAGGATCCGGCCTTGGATATTGATCCCCACGGCCCGGACCACAAAGGGAGACGTCTGGCCGGTAGTCGGAATCAGGTTTTCTGCCGGCGAGCGTTCGGCTCCTTCAAACTTCAGCCCCGGAATCGCGACGTTGGCCGGATTGGAGATATAAGCCCGGACCGCGGCCGGATCCGCTTTCACCGTCACCGTCTGCACGTAGCCTCGGAGCCGGACGGTGTAAGCGGTTTCCATCAAGCCCTCCGGCGCCGGCTTGACCAGAAGCTTCTTGATCGGCTGGCAATTAAAGAGAAGTGAACAATTTGCGAGAAAAACTACCCCGATAATCCACCGCCGAATTTGAGGCCACTCACTCATTGATTCGGTCTCCCCGGGTTCACGTCTTCGCTGAACCGCTCTCAACCTGCGTTCCAACTCGACCGTTTCGCCATGATTGTAAGATTACCTTACAGAAAAAGCCGATTTTGTCAAGGGTTACAAAAGTCGGGTTTTAATTGAAACTTAATATCTAAATTAGGAATAAAAGAAAGCTTCAGGCCCGGGCGTGAAAAAATAGCTCTTTACCCTCCCAGGTACTTGGCATAAAGGTTACGGGCGAGGGACTCTTCGCTGGTGCCCTGGACCAGGACGCGGCCGGTGGGGAAGATCACCAGTTCCTGCTCGTGCTCGCGGGGTTGGAAGCTTAAGAGATAGCCCCGGTTTTCCACCTGGCCGTGGCCGGCCAGACTGGCGGAAAGCTGGGCGAGGTCGAGCGCGCGCTCTTCAGCCGGGCTGATCTGGACCGTGTTGCGGCCGCAGAGCGTGGTCACCCAGGCCGTGGCTTTGCTCTCCAGGTAACGGAACTGCCGCTTACCGCAGCATTCGCACTCGGTCACCGCCGCGACCTGGAGGTTCTTGACCTGGTTCTTCCACAGGTCCAGGTAGAGCAGATCGCGGCGCCAGTCCTCGCTCCCGACCAGGAGCTTGATCGCCTCGGTCACTTCAATCGCGCCGATCACCGCGGGCAGGGAATTGAGGATGCCCACGGTGTCGCAGGTGGGCAGCTCGCCGGGCCCGGGCAGGTCCGGGAAGAGACAGCGAAGGCAGGGTGTTTTTCCCGGCACGATGTCGAGCGTCATGCCCACCGACCCGATCACGCCTCCGTAGATCCAGGGCTTGCCTTCGCGCACGCAAAAGTCGTTGACCAGGAACCGCGTTTCCATGTTGTCCGAGCCGTCGAGCACGAGATCCGCTTCGGCCAAGAGCTTGGCGGCATTTTTCGGATTGAGGTCGTCAACCGCAACCTGCACTTCCACTTCACCGTTGATGAGCTTAAGTTTCTTGGAAGCCGCCAGCGCCTTGGGCAGCCGGCCCATCACGTCCTCTTCATCGTAGAGGGTCTGGCGTTGGAGGTTGTGGAGCTCGACAAAATCGCGGTCCACCAAAGTGAGGCGGCCGACCCCCGCCCGGACCAGCAACTGGCAGATCATGCTCCCGAGCGCGCCCAGACCCACCACGGCGACCCGGCTCTGCCGAAGCCGCTGCTGGCCGAACTCGCCGATCTCGGCGAAGAATATCTGGCGGGTGTAGCGGGAGAGGTTGTCCATGGTGATTAGTTCACGGTTCACACTTCTGACTTTACAGTTCCATCCCGTTCGGTCGCGCTCACTTGCCCGGGGCCTGAGGTCTGACGCCTGAGGCCTCTCGATGACCCGGCGCGAGCGAGCGCACGCGGGGGATGATGTCGCCAAGGAGTTCGAGGACGCGGGCGATCTGCTCCTCGGTGTTGTCCTTGCCCAGGGAGAAGCGGAGCGCGGCGCGGAGGTATTCGGCCGGCACGCGCATGGCCTGGAGCACGTGGGAGGGCTCGATGGCGCCGGAGGAGCAGGCCGAGCCGGTGGAGACCGCCACCCCTTTCAGGTCGAGGTTCATGAGCAGGCTTTCGCCCTCGGTGCCGCCAAAAGCGGCGCAGAGCGTGTTGGGCAGACGGTATTGCGGATGGCCGAAAATCTTCACGTCCACCATCCGCTCCTCGATTCCCGTTTGCAAAAGCTCCCGCAGCCTCTGCGTGTGGGCCGCCCATTCCGGCAGGTGTTGGCGCGCCAGTCGGGCGGCGACTCCCATCCCCACTATCCCGGGCAGGTCCTCCGTGCCGGCGCGGCGGTTCCGCTCCTGGTGGCCGCCGTGCATCTGCGGAAGATAGGGCACGCCCTTGCGCACGTAAAGCGCGCCCACGCCCCGGGGCCCGTAAAACTTGTGCCCGGAAAGCGAGAGCAGGTCCACCCCCAGTTTCTCCACGTCCACCGGGACCTTGCCCACCGCCTGCACCGCGTCGGTGTGGAAGAGCACGCCCCGCTCGCGGCAGAGCGCGGCCATCTCCGCCACCGGCTGAAGCGTGCCCACCTCGTTGTTGGCCAGCATCACCGAGACCAGGACGGTGCCGGGCCGGAGCACCGGCTCCAGCGCTTCCACGCTCGCCCGGCCATACTCGTCCACCGGCAGGCGGGTCACCTCGAAACCGCGTTTCTCCAGGGCCGCGAAGCTATGCAAGACCGCATGGTGCTCGACCGCGCTCGTCACCAGGTGCCGGCCCTGCTTGGCATTCGCCTCGGCCACCCCTTTGATCGCGAGGTTGTTGGCCTCGGTGCCCCCGCTCAGGAAAATGATCTCCTTGGCCTCGGCCCCGATCAGCCCCGCCACTTCCTCCCGGGCCTCCTCCAGCCGGCGCTTGGCCCGCTGGCCGAAATAGTGGAGGCTGGAAGGGTTGCCGATCTCCTCGGCCAGGCCGCGGCTCACCGCCTCGATCACCTCCGCGGCAGCCGGGGTGGTGGCGTTGTGGTCCAGGTAGATGCGATCCATCTCGTGCCACAGACTTAAGACCTGTGCGCGTGCCACAGGTTTAAAACCTGTGCTCCTTTAATTCTCTCAAATGCGATAGCGGTCCACTGCTTCCGGGGCCAGCGCCTCGGCCAGCAGCTCCCGGCCCTGACCCTCCGGGCCCCGGCTCACCCGAAACCGGATCGGCCCGGCCGCCTTCACGTAGCGGGCCATGATCGCCGCGGCCAGGCGCAGATCCTCTTCGCCGCCGCCGTTCTGGAGCAAGGCCAGCGGCCCGGGCACGCCTTCGGTGTCGAGCAGGATATCGCTCTCCCGCGCGAGCGCGTGCAGCCGCTGGTTCTCGCGCTCGTTCTTGCCGACCAAAAGCCGGCTGCCGGCCGGGAGCCGGAAATGGCGCCCGACCTTGAGCAGGTTGAGGTCATGGGTGGTAAAGTCCGGCTTCCAGGTCATCAGGTCCTTGAGCTTGCGGGCGAACTCCGGCTCGGTGAGCAGGCAGCCGCCCGCGGGGCAGGGATAGTCATGGATCCCGAAATGCTCGGCCAGCTCCATCTGGACCTTGCGGCTGCGGCCGGAGATGGCGAGCAGCTTTCCCCGGTCCACCCAGCCCTCCCGCTCCGGCACCGTCGGCGGCAGATGCTGGGCCGAGAGCGGCCGCAGGATCAGGCCCTCGAGACCGGAGTCGCGGTCAATGATCCGGAGCGCGTCGCGGCGCTGGCTCATGGGCCGCTGGCCCAGCACCTCGCCGGTGATGAGGAAGGAGGCGCTCCGCTCGCGCATCACCTTCGCTGATTTCTTCAGCTTGAGGATGCGGCAGTCAATGCAGGGGTTCAGGGCCCGGCCAAAGCCGTGGGGCGGGTCCTTAAGCAGCGCGTAGTATTCATCGGTGAGAACTTGCACCACCAACTCCACCCCGAGTTGGTCCGCGGCCCGCCGGCTGGACGAGCAGCCCTGGCCCTTGGGCGTGCAGGTGCAGAAGGCGGTGGAGAAGTTGATCGCGACCACTGCAATGCCCTGCTCCTGCACCACCCGGATCGCCAGCGTGCTGTCGAGCCCGCCGGAGAGCAGGGCCACGGCCCGGATGGGTTCACTCATCCGCCGCTTCCCCCCTGGCTCGATGAACTTGACTGATCACGTAAATCGCGGTCTGGGCGAGCAGGTTGGGCAGGAAGTTCGCGCTCACGCTCTCTTGGCCCTTGATATAGATCTTGCGGTTGATCTGGATGTCCTGTCCGCGGCAAAAGCGCTCGAAGTCTTGGATGGTGAGGAGGTGGATGTTGGGTGTGTTGAACCACTCAAAGGGCAGCTCCGGGGTTCGGGGCATCATCCCTTTAAAAAAGAGCTGGCCGCGCACCGCCCAATGGGCGAAGTTGGGGAACCCCACGATCCCTTGTTTCCCGACGCGGATCATTTCCTGGAGCACCAGGTCCGGCTTGTGCACCACTTGCAGGGTCTGGTTAAGGACCACGTAATCAAAGGAGTGATCCGCGTAATCGGCCAGACCTTCGTCGAGGTCGCCCTGGATCACGTTCAGGCCCTGGGCAATGCAGGCATTGATGCCTTCCTCCGAGATCTCCACCCCCTGGCCAATCGCCGCTTTCTCTTCCACCAGCATGGCCAGGAGCTCTCCGTTGCCGCAGCCCAAATCCAAAACCCGCGAACCCTTCTGGATCAGTTCGGTGATAATCCGGTAGTCCAGCCGGGAACTGTTCGGTGAAGGAACCATCGTTGTCGTGTCTCCTTATTCCAACACTTTGAAAATTATTTTAACACGGTTTTCCCGAAATAACACCGTGAGTGGCGCCGGATCTTCAATTCGCTCCTGCAAAAAGAAGGAGCACGGCCGGCCGTGCCCCTTCCTTTCATCTATATTTTCAAGCTTTTCCGAGTTTCGCCGATACCGTCTTATCCTGCCAAGCTGATCTCCTTGCCCGCCTTGCGGAAGAGCTCTTTGGCGATGTTGAGGATCTGGATCTCGGAGGTGCCGCCGCCGATCTGGATGAGCTTGGCGTCGCGCATCAGCATCTCCACGTGGTATTCCTTCATGTAGCCGTAGCCGCCCATGAGCTGGATCGCCTCCAGCCCCACCTCCACCGCCGCGGCCGAGCAGTAATACTTGGCCGCGCAAAACTCCTCCAGGGTGCCCTTGCGGTTCTTCTGCAGCCAGGCCTGCTTGAAGGCCAGGTTCTTCACGTTCTCCAACTGCACGAACATCTTGGCGATCTTCTCCTGGATGAGCTGGAACTCGGCCAGGCTTTTGCCGAACTGTTTGCGCTCGATCGCAAATTTGATGCAGTCGTCCAGGCAGCGCTCGATGATCCCCCAGCACATGAAAGGCGCGCCGGTGCGCTCCGAGGCCAGCACCTCCTTGGCCTGGTCGCGGGAGGTCTTCTCCTCCCCGCCCAAAAGCTGGTCCGCGGTCACGAACACGTCTTCCAGGAAGATCTCGCCGGTGGGCGAGCCGCACATGCCCATCTTCTTCATGGGCGGAGAGGTGCTCAGCCCCTGGATCCCCCGCTCCATCACGAACGGGTAGATCCGCCGCTTGTCGGCCTTGGCCTCGTCCCCCCGGTCAATCTTGGCGTAGATCACGAACACGTCGGCATAGGGCGCGTTGGTGATGAAAATCTTGGAGCCGTTGAGCACATAGCCGTTGTCCTTGGGCCGGGCGATGGTGCGGAGCGCGAAAGCATCGGAGCCGGCCTCCGGCTCGGTCAGTCCCCAGCAGCCGACCTTGTCCAGGGTCACCACCGGGATGCCGTATTGGCGCTTCTGCTCGACGGTGCCCTTGGCCATGATGGTCTGGCCGCAAAGCCCGATGCTGGCGGCAAAGGCCAGGGCAAAGCTGGGGCTGACCCGGCACAGCTCCTTGCCCACCACCGCCATGATCATGGGATCCAGGGCCTCTTCCGAAACCGGGACGCCGAACCGGGTCTTGGCCTTCCCCTCTTTGCCTTCCCCGCCCTCCTCGGCCTTGGCCAAGGCTTTTTCCAAAAGCTCCTTGCCCATCTTGCGGATGCCAAAGGCGTCGGCCATCTTCCGCATCAGGTCGTAAGGCAATAGCTCCCCCGACTCCATTTTCTCAACATGCGGCGCGATCTCCTTCTCGCAGAACTGACGGATCGCCCGCTCCATGATCCGGTGTCCTTCCTGAAGCTCGAACATCTCACCCTCCTTGGCTGAAGTTTTACTTCCTGATCCAGCGCCCCATCCTAGCCCAGCCCCGGCCCGGTGGCAAGAAGTTGTATTTGACACCGGGTTTTGTATAATAGCAAAAATGGAGCGCGGGATGCCGCACCGGATCGCCCGAGTTTGGATCGGCCTGAGCTTGATCGCGGTATGCTTGTCCGGAACCCAGGCGGCTCGGCCCGCCGGACCTCCGTCGGTTGGCGACGCCATCAATGTTTACCTTCGCAACGGCGACCAGTTCTACCGCGAAGGCAAGTATCAGTATGCGCTGGTCGAATACGAGAAAGTCCTCAAGCTCGACCCCAACCACCTCTATGCCCAGACCCAGGTCAAGGCGCTGCGGACCCAGCTCGGGCTGGAACCGGCCCAGCCTAAAGGAACCGATCAAGCCACGCCCGCGCCCGCCATGGTCCCGCCGGAAGGCAACTGGCCGATCCTGCCCCCGCGGGATTACTCGAAGATCACCACCGCGCTCGACCCGCCCTTCTCGTCCAGCAAGTACGGTTTCTCCATCCGGCCGCCGGCCGGCTGGTGGGTGGACCAATACAGCAAGAACTACGTGGTCAAGTTCACGGACTCCAATTACGAGGCCTTCATTTTTGTGGATGTGATCCCGGTCCCGGGCGCGGTGGAGGTGGACAGCGCGTTCCGCCAGTTGGTGGAGCAAAAGACCAAGTCGGTGGAAGACTCCATCGGCGGGTTCCACCCGGATTATCAGAACTACACCACCTTTCAGGGCAAGACCGCGTTCGAGACGCGCGCCACTTTCCTGGCCGGCCTCAACACCGTGCGCCTGCACGTGCTCTACGTTCCAGCCGCGGGCCGCATCTTCCAGATCACCTCGGTCTGCGAGGACCGGCTGGCCCGCTTCTGGTCGGTGATCTTCGAAACTTCTATTGCCACCTTCACCCTCACCGGCCCCATGCCACCCGGCCCCTGAAGGGACCATCTCTGGTCGCCCGCCCTGGTCTTCAAGCTTCCGGAAATTTTTTGTAGCCCACCCTGGTCTGCAAGGGTGGGTTAACGGCCGAGGAACCCGCCATCTACGACCAAAATGGCCCCGTGCACGTAATCCGAGGCGCGGGAAGCGAGGAACACGACCGCGCCCTTAAGGTCATCCGGTTGTCCCCAGCGGCCGGCCGGAATTCGATTGAGGATTTCCTGGTAGCGCCGGGCGTCATTTTTCAGCGCGGTATTGAGCGGGGTATCAAAATAGCCCGGCGCAATCGCGTTCACGTGGACCCCGCGGCCGGCCCATTCGTTGGCCAGGGCCCGGGTTAATTGCGCCACCCCGCCCTTGCTCGCCGTATAGGCGGGGACCCGAAGCCCGCCCAGAAACGCGTAAAGCGAGGCGATGTTGATAATCTTGCCCGAGCCTTGGGCCAGCATGACTTTGCCCGCCATCTGGCAGAGGTCAAAGACCGCGGTCAAGTTGACCTCAATCACCTGGTCCCAGTCCTCGACCGGGAATTCCTCCGCAACATGCCGGCGCGTGATCCCGGCGTTGTTGACCAGGATATCAACGGCGCCAAAGGCCTGCAGGAAATCTTGAAAAGCGCGTTTGCGCTCGCCGCGGTCGCAGAGGTCGGCCCGGATGCCAATGGCCTTGCGGCCCAGAGAGGCCAAGGCGCGGGCCGCATCGGCCAGTTGATCCGAGATGTCCACCAGGCCCACCTCGGCCCCGGCCTCAACTAACGCCTCGGCCATGGCCCGGCCCAGGCCGTAACTGCCGCCCGTGACCAGCGCCTTTTTGCCGGTGAGATCGAACAAGTCTTTCACTTTCATGCCTTCACCTCGTAAAGCGGCTCCTCGCCCCGGAGCACCCGCAAGACCTCCATCGCCGCGGTCTCCTTCAACTCCTGGATCGCGCCCTCCGAATACCAGGCAAGGTGATGGGTCAGGACCACGTTATCCAGGGAACACAGCGGATTATCCTTGGGCAGCGGCTCGGTCTCGAACACGTCCAGCCCGGCTCCGGCAATGCGCTTCTCTTGCAGCGCCTGAATCAGCGCCGCTTCGTCCACCACCGCGCCCCGGCTGGTGTTGATCAGGAAGGCGAAGGGTTTCATCGCTCGCAAAAGCTCGGGGCTGACCAGGTGTCGGGTCTCCGGCGTCAAGGGCACATGAATGGAGATGAAATCGCTGGTCCGAAAAAGCTCTTCCAAGGAGACCGACTCAACTCCGAGCCGGGCCATCGCCTCCGGCTTCACGAAGGGGTCATATGCAATCACCCGACGGAAAAGCGGCTGCAGCTTTTCGGCCAGGCGCCGGGCGATGTGGCCGAAGCCGAGCAGTCCGGCGGTGCAATCTTTCAGGCGCGGGATGGGACGGATCGCTTCCAGCGTATGCTTTTCAGCGCGGAGGAGCTGGTCGGCCAGCAAGAGCCGGCGGTGCAGGGCCAGGATCAGGGCCAAGGCATGGTTGGACACCTCATCCAAGCAGTAAGAGGGCACGTTGCAGACCCGGATGCCCTTGGCTTTGGCTGCGGCCAAGTCAATACTTTCCACCGCGATCCCGTAGCGCACGATCACCTGGGCCCGGTCCATGGCCGCGATCACTTCCCGGGGACAAGGCACATATTGGATGATCGCGGCATCAGCGTCGCGGATTTGGGAGATAAACTCGACCGGGTCCCGCGTCCGGCTTTCCACTATTTCTATCCCCGGCAGATCTTTTAATATTCCCTTCTCGATCTCTACATCGGAATATTCTTGGTAATTGATCACCACTTTCATGATTCCGCCTATCTTCTCACATCCCCGCCCCGGCTCTTGATCACCTGCTCCACCTCGGCCCGGCTCGACCAGAAGTGATCGCCCTGCATCCCCAGCTTCATCGCGCTCGCCGCCACCCCGAACTGAAGCCCGAGCCGGAGATCTCCCCGCAAGTATCCAAATATGAATCCTGCCGAAAACACATCCCCCGCGCCCAGCCGGTCCACCACCCCCGACAAGGGATAGCCCGGCTCCTCGAACAGCCGCTTCCCGTCCCAGGCCAGGCAGCCGGCGCCGCCCAGGGTCAGCACCGCAACCGGGCAACTGAACTTATCCCGGATTTCCCGGACGATTGCCTTCGGATCCCCTTCCAGGTGAAACAACGCGGCGGCGTCTTCCCTGGTCATGATGGCAATGGTGGCTTGACCAAGCAGCGGCGCCAGCGCCTTGGCCGCAACAGCCGGCGTCCAGAGCTTGGCCCGATAGTTCACGTCGAACGAGACCGGGACTTTCTTGGCCCGGGCCTTCTGGATAGCCAGCTCCACGGCCTTTCGGCAACCCGGCGACAGGGCCGGCGTGATCCCGGTCAGGTGCAGGATGCGGGTGTTGAGCAGGAATTTCCAGGGCAGCTCCTCCGGCTTGACCCGCGCGATGGCCGAGTAGCGCCGGTCATAGGTGACCGCGCTCGAACGGGGCGGGGTGGCAAACTCCACGTAATAGGCGCCCACCCGGTCTTCTTTGGTCCAGATCACGGCCGAGGTGTCCACCCTGTGCCGCGCGAGATCCGCCGCCACCCGCCGGCCCAGAGCATTCTCGGTCAGGCGCGAGACCCAGGCGGTCCTCATCCCCAGCCGGCCGGCCGCAATCGCGGTGTTGGCCTCGCTGCCGCCGGTGTAGAGGTTCACCTCGGTGGCGTTCTCCATGGTCTGCCCCGGCCGCACCGAGATCCGGATCATGGCCTCGCCGAAAGTCGTCAAATCAAACTTCATTGTTTTTCCTTGTGCCACCGGTTTACAACCAATGCCCTTTTCAAAAACGCGCCGACTTTTTAACCGCCTCGACAAAAGCCGCGGCAGCTTCCTTGATGGCGCTGAGATTCCCGCTCTCCATCCATTCCCTCTTGAATATCTCCCCGCCAATGCCCACCGCGTTGGCCCCGGCGCGGAAATATTCAGATACGCTCTCCACGGTTATGCCTCCGGTTGGGAGCAGCGGGATATCCGGGAAGGGACCGCGCAGAGCCTTGAGGTAGTCCGGCCCCAGCACCGAGGCCGGAAACACCTTGACCATGGCCGCGCCGGCCTGATGCGCGTAAAGGATCTCGGTTGGGCTCAGGGCTCCGGGAAAAACCGGAATTTCCCGCCGCCGGCAGACCTCGATCACCTCCGGCAAGACCGCGGGCGTCACGATGAAGCTCGCGCCCGCAGCAATGG
>MGQK01000033.1:22839-45788 GCA_001797815.1 Deltaproteobacteria bacterium RBG_13_61_14 | reverse complement strand
AGTTCCAGGCCGGGGCCAAAATCCCGGCGCAGCCGCTCGATCTGGGCCACGGCTTCGACCCGGTTGAGGGTAACCTCGAGGGTGCGCAACCCGGCCGCCAGCGCCACTTCCACCACGGACAAAAGTTGTTCGGTGCTCGCACCCCGCACGATCCCGATGATCGGCAACTGCTTAAACTTGGGAAGCTGCATGGGTCCCTCGCTTTGCCTCAATTTGATCCGGTTTCGCACCTGGCAGATACTAGCAATTTTTAGCGATTTTGACTATGATGAAACCGCGCCGGGGTTTTCTTTCCCGCGAGGAGGTCCTCTCGCATGTCCGCGAAAACAGTCAAAGCCGCGGTCATGGTGGCGCCCGGCAAGATGGAGGTCTGGGAATTCCCTCTGCCCAAGCCCCGCCGGGGCGCTATGATCCTCCAGATGGAGATGTCCGGGATCTGCGGCACGGACAAGCACGCCTTCAAGGGCGAAATGATCCTCTACGCCGGCACCGAGGCCGAGCAGCGCGGCGTCTTCCCCTGCGTCAAGGGCCACGAGAACGTGGGCCGGATCGTGGAGATGAACGGCCCTTACGCTGACTATGACGGCCGGCCGCTCCATGTCGGCGACCGGGTCACCATGTGCCCCAACATCATCTGCGGCAAGTGCTATTACTGCCGGCACGTGTTCGGCTGGCCCTATTGCGCGCACAACAAGACCTACGGCGTCTATTTCCGGGCCGACCGGTGGCCCCACCTCACCGGCGGCTGGGCCGAATCCATGTATATCTTCCCCGGCTCGTTCGTTTACAAGGTGCCGGAGGAGATGCCGGCCGACGTGGCCGTGAACATCGAGCTGATGACCGTGACCAACAACGTGGACCGGGCCAAGGGCTACATGGAGTTCGCCTCCCGCGGCTTCGGCCTGATGGACACCGTGCTCATCCAGGGCGTGGGCGCCATGGGCATCGCCCACCTGATCAAGGCCCGGGTGCTCGGGGCCGGCGAGATCATCGCGCTCGATACCTCGGACTTTCGGCTGAAGCTGGCCAAGGAATTCGGGGCCGACACTTTGGTCAACGTGAACAAGACCACGTTCAAAGAGCGGCTCTCGATCGTGCGGGACTTGACCGACGGCCGGGGCGCGGACATGGTGATCGAGACCACCGGCCTGGCTACGGTGGTGCCCGAAGGCCTGGATCTCTTGCGCCGGGGCGGCACCTACCTCGAGGCCGGCAACTTCGTGGACTCGGGCGAGACCACGATCAACGTCCACCGGCACCTGGCCGCCAAGAACGTGCTCCTGATCGGCAACACCAACCACCCCAATTCCGAATACTACCGGACCATGAAAATGATGCTCCGCTACCAAAAGCAATTCCCCTGGAAAAAGTTCACCAGCCATAAGTTCCGGCTCGAACAGGCGCAAAAGGCGCTGGAATTTTCCCTGGGAGAAAAAGCGCTTAAGGTTGTCTTTGATATGACCAACAAGCGTAAAGGGTGAAGGCTGAAGTGTGAAGGGTGAAGAGTGAAGGATGAAGATCGGGTGCAATACCGTTGCGTTTCGGAAATACAGTTTGGATGTGGCCCTGGAGCGGATCGCCCGCGCCGGCTATAAATACGTGGAGGTCGAGGCCAACCTTTCCTGGTGCGACCACGTGCGCACCGACCGGCACGACCCGATCCAGTTCCGCGACCGGGTGTTGGGCCATGGCCTCTTCGCCATCTCCTGCATCGGCTCGCACCGGGAGTTGATCTCCGAATCGTCCGCGGAGGACGACCTGCGGCATTCCCTGGAGTTCGCGGCCGCGGCCGGGGTGCCGGTGGTCGCGACCGGCGAGGGCCGATTGCCGGCCGGCATGAGCGAGGCCGAGGCGTTGAACATTTTGAAACCCAAACTCGAGCGGCTGGCGCAAACGGCGGAGAAGTGCAAAGTTTATCTGGCCATAGAGCCGCACGGTTCCCTGTCGCTTTCGCCGGGAGGACTCTCGAAGATCCTCGCGCTCGCGCCCTCGCCTTGGCTCGGCGTCAACTTCGATACTGCCAATCCCCACCGGGGCGATTACGTGGGCACCACGCACAAGGGCTTCGAGTGGAAGCTTGACCAGGCGGAGCGGGGCGACGAGCTGGCCGTGCTTAGGCCGGTGGCGGGCAAGGTGCGGCACGTGCATTGCAAGGACGTGGTCGGCCGCAATGCGGTCATCCTGGGCCGGGGCGAGGTGAAGCTCAAGGAAGAAGTCGAGATTCTGCGTCAGGCGGGTTACGACGGCGTGCTTTCGTATGAGACCGAGGGCTGGGAAGAGGCCGAGGAGTCGCAGAAGATGATCATTGAAAGTCTGGCCTGGAGTAAACAATTGCTCAAGGATTTGGGCATCAAAATTGAATGACACGGTAGGGGCACGGCATGCCGTGCCCCTACGATCAATCAAGGCGATGAGAATGGCAAAAATCCCTGATCGCATGCAAGCCGCGGTGATGTTCGGTTACAATGACCTGCGGGTAACCGAGATGCCGGTGCCGCGGCCGGGCCCGGACGAGGTCTTGATCCGGGTCCAGGCCTGCGCCATCTGCGGGACCGACCCCAAGATCGTGGCTCACGGCTGGCCGAACAACCCGCCCTTTGGCCAGTATATCCCCGGCCACGAGTATGCAGGAACGATTGTCGCTTTGGGCGAAGGCATCGCGGATTACCAGGTGGGAGACCGGGTGGCGGTCGAGCCGCACAAGGGCTGCGGCCATTGTGAAAACTGCATCCGGGGCTTCTACACCACCTGCCTCAACTACGGCAACCTGGCCGCCGGCCACCGCCACTACGGCTTCACCGTCAACGGCGGCTATGCCGAATATGCGGTCAACCACGTCAACACGCTCCACCGCATCCCCGAGTCGCTCTCCTTTGACGAGGCCACCTTGATCACCACCGCCGGCACCGCCCAATACGGCATCACCCGGATCGGCGGCGTGCGGGTGGGCGAGACCGTGGTCGTCTCCGGCCCCGGGCCCATCGGGCTGATGGCTGCTCAACTGGTCAAGGCCGAGGGCGCCGGCCGGGTGATCCTGACCGGCACCCGGCAGGAGCGGCTGGACCTGGGCGTGGAACTGCGCGCGGCGGATATAACCATCAACATCAAGAAGCAGGATGTGGTGAAAGAGGTCTTTAGTCTCACGAACGGCGTGGGCGCGGACCTGGTCATCGAATGCGCGGGCACGGCTGAAGCCGCCAAGGACGCGGTGGAGTTCACCCGCAAGAACGGCCGGGTGGCCTTGATCGGGATTTACCAGGGCGACATCCCGATCAACCTGAACAAGGTGGTGCAGTGGAATATGACCCTGGCCGGGGGCAAGGCCGAGGGCGACTGGAGCCTGAGAAGGGTGCTGCCGCTCTTGGCCGACGGCCGGGTCAAAGCCGGCCCGCTGATCACGCACCGGTTCCCGTTGCGAGAAATCAACCAAGGGATCAAAACCTTTGTCGGCCGCGAAGGCGGCGCGATCAAAGTGGTGATTCATCCCTAGCAACCGATGGGCAAAGCAAAGGTTGTCATTGCTTGTATCTGTTTTAGATGCTAACATTAAGGACTAGGAGGAAGCTCAAGCTGCCATGAATATGGATGTTGAACAGGAAGTGAAATCTTTAGAGGCACTCGCCGAAAGACTTCGATCACTTCTCATTTATGCGCCTCGGTCGTTTGTAATTGAGTTTGCCGGCACACCTAAGTCTGGTAAAAGCACATCGAGCGAAGCGATTCGGCACTTTTTATCTCGGTACGGATTTAGGGTCCACGTCCTTACTGAGCGCGCGGCGGTTTGTCCTATCCCGATGAAAGGGCATCTTTTCTTCAATACTTGGTGCGCTGCTTCAATGTTGGCTGAATTGCTATCGAAAGTTGAAACTGAAACGGATATAATCATCATTGATCGTGGTATATTCGATACTTTGGTATGGATGACGCTACAAGAAAATCGTGGTGAAATAACTGCGGATGAAGCTAGAACAATTGAGGCGTTTTTGTTACTCGAACGTTGGCGATCTCTCATAGATTTGGCAGTTGTAATGAGTGTATCCTCTGAAGAAGCCATCGCAAGAGAAAATGGCCAACATATTACTCAAAAACTCGGAACTATAATGACTCCCGCAATGTTATTAGCGATAACCGAGTCCGTTCAGCAAGCACTTAAGCGTTACGGATCCAAATTTTACGCTGTTATTTCTCATCAAACAACTGGCCATCAACTTAGACAATCCAATATTGATCTTGCCAAAAAGGTGCTCGAATGCTTAGAAGGCTTTCTTAACCCAGAGATTCTAGTAGTTCCGAGGCAGGAAATTGAGACTTTGCCATTAAATGGTGGCGGAGCATTTGATAAGGATAAAGTTTATAATATAAATAGCTGCCTCGCCACATATGGAAGCTTCATGAGAAGAGAGATAGCCGAAGCCAATCCTGACTACGTTCAAATTATTCCCTGCGGAATTCTCAAATATGAGGGAAAAGTACTTTTATTCCAAAGAAAAGAGATGGATCCCAAGTATAGACTGTATGGAAAGACCACCATATGGCAGGGCTGTCATGTCACCAAGCGGGAGGGAGTTGGCACTATTGAAATCATTAAAAATACCTTACAGGATCATATAGCCAGGTATTTATTTCTGAGTCGCGTATTCCCTGTCAAACACCTTGGCTTTTGCTGGGATCGTGAACTTCCTAGCAGTAATCAACACTTAGGTGTAATATATGAAATCAACATTGGCAATCCTTTAACCGCAATGGATTTTATCAATAGGGAATTCAGGAAAAGAAGAGGCCACGGTCTTATTGGCAATTTTGATGAAATGAAAGAGATTAGATCAAATCAGGAAAAACTAGGTCTAGAAAGCTGGTCCCGAACAATCATAGAAAATGTTGGAGGATATAAATGAGTAATCAACCGAAGATTTCTAAATGCACCTTTGTAATAATCAAGCTTAAAATATCAAATGAAGAATGGTTCATTATGCGACGAGATTCTCGCTGGAAAGACCTTAATTTCATTGGTGGGCATGAAGGGCCACAAGATAGAGGTAACAGGAAAAAAACTGCTAAGCGTGAATTGTTAGAAGAGATTCCAGCGCTCCGAAAAATTAAATCTTATCAGCTTGAACCCCTAACTGCAGAAATTGAACATGGACCCATATTTTCTCGCTCAGCACGATGCCAAGTCAAGTATCTATTACAATTTTATCTATTAAAATTTAAGGATCACCCCTATATTCTCCTTGAATCACTTCGCGGCAGGACGCTTAATATTATGATTAATCAAAGAGAATTAATTTCCAAGAGAAAGCATCGTATTTCGAGGCTCGTCGAGGTGCTTGATGACGCATTAACAAATGGTTTTAATTCAATTCCTTATAGTTGGAATGAGGATCTTGAGAAAACCGCTTTGTCAAACGGTTTGCTTTCGTGCAATCAGATGGAAATTCATATTGATTAATTATTATTTTAGCCTCCCTCTAAAATTAGCAATGATCTTATTTGAAGTGCTATATCCTAAGTTTTAGGTGATTGCTTAAGTTTATGATTTTGAAAGGAGTGAAGATCATGGCGAAAAAATGGAAACTTCCGCCCAAGGGCGGTCATTTGGACCGGGCGAGCGGGGTGTATTTCCAGAACATGACCATGAAAGAGGCGGCGGCGCGGCTGAAGAAATGTGACCTGATTATCATCCCGGTAGGCTCGACCGAGGCGCACGGGCCGCACGCCTGCTACGGGGAGGATACCTTTTTAGTGACGCGCATGGCCGAGGCGGTGGCCAAGAAGGTGGGCTGCACCGTGGCCCAGCCGATCTGGTATGGCTCGCACCCGTATCACCATATCGGCATGCCGGGCACCATCCCGATTGACGAGGAGACCTTCACCGCCAATCTTTCACAAGTGATGGCGGGTTTCTGGAATGCGGGCTTCCGCAAGCAGATTCTCTTGAACGGCCACGGCCAGGAATACGTGATCCCCACCGCCATCCACCGTTTCACCAAGCGTTTCCAGGTGCCGGGCGTGTTCGTGAACCTGAACTGGTATTATGCCATCCCCCAGTTTTGCAAGGACAAGGCTCACGGCGGCCCGTTTGACACGGCTTTTGTCCACGGCGACGAGGTGGAGACCAGCTTCTCGCTCGCGCTCTTCCCGGAGATGATCAAGATGAAGGACGCGGTGGACACCGAGCCGACCGGGTTTATGCCTCCGGGCCACGTGGACAAGGCGGGGAACCTTTACCAGCTCCCCATCCCCTGGTATGCGCACGCGGGGCTCGGGCCGATCGAGATCGCCCAGTTCCCGGAGGGCTGCGTGGGCAAGTCCACGCGGGCCAAGGCGAGCAAGGCGATGCCGGGGGTCGAGGCGCTGCTCGATTACCTGGAGAAACTGTTCCATGACATTATGCAGAAGTGGCCGGTGGGCAAGCTGCCGCCGGTCGAAAAAGTGACCCAGCGGTTCACGGACAAGGAATTGCAGGCCTACTTGAAAGGGCCGCTCCAAAAAGGGGGCAAGCACCTCTACTGCATCGCCTGGCCGGCGTATTGATTTGCGATTGCCGGGACCGCGCAGGGGCAGGCTTATACCTGCCCCTATTTTTTGGCCAGTTCTTTCAATTTTGTCTGCGGCTCGCGGTAACGCCGGTAAAGGCGGGTGGGAGTGGTGTAGCTGAAAAATTTATTCAGGAGAGGAATCCGGACCAGCGCGTAGAAGAGATAATAGGTCAACGGGTAGGCGGCGTCGCAATAGACCGCGTAGAGGATCCACTTGAGCCAGGAGTCGCCGAGCTGGGCTAGCCCGGGAACGAACTCGCTCCCCCGGGCCAGTAGGTAAGTCGTGGTCGAGGCCGAGCCCAGCCAGAACAGGAGCGCGGCCCAGGTCCAACTGGCCTCGATGGCTTGTTGCGGGCAATAAGACATGCAGCGCATGCAGCTGGCGCAGTGGTAGCTCCAGAAAGGCCAGGGCTTTTTCCGGCCCCGCAGTCGCACGGCCTGGAGCGAACAGCTGTCCTGGCAGATCCCGCAGCCGTTGCACTGGAAATTAGCGAAGAACAGTTTGGCCAACCCGACCCGGCCCACGCTCAGATATCCGAGCGAAACCGGAAAAAGCAGGACAGCCCAAAGCAGCTCGTAAAGGTTGCTGATAGTGAACCAGCTCCGCCGGCCGGAAAGGATCCGGGTCAGGAACTGCGCCACGCGCGGCTCGGCCCGGGCGATGATGGCTCCCACGCTGGTCGGAGATAAAGCTGGGTGCAGGCTGGTCCAGTTGGACGGCATATCCAGGCTGAGGATTCCCCGGACCGAATAGCCCTTGAGCGCGAGCAGGAGCGCGATGAGGAAGGTGCCGGAGCCGCTGATGCCGGGCGTAAACACCGGTCCCAGCTTTAACCCGGCCCGGGTGGCGATGCAAAAAGCCTGGGCGCCTTGGCCGCGGGGCAGGCGGGCCGCGAACTTGATCATGTGCCAGGGCGCGATAAAGCCGTGGGTGGGCATCACGATTCCCAGCAAGCTCCCGCTTCCGCTGAGCTTCTCCGCTTCCGGCTGGGCTTGCTCGATCCCGACCACGCGAACCCCGGCCCCGGCCGCTTCCGCTCTTTGGCCGGCCCAGACCGCGGCGCGATAGGAATTGCCGGTGCCGCTGGTGAAGTAGATGACGACGTTGTGGAACATCATCCGCGCTCGCGGGCGGAACCGGTGTGGTCTGCAGGGGCTTGGAGCTGCTTCCGGCCCAAGGCGCGGAAAGCGCCGAGATGGATCATGGCCGGCATCAGGAACAGGTCCGCGGCCAGGGCGATCACTAGGGTCGCGGGCATCAGGGTGCCCATGATGCGGGTGGTGAAGTAATCGGAGAGGGCGAAAGGCGCGAAGCCGAGCACCAGGATCACCGAAGTCATGACAATGGCCCGGCCGGAATAATGGAAGGTCTGCTCGACCGCTTCCTGCACTTTGCCCGTCCTATTTAATTCCGCACGATAGCGCATCAGGAAATGGATGGTGTCGTCCACCGCAATCCCGATGGCCACCATGAAGACAATGATCGTGTCGGTGTCAGCCTGGTCCCAGAACCACCCGATATAGCCGGCGATGGCGAGAAGCGGGATTGCATTGGGAACCATGGCCCAGAAGCCGGCGGAGAGCGAGCGGAGCATGAAGGCCATCATGGCCATGATGGCGAGAAAAGAAAAAATCAAGCCCCGTTTCTGACCGGCCCAGACCTTGTCGAACCACTCGCCCAGAAGATAATTCAAGCCCAAGACCTCCACCCGGACGTCGCTTGGCAAAACTTCCTCGGCCCGGGCTCTAACTTTCTCCCCGGCTCGATACGAGGCCAGGACCCCGTCCTCCAGAATGTGCACGGCCAGGCGCAACGTCCGGCGGTCCTCATCCACCATTCGCTCCAGCCCTGCCTCATCCGACATTTCCAGCAGGAACAGGTCTTCGGACAGGGCCGGGCGGGTGTCGGGCAAAGCGCCGGCTTCCTTATCGCCCGCGTGGATTTGCGCATGCAAGACTTCAATCACATCCACCAGGGAGATGGCCTTGTCCACTTCGGGAAAATCCTTGAGCCCGCGCTGGAACTCGGCCACTTTCGCAAACAGCAGGGGATCGAGCAGTCCGTCCGGCTCCGGGGTCTCGATGAAGACGTCCAGGTAGTTGGTCCCGGCAAAGTGTTCGGCGAAATATCGCTCATCCTGCATGAGGGGGTTGTCCTCGGCAAAACGCCGGACAAAATCAGTCTCGAAATGAAAGCGGGGGATGCCGGCCAGGGACCACACGATCACCACCGCGAAAACGGCCGCCGTGGCTTTGGGCCAGCGCCGGCCGGTCCGGGCGATGACTCTCAGGGCGCGATCAAGAAGACCCTGGACCCGGGAGGTGGTCCCGATTCGCCAGGGCTTGGGCTGGGGCATCAGGGAAAAAAGGATGGGGGTCAGGGTCAACGCGATCAGGAGCGCCACCGCCACCCCGAAGCCGAGCACAATCCCCAGTTGACGGGAGATGGGAGTGGGCACGAAGGCGATGGCGGCAAATCCCACGAAGGTGGTGAGCGAGGTGTAGAAGCAGGCCAGACCCACCTCCGAGGCGGACTTGAAAATAGCTTGGTCCTTGGATTGACCCTTGCCCAGTTCCAGGAGATAGGAACTGCAGAGATGAATGACGTCGGAGAAAGAAACGATCATGATGAAGACCGGGGCCATGGCCATCAACAAGTTGATATTCTTAAACAGGCCGACGGCGAAGCCCATGGTCCAGATCACCCCGACCAGGGCCACCACCGCGGTAATGACCACCGGCCACAAGCGGCGGAAGAGAACGAGCACGGTAAGCAGCAAAACCCCGCAGACGATGGGAAAGAGGCGCGCGATGTTGAACCGGGTCTGGTTGATGATCTCGGCCAGCACCGCGATCATGCCGGTGCGGTGCAGCCGGCCGCGCTCGAACCCGGCCTGCTCAAAAGTCGCCATGACCTGTTCGATCAGCGCCGGATAGATTTCGGTGCTGCGAAGGGGATCGGGTTGCAGCTCGATGATCACGCTCCCCTGCCGGCCGTCCCGCGAGACCAGGAGGCCGCCGGCCCAAGGATCGGCGCGGAGCTCGGTCAAGAGCTCGGGGGCGCGGGCCGGGTCGCGCCGGGCTTTGTCCGCATAGGTCTCCCAGGAAAGCGCGCCCTGGTTGACTTTTAGGTCAGGCACTTCCAGCAAGCTGGACACCCGGCGGACCTCGGCCAGTCGCCCCAGTTCTTGGACCGCGTTTTCCAGCCGGGCCAGGCTCGGCCGGGAAAGCAGGTGATCGTCTTCAAAGGCGATGACGATGATCTCGTCGTTGCTGAACTGTTTAACCCGGGCCAGGTAGTCGGCGTATTTGGGGGTCTCGCCCAGGAAGTTGGTCATCGAGGTGGCGATCACCCCTTGGGAGATGATGAAACCGGATCCGATGGTGATTAAAACCATCAGACCCAAGATCATGAACCGGAACCGGAGCGCCCAGCGGATGTAGCGTTCCACTTTCTAATTTCCCTCCGATGATTCTGCCGTCGCGGCCGGTCAAATCATCCTAGCATAAGCCGATGCCGCCGGAATTCTTGATCCGATCCGGCCGGCTCTGCTATGATGCGACCAACTGAAGCAATACTCTAGAACAAGGACCCGAAGAATGAAACCCTGGCTGATTCGATGGATAGTGGCAGCGGGCCTGGCGTGGCCCGGGCTGGCCCTGGCCCAGGATGGCTCTTTTCCGGTTGTCACCGAGGAGTCGCTGTTGCAGGAAATGACCGACCTCTCGCGCCTGGCCCGACAGGCGCCGGCCGGGACCCGACTCATCCAGTTCTCGAGCTATGACCGCAAGTCCCGGATCGAGGACGGAGAGAAAATTGACTGGTTCGCCAACCGCGATATTGGCAATTACCTTTGCAAAGAACAAAGCCCGCGAGGGACCGAATGGGTGATGGCGGAAGTGGAAGGCCCGGGCGCGATCGTGCGGATGTGGTCGGCCAACGCCGGCAAGCGCATTTGGCGGGTTTATCTGGACGGCGGGGAAGAGCCGGTGATCGAGGCCAAAGGCAAAGACCTCCTCGACGGCCTGAAAGGCGGCCTGCCCTCCGTCTTTTCGGACAAGCGCAACTTCGGCTACAACCTTTACCTCCCCATCCCTTTCCAAAACGGCGGCAAAGTCACCGTCGCCTTCCCCGACGGCAAGGACCGCGAAACCGCGCCGCTCATGTATTACCACGTGGATGTCCGCACGTTCTCTACAGGAACCCTGGTCGAGACCTTTTCCTGGGAAAAGTTGCCGACTATCATAGATAAAGTAGAGGAAACTTCTTCCCGGCTTCTAATTCCCAAGACAGCTTTTCCCAAAACAATACTGATTAGCGAGATGTCGAAATTCCAAGAACTCAAGCCCGGCGAATCTTTTAACATGGACTTATCAGGATCCCGGGCTATCTATGAGTTAACCATCGCTGTTAAGACCGACTCTGATAAAAATTTTGAAGATGTAATCGGCCAGACCCTGCTTGAAATCAACTTTGATGAGGCCGATAAGCCGCAGGTGCAAAGTCCGCTTGGAGAATTTTTCGGGTCGGCGCCGGGGATAGTGCCCTACAATTCACTCCCTCTCGCGGTGGAAAAAATTGAGAACAGCGTTAAGCTCACCAGCCGCTGGGTCATGCCCTTCAGAAACAGCGCTCAAATCACTATCATTAATCAATCCGGGGAAACTGCCGATTTTAAAGTGAGAGCCACCCACGCCGATTGGGATTGGGGCAAAGACTCTCTCTACTTCCACGCCGGCTACCGCAGTTGGGAGCGCATTTCCACTCGTCCCGAATCCGACCTCACCCTGCTCTCCGCCACCGGTCCGGGCCGCTACGTGGGCACCGAGCTCAACGTCCGCAACCACCTCGAGCATTACTGGTGGGGCGAGGGCGACGAGAAGGTTTACGTGGACGGCGAGAGTTTCCCTTCCATCTTCGGCACCGGCACCGAGGACTATTTCGGCTATGCCTGGTGCGTGCAATACTTCCGCTTTGCCCATGCTTATCACGGCGTGCCCAAGCCCTCGCGGGTGTGGCTGGTGATCCCTCAGATGTCCACCCTCTTCATCCCCAAGGCCTGGGTCCCGGTTTCAAAACTGATGCCCGGCTATGACACCACCTCCCAATACCGCTGGCAAATCCTGGACGACATCCCCTTCGAGAAATCCATCCAGTTCGACCTGGAACTCCTCCACCACCAGAAGACCGTAGTGGACATGGAATCGGTCAGCTATTGGTATGCCGCGCCCGGCGCGACCGACAATGTGCCGGCGCTCGATTTGAAAAACCGGGAAATCTGGTAGAATGGTTCACGGTTGACAGACAGGAATGTCTGTCCCACACCTTGACACCCTGACACCCTGACACCTTGACACCCTGCCCCCCTGCCTCCTTTGGGGAAAGGAAAGGAACTTTGGACATCGGTAAAGCGCTTCGATTCAGTTGGCACCTGGACGGCAAGATCGCCGGCTCGGCCCGGCCCGGCCGTTACGGCAACCTGGGCGCGGACTTGTCCTTCCTGCGCGAGCAGGGCATCCGCCACATCCTCAACCTGACCGAGCAGGCTCTGGAGGTCCCGGACTCGCACCTGGCTCATTTTCAATTTCACCACGTGCCGTTGCTGGACGGACACGCGCCCTCGGATCAGGACATGGAGGCGATCCGGGCCAAGGTGCAGGAGGCTTTTGCCCGGAAGGAAGCGATCCTGATCCATTGCCAGGGCGGAGTCGGCCGCACCGCCACCGTGATCGGCGCGCTGCTCATGGAGTTCCTGGACCTGAGCATGGAAGAATCTTTGCACAACCTCCGCCAGGCCGGCCGGCTCACCGAGAGCATGGAGCAGTGGGAGTTCCTGTGCAAGTGGTCGCAGAAGTGATAGCCTGAACTCTTCCTAAGGAATCGATTGCCGGGCCTCTGCTCACTCCAATTCCAATTAGGAAGATCGCCCTGCGAATGAAGCGTCTCCTTGCCATTCCGCTCGTTGTGCTCGCCTTTCTTGCCATCGCGCTGGGTTGGAGGATTGGCCTCCGCCTCTACCCCCGCGCGCAAAAACCCCTACCGCAGCAAGCTTACCTCTGGCAAAGGGCCTGGAACGATAATGTCCGTCAGGCGGTTCAGGCCGCGACGCCTAAGCTTTCCGGGATGGTGGTCCTGGCCGCAGAAGTTTCATGGCAGAATCATCAATCGACTATTGTCCGCATCCCGATAGACTACGAAGCGCTGCGCTCGGCCGGTATCCCGGTCGGCTTGGCGCTCCGCATCGGCGCGTATGCGGGGCCGTTCGATAAAGAGGGAGAGCCCCTGGCCATGTTAACCGACCTGGCCGCGTCGCTCATCGCGGAGGCCCGGGAAGCGCAACTCGATGTCCAGGAACTTCAACTCGACTTCGACTGCGCCGAGTCCAAGCTTTCAGGCTACCGCTGGTGGATGGAAGCCATCCGCTCAAAGGTCGCGCCGGTGCCGGTGACCATTACGGTCTTGCCCAGTTGGCTTCACCAAAGGGAGTTTCAAGATCTGATCGAGGCCGCGGGTGGCTACGTGCTCCAGGTCCACTGGTTCTCCCCGCCCAAGAATTCGGATACATCCTTGACCTTGTGCGATCCAAGCGTTACTTGGAAGTGGGTCAAAGAAGCGGCGCGCTTCGGTAAGCCCTTTCGGCTGGCGCTCCCGACCTACAGCTATCTCGTGGCTTTCGACCGACAGGGAAAATATATCGGTTTTTCCGCAGAGGGCCCGGCCCTGGCCTGGCCGCACGGGGCCGAGGTCCGCAGGGTGGAGTCGGACCCGGGTCAGATGGCCGCCCTGGTCCGCAAGCTGGCCGCGGACCGGCCGGAGGAATTGACGGGCATTATCTGGTATCGGCTGCCCACACCCTCGGACCGGCTGAACTGGCCCTGGCCGACCCTGGCCGCGGTCATGGACGGTCGGCCGCCGCGCGAGCTACTCCGGGCCGAGACGCGAAGCATTGAGCCCGGCCTGGTGGATATTGACTTGGTCAACAAGGGTGAGACCGAGGCTTTGACTCCAGTTGAGGTTCTGGTAAGCTGGCAAAACGCCCGGCTCTTAGCGGGCGACGCCCTAAGCGGGTTTCGGCTGATCGAGCGAGGGCCGAGCCGGGTCGCCTTGCGCGGTATCCCCGGCTCGACCGTTGCCCGAATCGGTCCGGACCAGAGACAGCCAATCGGCTGGCTACGTTTTGACCGAGAGACGGAGGTGGAATTGCATGTCTCACCGCTCAGCCCTTAAGCTCTGCCTGGCCGGAGCCGCCGTGGCCGCGATGCTGATTTCGCATCTTTCCTATGCGTGTGCGCCGCCGTTGCCGGTGGAGCTGAAATTGGAAGGCGTGGACGATGTCGTGGCCGCGCCCCGGGCCCGATTTCGAGAGGAGATTGACCAGATCACCTCCCTGGTCACTCCCAAATTCCGGCTAGGGGAGTCTAAATGGAGCCCCCCGGAGGTCCTTAACACCGATCAGGCCGACATCAAAGAGCTGGGGGAAGCGCTGAAGAAAATGGCCGTTCCCGAGGACCAGCAAAAGGAACTCCTGGCCAAGCAGAAAGTCTTGCGCGAGGCCTTGAACCGCTACCAGTCCGCCCTCCGCAACTGGACCGAGAGACACCCCGAGGGAGCACCGGCGCCAGAGCTCGAAGCGCTGGAGGTCTCGGAAAATCTGCCGCCCGAGTTCTCCCTGTACTTTCAGGGCGCGATCGCCTTTTACCGGGGCGAGGCGGAAAAGGCCGGCGAGGCCTGGGAAAAGCTCTTGAAACTGCCCGAGGAAAAGCGCCATTACCGGTCCACCTGGGCGGCGTATATGCTCGGTCGCTCATGGATGGGCAGGGACCCAATCAAGGCGCAGGAGTGGTATCAGAAAGTGCAATCACTGGCCGAATCCGGCTACGCGGACTCGCTGGGCCTCCGCGTAGCCAGCTACGGTGAGCAAGCCCGGGCCGCGCTGGATCGCGGCCAGTTCAACGAGGCCATGAAACTTTACCTGACCCAGTATGCCGCGTTCGAGTGGCGGGCGGCCCGCTCGCTGCAGATCACCGTGCGGCTGATTTTCAACGCGGGACCCGAGGCCATCCGCAAGGCCGCGGCCGATCCGATTTCGCGCCAGGTGATCAACGCCTGCATTCTCTCGGATTGTTGCTGCGGTCCCAACTGGACGATTGTCGAAGACGAGATCAAGGCCTGGCTGGAAGCGGCGGAGAGCGTGGCGATCAAGGACATACCCGGCGCGGACCGCCTGGCCTGGGTGACTTACAACCGCGGCCAATTCGACCTGGCCCAGCGCTGGATTGACCGGGCGCCGGCCGATGCGATTATCGCCCGTTACCTGCAAGCCAAACTTTTCACCAGGGCAGGAAAGCTGGAAGAGGCCGCGCAAATCCTCTCCGGACTGATGACGAAGAACTCGCCTCAAAACAGCCTGGAGGACAGCCGGCCCGACTACGAAGAGAATGTCTACTATATCGTGCCGGTCCAGAGAGTTGGAGAACCGGATCGGATCCGGGGAGAACTGGGTATCCTCCAATTCAACCTCAAACATTACCCCGAAGCGTTGGATGCGCTCCTCCAAGGGGCGTATTGGCCGGAGGCGATGACGGTCGCCCAGGAGAACTTTAGCGTCGACGAGCTCAAGGCCTATGTGGACAGCCACGGGCCCGGAGATGGGATGATATCACGCCTTTTGGCCCAACGCCTGACCCGAAAAGGTTATTGGAAAGACGCTCGGCTTTACTATCCGGAGGAATTGCAGAAGGCACTCGATGACTATATTGCAGCCATCCGCACCGGCGCCAATTCCAAGCTTCCGGCGGCGGAGCGGGCCGAGTCTTTCTGGAAAGCATTCGAGATCGCGCGCCAACAAGGTGAGGAGTTGTTCGGCAACGGCAATCCACCCGGGTCGGACACCGGCCCGCCGGCCGAGCACGTCGAAGACCGCCGCTACTGGCGCTACCTCGCGGCCGACCATGCCTGGGCCGCGGTCCAGCTCATGCCCGACCAGTCGGACGAAACCGCGGCCCGGCTCTGCGACGCCGGCTCATGGCTTAAATACAAAGACCCCGCTGCCGCTGACCGCTATTACAAAGCCCTGGTCAAGCGCTGTTCCCAAACCGAGTTGGGAAAAGAGGCGGATGAAAAGAAATGGTTTCCGGAGTACGCCACGAGTGAAGAGGGCGAATATGAGGAGTAGGCCGAGCCTCCTTCGCTTTTGGGGAGAGGCGGTTGGATTGGCTCAATAAGTCTGCTACCGTAAATCCTAACTCTAACCAAGGAGCGCTACTAAAATGAGCGAACAACTGAGCCGGGAGGAACTGGCCGCTTTCCGGGAGATGGCCGCCTCGTTTGCCAAAAAAACCATCGCGCCGATGCTGGCCCATGAATCTCCGGACGGTAATTTGGAAATGCTCCCGGCCATCCTCCACCAAGGCCAAGAGGCCGGTCTGCTCGCCTCGCCCCGGCCCGAGGCCGCGGGACGCGAGACCGGCATCTGGGGCAGCCAGACCCTGACCCACGGACCTGCGGTCTCGGCCATGCTGCTCGAAGAACTGGCCGTGGTTTGCGGCGGGGTGGCCATGTGCTTCCACGCCCAGGGCATGGGGACCTTGCCCTTGCTCCGGGCGGAGAATCCGCCGAGCGCGCCGGAGAATGTCGCCGCGGCTTTTTCCGAAGCCTTCGGCATTCCGGGCCTCTTCACCCTGCGCGAGCCGCTTCAGGCGGCGCCGGCGGCGGTCGAGACCGTGGCCCGCGAGGCGGGGGACGGCTTCGAGCTCTCGGGTGAAAAGACCTTTGTTTACAGCGCCGGCCGGCCCGAAGCTTATCTCGTCTTCGCCCGGTCCGCCGCCAACGGCGACTGGACCTGCTTCCTGGTCCCGGCCGATGCCAAGGGCCTGCAAGCCCGTAACGCCGGCGCCCGCGCCGGTCTGCGCGCGGCCGGTCTAGAGCACCTGCGCTTCGACCGGGTCAAGCTCGACCGCAGCCTTCTGCTCCGCTTCCAGGTCCCGAACCGCGAGGCGGTGCTCGAGCAGCTTCGCCTCAACCTGATCGGACTCTCGGCCATCGCCGCCGGCATCGCCCGCGGGGCCCTGGCCTCGGCCCGGCAGTATGCCGGCGAGCGCTACCAGGGCGGGGACTTGATCATCGCCCACCCGGCCATGCAAACCCTGCTGGCCGAATCCGACGCCCGCATCGCCGCCTGCCAGGCCGGCGTTTCCCGCGCTTGCCAAGCCGAAGGCCACGCCGAAGTCCGGTTCCGGGAGGCGGTCCGGGCCAAGCTCATCATCATGCCCGCCGCGGCCGGCGCGGTCACCGACTGCCTCCAGATCTTCGGCGGATACGGTTACATGGAGGACTACCGCATGGAAAAGCGGCTGCGCGATGTCTCGGTGCTGAAGAGCGCGGGCGGAGCGCCCCGGGAGTTGCGGGCGATCCTCGCCCAGATGATCCAGGAGGGATAAGATGCTCCCCACCCATATGAAGCAAGCCAGCCAGAACCTGTCCTTGATCGGCCGGCGCCTGGTGGCCGAGCGGGAGGGCGACCTCTGGCAGGAAGAGACGGAGACCCTGCCCTGGCCCCTGGCCCGGCAACGCCGGCTCTACAAGAACTTTGCCGACCAGTTCATCCGGCCGCGTGCGCTCGAGGTGGACAAACACCTGGCCGAGTTCGATCCCTGGCCGCTCTGGCACGAGGCCGCCCGCCGGGGCTTCCAGACCGAGTTTTTACCATGGCCCTTTGGCACGGCCAAGCTGCTCAACCTCGCTTCCATGCCCTCGCCCCTGTTTGCGACCGCGCTCAAGGCCGAGGAATTCTGCGCCGCCTGCGGCGGGATGGCGCTCATGCTCTTGGCCCACGACCTGGGCATGGCGCCGCTCTTACTCTCCGGCACCTGGACCGGCTTCAACTGGCTCCGCCGGATCTACTCCCGCATCCGCGCGGGCGAGAACATCGCCGCGGCTTTTGCCATCACCGAGCCGGGCGCCGGCTCGGACGTGGAAGAGACCGAGGGAGCGGCCCGGGCGCGGATCCTGAGCCGGGCGAAAAAGGCCCCGGGCGGATACCTCCTGAACGGCCGCAAGTGCTTCATCAGCGACGGCGGGATCGCGTCCTATATCACCTTCTTCGCCGCCCTGGAGAACGAAGGGGTCGAGAGCTGGACCTGTTTTTTGGTCGAATCGCCCATGAAAGGCTTTTCCCGGGGCCGGCGGGAAAAGAAGATGGGGCAGAAGGCCGGCGACGCGACCGAGCTGATCTTGGAAGACGTCTTGGTCCCGGAGGACCACCGGATCGGACCGGAGCGGAGCGGATGGGCGCTGAACCGCAACACCCTCAACTACTCCCGGCCGGCGGTGGGCGCGATCGCGGTGGGGATCGCCCGCGGCGCGCTCGAGCGCTGCCTCGAGTTCTGCCGCGCCACCCGGCTGGGCAACAAGCGCCTGGCCGATTACCAGGACGTGCAGATCGAGCTGGCGGAGATGACTATCCAGTTGACCGCGGCCCGGGCCCTGGTCTGGCATTGCGGCCGCTACCGGCTGCCCTTCCAGGGAGTGAGCGCCGCGGCCAAGTGCTTTGCCGGGGACACGGCTTTTGCCATCTGCCACAAGGCCATGGAGCTGATGGGCGACCACGGCTACCTGCACGGCCACGGGGTGGAAAAAGCCATGCGCGACTCTCGCCTCAACCAGATCTACGAAGGCACCAACCAGATCAACCGCCTGGCCCTGATTGAGGACGCCTGGGAGACCGACTTTGCGCGGCCCTAGCGCGCGGCCACCGCAGGAGGGCAGGGCGGCAAGCTGGAAAAACAGGGGGCGAACCCGCCCGGCACGGACCGCCGCCTCCAGGGTTCGACTTGATCTCCAAACCTCCACATTATTTATTTAGTAATGAAAACTAAAAACTAAAGACCTGACCCCAAAGCGAGCTTTTGTCCCAGTTTTCTTGCCTTGGCGAGGGCAGCGGGGTTGTTTTTAACCTCGCCTTTTTTATAGGCCTGGACCAGGAGCTCGCCGGCCCATTCGACGCCCAGGTAATTCATGGCCTCGCGCATCATGCCGCGGAGGTGCGGAGCCGCGGCCGCGGGCTTGTCCTCGGAGGCGGTGATAAGGACAGCTTGCTTGCCCTGGACCCGGCCCAGGAGGGGCGGGTGGCAGAAGGGGAACATGCGGTCGAGGGCGAGTTTAAGCTGGGCCGAGGGTCCCCACCAATACACCGGGGAGGCAAAGACCCAGACCTTGGCGGCCAGGAGCGCGGGCAAAAGCCGGTCCATGTCGTCCCGCTGCTTGCACCTCCCAGTCTTGGCGCAGGCGTAGCAGGCCTGGCAGCCGCGGATGCTGAGGCGGTTCAGAGTGTATTTTTCCACCTCCGCGCCCCGGGACTCTGCGCCGGCCAGGAGCGCGTCCAACAAAAGCTCGGAATTGCCGCCCTGGCGCGGGCTGCCGGCCAGACCAATGATTCTCATCTCCGCCTCCTTGGGATTGGGATTGGGGTCAGTGCTAAACTTTAAATTTAATTGCTCTTCGCTTACCAGCACTTCACCAAATAAGCAGACCATGCTCCCCGATCATCGGCTCCATCTCTCCGGTTTTAGGCGCTCCCTTGGTAAGCGCTCAGCAGCGTAATTAATGGAGCTCAGAAATCAGAAGGGCCCCAGAGAGCACGGCGGATCGGGCCCGTCAATCCTGATTCCTTTCCGGAAATGAGGTGCATCTTCCTGAGACCGTCAGAAAGAAGATTCCCCTCCTCTGATCTGAACCATCGTCCGTTTCGGCTTCCCCACCCCGCCGTTTGGCTCCTTGCCCTTAAGTTTAAAGTTTAGCACTGACCCCCAGCTCAGGCCCCCAGCTCAAAACCGGGCGCGGATGCCGAAGAACCAGGGAAACCCGTAGCCGGTGTTCTTGCCCAAAACGGTGTAGCCGAAGCCGCCATAGGCGTCAAACTCCCGGTTGAACTGGATCAGGACCGAGGGTTTCGCCAGCAAGAGCTGGGAATCGTTGCCCAGCTTGTCGTGGTCGAGAACATCCTGGGCCAAGGAGGTGTATTCCACGCCGGCCCGGAGCACCAGCCAGTCCAGAACCTGGTAGAGGCCGGCAGCCTGGAGAAAGAAGCCGTCACCCGGGTCCAGGTTCGCGGTCCCGCTGAACAGAAGGACGTCCTGCGCCACCTCGCCCTGCAAGCGGAACCAATATTCTCCCCGACCCTCCAGGGCCCAGTTCTTGCGGAACAACTTGGCGGCCAGGCCCGGATAAAGATCCCAGCCCGGATCGCCCGTGATCCAATCGGTCTGAACCAGCTCGGTATTGATGATGTCATGGCTGTGGTCGTGCAGCCCGGTCGGATAGGAAACCCGGAACAAGGCCGCGGTCTCCAGCAGCTCGGGCCGATGCAGGAAGCGCAAGCCGACCTCGCCCGCCACGTCGCCGAAGCCGGAGCCTTCGGCCTCGTGGATGTGTCCGGTCAGGTAAGGCAAGTCGAGCGCCAATTGCAGAGAATCCAGGATGCCGTATTTGAGCTGCACCCCGATTTGGGTGAGCTGGTAAGTTCCGGGCGCGTCCACCAAATCACCGTGGTTGTCCCAGACCGATTGGGCGGAGAAGGAAAAAACCTCTGCGTCCATTTCCATCAGGCCCCGGGTCATGAGCAGGGGGCGATCCACTTCCCGCGCCGGGTAATCCTGGGCGAGAGCGGAGAAGGCCCCCCCGAGGCCCAGGGCCATGCAAAGGACCAAGCTGAGCGGCCGCATCCGACTAACTATTTCTTGAGGGCCGCTTCGATCTGGGCCTTAACCACGTCCGGGCTGGGATTCTGGACGTAGTAGCCGTTGATGAAGAGGGTGGGAGTGCTGTTAATCTCGTATTGCTCGGCTTCCTTGGCGTCTTTGTCCACCTGGTCCTTGTAGGCATGATCCTGCATGGCGGCCTTGAATTTGTTCATGTCCAGGCCGATCTCGGCCGCGTATTTTTCCAGGCTGGCCTGGTCCAGGGCGGCGCGGTTTTTGAAGATGACATCGTGCATCTGCCAGAACTTGCCCTGGGCTGCGGCCGCGAACGCGGCTTCCGCCGCGCCTTGAGCATGGGGATGGATGCTGTTGAGAGGGCGGTGCTTGAAGTAGAGCTTGACGTCGTTGGGATATTCCTTGAGGATCTCTTCCAGGCTGTTGGCCATCCGCTGGCAATAGGGGCACTGGAAGTCGGAGAACTCGACGATGGTCACTTTGGCCTCCGGGTTGCCGCGCGGGACATGGTTGCTGAGATCAAAATTGTATTGCTCCCCCTCCTTGGGACCCCGGCGCTGTTGTTGACGACCCTTGGTGAGATCATCCAAGGTCTTCTTGGCGCCGGCCGCGGCGTCGTAAATCTCGTTCAAGCGGACGTCCAGGCTCTTGCCGTCCGCCAAGACCACTTGCACTGGCTGGCCGCTCTTCTTATAAGCCCCGCCGGTCAGTTGGCCGATAAAGAAGCCGGCGAGGAAGAGGACAATGGCGCCAATAATCATGGTGGTTTTGCTTTCCATCGAATTACTCCTTTCCTGAATCTGGGCGTCATTCTATCAAGTCATTTGGCTTTGTCAAGAAAATCAGGCCGGCTCAGGGAAGTTTGGGGCATGCCCAACCTTCAGCGAAGCGGCTCGACGACCGCGATCGGATAGCTTCCCCATCTGCGGGCGGCCCGGACCATGGCCAGGTAATTTTCCGGCTTGCAGCCCGGGTGGATGGAGTTGGAAGAGGAGAGGATGTAGCCGCCGCCGGGTGCGGCCCGGGCAATGGTCTCTTGGACCGCGGCCTCCACCTCGGCCTCGCTCCCGAAGGGGAGCAGGAAGGCGCAGTCAATGTTGCCGAGCACGCAGGCCCGGCCGGCCAGGTAGCGCTTGGTCTCGGCAATATCCATGCACTGGGGCTGGATCGGGTGGATGCCGTCGAAGCCGGCGTCGAGCAGATGCGGCAGCAGCGCGGTGAGTTTGCCGTCGGAGTGTTTCACGATCTTCTTGCCCAGCCGGTGCGCCGCGGCGCAGATTTCCGCGTGATAGGGCTGGATGAATTCGCCGTAATGCTTCGGGCTCATCAGCGGGCCCGGGTTATGGGCCAGGTCGCCCTCCAGGATGACGAAGTCCGCGCCCAGGTCCAAGCCCCGGGTGATGTTCGCGATGCAGTAGTCGGTGGCCAGCCGCGCTAAAGCATGGGCCAGGTCCGGGTCCAGCAAATAGTCCATCAGGTATTGCTGGATACTCCCGCGCAGGCCCCAGGCGATCTTGAAAGTGGCCGGCGCATGCCAGGCGATGGCCACGTCGGGCAGGGCCTGGCGCAGGACGCGGAGCATGGTGTAATCGCCTTCCGCCGGCTCGCGCATCCGGTAGCGGGAAAGGTCCGAGGGTTCATGGATCGGACCGTCCACCGGGTAAGGCTCGCCCACGTTGCCCCCGATGTGATAAACAATCCCGAAGGCGTCGCGCACGTGGTCCTGGTCCAGGCGCTGGCGGGGCGCGGTGCTGACCGCGGTGGTGCCGTCCAGGTCCAGACCCTTGATGAACGCGATCAAACCTCCAATCAGGCGGAAGACTTCCCCCGGCGTCATGTCCAGGATGAACTTGGGCTCCGGCAGATTCGCCGGGTCCACAAAGTGCCGGGCAATGCCCACGATCGAAGGCTCGTTGTAAGCCATTTCCCAGACCGGCACCCGGTCAGGCTCCTTCAGGTTCAAGGCCGTGAGCACCCGCTCTTTACCCGTCATGGTCCCCTCCCTTGCTCAGCCCGGCGCGTGTCGGTGAGGATCACGCCGGGGCAGGTATTGAAGTAGCCCGCGACCCGCGCCTGGACCTGGGTGAGAGTGTCGGTCAGGCGAAAAAGCTTCATGCCGGGAAGCTCATTTCTTCTTTTTCCCCTTGCGGCCTTTCAGCACCGCGGCCATGGTCTTGGCGTTGAGCTTGCCTTCGATCAAATCCTTGCGCCGCAGGTATTGGGTGCGCAGGTGCTCGACCAGTCCATCCAGCCGGCGCATCAACCGCCGGGGCTTGCGCTTGATCCCCTTGGCTTGCAGGTAAGCCACCACCAGGGGCATGACGATGGTGGAGTCGGCATAGCAGACCACCGCGTGGGAGAGCATGTCCGGGTCAATCTTGTTCCAGGTAACGGCTTCCGCCGGGGTGGCGCCGGAAAGCCCGCCGGTATCGGGGCGGGCGTCGGTGACCTGGGCAAAGTAGTCGTGGCCGGTGATCTGGAAACCCAGGATCTCCTGGAGCTGGGGCTCGGTCTGGAGCAGGAAGTTCTTGGGCGCGCCTCCACCCCAGATCACCACTGCGGACCGGCCCACCTCGGTCTTGGCATGATAGACAATGGCGCAGGATTGGTTGACGTCTTTGGCCGGGTCGAGCAGGATATCGTGGCCCACCAGGTTGAGGGCCGCGATGTTCAGACCCAGGGCGCTGTCGCCGGGCG
>MGQK01000033.1:20758-22830 GCA_001797815.1 Deltaproteobacteria bacterium RBG_13_61_14 | reverse complement strand
AGATCGGCACTTCGGCCCGGGCCGCGGCCGCGACAAAGCTTGTGCGGCAAAGCCGGTCCGGGTCCTCGGCGCGGTCGAGCAGGATTTTCCCCAGGCGAAAGTGGAGCTCGGCCGTGCTCATCCGGGCGGAGAAGTCCTTTTCGGCCAGGGTCTGGTAAAGGTAGCGGTCGGTCTTGAGCAAAGTGGAAAACTCCAGGAAGACGTCATAGACCCGGACGACCTGGTGCTTGAGCAGCTCGCGGTCGTTGGCAAAGGGGCTGCCCTGGAACAAGGGGAGTCCCAGGGCAAAGTGGAGGTCATGGTAAACGTTGGCGCCGGTGGTGACGATCCAGTCCAGGTAATGGTTGTGGATCAGGGGGATGAGACAGCTTTGCCCTAGCCCGGCCGGGGTCAGCGCGCCGGAAAAGCTCATGCCCATCACCACCTGGGGCTTGAGCGCCTCGCGGGCCAGCAGGTGGCAGATCTCGCGCAAGCGAGCGGCGTTGAACGCCTGAAAGTAACGGTCAATCAAGTCGGCGACGCCCACGCGCGCCGGGATCGGTCCTTTCCCGATCACTTCCAGTTTCTTCATCCCCACTCCTTCAGCTTCCTATCCAGCCTCTTTCAATCCAAAATCGAAAATCCAAAATCTAAAATCCAATTATCCCTCGGACGGGGGATTGGCATTGCCCAGCTTGATCCCGTGGCTTTTGATCTTGCGGTGGAGGCTGGTGCGTTCAAGGCCGATCGCCTCCGCGGTCCGGGAAACGTTGTATTCGTTCTCAATCAGCTTCTTGACGATGAATTCCTTTTCAAAGGCGGAGCGGGCCTCTTTCAGGTTGGCGCGGTCAAAGGCCGACTCGCCGGACTTGAGCCCGCTGAGCCCGATGGCCGGGGGCAGGTCGGAAAGAGTGATCTCCGGCCCGCGGGAGAGGATGACCATGCGCTCGAGGATGTTGCGCAGCTCGCGGACGTTGCCCGGCCAGGGATATTGCATCAGCGCCGAGAGGACTTTCTTGTTCAGCTTTTTGGGCTTGATCCCGCTGCGCGCGCAGAACTCCCCGAGAAAGTGCTCGACAAAAAGCGGAATGTCCTCCCGCCGCTCGCGGAGCGGGCGCAGGGACAAGGGGATCACGTTGAGCCGGTAGTAGAGGTCTTCGCGGAAGCGGCCGGCCTGGATCTCCGCCTCCAGATTCTTGTTGGTGGCGGTGATCACCCGCACGTCCACCCGGATCGAATCGGTGCCGCCCACCCGCACCAACTGCTGCTCCTGGAGCACCCGCAGCACCTTGGACTGGGTCTTCAGGCTCATGTCCCCGATCTCGTCCAGGAACAGGGTGCCGGCGTGGGCCGCCTCGAACTTGCCGATCTTGCGGCCGGCGGCGCCGGTGAAGGCCCCTTTCTCGTGGCCGAACAACTCGCTCTCGATCAACTCCTCGGGAATGGCCGCGCAGTTGACGTCCGCGAAAGGACTGTCCTTGCGCCGGCTCTGGCGATGGATGGTGCGGGCGACCACTTCCTTGCCGGTGCCGTTCTCCCCGGCGATCAGCACCCAGCCCTCGGTGGGCGCCACCTTCTCGATGGCGGCTAAAAGCTCCTGGATGGCCTTGCTCTTGCCGATCAGCTCCGGCTCGGGCAGCACCCGCTTCTTCAGGCGAAAGTATTCCTGGGTGAGCTGGGAGAGGTCGAGGGCGTGGCGGATGGCGAGGATCACCTTGTCCAGGCTCAGCGGCTTCTCGATGAAGTCAAAGGCGCCGAGCTTGGTGGCCTTGACCGCGGTCTCCACCGTGCCGTGGCCGGAGATCATGATCACCGGCAGTTCGGGATAGCGTTCCTTGATCTTGCCCAGGACTTCGATGCCGTCGGGCCCGGGCATCCAGATATCCAGCAGCACCAGGTCCGGGGCCTGTTCGGCCAGCGCCGAGAGCGCGCCCGATCCGTCGGCCGCGGTCCGCACCTGGAAGCCTTCATCCCGAAGCGCGCTGCCCAGGGTGGCGCGGATATACTCCTCGTCGTCCACGATCAACAGGCTCTTGCCGGAAAAGCTGAGTGCCATGATCCCTTACCCGGAGCGAACCTCATCGCCCTGAGCC
>MGQK01000033.1:413-20728 GCA_001797815.1 Deltaproteobacteria bacterium RBG_13_61_14 | reverse complement strand
CCAACTCCAAGTGCTCATTATACAGGCTTTCCACTTCGATCCGGCCCGAGCCGGAAATGCTGTCCACCGCGTTGTCCAGCAGGTTGATGACCGCCCGCTTCATCTGGTCCCGGTCAAAATCAAAAACCGGAATCCGCTTTTCCTCGATCAGCTCAAAGGCGAGATGCCGATGCGCCTCCCGGTAGAGCGCCACCGCCTCAGAGAGCACCGCGTTCAGGTCATTGGGCGCGGGGTTGGCGGTGGGCAGGCGCGCGAAATTGGAGAACTCGTTGACCAGCTCTTTCAACTCCTCCACCTGGGTGATGATGGTCCGGGTGGCCTCGGAGAGCAGCTCCCGGTCGCTGTCCGGCAAGGTCTCGGCGTAGTGCCGCTGCAGCCGCTGGGCCGAGAGCTGGATGGGCGTGAGCGGGTTCTTGATCTCGTGCGCGATCCGGCGGGCCACTTCCCGCCAGGCCAGGGCCCGCTGCACCCGGGCGATCTCGCTCATGTCGTCAAGCACCGCCACCAGCCCCTGGTCGGAAGAGTCGTCGCCCACCAGGCGGGTGGCGGTCACCCGCAGCACCCGGTTCTGATCCGGGTTGGCCACGTTCACCTGGCGCTCGACCGACTGGCGGTCGCCCCGGCCCAGGGTGTCGCGCAGCTCGTGCAGAAAAGCGGCCAGGGGATCGGGCAACACCTGGTCGGCCGGCCGGCCCAGCACTTCTTCCCGCTTCAGCCCCAGCATGGCCTCGGCCGCGGGGTTCAAGGTGGACAAGCGGCCGAGCGGGTCCACCGAAAAAACCCCGGCCGCCACCCGGGCCAGCACGGTCTCCATGTAGCGCCGGCGCTGATCCAGTTCCAGGTTGGTGCGGCTCAAGTTTTCATGGGCATGGTCCAGCTCGGAGCGGGAGCGGCTCAGGTCTTCGGTCATGGTGTTGAAATGTTGGACCAGGGTGCCGATCTCGTCCTCGGCCTGGACGTCAATCCGGTAGTCGAGGTTGCCCAAGGCCACTTCCCGGGTGCCTTCGGCCAGCAACTGGATGGGCACGGTCACGCCCTTGGCCAGGTAAAACCCGAACCACACCGCCAGGAAGATCACCACCAGGGTGATCAGGATCAGCAGGGTAAAGTGCTGGCGCTTGATCGGACTCTGCTCCATTTTGAGTTGCTGGTATTGCTCGAGCGCAGCCAAATTCTGGCGGAGCTGGCGGGCCAGACCTTGCTCCATGTATTTGCCGGCGGCCACCGCTCCCACCACCTGGTGCGGACTTCCGGCCGAGGGGATGGGAGCCAGGCCCCAGAGCAACTCCGCGGAACCGGCCGGCTCGGTGAAGTAACCCTCCTGGCTGGAGAGCACTTTTTCGCGCGCCTCGGCTGGAAGCTTGACCGCCGCCTTGATCTGCAAGTCCGGCTGGGCCACCCAGGCCACCACCTCGCCCCGGCCGTCCAGCACCTGGATCATGCCCAGCCCATACTCCGCGGCTTTGGCGGACAAGAACTGGGTCAAAGCTTCTTCCTGCTGAGCCTGGAGCAGGTGTTGCTCGGTGATGGTGCGGGCGATCTGTCGAGCAAAATGCAGGGCCCGCTCCCCATTATCCGCATACACGCTCCCGATGATGCCGCGGGAGGTATCGAAGACGGTTTGCACCTGGGGATCAAACCAGCGCGTGATCGAGGCGTTGAGGAAGAAGGTGGACAAGCCGAAGAGGATGGCGGTCGGGCCCAGGGTCAAACCGAGGAAAGCCGCGACCAGCCGGGTGCGCAGGTGCGATCCCATGATCCCCCGCCGGCGCTCGAACAAGAGCTTGACCACGTTGCGCACCACCAGGAAAAGAAGCACCAGCGCCAGAAAAACCATGAGGGTCTGAAACGTGAAGAAGATCAGGCTGGTGCCCAGGTTGAAGGGCGGGCTTTCCTCGGCAATCTTGCTGAACCGGAATTGTAAATAGAAGACGAGTCCGAAGACCAGAGTGAAGACCACGATCAGGATCGCCTCGCGCCGCCTCCGGGCCAGGTCCCGGCGGATATCCTCTTGAATCTGAGCGCGTCTGTCGGTTTTAGGGGTCATGACGGATGAGCGGTCTGGCTGATAGTCATGCTAACACTTGTCCGGGACAATGGCAATCTTGTTCACAGTGCTCAGTGCACGGTGCACAGTGAAGAATCATGAGGAATCCAGACCGTGCACTGTTTACTGTGCACTGTGCACTCTTTAGGCTTGAGGCTGAAGAAATGTCCCTGACTCGAGGAAGGGGACAAAAGGTCAAGACGCGGAACGGATGTCTACGCTTTTCGCCTCGGGCTGCTTTTTGGGAAGGATCACTTCCAGGATGCCGTTCTGGTAATGGGCCGAGATCTTCTCGCGCTCCACCTGGGCCGGCAGATGAAACCGGCGCTGGAAGGGTCCGATCAGGATTTCGCTTTGTAAATAGCTAGTTCCCTGCACGCGGGACCGCTTCCGCTCTCCCCGCAGGATCAAGGTCCGGTCTTCCACCACCAGGTCCAGGGAAGCCTCGTTCATGCCCGGAATCTCGATGTGCAGGTAAATCGCGGCCTCGTCCTCGCTGACGTCCGCGGCCGGATGCCAGTAACCTAGACCCTCCGGCCCGGGCCGGGGTCTGCCGCCCTCCAGGTCAAACAGCCGGGACATCTGGTCGTGCAGGGTGATTAAATCGCGAAAGGGATCCCACTTCCGGACCATTCGGACCCTCCCTCACCACGCTCCGAACGCTCCTTAGCATACCGTAAGGCTTAAAAAAGTCAAGTGTGATGAACTCGTAAAAAGTCCAAAAGGAGCCATCTTGCAAAACTGAATAGCAATCATTTCAGGCGGTTACAATCACGCATCCCTTGCAATTTCAACTTTTTACGAGGGCATCAAGTGTATGCCCCTCTGAAAAGCACAAAACAAAACCATTCCTGGTCTTGAGACGAATGCCGCCGGCAATTAGAACTTATTGACGGTCAGACCCCGCTGATATTCGATCAGGGGGATCTTCATCCCTTTGGCATGGTAGCGCTGATAAATCTTGCAGATGTGGTATTGGTCACTCAGGCACTTTCCCGAGAGCTCGTCCAAACTTAATACCAGCGAGCCTTCCACCGCGTTGCACATCTTGAATTGCCGGCCGGTCAGGTAAAGACAACTCATCTTGGCCTCCTTAATTGTCCTCAAAGGGTAAAATTAAGGTGTATTACCGGCGCCTCCAGAACTTTATACTCTAGAAAATCGTTCGGGATTCCAATCCCGTTGGCTATCTTTTTCAGATTAATTCAGTTACTTTAATGAGCCCTTTCCCCCCTTTTCGCCGATAATCCCGGGAGTTAAATGCTCCCTAAGAATCTTTACAATAATATAATAAGTCACTCGATTAAAGTCAAGCGAAAAATGCAGCCGAAGAGAAAAAAGTTATCCACAGGTTCTCTGAAATCTTTCGTTTAGGTCTGGAAACAAAAAAAGTAAAGCTTGCGGGCCGGCGCCCTGGGTGGAGGAAGCGAACCCCCTCAGGAAATACCGGAAATGGCCTTGATGACGGTGACTTTCTTTTTCCCCGGGATCCTCACTTTTGGGGCTTTCCGCCCAGCTTCTGCCTGGCTGCTTCCAGCTTCTGCTTGGCGAAGGCCTCTTGCTTGGAGTTCTGAGATTCCTTGACCACCATCTCGTAAAGCCGCACCGCCTCCTGGTATTGGCCCAGCCGCTCCAGGATGGTGGCCGCCTGGTATTTGGCCGTGGTGGACCAGATCGCCTGCTCCGGATACAAATAACTGACTTTCATAAACTCGGTAATGGCCCGGTGATCGTCGCCCTGGGCTTGATAACACTCCCCGATCCAATACTGGGCCTCCGCCAAAACCGCCCGGTCCTCCTCTTGCTCCAACGCCTGCTCAAACGCGGTGATGGCCAGATCATATTCCTCCGCCAGCTTGAGCGCGATCCCCACCTGCAGCCGCTCGGCGAGGAACGACGAGTAGCCCGCATAGTTGGTGATCAGCCGGGAAAAGTTCTGCACCATCTCCTGGGTGTGGCCGAGCTTGCCCTGGCAAACCCCAGTCATGAACAGGATGCGCGCGATCCGCTCCGGGCCGCCCTGGCTCAAGTCCAGGCCTTTGAGCCGGGCCAGGGCCAGGTCACAGCGCGATTGCCGCCAAAGCTCTTCCCCCAGGTACAAGTTGATCTCGTCCGCAAAGGGCGTGGCCGGGTCCTCATCCAGGATCTTCTCCAGATCCTTCAAGCCCTCCTCCCGCTGGTCTTGGTAAATTTTCAACGCGGCCTGGCGGAAGGCCGCTTCTTCCACCGAAGCCTCCTCCACCGCCACCAGCAAGAGCGCCCGCGCCCAGCGATTAAGCTCCGCTTCATCCTTGGTATTAGCCGCGGCCCGGACCCGGGCCAAAAGCTCCGCTTCGGAAAAGCTCACTGGCGCGGAACCCAAGGCGGACTCCACCCGTTCCACGTAACCCTGGTAATCCTCGTTTTGCAGCGCCACCGCCAAGAGCCGGCCCCGCGTGTCCACCAGCGCATCCGGGCAAGTTTGCTTGAGCTCCTGATAGGTCTGGCGCGCGCCGGCATAATCGCCCAGGGCTTCGAGGTTGCGGCCCATCTGCCAGCGCACCCCCGCGGCAAAGTCCGCCTCATCGGTGACAATCGCTTGCAGCGTCGCGTTCGCGCCGGCAAAGTCATGGGCCTCGGCCTGGAGCCGGGCCAGCCAGAACCGGGCCAGGTTGGCCGAGGACTCCTCCGGGCCCGCGGCCAACTCCTGCCACACCGAATTCGCCTCCTCCAGCCGGCCCAGGCGATAAAGGCCAAAGCCCTGGTGCCAGCGATAGTCCAGGTGCCGGGAGGTCTGGCCCTGGCCGGCCAGCTCCGCGTAAATGGCCAGCCCCTTCTCGTAGTCGCCCTTGCGAAAATAGAGCTCGGCCTGGCGCACCAGCGCCTGTTCCTCCGCCGAGGCCAGTTGCGGCAAAAGTTTCTTCTGCGCCTCGCTCGCTTCCAGGGCCGAGTCCACCAGCCCCTGCTTGCGATACGATTCCGCCAGCAGCCCATACCCCCGGATCAGGATTTCCGGGTCGGCGCCGGCAGGGGTGGCCTTGCGCAAGACCTCGATGGCGCCGGCATCATCGCCTTGCTGCGCCTTGATCTCGCCCAGCCGCAGCCAGGCCTCGGGCACCGAGGGCCCGGCCGGATGCCTGGCCAGGTAATTCTTATAGTCTTTCTCGGCCGCGGCCGGCTCGCCCCGGCGAAAGCGGGTTTCCGCCAGCAGGAAATCGGCCCGGTCGGCGAGGCTGGCCGGAGCGCCGGGACTGATCGCTTGCAGCAAGGTTTCAGCCGGGGCGAGCTGGTTGCTCTGGAACAGGAACTCCGCGATCTCCAGCCGGCGCGCGTCATCCACCCGGCCCGGGTCCGCCTGGCTCCACCCTTTTAGCAGCCGCGCCGCCTCCGCGGCTTTATCCTCTTCTACATAAACCCGGGCCAGCAGCCGGAAAGACAAGGCCCGCAGTTCCGGGTCGGCCTGGCCCTGGGTCAGTCCTTTCAAGATTTTTTCGGCGTCGGCATATTCCCCCAGCAAAAAATGGTCCCGGGCGCTCTCAAAGGCCTGACTCGCCTGCTCCACCGCCTGGATCGGGCCTTGCTCGCGCAAATAGGCCGCCGCTGCCTTGAAATCGTCCCGCTCGCCATAGGCCCGGGCAATGGCCTGATGCGCCGCCGCGGCCAGGGGGTGCCGGGGATTGGCTTTGAGGAATTCCTGAAAAGCCGGGATCGCCTCTTCCGGCCGGCCCGCCTCGGCCAGGAGCTGGGCCCGGCGGAACATCACCAGGCCGGCAGTGTCCGGATCGGAAGAAACAATGGTCGCTAGAGCCTTCTTTAACGCGGTATCGGCCTCCTCCAGGCGGCCCAGGCGGAAAAGGCATTCGCCGGTCTTATACCAAATCAGGGGCTCTAGGTCCGGGGGCGGCGAGCCGGCCTGCTGGTAAAAACCCAAGGCGCGCGCGTAGGCGCCCAGGGCCAGGTTGCGGTTGCCCTGGCGATAGGCGATCTGGGCCAGCCGGCGCTTGGCCCGGTCGGCGTCAGAGAATTTGGGATAGCTCTCCAGCAACTGCCGGAAAGCGCTTACGCTCCGCTCGTCCTGGTGGAGGAGGTAAGCGCACTCGCCCGTGTAAAACAGGATCTGGTCGCGGAAGGCCTTGGCGGCTGGCAGTTCATCGGTAAAAACCGCCAGGGCGCCGGGGTAATCCTGGATCAAGTAGAGCGAGCGGCCCAGCAAAAACCCGGCCTCCTCCCGGTTCGCGCCCTGGGGAAACTCTTGCAAGTAGCGGCGGAACTGGCCGGCCGCGTTCTCATACAGCCCGTCCTGAAACAGCCCCTTGGCCAGCTTGAACAGATCCTGGTCAGGGGAAGTTGGCACAATTTGCGCCGCCGGGGCAGGCTGAGCAGGCCTAGTGGCGGCAGGAGTGCCGGGCTTGGCCGTCTTCGCTGCAGCCGCCGGTGCGGACTGAGACTTTCCAGCCGCGGCCAGCATCCAAACCGCCAATGCTGCCCAAATCAATCTTCGCATTCGGAAGCCCTTTCGGTTCATGATCTTGCAGTCAATCATAGCAAAAGGAGCGGCAATTAGGAAGGCGAATCAGGCAAGAAACCGAGCCGGCCGGCCGAGGGCAGCGCAAAGACAAATTGTGAATTGTCAGGACCTGACCTAATGCTGTTCAGTTAAGAAAGGATTTTCACGCCAAGACGCAAAGGCGCAAAAATTTTAAACGATTGGCGGCTTAAAATCCTTTGCGACTAAGCCGGCCGACTTGAGCCGCAGAAGAGGATGAGTTCCCAAGGCGCCAAGCCTCTTGGCTTTGTCAGTCTTTGCAACTTTGCGGCTTTGCGCGAGAATTCCTCCTTCTGAGATCTCCCTTAAGTGAACAGCATTAGGACCTGACCCCAATCACATGATTGACAGGGCCTCCCTCGGGCGCTATGGTTTAATAAGAAGAAGCGGTTCCACTTGGCGCGCGGAAGCGGGCTTTGTTTTTGCTGGCGCATCGCCCTTCTTTCTTCTTTCTCATTATTCAAGGAGGAAAGAACGTGAAGGTAACCTTGATTTTCCCCGGCCGCAGCCTCGAAACGGCAAAGGCTACGGGTTCGGTCATGCCGTTGTCCCTGACTTTGTTGGCTGCCCTCACCCCGCCGGAACACGAGGTTTCCCTGGTGGACATGTTCGCGGGCGATCCGGTGGATTATGACTCTGCGGCCGAGGTGGTGGGCATTACCGTTCGGACCCCGCTCGCGGTGAAGGCCTATGAAATCGCCGACCAATATCGGAAGCAAGGGAAAAAGGTGATTTTAGGGGGGCCGCACCTCTTCACTTTTCCCGAAGAGGCCAAGAGCCATGCCACCGCGGTCGCGATCGGCGAAGGCGAAGCACTCTGGCCGATGATCCTGCAGGATGCAGCGAAGAACCGGCTCAAGGATTTTTATGTGTGCGGGCCGTATGCCATGGAGAGATTGAACGGGACAATCTATCATGAGAAAGAGAGACCGACCCTGGTCAACCTTCCGATGATGCGGCGGGACCTGCTTCCCCGAGCACGCTATTTGATGGATTCCATCTTCACCACGCGCGGCTGCCCCAACCACTGCCGGTTTTGTCCGGTCACCGACATCTTCGGCGCCAAGATCCGGCACCGGCCGATCGAGGAGGTGGTCGCGGAAGTGGCGACCCTGGGCAAACGCTATTTCAACGTGGATGACAGCGTGTTCGGCCATCCCCAGATCGTGGACCGGCCGCAAGAGAACCGCTATTATCTTGATCTTTACCAGGAACTGGCCCAACTGCGTCCGCGCCGGCTGTGGGCGGGTGCCGGCGGCTTGTCCGCCGTGGATTACAAGGACGGCCGCAAAATCCTGGAACTGGCTGCGGCCAGCGGTCTGTGCAGCATCGCCGCGGGCCTGGAGTCCATCTCCGCCAAAGGGCAGAATCAATCCGGGGCCTGGCGCAAGCTCCACTATACTTCCCCGGACGCCTTTGATCTCCAAAAAATGAAGGCCAACATCCGGCTGATCCAGAGCCTGGGCATTGAAATTTTCGGCTTTTTCATCGTCGGCTGGGACGAGGATACTCCGGAAACCTACCGCCGGACCCTGGATTTTTGCAACGAGTGCAACATTGTTCCGTTCATTTTTAACCTCAATCCCATGCCCGGCAGTCAGATCTATCAGGAGTATTTGGAGCAAGGACGGATCTTGACGGATCATCCCTGGGACCATTACGGGGGCGGCTACATTGTTTACAAGCATCCCACCATGTCGGCCAGGACGATGGTTGATCTCGATGCCGAGGTCATGGGGGAGGGTTATCGCATGACCCGGATTCTCAAGCGGACCCTGCAAGCCTTGCGACATCGTTTTTCCATGGATTATGCCTTGGCCTCCTTTTTCACTCAACTCGCGCTGAAAAAAGCCTACCGTCAACTCTATGCTCAGGCCCAGAGACCCGATTGAAATTTTCAATCAAAGTGAAATCCAAAATCTTTTCGTGGATCAATCCTTTCTTCCTCTTCATTGGCGTTTATCCGCGTCCATCGGCGGTTTCCAATTCTTCTTTAGTTGCGGCTCGCCGCGCTGGAAAATCTGTGGTTTCTTTCTGAAAAATGTGAGAGACGGTCAGTCCCGGTCAAGGTTGACATCGTGGAAAAATCGGCTATGATTCGCTTATTTCCGAGTTTCAAGAACGGGAAGGAGGTTGGCACATGGCCATCAAAATCGGGATCAACGGGTTCGGTCGGATCGGGCGCTGCTTTTTCCGGATTGTCCAGGGCAGCAAGGATATCGAGATAGTTGGCATCAACGACCTGGTGCCGGCGGAGACCCTGGCCCATCTGCTGAAGTACGACTCGGTGCACGGCCGTTACGAAAAAGAAGTAAAGGCCGAGGGCGACAGCCTGGTGGCGGCCGGCAAGAAGGTCAAGGTCACCTCGATCAAAGACCCGGCCCAGTTGCCCTGGAAGGACCTGGGCGTGCAGATCGCCATCGAGGCCACCGGGCTGTTCACCAAGCGGGACGATGCCAAGAAGCATCTGGACGCCGGCGCCAAGAAGGTCATCATCACCGCCCCGGCCAAGGAGGTGGACCTGACCGTGGTCATGGGCGTGAACCACAAAGCCTACGACCAGAACAAACACCACATCCTGTCCAACGCCTCCTGCACCACCAACTGCCTGGCCCCGGTGGCCAAAGTCCTCCACGACCAGTTCGGCATCGAGAAGGGCCTGATGACCACCATCCACTCCTACACCAACGACCAGCGCATCCTCGACCTGCCGCACAAGGACCTGCGCCGGGCCCGGGCCGCGGCGCTCTCCATGATCCCCACCACCACCGGCGCGGCCAAGGCCGTGGGCGAGGTGCTGCCGGAGCTGAAGGGCAAGCTTAACGGCCTGGCCATCCGGGTGCCCACGCCCAACGTGTCTTTGGTGGACCTGACCGTCCTGTTGAAGAAAGAAGTCACCGTCGAACAAGTGAACGCGGCCGTCAAAGCCGCGGCGGAAGGCGAGCTCAAGGGCATCCTGGCTTATATCGAGGAAGAGCTGGTCTCGATTGACTTCAACCACAGCTCCACCTCTTCCAACTTCGACGCCAAGAGCACCTACGTGATCGAGAAGAACCTGGTCAAGGTGCTCTCCTGGTACGACAACGAGTGGGGGTTCAGTAACCGCCTGGCCGACCTCTGCCGCATCCTGCTCTAAGTCTGGGACCGGCGGCGGAGTCAAGAAGGAGGCGGTCGCGTGGCCATCAAAGCGATTAACGAGCTCCTGATCTCCGGCAAGCGGGTCTTTATCCGGGTGGACTTCAACGTGCCCAAGGACAAAAAGACCGGCGAGATCAGCGACGATACCCGGATCCGCGAAGCCCTGCCCACCATCCGCTTTGCCCTGGAGCAGGAAGCCAAGGTCATCCTGGCCAGCCATTTCGGCCGGCCCAAGGGCAAGCCGGTCCCGGAGATGTCGCTCTTGCCGGTCGCGCAGCGGCTCTCCGAGCTTCTGGGCCAGGACGTGATTTTTCCCGACGACTGCATCGGCGACGGCGTGCGCAAGAACGTGCAGGACCTGGCACCGGGCGGAGTAATCCTGCTCGAGAACCTGCGCTTCCATCCCGAGGAAGAGGCAAACGATCCGGGCTTCGCGCAAAAGCTCGCCCAGCTCTGCGAGGTCTATATCAACGACGCCTTCGGCACCGCGCACCGGGCGCACGCCAGCACAGCCGGCATGGCGGAGTTCGTCAAGGAAAAGGGCGTGGGCTTTCTCATGCAGAAAGAGATCAACTACCTGAGCAAGCTGATCGAGGACCCGGAACGGCCCTTCCTCGCCATCCTCGGCGGGGCCAAGATCTCGGACAAGATCGGGGTGGTCGAGAACCTGCTCAGCAAGGTGGACGGCATCCTCATCTGCGGGGGCATGGCCTACACCTTCCTCAAGGCCCAAAAGATCGAGGTGGGCAAGTCGCTGCTCGAAGACGACAAGATCCCCACCGCCAAGAAGCTCCTGGACCGCGCCAAGACCAAGAAGATCCCCCTGCTCCTGCCGGAAGACCACGTGGTGGCCCCGGCCCTGGAAAAAGGGGTCAAGAGCCAGGTGAAGGGACTGAAAAAAATCCCGGCCGACCAGATGGCTCTGGACATCGGTCCGGCCACCATTGCCAAATTTGTCGCCGAGATCAAGAAGGCCAAAACGATTTTCTGGAACGGACCGGCCGGCGCCTTCGAGATCGAGCCTTTCAACCAGGGCACTATTGCCATCGCCCGGGCGGTGGCTGAATCCGGCGCCCTGAGCGTGATCGGCGGCGGCGACTCGGTGGCCGCGGTGCACCAGGCCGGCGTGGCCGATAAGATCACCCATATCTCCACCGGCGGCGGCGCCTCGCTGGAATTTATCGAGGGCAAAAAACTGCCCGGGATCTCGGCATTGGAGGTATCGTAATGCGGAAACCCTTTATCGCCGGCAACTGGAAAATGAATTTGACGACGCGCGAGGCTACCGCCCTGGCCAAGAAGCTGGTGGAGAGCCTGGCCGGGGTCACCCAGGTGGAGATCGGGATCGCGCCGGTTTATACTGTGCTCCCCGCGGTGGCCGCGGTGGTCCGGGGCAGCAACGTCCAGCTTTTGGCCCAGAACCTGTTCTGGGTGGACAGCGGGGCCTACACCGGCGAGGTCTCCGGGCCCATGCTCAAGGACGCGGGCTGCTCCCACGTGATCGTGGGCCACAGCGAGCGCCGCCAGCATTTCGGCGAGACCGACGAGAGCGTGAACAAGAAACTCAAGGCCGCTTTCGCCTCCGGGCTGGTCCCCATCTTTTGCGTGGGCGAGACGCTCGCCGAGCGCGAACAGGGCCGGACTTTTGCCGTGGTCGAGCGCCAGGTGAAAGGCGGCCTGCAGGACATCCCGGCCACTGACGCGGCCAAGATCGTGGTCGCCTACGAGCCGGTCTGGGCCATCGGCACCGGCAAGACCGCCACCCCGGCCCAGGCCCAGGAAGTGCACGCCCAGATCCGCAGCCTGCTCGCCCGGCTTTACGGCCAGGAACTGGCGGATCAGGTCCGCATCCAATACGGCGGCAGTGTCAAGGCCGATAATATCGCCGAGCTGATGCAACAGCCTGACCTGGACGGCGCTTTAGTCGGCGGGGCCAGCCTCAAGGCCGATTCGTTCACCGCCATCGTCCGCTTCCAGGGCTGAAGGGAGCGCCGGGCTGGACTTGCGGCCTCGACTGTGATAAAATTTTTCTATTCTGTTAACGAGGGAAGACAGTGATCACAGCAATTTATTCGCTTCACCTTCTCGTGAGCATGGCGCTGATCGTGATCGTGCTCTTGCAGACCGGCAAGGGCGCGGATATGGGCGCGGCCTTTGGCGGGGCCAGCCAGACCGTGTTCGGCAGCACCGGCCGCAAGACCTTCCTCACCCGCCTCACCGCCGGCGCCGCGGTGGTGTTCATGATCACCTGCTTGTTCCTGGCCTGGTATTCCTCCCAGGGCGTGAGCAAGGGCGTGATGAAGAACTTTTCCGAATCGCCCGCGGCCCCCGGCGCCCCGGCCGGCGCCACCGCGCCCGCGCCTCTGCCGGGAACCGAAGCCGCACCGGCTCCCGCAACGGGTGAAGCGACGCCCGCGCCTTCCGAAGGCCAGGCCGCTCCGGCCCCGGAAAGCCCGCCGGCACCGGCTCCCCCAAGCGCTCCTCCGGCTCCTTAGCCGGTTATCTGCGAGGATGGTGGAACTGGAAGACACGCAAGGTTGAGGGCCTTGTGGGCGAAAGCCTATGGGGGTTCAAGTCCCCCTCCTCGCACCAGCTATCCCTTTCTAAAGTGCACAGGGCACAGTCCAATTGCCCGTGAACGTGAACGTTGCCGTGAACGTATCCGAAGAAGGATCATCCACAGATTTCGCCGATTAAAAAGATGGGAGCTATCCACGAAAAAACACGAAGGGACACGAAGGGTCAAAAACAGTTTTTTCTGCCCTGTTTACCGCCGACTATCTACTGCCTACTCTCCGGTCATCCGCAGATTTTCAGAAAAGATAGAAGCTTATCAATCGGGCAGGGGGACAGACATTCTTGTCTGTCCCCCATTTGAATCACTGTCCACTGTGCACTGTGCTCTGTTCACTGCTTCTTATGTTTTAGATCTGACCCCATCCTTCGTTTAGATCCGACCCCATCCTTCATCCTTCGGCATCTGGGGTCGGCATCTGGGGTCAGAGCTTCACTTAGAAGATAACTGAGTTAAGTTTCATGTGAAGCTCTGACCCCAATCTTCCCATGATGTTTTATGTTTAGATCTGACCACAATCTTATTTTGCTATCTGGAACTCTTAAGGTGATCTGGCAAATCAGGAACAATTTGAGTAACGCTTATTTTATTTAATTCTCTTTCCTTCTTTTCCTCCTGGTTATAAACAAACATTAACAAGTAAAGAATAGCACTCCGTACAATTTTTGCTAATTCCATTGAGTGATTAAAAAGAGTTTCATCTTTCATATCGGCATACGTTTCTTTTTCCTGAAACATTCTTATATTAACAATTCCATGTGTCAACCTATTTCTAATTTTTCTTAATGTTATAAATGGACCGTCAAGAAGATCCATATGCAAATTAAATAATGCGTTTAAAGAAAAGCTGTTAGTTTCTAATATAATCGGCCAAATGATTTTGTTGTTAAAATTCTTATACCATATATTTGAGTAATACAATTTGAACTTATCCATACCAATCCTTAAGTATTCATTTAGAAAAAGTGCTATCTTATCTAATATATCATAGAAACACTTAAATGCAATTTTCATCATTTGAATATAAATATTATGCACGCTACAATCCATAGTATCTATTATTCTAACATTTTTATCAACAAAGCTTAGATTTAATCCTTCATATTTCGAAAGGACTAGTAAAAATCTAGCAGCAATATAATCTTGCTTCATTTGATTGATTATGCTAGAAAGATATAAAAAGCGATTATCCTCTATTTCATTACTCCTAGGCGGTTGAGTAAACATTCTTTTTATGACTACTCTATCTCCTATTGCAGCATTACATTTCTGGCAATAATTGCAAATATTCAAATATAGCTTATTTTTGAGACAATAGTTAATTAGATGTTTTTCAATATCTGATTCTCCTTTGACTTCAATTGTTGGATAATCAAGTGGATTATCGAGGAAACTTTTATCTGAGAAAAAGCTTCTGATTTTATCTTTTGACTTTGTAAATGTTTCGATTGCTTCAGGAACAACTCCAAACTTAAGTGCCTGGATAAAAAGATTGTATGATTCAATCAAAATAGTATTTTCGAATTGACCTGCTAATTTTGAATAGTAATATAATGCCTTTGCCTTGTTGCCAAGAGCCATTCCATGATCAGGCTTCCATCTAATGGCTGTTTCGTAACAATCTAATGCATCTACAACTCTACCCAATTGATCAAAACAATTTCCCATGTTTACATATATTTCTGAGGCAAGCATCTTGTCTGAAAGACCATAACCGATGGCCTTTCTATACAGTTCTTTTGCTTTATCTAATGATGAAGATTTGAATAGAGCTGCATATTGATTTCTTATTCTTTCATAATAAAATAAACTGGAATAACCATTTGCCAAATTATAGTATGCTGATTGGACGAGTCGATCCTCTTTAATGATCTTTTCAAAATTAGCTTTTAATAAGTTGAGTCCTTCTAGGAGTATTGTTTCTTTCCTCATAGCCTGAGATATATCAATTAATAAGGCGCTTACCAGGTAAGAAACATAATAATTATCTCCTTGCTTTTTTAGATTCTCAACCTGATTATAGGCATCTACAAACCTCCCCTCATCAAGTGATTTCCTTGCTTCTTTTGCCAGTTCAATAATTGCCATTTCCATTGAAACTCTCCAAGCAACCTCTGATCAAAATATAGCAGAAGGAACATAATTGATAATTTAGTTGTTACCTTCTACTATCTTTATCTCCTCCTCCGTCAACCCATACAACTAATTTTCCAGTTCACGGTTAACGGTTTATCAATGTTCACCTTCCACAATCTTTATCTCCTCCTCCGTCAACCCATACAACTCATACACCAACCGATCTATCTCTGCATCCGTTGCAGCGATCTGCCGCTCCAGTGCATCCCGATCCGCCGGAACCTTCGCCGCCGCCTTCCGCTTGTGCAAATCCAACATCCGATCCACAAAATCCACCATCCGGTCGTGACAATCTTTGTCGGAGGGGTCGGAGAAATTCAATACTGGAATAGGAATTTCCTGTAATTGGTTTATTTTAATTTCTAATAAATCTCCAAAAGAAGACCTTATCCACATTTCAATTACTTTAGAATTAAGCAATCCCAATATAAATTCAAAAGAATATTTTTGTAGGTCATATAAAATATGAACTTTATCATTTGTAAAATATTTACCAGGTTCTAATGTAGCCATAATTGAACCTCCAGATATAGATCTAAACATAATCTTTTTTGTTGTAAAATACTCTGCTTTTCTTGGTCCAGCACCCACCTTTTGCATCATTAAATCAGGCATATACCAAATCCATTTGCCAGCATATCTATAAAAATATCTTCTCACATCTTTGCCTCTTAAAAGAGGATATGAACAGTAATCTTTCTTTTTATCAAGGATAAATCTTTTATCATCGCTTGTTTTTATTCCTAAAGAAAAGTTTGCGGTCTCCTCTAATTTGATAGTTGGAATTTTAAAGCTTATTTGAGGATTAAATGAAAAACCTAGCTTAGGCAAACTTTTTATTCTTTTGTAAGACAAATTATATGGCAGGCTTCTAAAATCTCCACTTGTGTATTCTTTAAGCTCAATACTATGATCTTGTTTTGATTTTTCTTTTCTCAAGAATATCAAAACCGTTGTGACGGTCGCTCCTTTGAATACTCCTGGCGGCAATTTTACCAATTCATATATCGTAATATTGTTAATCAGATATTCTCTAAACTTGCTAAAACTATCAGTTCCAAGCCAACTATTTGAAAATATAAAACCTAATACTCCAAGCTCTTTTAGCAAGCCTATTGCTCTCTCTGCAAAAAAACTATAAAGATCTGATTTATTCTTACAAGTCTCAAATTCCTTTTGAAGATATTCTCTAATATTTTTATCCGTTATGTTTGCTAAATTTACATACGGCGGATTCCCGATGACTACATCGAAGCCGGTCTGATGGTTCGCGGTTCCCGGTTCGCGGTTTCCCTTAACACCTCTGCCCTCTGTGCTCTCTGTGTCTCTGTGGTGAAAAACTTCCGGAAATCCTGCCTTCCAGTCAAAGACATTGATCCGGTACCTTTCTTCTTCGTCAATCAGGCTGAGTTGTTTTTGCTGGTAAAAGTCCGGGCCGATCAGGGAGTTGCCGCATTTGATGTTGGCGGAGAGGTCAGGGAGCGCGCGCTCTTTGTGGAAGAGCATCATTTGTTTGAGGGTTTCTTCGGACTCGCCTTCCAGGCATTTGAGGAGCAGGGAGAGTTTGGTGACTTCGACGGCCGAGGGGTCAATGTCCACGCCGAAGAGGTGATCGAGGAGGATGCGTTTGCGTTCGGAGATGGTGAGGCGCCATTCGTTGGCGGCGGTCTGGTAGATTTTTGTAGGGGCAGACCCCCGTGTCTGCCCAGTAGGGGGCGCACACAGGGGTGCGCCCCTACGGTCAGAATCGGCGGTCATTTGTTGGACATATTGATCGCGATACCAGTCGAGGAGGTATTGGTAAGCGCCGAGGAGGAAGGATCCAGAACCGCAAGCCGGATCCAAGATTCTCAAAGGTTGACAGACAGGAATGTCTGTCCCACCTTTCTTTTTCTTTCCTGAGCTATTCCGCGACCGAGGAGCGGTCGCGGCTACATCTTCCGGAGTTTTGCCTTCCAGGAGTCTGCCCACCGTGTTTTTGACGATGTAATCCACGATATAAGTCGGTGTGTAATAGACGCCTCCGGCTTTTTTGACCTCGGGCTTATCCTCCACCTTGGCCTGATGGCCGGCGGTCAGGCGGATGACCTTGCCCAGGAACTGCTCGTAAACCTGGCCCAGGATATCCGCGGGCAGGACCGAGAACTCGTAAGGGCTTTCCGGATAATAGAGCCGCTTGATGATTTCCTTGAGCGGCTTGTCGTCCACGGCGAGCCGGGGGGTGAGGGTATCGGGTTCGGGCCGGTTTTTTTCGGGTTTGAAGTGGAAGAGGCCGGAGTTGTATTTGTCGTCGGCGCGGTCGAAGAGCTGGAAGAGGCGGCGGTAGAGATTCTGTCCGTTGAGGAGGGCCTGGAGGAGGCCGTAATTTTCGATGCCTCGGTCTTCGCAGATGCGGAGGAAGATGATGCGGTCAAGGGTGGCCTGGACCGCGAAGTTAAGCTCGCGGTTGGTGAGGCGGGGATTGCGGAGCGCGATGTTTTTGGCGAGGAGCTCGCGCCAGGACTCGATCTCCTTCAAGAAGGCGTCGTCCACCTCCGCGGTGCCTTTTTTCTTTTTGGCGGACTCGGCGAAACGATCGAAGCTGCCTTTGAGCACGGCCTCCTTGGAAAAGACGCTTTCGAGCTCGGGCCAGCGCTCGAGGTAATCGGGGTAGCGGTAAAAGAAGAGGCGGCCGGCCGCGGCGGGGTCGCCGGGCTCGGGCTTCACGCGGCAATCGTAAACCGCGAGCTCCTCGAAGTCGGAGAGGATGGAGAGGGGGAGCTTGGCGGACCAGGCGTAGCGGCGGAGCTGGAAGGCGGGCTCGGGGTTGGTTTTGATGTCGAGGGATGGTTTTTTGGCTTCGAGGAAAAACTTGCGCCGGCCGCCGACCCGGAAGCAGTAGTCGGGGGCCTTGGTGGCAACGCCGATTTTGATGGCATCCTCGTGGACCACGTCGCGGTATTGGAGGGCGTAGCCGGCGGCGTTATAAACGTCCCAGCCGAGCGCGATGAAGAAGGGATCGAGGAACTCGACGCGGAGCTGGTGCTCGTTGTAGGCCGGCGAGCGGTAGGAATCGCGGTTGCGGTCGAAGGTGGCGATCAGTTGGGCGATGATGGGAGGAGCGGTCAAGGCCTTGATCCTTGGCGCTCATGCTAACCCGGATGGATAAGAAAATCAAGGCTGGGGTCAGGTCTTCAAATAAAGTTTAAGAGCCGGGCAGCCAGGTGTGTTCGCGGTTGATAGACCGGGAGAGGTGGTCCCCAGGCGGAAAACCTGGGGTGGTTGCCGCACAGAATGGGGTGGTTGCTGTGCAGGATGGGGGGCTTGCCGCGCAGAATGGGGTGGTTGGCGTGCAGAATGGGGGGACGTTTGAAGAGAGTAGGTAGTAGGTCGTAGGTAGTAGGTCGGGGAAGAGAAGAAGAAGAAACCAAGAGAAATTTCGCCAGGTTAAGTTGGTTCCCGGGTAGTCGGAGAGGAGTATTTGGGGATTTGGAAGAGCCGATGGCAGGAATGGGGGTGCATCTTGGGGGCGCTGGGACAAAAAGGTCTTGAGAAATCGCCGGGTTAGCATCTCGAACCATCGTTTGATTTCAGACCTCATCCTTCACCCTTCACCCTTCAAAATTCACTGTCCCCTATTAGTGTAAGTTTGTTGCAGTTTCCAGGGATGATCCCTGGACTCAACCTTGGCCCGCTCCCGCTTCGGCCTGTCTTCGACCCTGAGGCTCAGACCCGAAGGGAGCTCAGGGTCGAAGGACCGCTGGTCGCGGGCTTAAATCATCGAGCCGCCGGCTGCCGCCGGTTGAAATATGGCCCGCTTCCGTTGGTCGCGAGCAAAAAAACAGCGGGGCCGGATAGCCGACCCCGCCGGGTGGGATGCGGGCGGAGATTTTACTTTTTCCGCGGCTTGGCCTTGATAGTCTTCTTGGCCGGCCGGCCCTTGCCGTTGGACTTGCCGTCAATGATGGCGAGGGCTTCGTCGCGGAAGGAGTCCATGACATAGGGGATGCCGGTGATCCTGGCGCACTCTTCGGTGAGGGAGACCAGGTCGTTGCGGGAGATCAGGTCCACCCGCCACTTCCGGGCGCCGGCCATGATCTGCTGCAGGCCGACCTGGAGCTTTTCGATGACGCTGTAAACCCCGAGCGCGCCCAGCGGCATCTGGTCCACCTCGCGGCCGTATTTGGCCTTGAGCTCCTCGTAGCAGACGAAGATCTCTTCCTTCCTGGAGCCGAACCTGGACACGGTCTTGGGCATGCCCCCGTCGCCGCCCTTGAGCCAGAGCGCGATGTTCTTGCCCACCATGCCCGGGATCATCAGCGCCCGGCCCATGCACACGGCCTTGACAAAGGGCGCGCCGAGCGCGAGGGCCTTGAAGACGTGGTCTTCGGCGGAGAAGCCGCCGGCGAAAGCGATGTCCGGCACCCAGGCGCCTTTCTTGGCCAGGCGGGCGCAGAGCTCGTAGGTCATGGAATGGAGGTAGAGGGAGGGGATGCCCCACTCGTTCATCATGCGCCAGGGGCTCATGCCGGTGCCGCCGGGAGCGCCGTCAATGGTGAGGAGGTCAATCTTGGCGTCGGAGGACCAGCGGATGGCCATGGCCAGTTCGCGCATGGGGTAAGCGCCGGTCTTGAGGGTGACCCGCTTGGCCCCGAGCTTGCGGAGCCGCAGAACCTCTTTCATGAAGCCCTCCTGGTCCACGAAGCCCAGCCGGGAGTGGCGCTCGAACTGCTTGATGGCGCCGTCCTGGAAGGCGGCGATGTTGGCGGGATTTTCGGGGTCGGGGGTGACGATGTAGCCGCGCTTCTTGAGCTCCTGCGCCCGCTCGACCGTGTTGACCCGGATCTCGCCGCCGATGCACTTGGCGCCCTGGCCCCACTTGAGCTCGATGTTCTCGACCCCGAGCTTCCCGAGCGCGTATTCGGCCACCCCGAAGCGGGTGTCTTCCACGTTCATCTGCACCAGGATGTCGCCCCAGCCCTCGTGAAAGCGGCGGTATTCTTCCACCCGCCGGCGCAGGTCCGGCGCTTCCTTGATCTTGCCGTGGCTGTCCAGCTCAAGCTTCGGGTCAATGCCGCACACGTTCTCCCCGCAGACCAGGCTGATCCCGCTGATCGCCGCGCCCACGGCGAAGTGCTCCCAGTTCTTGCGGGCGATCTCGGTCGAGCCGAGCGCGCCGGTGAAGATGGGCACCTTCATCTTGACCTGGTGCTTGGTGCCGAACGCGGTCTCGGTGTTCACCGACGGGAAAGTGGCATGATCCGGGTCGCCCTGGATGCCGGCGGCGCCGAGCGCGTAGCCGTTGATGTTGAGGTGCGAGTAGTCCACCGGGTAGTCCTTGTCCGCGCCCGCGGTGACCTCGCCGAAGGGACCCGGGTAGAGCAGCTCCCGGCCGCGGAAGCTGGCGGTGAACAGGTCGCACCCGCCGCGGCAGCCGTCCTGGCAGCGGCTGCAGATCCCCGACTGCGGGGCGACGTCCTTGGAGCGGTTGGTGGTCTGAAGCGCCTCATTGGCATTCGGACGTTGCAGGTTCATTCCTAACTCTCCTTTACTTGGCAAAATAGTTAACGGCCGCGCGGCCGTTGGCTCTAAGCAAGGTGCTGTGCAATGGGCCCAAAGCAATTACAAAACAATTAACTGGCAATCTATTGCCAGATTAGCATTAAGACATGATCTTGTCAAGAGTTATTTTAAAAATAATTTTATATTATATATCAATTAGTTATAAACTAGGAATGAAATCCAACGGCAATGTCCTTTGTAGCTAAAATATCGGCAAAATTGCCGTTTATTGCTTGACACAGGCCAATTTTTCCGGTAGGATTGGACTCCAAACGGCTGGAAAAATTTCTTTCGGCCCGGGGCCCGGCCAAGCATCTTTATCTTGGCAGAAACCCTCTTTCCGGGGTAAGATG
>MGQK01000033.1:149-287 GCA_001797815.1 Deltaproteobacteria bacterium RBG_13_61_14 | reverse complement strand
CCGCCGCACCGGCATCATCGTGTTGAACATGTGCGTGGTGCCCCGGCCCCAACTTCAACAGGCCGGCCGGCTCATCCGCCGCGTCTTCGCCGCCGGCTACGGCATGGGCAAGCTTATGGCCCTGCTCCCGGGCGGCGA
>MGQK01000032.1:32627-35278 GCA_001797815.1 Deltaproteobacteria bacterium RBG_13_61_14 | reverse complement strand
GACTTCGTGCCTTTGTGGCTTTACCAAGAAGTAAAGAACTCACCACAAAGACACAAAGAAGAGAAAATGGAGAAGGGTTAAGAGTAATAAATATTTTTTTCTTCCTTTACTTCGTGCCTTTGTGTCTTTGTGGTAAAAATCTTCTTTACGATTGCGCACGAACGATTGGATAAGGAATAGCATGTTGACTTGGTGTTTGCTGTCGTCGCTCCTGCTCGGCCAAACCGCCGCGCCTCCTGCCCCTCCGCCTCCGGCTCCGGTCGTGATCTATGCCGTGGGCGACATCGCCATCGTGGGCAACGCCGAGTTCGAGCTGCGCGGCCGCTATGACGAGGCCTTTGCCCAGATCAAGCCAATTCTGGCCGACCGGGATCTGGCCATCTGCAACCTGGAAGCGCCGCTCACCCGTAGGGGCCAGGCAATGGAAGGCAAGGAGTTCACCTTTCGGGCCCGGCCGGAAAGTCTGGCCGCGATCAAGGCCGCCGGTTTCAACGTCTTCGGCCTGGCCAATAACCATATGCTGGACTTCGGCGCGGTGGGGATCAAGGACACCCTGGCCAGCCTGCAAGCCGCCAAGGTTTACTATGCCGGCGCCGGAGATAACCTCAAGGAGGCGCGCCGACCGGCGCGGGTGGAGCTGGCGGAGCGGGGGAGTTCGGTCGCGGTGCTGAGCTACAGCATGACCTTCCCGGAGGCTTTCTTCGCCACGCGGTTCCAGCCCGGCACCGCGCCCGGCAATCCGGAATACGTGGCGCGGGACGTGGCCGCGGCCCGCAAGGACTCGGCCATCGTGGTGGTGAGCAGCCACTGGAGCGCGGAGCTTTTGCAGGAAGCCAAGGATTACCAGATCGAGACCGCGCGCCGGGCCATCGAGAACGGCGCCCGCCTGGTGATCGGCCACCATCCCCACGTGCTCCAGGGAGTCGAGTTTTACCAGGGCGGAGTGATCTTCTACAGCCTCGGCAACTTCGTGTTCGGCTCTTACAGCCGGCACTCGCGCACCAGCATCATCACCCGGGTCGAGTTTTCGGCTTCCGGCGAGCTGCTCAAAGTGGAAGCGATCCCGGTCTGGGTTTTTAATCCCGAGGTCAAATTCCGGCCCCGAGTTCTTTCCGGCCAAGAGGCCGAAGCCGTGGCCCAGGAACTCCGCGATCTCTCAAAGCCTTACGGCACCAAGGTGGATTACGATCCCGCCCTAGGGAGCATCGTCTTCAGCCCGGCTTCTCCTAACCCTTGAACGTGAACGACTATTCCGCCAGCGCACGGAGTGCATAGTGAAATAAAAATAGGTGACTGTCCCTATTTTCTTCGTGTTCATTCGTGGATCAATTTCTATTCAATCCGATAGATCCAGATAGTGTAGCCCACCTTGGCGACCGGCGAGTAGGCCTTGAGCCAGTCGTAGCAGCCGGGCGCGCGGGGCCGATAGAGGTCCACCATGTGCACGGCCACCCAGCCCGAGACCGGGGTGGAGCAGGGGAAGGTCCGGTAATGCAGGCTATACAAGGAAGGCATGCCGATGCCGTAAACGTTGTAGTGCAAGTTTTCAATCCCATGCTCTTTGACATATCGCGCCAGGCCGGGCAGGTCCTGGCCCCAGTCCTCGCCGGCCACTGCGATCCGCCAGGCCCGATCCGGCCCGCCGGCGATCGGATTCCAATACATGAGGTAGTCGGGCCAGATCCAGAGAGAGGCGGCCACGGTCCAGCCGGCCAGGGCCGGAACCACGTAGCGGCGCCAACGGGGCAAAGGTTGCGCGAAATGCGCGGGTGAGGCTTTCGGCCGTGAGCTCAGCCGAACGGTCACCCGCGCCCCTAAAGTCGGCTGCGCCCCGAGGGTCAGGCGCGCCCCGAAAGTCGGCTGCGCCCCCAAGAGTGCTTTCGGCTCGGCGGCAAGCCGGGCGATCCAGAGGAAGAGGAGGGGGTAAGCGGGAAGCACGTAGCGGACGCCGAGGTTGAGGTCGTTGAGGAAGCTGGCGGCCATGAAGAAAGTAATTGCGGGCAGAAAGATAAAGAGCGGGAGAAGCTTTAAGCGGTGCGCAGGTTGGAAAACCTGCGCCACTGAGGGGTGCGCGGGTGAGGGCACCCGCGCCACTCGCACCCGCACCACTAAGGATAGTGCTAAAAGAATTAGGGTGCCTAAAGGTGTCTTCAGAAGGAAAAGCACCAGGTAATAGGAGCGGAAGCCGGTGTCGCGGGTTTGGCCGAGGAAGTAGTTGGAGCCATGGTGGAGGAGTTGTTCGGTGGTGAGGAATCCGTGGAGGTATCGGCTCCAGGGCCAGGGGGAGAGGTCGAAGAAGTAGCCGGACCATACTACCAAGAGAGTGATGATTAAGCCGAGAATTAGAAATAAGGTTGCGCGGAGTGCGCGGATCGCGCGCCTGGGGCTTTCGGCCGTGAGCTCAGCCGAACGGTCAGGCGCGCCCCTAAAGTTTTTACTTGCGCTCCGAAAGTCAGGGTCGAGCCAATACGCGGTCGCGAGAATGACAAAGACCAATGGCACGATGAGCAGGGCGGAGTATTTGGTGAGCAGGGCGAGGCCGAGCAGGACCGAAAGTGCGGTGAGTCGGCGAAGAGAGGGAGCCTGGTAGAAGCGCCAGAGGGCATAAATCACAAAGAAGGCGCCGGCGGTGACGGCAAGGTCGGTGGTGA
>MGQK01000032.1:29973-32601 GCA_001797815.1 Deltaproteobacteria bacterium RBG_13_61_14 | reverse complement strand
GTCCGCGGTTTGCCAGGAGGGGTCGCCTTGGGGGAAGACGATGTTCCGGCCGGAGAGGAAGAGGGGGAGGGCGGAGAGGACGTTCATCAGGGGCGGGTGGTGGATGCTGAGGCGGAAGTCGCCGGTCTTGAGGATGGCCACGCCCCGGGCGAGGTGGACGCCTTCATCGCGGGTGGCGGATTTCTGGAGCGCGCTGGACGCGCCCAGGCCGAGGAAGGCGAGGAGCAGGAGCGCGGCCAGGGGCCGAGCGAAGCGCTGGATTGCAGTCTGGCTCTCAGCGAAGTTCGTGTTATTTTTCTTCACTCGGGAATAATCTCTTTTCCAGCAAAAGTTGGGCCAAGTTGTTCGCGATCCGGCTGTGACCCGCCGCGGTGGGGTGAGCATCGGGAAGAAACAGGGTTTGCGCCCGGCTGCGATTGAGTTGCCCGTTGGGAGTCAGTAACTCCGGCCGCGCGGCCAGATCGTTATCCACGAGCGGCGCCTGGCGGTCTTTGGCCGCCTTGCGGAGGACATGGTTCGGCCCCTCAAACTCAGCCACCGAGGGAACTCCCATATAGGTCATAAAAACGATCTGGACCTGGCGCTGGCGGGCGAAGTCGGCGATCCAGGTCAAGTTGCGCAAGGCGCGATCCCACTCCGCATAGTCAACCGGAACGGCCTCCTCGGGCGCGTAGTTATGGAAGACCCACGCGCTGTCCCGCTGCCGCTCCTGCTCAATCCGCTGCCGGCCCCAGTCCGCCCGCCGGACCAGATAAGCCGCCAAGCGGTAAGTCTTAAGGTAAGATAGAATATTCAGCGCCCGGGCCCGCCACAATTTTCCCGGCTGACCCTTGAGCACCCCGTCCTCCCAGTCCACCCTCAGCACCTCGCTGGAATTCCAGCCGTCGTTGACCCCGGCCAGCACCACGATTACCGATGGCCGAAAGCGTTGAATCCACTCGGGCAAATGACAGCGAATCTGGGAGGTATTGGTCCCGGGCGCGCCCAGATTAACCACGTTAACCATGATGCCCTGGTCCGAAAGCCGCTTTTCGAGCTGGGCAGGATACGCGCGGTCCGCTGGCATCCCCACCCCGAAGGTGTGGGAATCCCCCAGACAGAGGATCACCGGCGCCCCGGGATGAGCGAGCTCCGGCTTGAAAAGCCAGCGCGCCGCCAGTCCGGCCAATTGCAGGCCCCCCTCCAGGCCTGCCCAGGCCAGGAAAAGCGCGAGCAGGTAAAACCACCGCCGGGAAGGGCGGGGGTCAGGGCCGGCGACCGAGCGCTTGGAAATAATGCGCGATCTCCTCTTCAAAGTTGCGGCTGAAGAACCCGGTCCCCATCTGCCGCCGGATTTGCTCCAGGCTGAAGAAGCGGACCTCCGCGATCTCTTCCGGGTTGGGCCGGAACGGTCCCTCCTGCTCGGTCCGAAAAGTGCGGATGTCCTCGGTCTCCTGGGCCGAGCCAAAGCGGAAATCGTAAAGATGGACCAATTCTCCCGGATCCACTCCCAACTCTTCCTTCATCTCCCGGCGGGCGGTGGCGATCCAGTCTTCGCCCGGATCCAGATGCCCGCCCACCGAAGTGTCCCATTTGCCCGGCTCGATGTCCTTGGATTGGACCCGCTTCTGGAGCAGGAGTTCGCCCCCGCGGTTGAAAACCAGCACGTGCACGGCGCGATAAACCAGGGAGGGGTTCTGGTGCACCTCGCCGCGGGTGGCCCGGCCGATCGGCTCGCCGGCCTGGTTGTAGATGTCGTAGATCTCCTGGGGACCGGAACATTTCATGGGCATGATTCTACCATAGATTGGCAGAGGGTCCCCCTTGATCCCAGAGCCGAGGGGATAATTTTCCAACCGGGAACCGGGGGAAGGTCTTTACAAACCCGGTCGAAATTGCCATAATAAAAACCATGGAAAAACTGGACCAGGAAACCCTGGACGTGCTGGAGAAGCGGATGGAAGAGGTGCGCATGTTGCACGAGCAGTACTTCCTGGGCTTTCGCCGACGGCCGCCGGACCAGGAGCGCACCTCGATCACCTATTTGATCCGGCGCCTGGCCAACCAGACCACTCCCAATTTCGCGGTGCGCTTCCGCTTCACCCAGCTCCAGTCCAAGTTCAACTCCTACATGCAGTACTGGAACCGGATCTTGCAGCAGATCGAGGCCGGCACCTACAAGCGCGACCTCTTCAAGGCCAAGCTGCACAGCGGGGAGCTTAACCAGGAAAAAGGGGACGAAGCCAAGCCCCGACCGGCCGAGAAGTCCGACTCCGGCCTGCCCGGTGATCGGGTGGAATCGCTCTACCAGGAATTCGTCAAGGCCCGCCAGTCTCTGAACCAGTCCACCGATGCCATCACCCGGGAAAAGATCGCGGCCACCCTGCAAAAGCAGTTGCCGGCGCTGAAAGAAAAATACAAGGGCAAGAAGGTGGATTTCAAGGTGGTGGTGGAGAACGGCCAGGCCAAGCTCAAGGCCGTGGCTAAATAGCTTTTCCTTTTTTTTCTTCTTGAAAATTTTTTTCTTCCTGCTAGGGTGTTCTCAGCATGGAACGGATGCCTCCGCATAACCTGGAGGCCGAGCAATCGGTGCTGGGCGCGGTCCTGCTCGACCCGCCCTCGCTGAGCGCGGTCATGGACATGCTCGTG
>MGQK01000032.1:29817-29919 GCA_001797815.1 Deltaproteobacteria bacterium RBG_13_61_14 | reverse complement strand
GGTGATCCACGAGGCCACCCGCATCATCGCCACCGCCTACGACGAGCCGGAGGATATCGAGGTTTTTCTGGACGAGACCGAAAACAAGATCCTGGAGATCTC
>MGQK01000032.1:28066-29805 GCA_001797815.1 Deltaproteobacteria bacterium RBG_13_61_14 | reverse complement strand
CACCACCACCTACCAGCCGATCCGGGCCATCGTCAAGGACAGCTTCGCGCTGATTGAAAAATACGCGGAAGAAAAGAAACAGGTCACCGGCGTGCCCAGCGGCTACCCGGACCTGGACAAGCTCACCCACGGCTTCCAGCCCTCGGACCTCTGCATCCTGGCCGGACGGCCCTCGATGGGCAAGACCGCGCTCGCCCTCAACATCGCCCGCCACGCCGCGCTCGAGGCGGGCAAGACCATTGCCATCTTTTCCATGGAGATGGCGCGCGAGCACCTGGTCATGCGCATGCTCTGCGGCGAGGCCCGGGTGGAGGCCGAGCGGGTGCGCTCCGGCTTCATCGAAAAGCGCGACTGGCCCAAGCTCACCACCGCGGTCGGGCTTTTGGCCGACGCTTCCATCTTCATTGACGACTCGTCCTCCCTCTCGGTCCTGGAGATGAAGGCCAAGTGCCGGCGGATCCAGGCGGAAAAGGGCGGCCTGGACCTGGTGGTGGTGGACTACCTGCAATTGATCAAGGGTTCGGGCGCGCGCCGGGGCCGGGACAGCCGGGAGAACGAGATTTCCGAGATCAGCCGCAACTTGAAGGCCTTTGCCAAGGAGCTGCGGGTGCCGGTGCTGGCGCTCTCCCAGCTCAACCGGGCGGTGGAGCAGCGGGAGGACAAGCGGCCCCGGCTCTCGGACCTGCGCGAGTCCGGCGCCATCGAGCAGGACGCCGACCTGGTCATGTTCATCCACCGGCCCTCCCTCTACAAGTCGCGCCGCGACGAAGCCGGCGAGACCAACCTCAACGCCGAGCTCGGCGCCGACGTGGACAGCGCGGAAGACAGCCTGGCCGAGGTGATCATCGGCAAGCAGCGCAACGGACCGATCGGCATATTCCGCCTCACCTTCCTCAAGGAGTTCACCCTGTTCGTGCCTTACGAGGGCCGCTACGATGAAAGCTTCGCGCCCGAAGCGCTTCGCTGATTTTAGATTTTGGATTTTTGATTTCAGATTTTTTATGCCTTTGCCATTAGCAATCCAAAATCCAAAATCTAAAATCCCAAATTGAAAAAATTCAAAACTAGCCTCGGACTTTATATTCATATTCCCTTCTGTAAAAGGCGCTGCCGCTACTGCGGCTTTGTCTCGAACGTGCGCCGGCCCCTGCCCGAGGCCGCCTATATCGCGGCCCTGCTCCGGGAAATGGAAGCGCGCGCGGATGATTTTGTCGCAGTCCCGCTCACCAGCATCTATTTCGGGGGGGGCACGCCCTCGCTCTTGGCTCCGGCGACCATCGGGCGCTTGATCCAAGCGGCGCGCTCCCGCTTCCGGGTTCGGCATCATGTCGAGATCACCCTGGAAGCCAACCCCGAATCGCTCGACCTGGCCAAGCTGAAACAGCTTCGCCGCGCGGGGATCAACCGCCTGAGCCTGGGCGTGCAGACTTTTTCGGACCGACAGCTTCAGCGGCTCGGCCGCGTCCATACGGCCCGGCAAGCCGGTTCCGCCGCCCGGCAAGCGCGGAAGGCCGGTTTGCAAAACCTTTCTTTGGATTTGATCTTCGCGCTGCCCGGCCAGACCCTTGCAGAATTGGAAGCGGACCTGGAGCAGGCGCTCGCGCTCGAGCCGGACCACCTTTCCGTTTACGAGTTGACCTGGGAAAAAGGCGCCGAGCTGGAGCGACTCCGGAAGGAAGGCAAGCTCAAGCCGGTGGACGAGGATCTGGCCGCGGAGATGTTCCTGTTAGTTGGCGAAA
>MGQK01000032.1:21605-28039 GCA_001797815.1 Deltaproteobacteria bacterium RBG_13_61_14 | reverse complement strand
ACCGCGACCGAGCCGCCGGACCGGGAGCGGGCGCGGCGGGAGTTTATCCTGCTGGGGATCCTCACTGCGGCCGGGATCTCGCGCCGGGATTATCTGGCTCAATTCGGCCGCGACCTCTGGTCGGACCGGGCCGAGAGTATCCGCGCCCTGGAAGAGATGAAGGTCTGCCGGCAAAGCAGAAGCAGATTGCAACTCACCCCCAAAGGCTTCCTCCTCGCCGACGCCGCGGCCCTCGAATTGATCTGACCTCTCCGCTTGTCCGCGACTGAAGAGCGGTCGCGGCTACTTTCTTGCTTTCCGCCAACTGCGAACTCTTCGACCGCGCTCAGAGCAAGCCGCCAACCGCCAACCGATTTCGTTCACGTTTACGTTCACGGGATCATAAGGATTGTTCCATTTCCTTGGCCCGCTCGGCCATGAGCTGGTCCAGGTGGGCGGCGTCTTTGGGATATTGGGGGGCCAGGAGGAAAAGGAAGACCAGGGCGCAGGGAATCCAGGCCAGGGTGGCGAGGTCCATGGTCCAGATATAGCCCACGGCCACGATCAGGACGCCGCCGAGCACGGGTCCGAGGCCTTTTCCGATGGAATCGCTGAGGGTGAAGATGCTCATCATGGCGCCGCGGTTTTCCGGCGGGTTGACGTTGAGGACGATGGCGCGGATGTTGGAGGAGGTGACGGTGATGAGGAATCCGCCGACGATGCCGATGGCCAGGGGGCCGGCCATGTCCGCGACGGCGGGATGGTCGGGCAGCGGCCAATGGAGCATGGCCAGGAAAAAAGCCAAACCCAGGAGGGTGGTGATCCCGCAAAGGATGGGCGAATACTTTTTGTTTCGGCGATGGAGCCGGTCGCCGAGGATGCCGCCGAAAAAGCCGCCGAGGATCATGCCCAGGCCGATCAGGAGGTTGAGGTTGGTGGCGAGCGCGGCGGAGACGTTCTTTTCCTGGTAGTAGGCCACCACCCAGTTGGGGAGCACGCCCCAGCCGATGGTGCCGGGGACGGCCTGGAGGATGAAGTAGAGGTTGGTGCGGTTGCGGAAGATGGTCAGGTAGTCGCGGAGCTTGATCCGGCGCTTGTATTCCAGGCCCTGGGCCAGCTCTTTCTGGATGGACCGCTCGCCCCCGCCGCGGGGCGGTTCCTTGGCCAGGAGCAGGAACAGGGGGGCGAGGATGAAGTTGGGGAGCGCCGCGAGTACGAAGGGCAGGCGCCAGCCGGAAGCGCCGAGGAAGGCGACGTCGGTTCTCTCGACCAGGTTCCCGGCGACGGCCATGCCCAGGGCCAGGCCGACGCCTTCGGCCAGGCCGATCCAGGAGGAAGCGGTGGCGCGTTCTTTGTCGGTCACCAGGTCTCCGATCATGGAGTAAATCAAGGGCATCAGCCCGCCGATGCCGAGCCCGGTCAAGGCCCGGATCAGGAACAGCTCCTCGAAGGAGCGGACGTAGCCGGTGAGCAGGCAGGGGATCTCGCCGAGCAGGATGGTGAAGAAGACCAGGAGCTTGCGGGGATAGCGGTCGGCCAGGTAGCCCGAGACCAGGGCGATGCCGGCGCCGGAGAACACGAAGAGGGAGGCGACCAGGCCGATGGCGGCCTCGTTTTTGCCGAACTCGTCGCGGATGGCGCGGAAGGAGGGCACCATCAGCATCACGTCGGCATTGAGGAACACGAACATGAAGAGCATCAGGAACACGGTGCGCACCTCGGCGGGGTCGCGCCCCTGCAGCTCGCGCATGCCCATGCGGCCGACGAAGCGTTTCAGCATCACCGTCTCCGCTTAAGGGAAGGAGAGAACCAAGGTATTGGTCCAGATATAGTCGGTATATTTGGCTCTTTCCAGAACCGGATTTCCGTCAGCGTCGTGGACGGTCTGACCGTAAGCGTCTTTCTTTTCGACCAGCGGCGGCCGGTTGTTATATTTGACCGCCAGGGAAGATTGAAAGCCGATCCGGTCCGTCAATTTGATCTTGGCCGCGCTCATGGATTCCGTCTGATACTCCCGGGTATCCTCCAAGTTGAGGTAATAGACCGCTTCCTCGGATAGCGCCAGCCAGGAAAGCACCTGGTGCCAGTAACGCAGGCGCGCCACGCTGTTATTGGTCGGTGCCCAACGGCGGCCGTCCTCGCTCGGCTCGGTATAGTTCCAGTCAATGAAGGCGTAGCCGGCCTCGGTCTTGAGGCTCCGTTTTTTGCTCTTCCACCAATTGTAACCGGCGCCGGCCTCGGCCATGTATTTGCCCCAAAATCCCGCGAACTGGTCGCTCTGGAATTGAAACTGGCAAAAGCCATAGGGCCTTTTCGAAGTAGTTAAAAACTGATCCACTCGGAAGAGGCCGAAGTAGTTGTTAGCCGAGAGGATGTTCTTGTCGGTGTAGCGGGTAAAACCGTAAAGAAGCCCGGCCTGCCAGCCCAGGTCGGTCAGTTCCCCGTCCCGGCTCAGGGCGGCGTTGGCATTGATCGCGGTCGAGTTGGTATTGCCCCCGCTTTGGGTATAGCCCAGGGCCGCGGAGCCTTTCCACGGCGGCGCCGGCTTTTCCTCTGCGCCAGCCGCCGGGGCGGCGGGCTCCGGCTCTTGGGAAAGGCTGAATCCCGGCCAGGCCAGCAAAGGGACCGAGATCAGCAGAGCTTTCCAGTCAATTTTCACTTTTTCCGGATTTGGATGCGCCATCAATTTGCCCCACGATAGAAAACCGCCAGGAAGATGTCAAGGCGGAAGGAACGCGCCCTGATTCCCGGATAAGGATCAGGGGACAGGGGCGCGATTCATCGCGCCCTCTTGCCCCATGCTGATTTGCGGGCGCAATCAATTGCGCCCCGGCCTCACCTCGGGGGAACGGCTCTGGCAGGTAAAATCAACCTGATCCTGTTTTATCCGGGAATCAGGGGGAACGTGTTGGGACGCTTGACAACGGCGGAGCTGAGCATCTATGTTCGAGAGCGGGGAGGAACGACCGATGAAAAAGCGGATGGCCAAGGAGCGGGGCCGGACCGCGGCGGTCCCGAAGCAAGCCTACTGGGACCGGGAAACGCAAAAAGCCCTGGAGGTATTCCCGGTCAGCGGGCAACGCCTGCCGGCCGCGATTCTCCGGAGTGCGGCCCGGATCAAGGGGCACGCCGCCGCGGTCAATGCCGAACTGAAAATGATCCCGGCGGGCAAGGCCCGGGCCATCGCCCGGGCGGCCCGGGAGGTGGAGGCCGGCCGGCTCGCCGACCAGTTCCCGCTTGACCTCTATCAGAGCGGCTCCGGCACCAACAGCCACGGCAACCTGAACGAGGTGATCGCCAACCGCGCGGCCGAGCTTCTGGGCGGCCGGATCGGCGACCGCCGGCTCGTCCACCCCAACGACCACGTCAATCGGGGCCAGTCCTCCAACGACGTCATGCCCACCGCGCTCCACCTGGCCGCGGCCCGGGCCATCGTCCGCGAGCTGATTCCCGCGCTCACTCGGCTCACCCACGAGCTCGAGCGCAAGGCCAAGGAATTCAACCGCATCGTCAAGACCGGCCGCACCCACCTGATGGACGCGGCGCCGATCCGGCTGGGCCGGGAATTTTCCGGCTGGGCGGCGCGGGTGAGACTCGCCTCGGCTGACCTGGAAAGGACGGTGGAGAATCTATATGAACTTCCGCTCGGCGGCACCGCGGTGGGCACCGGGCTGAACGCGCACCCCCGGTTCGCGGGGAAAGTGATCGCCCGGCTGCGCCAGGACTATCGCCTGCCGCTCCGGGAAGCGGAGAATCATTTCGAAGCTCAGGCCGCCTCGGACCGGCTGGTGCGGGTGAGCGGATCGCTCCGCGACCTGGCGGTCACCCTGGCCGGGATCTCCGAGAACATCCGCTGCCTGGGGAGCGGGCCGACGGCGGGACTGGGGGAACTCATGCTGCCCGAGCTGATGGCGGGTTCCACCATCATGCCCGGCAAGGTCAACCCGGTGGTGCCGGAGGCGGTGATCATGGCCTGCACCAAGGTGATCGGCAACGACGCCGCGGTGGCGGTCGCGGGTCTCAACGCCCGCTTCCAGCTCTCGACCATGATGCCGCTCATCGCCCAAAGCCTGCTCGAGTCCATCACGCTCCTCACCAACGCCGCCCGGCTCTTTGCGGAAAAATGCGTGCGAAGCATCAAGGCCAATGCCCAGCGCTGCGCCCGGCTGGCCGCGCAGAACCCGATGCTGGCCACCGCGCTGACCCCCCAGATCGGCTACGATAAGGCGGCCGAAATTGCCCAGCGGGCGGTGAAAGAAGGCCGGCCGGTCAAGGAAGTGGCAGCCGAAATGACCGACCTCTCGCCCGCGGAACTCGACCGGCTCCTGGATCCGGGCAAGATGACCTGAGAGTAGTGGACAGTGCACAGTAAACAGTAATCAGTGAAAGCGCGATGAACAGTTATCCGCAAGCGATGAACAATCCGCGATATTTTGAATAAAGGCTTTCCGCTTCAGCGCACGGGCATGGAGATCATGATCCCGGTGCGGTCGTCTCCCGGGGAGGGGAGCAGGGGCAGGAGGGTGATCTTGGTCTTTTTTTTCCGGCGCCAGGCTTTCTGGTAGGGGTAGTCGTCGTGGTTCTTGGACACGGCGTAGCCGATGACCGTGCCCAGGGTAGCGCCGAAGGCCACGTCCGAGGCCCAATGCGCCCGGTCTTCCATGCGGGTCAGCCCGGTGAAGGTGGCGAGGGCGAACAGGGGGATGCCCCACTTGTGGCCGTAGCGGTCGTCCACCACCGCGGCAAAGGCAAAGGCGTTGCCGGTGTGGCCGGAGGGGAAGGAGAGCTTGTCGCTGTGATCGGGCCGCTCGCGGCCGACTAACGGCTTCATCAAGTTGATGGTCAGGCCTTGGAGGATGAGGGCCTCGGCCAAGACTTCGGCGTTGGTGGCCAGCTCCTGGTTCTTGGTCCAGCGCGACCAGCCATACATGCCGACCACGACCGCCGGCTGGAAGAAGCCCGATCCCCACTGGTCGCCGATCTCGGACCAGTCGCCGATCGGGTCCTCGGCTTCCCAGTAGTCGTCAATCTTCTGGTCCTGGAAGGAGATCGCGGCGGTGGCAAAGCCGCCGAGGGCCAGGCCGATCAGGCTTTCCCGCGAGGTGAAACTGGCCTTGGTGTCCTGGTACAGGTGGGGCAGGAACACGTCGCGGCCGAGCTCGATCACGCCGGGATGGATTTTCACCGGTGTCGGGGCCGGCGCTTGTGCGGAAGGAGGGGCCGGCTCGGCCGGTGAGGGAGGAGGCTCCTGGCTCCGGGCCCAGCCGGGTCCTGCCACCAGGCAAGCCAGAGAAAGGGCTGGAATCACCTTCAATGATCGCACCCCATTTTTCCCTTGATTTTTGCGGAAAGAACCGCGCCGGCTCAGGCCGCAGGCGAGACGCTGGTTTTGGGGTTGACGACGGTAGTGATCTTTTTCCCGCTGCTCTGGTCGCGGGCCGAGACGGTGAGGATGCCGTCGGTGTCCACCGCAAAGGTGACTTCGATCTTGAGCTGACCCTTATTGTGCGGGGGCAGGCCGGTAAAGGCGAAGTGGCTGAGCACTTCGTTTTCTTCGACCTTCGGGCTTTCGCCTTGGAGCACGGTGATGGCGACCGATTTCTGGTCGTCTTTGCTGGTGGTGAAGACCTCGGTCTTTTTGATCGGGGTGGTGGAGTTGCGGGGAATGATTTTCTTGAAGCGGCCGCCGGGCAGGGCCAGGCCGATGGAGAGGGGGACCACGTCGAGCAGGAGCACGCCGGTCTCGCCGCGGGAGAGGATGTCGGCCATGATCGCGGCGCCCAGGGCCACCACCTCTTCGGGATGCACGCCCTTGGAGGGGGACCGGCCGAATAAGGACCGGACCTTTTCCCAGATCAGGGGCATGCGGGTCTGGCCGCCGACCAGGACCACCTCGTCAATCTCGTTGGGCTGGAGCTTGGCCGCGTCCAGGGCGAACTGGCAGATGTCAATGGTCTTGTCCACCAGGCCCCCGACCCATTGCTCCAACTCCTCCCGCTTGACGGTGACCGAGAGGTTGAGCGGGCCTTCCGAACCGGTGGCGATGAAGGGCAGGTTGATCTCGGATTCCGAGCGCAGGCTCAACTCCTTCTTGGCCTCTTCCGCCGCGGCCTTGAGCCGCTGCAGCGCGATCCGGTCGCCCATCAGGTTGATCCTGGTCTCTTTCTCGAAGCGGTCAACCACCTGCTCGATGATGCGGTTGTCGAAGTCCACCCCGCCCAGGAAGGTGTCGCCGTTGGTGCTGAGCACCTGGTAAACGTCCTTGCCCAGGTCCATGACCGAGACGTCGAAGGTGCCGCCGCCCAGGTCGTAGATCACGATCTTGCGCTCGATGCCCTTGCGGTAGCCGTAGGCCAGGGCCGCGGCCGTCGGCTCGTTGATGATCCGCACCACCTCCAGCCCGGCCAGGCGGCCGGCCTCCTTGACCGCAAAGCGCTGGCGGTCGTTGAAATAGG
>MGQK01000032.1:19332-21569 GCA_001797815.1 Deltaproteobacteria bacterium RBG_13_61_14 | reverse complement strand
GCAGGTATTCGACCGCCACCTTGCGGATCTCGCGCAGGACCAGGGCCGAGACCTCCGGCACGGTAAAGGGCCGGCCGTTGCCGATCACCTCCACCTCGCCGTGCCGGCCCTCCACGATCTGGTAGTGGAAGGCCTGCTTGACGTCCTGGACAATGCGGGAACTGTACTTGCGGCCCATCAGGCGCTTGGCCCCGTAGATGGTGTTTTCCGGGTTGATCAGCGATTGGCGCACGGCGTCGTGGCCGACCAGGAGCTCGTCGCTGGGGGTGAAGCCGACCACCGAAGGGATGGTCTGGTAGCCTTTGGAAGAGGGGATGACACGGGGCTGGCCGTGCTCGACAATGGAAGCGCAGCTATTGGTGGTGCCCAGGTCAATGCCGATGATGCGGGCCATGCCTACTCAACGGTTTGCCGGGTAATCGGTCGCGAGAAACAGCTCGATGGCCTTCTTGGCTTTTTCGTCCAGGTCCACGAACCGGATGCCCATGCCCGAGACCGAGCCCGGGTCCCGCGGCTCTCGGCGGGCGACCCGGACCACTTCGCCTTCCAGCTCCAGTTCCTGTTTCGTGTCCGGATGCACCATGGTCACGATGAAGCGGTCGCCCAGTTGGCGCGGGTTCTCGCTCTGAATAAAGATTCCGCCCTGGCTGATGTCCTTGGCATAATCTTCCATCAGCGTCTGCAGGTTGGGGAATTTCACCCGCAGCCGCAGGGGAACGCGGTGGCTCTTGCGGCGGTCATTGATCTTGTCCGGATGTTTCTTGGTCAGGTTGCGCACATACTGCTCAAGCTTGGTCTTGGCCTCCTCTTCATCATAGTCCACGAAATGGATGCCCAGACCCGGCTCCCAGCCGTGCTCCTTGGCCATCTGGGGAGTGATGGCATGGACGACCTCTCCCACCAGGGTCAGGGGTTCCGCAAGTTCAGGCAGCTTGAGGCCAATCTCCAGGACCGTCTGCACCGGGACCATTTTCTCGGTCTTGATAAAAATGCCGCCCAAGGAAATATTTTTGGTATATTCCTGAAAGAATTGTTCGAAGTTCTGATATTCTACATCAACCTTGGCTTCGATTCTGAGTAAGTCACGACGACTCATGCACGCATCCCTCTCCCAAAAGTTTCGTTGAATAAAGCCTATCCCAGGCGAACGACAAAGTCAAGAATTGATGAGGATTTTTTTTACAGGAGGGTTGCAGGGGGCCTCGTTTCATTTGGGGGCACGCTGAAGTCAGGAGGATTCAGGTGTGATTAAGAGGGTTCAGGGCAAGGGCAAAGCGAGGATGGCCTCCGGATCCACCCGGGCCCCGAGCAGGCGGAAGCCCCAGTGCAGGTGCGGGCCGGTGGCGCGGCCGCTCATCCCGATCAGGCCCAGGATCTGCCCCCTTTCCACCATCTCGCCTTCCTTCACTTTCACCTCGGAAAGGTGAAAATACATGCTGTAAAGGCCCAGGCCGTGGTCCACCACCACCGAGTTGCCGGAGAAAAAGCAATCGCGCACCAGCACCACCTGGCCGGCGTTGCTCGCCAGAACCGGATCGCTCAGGGCCGCGCGCAGGTCCTGGCCGGTGTGCGGGCTTCTCGGCTGGCCGTTGATGATCCGGCGCCGGCCAAAAACTCCGCTCACTTTGCCCGGCACCGGCCGCTGGAAGGGACCGGACCAATACCGCATGGACGAAGGCGTTTGCCAGGCCCGGGCCAGGGCCTGTTGGTCGGCGCGCACCCGCGCCAGGGCTTCGGCGCTCAAGGCGACCTTGTCCGGCGGAAGGGTGAGCCGGTCGGTCCCGTAGTCCCGAGCCTGGACCAGGAGCCGCACCCGCTTTTCCTCCTCCCGGCCGTCGGCCAGCTTCAGGCGCAAAACTAAAGAATATTTTTCCGGCTCCTGGTCCATGTCCACTCCGAAGAGACCCAGCCAGCCGTCTTCGGTGCGGACCAGCGGCAGGCTCGAGCCGAACACTTCGCCGCCGGCTTCCTGAATTCCGCCGGCCTCGCTCTTCACCCGCACCAGGAGCGCCTCTCCCTGGGCCAGGCGGACGCGGCCGTCAGCCGGCTGCGGGTCCAGCTCCACCTGCCAGCCCGGCTGCTCCAGGCCGAGCAGAAAGAGAACCAGCGCGATTCCCAGGATGCGTTTCATGAGGTCTCCTCCGGGCCCGGCTTCTTCCCGCGCACCTCGCAAGCCAGCGAGCCTTGATGCAGCAAAACATCAATCCGGTCCCCCGCCTCCACCTGGCCGCTCTGCC
>MGQK01000032.1:2827-19175 GCA_001797815.1 Deltaproteobacteria bacterium RBG_13_61_14 | reverse complement strand
CGGAGATGACCGGCAGGCGCGAAGCCGCGATCGCCCGGGCCAGCGCTTCTTCGTTGAAGGCCCACAGGTCTTCGAGCGAGCCGCCGCCCCGCGCCAGCACCACCAGCTCCATCGCCGGCCGGTCCGGCGGCGTCGCCGCCTCCGGGAGGTTGGCGAGCGCAAGGGCATGGGCCAGCTCAGCCGCGGCGCCCTCGCCCTGGACGCGGGAGGGGATGATCAGCACCTGCAGGCCAGGGGCCTTGCGCCGGATCACGCGGAGCATGTCCGGGAGCGCGGCGCCTTGCGGCGAGGTGATGATGCCGACGCGCCGGGGATACTCCGGGATCGGCCGCTTGCGCGCCGGGTCGAACAGGCCCTCTTTTTCCAGCCGCGCTTTGAGCTGCTCGAACGCCTTCTGCAGCGCGCCGATGCCCCTCGGCTCCATCTGGTCCAGGATGATCTGGTATTCGCCCCGCGCCTCATAAACGCTGATCCGGCCCCGGCACAAAACCTCCATGCCGTCCTCGGGCCGGAAGGGGAGATAAAGGTTCTGGAAGCGATACATCACCGCGTGCAATTGCGCCTTCTCGTCCTTGAGCGCGAAATACATGTGGCCCGAAGCCGGCTTCCGGAAGTTGGAAATCTGGCCCTGGACCCAGACCTCGGGGAAGTCTTTTTCCAACTGCCCCTTGATCTTGACGGTCAGCTCCGAGACCGTGTAAACCTGGCGGAAGAGGTTGTCCATCTGATCGGTTACGGTCCTTCCGTAGGGGCATGGCATGCCATGCCCCTACCTCGATGCGAAAATTTTGGCGATCACAACCTAAAGCCAATTGTAAATCATCTTGCCCCCGAAAGCCAGACCGGTCGGCACGCCCAGCCGCCAATCCGCGAGGAAATAAAATTAAGAGTTTAACACGGAGAGCACAGAGCACCCGGAGAGGACGGAGGGTCAAGTTCAAACCGCAAACGAATTTCGGGTCTAAATTGTCTCAGGAATCAAAAAACTTGACAAAAGGTCTCATGAATGACTTCGGATCATCTTCAATGTTAAGTTTTGGGGCCTGACCCCAATGTTAAGTTAGAGGCGGAACAGTTCATGCTTTTATGAGTGCGAATGGTGTTTTTATGGGTGGGGATCGTGTTTTTATGGGTGCGGAAGGCGTCTGGATTAGGAAGAATAGTGTCGTAGTTAGGGCGATTCGGACAGGGGATGGGTCATTATGGGGGTGGAAAGTCGCACCCATCTGCGGCTGGGGGCAGCCGCACCACTCAGGTCAGAGTGAAGCACATTTAATAAAAAAATTTGGCAAGAATTTTCAAGAAGTTGTGCGCGACCGGGGGCGCGGCTGACCCCAGCCGCGCGCCGATCCGCGCACCCGGTCAAAATAACCCCCAAAGCCATTATAAATCGCCAGGTTAGATAATAGATTTCTTTTCCAATTTCAGCCTTCATAATTCACCCTTCATCCTTCTCTATTATATGTAAAAATGGTGCAGTTTCCCAGCTGCCGCCGGTTGAAATATGGCCCGCTCCCGTTGGTCGCGGGCGGAGAAGAGTTCGCGGTTGGCGGTCTTCCCCGATCTACGACCTGCGGAAATCGTTCACGTTCACGCGCAGGTTCACGGGGCAAGCAGGTAGGCGTTGATTTGTTCCTGCACCGTTTCGCTCACGCTTTGGTCCAGGATCTGCAAATCAAGCCGAGGCGCGCCGTTTTCAATCTCGATCGCGCGGCGGAGCACCGGATCGTCCCAGACGGTGCGGAGCCGGACCGGGTCAAAGGTCTGGCTGTGGAGCATCTCGGAAAGACCCCAGATCGTGCCGACAAAGGCCCGGTTCATGGCGCCGGGGAAGGTCTGGTAGGGATCGCGGGCAAAGCCGAGGGCGCTTTTCGGGACCGCGTGTTCGCGGCACCACAAGAGCCAGGAGAGCGAGATCAGGTCGTGGGCAACAAGCGAGGTCGAGGCGAAGACCAGGCCGGGGTCCGGCTCGGCCACGGTGCCAAAGTCCGGGCCGAAGGAGGCCAGGACTTGGGTGGCCACGGTCAAGGTGAGGCGCAGCCGCTTTTGGATCGAGGGGAGGTGGTGGATTTCGGCGATCTTCTGGTAGAAGGTGGCGGCGTCGCGGTGCAGTTCCAGGCGCGAGTCGTCGCGCAGCCAGCCGATGGCCATTTTCAGGGCGAGGGTGGAACCGGCGAGCACGTGGCGGCTGACGCGCGGGAGCAGCACGATGTGGTCGGCCTGCTGGATGACGCCGGGCATCCAGATCCCGTTTTTCCAATGCGAGCCGACCGGCGGGGTGTCGCTGAAAAAGGAGTCGTAAGGGGTCTCTTCGAAATAGAGCGCCTCGGCGCCGGAGTCCAGGGCCGCGGGGTGGAGCCCGTTATTGAGGAAGCACTGGCGGGTGGACCCGCGCACGCGGTCCGGGGTCTGGTAAACCGATTGGACGCCGGCCTTGTCGCAGAGGATGACCCGGCCCGCGCCTTTTTCCTTGAGGAGTTTGGCCATGGCGGCCACGGCCAGGGGAGAGGTGGTGGCAGGGTAGGGGTTCTTGGAGTTGGCGGCCGGCTTGAGCAGGACCGTGTCGCCTTGGGAGAGCCAGGAGAAATCAGTGGCGGCTTCCGCCGTTCGGCGGACCGCTTGCAGGATTTGCTCGGCGGAGGCGCCGCGGGGAAGGCCTTGCACATAGACTGCTTCGGATGTTTCTTTGAGCATGGGCATCACCTCCTCGCTCTGGCCGCGCACTTGCCACGGAGCCAGGCTAGCTCCCAGCAGGCCGGCGCCCAGACCCTGGCAAAAGGAACGGCGATGGACTTTCATTTCCTCTCTCCTCGCTTCCACTCCTTATGATAGAAACTCAGGGGCCATTTGCCAACTGCGAGAGCGGGACCACCTCGTAGCCCAGCTTCTGGAGATGGGGCAAGGTCTCGGCCAGCACCTGGATGGTCTCGGGGTAAGGGTGCCCGATGCCCACGGCCCGGCCGTGACGATGGGCCAGGCGCGAGAGCTCCAGGAGCCGGCGGCGGATGGCGTAAGGCCGGCGGTCGTTATCCAGGAATACATCGCGCCGGGCGGCGGGGACGCCGGCTTGTTCGGCCTGATCCTGGGCCACGGAATGGGCCGAGGTGCGGGAATCGAGGAAGCAGAGTCCGCGGGCTTTGAGGGTCCGCATCAGCGCGGCCATGGCCGCGGGGTCTTCGGTCAGGGCCGAGCCCATGTGGTTGTTGACGCACACGGCGTTGGGCACTTCCTGAAGCGCCGAAAGCAATGCCCGCTCCAGGTCCGCGTCGGACATGGCCGAGAGCAGCGCGCCCGGCCCCGGGTCGGTATGGGGATAATCCTGGGGCTCCATGGGCAGGTGCAGGACCACCTCTTTGCCCGCCCGGAGGGCGAGGCGCTCGGCCTCCTCGGCATAGGGCGTGAAGGGAATAATCGCCAGGGTGATCGCCGCGGGCAGGTCGGCCAGTTGTTGGGCGGCCTCCCGGTTGTTGCCGAGGTCGTCTATGACAATCGCGATCCGGCCGTGGTTCTCGGGCAAGAGCGGCTCCGCCGGCCGGACCGGCTCGGCCGGGACCTCCCGCAAAAACAGCCGGACCGCGAGCAGGGGCGAGCCGCCGCGGTTGGCCATGAGCAGGGTCGTGCCCTTGGCCGCTTCCTCCGGGTAGGCCGCGTCCACTTCCAGGGCGGGGATTTGGCTCTTCCAAAAATCCTCGACCGCCTGCTCGGCCAGGATGATCTCGGTCTCGGTCTCAAAGCTGAAATCGGCGGAGTAAAAAACCAGGCCGGCGCGCTCAATGGGTTCGGTCTTTTCGATCCGGAGGCTGGGCAGGCGGGGAAGCCTCTTGAGCTGGGAGATAGTTTCGTGAAGCAAGGTCTGGGCGTCGGGCGGGACCGGCGCCGGTCGGGGCCAGAGCTCAAAGGGACCCCAGGTCTGATACACGGCGAGGGCGGCGCCGAGCAGTAAAATCAAGCCCAGTCCGACCCGGACGGCGAAGGAGAAAAAGCTCCGGCGCTTGGCTTTGGGCTTGGCCCGGCCGGTTTTAGATTTAGCGCGGGGTTTGGCGCGCCCCTTGGCCATAGCTTAGTTGGCAGTTGGCGGTCGGCAGTTGGCGGAAAAAAGAAAGCCCACCCTCCCGCCGACCCGAGGGTGGGCGACCCGGAAAGGGTGCTTCCGCCAAGCGCCAACCGTAAACTGTCGCCTCCGCTTCGCCAACCGCCAACCCGCTCACGCCGCTTTCTTCTTCAGCACCGCTTGAAAGATCTCCCAGCTCTTCAAGAGATCGAGGGCGCGTTCCAACTGGTAATCCTCGCTCTTGAAAATTTTTTCGGCTTCCTCCTCATCGGCCGCGGGCGGCTCCGGCTCCGGCTCCGCCGGCACCGGCGCCGCGGCCGGCTTTTTCTCGTCGGTATCTTTGCTCTGGAAATGGCCTTCCAGGTCCTGCTCCCGCAGGCGCTGGTTACGCTCCCGCCGCATGTGCTCCAGGGCCAGGCGCTGGTCCGGGGAAAGCTCCTCCACCTTGATGTCCGGCTCGATGCCTTTCTCCTGGATGCTGCGGCCGCTGGGCGTGTAGTAATAGGCGGTGGTGAGCTTGAGCCCGGAGCCGTCCTTCAAGGTGAGCAGGGTCTGGACCGAGCCTTTGCCAAAGGTCTGGGTGCCCAGGACCACGGCGCGGCCCTGGTCCTGCAGCGCCCCGGCCACGATCTCGGAGGCCGAGGCCGAGCCGCCGTTGACCAGCACGATCATGGGGAACCCGGAATAGGCGCCCTCGGGATGGGCATACCAGGTCTTGTCATCGCTTAAGTCGCGGCCCTTGGTGGAGACGATGACGTTTTCACTCAGGAAGGCGTCCGCCACCTTGACCGCCTGGTCCAGGGGTCCGCCCGGATTGTTGCGGATATCCAGGACCAGCCCCTTGAGCCCGTCCGGGGCCTTGCGGGTCAGGTCATCCAGGGCCTGCTTGAGCTCGCGGTCGGTGTTCTCGTTGAAATTGGTGATGCGGACGTAGCCGAGGTCATACTCCTTCAATTCTTTCTTCACGCTCTGGATCTTGATGATGTCCCGGACGATCGTGAAATCCTGGGGCTCGGTCCAGCCCTCGCGGCCGACGGTCAGGGTGACCGAGGTGCCCTTCTTGCCCCGCATCTTGTGCACCGCCTCCATCAGGTCGAGGTTCTGGGTCGGCTCGCCGTCAATCTTCAGGATCATGTCGTTCGACTTGAGCCCGGCTTTCCAGGCCGGCGTGTCTTCGATGGGCGAGACCACGGTCAGCATCCCATGGCGCATGCCGATTTCAATGCCGAGACCGCCAAATTCCCCGGAGATATCCACCTTCATGTCCTGGAAATATTCCGGGGGCAGGTGCACGGTATGCGGGTCGAGTTCGGCCAGCATGCCCTTGATCGCCCCGTAGATCAGGGTCTTGGCGTCCACTTCCTTGACGTAGTGCTCCTGCACGGTGGAGAGGACTTCGTTAAAGACCTCCGAGAATACATACGTGTCCTCCGACACCGCCCGCGAGCTCTGGAGCTGGCCCATGAGCAGGATCGCCCCGAGCGAGAAGACCATGACCAGGAGCAGGAAAAAAAGCGTGCGCAACCCGGACGCACCCCGATGCGAACTCATGCAAGACCTCCTTGTTCAAAGGTTTACAAAATTAGTATATCACGCCGGGGGAATAAATCCAACTTGGCTTCTACCTGGGTTCAGCTCTTAGTCATCGGCGTTTTTCGACTCGGGTTGAAAGGCCGCCCGCCAGACCGGCCGGATGAAAAAGACGCCGGTGAGGGTGCGGGTGAGCAGGAAAACCGCGGACCAGATCAGACTCCAGGCCACGGCCTGGGCCGAGGTCATGTAGCCTCGGAGCAAGATATCCGCGAACAGTTGCGGGCCGCCCACGCCTCCGGCTGAGACCGGCCAGTAAGTGCTGTTGATAATGACCGGGACCGCGGCGACGAGCAGACCGGTGGGCGCGGTTACGCCCATGCTCCGGAAAATCCAGATGCTGGCCCAGACCGAGGCGGCCACGGTGAGCAGCCGGTAGAGCCAAATTTCGGGGTAATGCCAGAGCCGGGCCTGGGCAAAAGCGGTGAAGATTTTTCGGTCTTGCCAGGTGGGCCAGAGCCGGCGGCGCAAGCCGGTGTGCCAATAAAGAAGCCATAGCAAGAGGAAGGCCCAGGCGGCCACGCAGACCGCGATCAGGGTCGGGCCAAGCCAGGAGAACCCGCGCAACGGGGGAACCATAACCAGACAGATGGAGAGGGCCAGCACCATGTTATAGGTTTCCAGGAAATAGACGAAGATCCCGGAGGAAGTGGCGGCAAGAACCGGGACTCGGTGCCGGCGAAAGAGATAGAGCACCGTCAACATCTCGGTAAAAGCCGCGAAAAGGGCCTGGACGATGTAACTGGCCAGCCGCAGTTTCATCACCTCGCCGAAGCGGATCGGCAAATTGTAACGGGAATAACACCGCCAGAAGCTGAGGGCGTCGGTCAGGTAATAGGCCAGGGTGTAAACGGCAAAGCCCGCGATCACCGCGAGCAGGCTCACGCCCTTGAGCGCGGCCTTGACCTCGGCGAAGGGGACCTTCTGGAAGACATAGACCAGGATCACCCCGGCCAGGACCCAGGGCAGAAGCTGGCGCCAGAGGGCGGGCTTTGAGACCGGATAGGAATTGCCAGTTTCCAACGTATGGTCCTTTTTAACAATTGCTCGATTGCTATTTGATCTTTGCCATGAAAACCAGAAAAACTTAGACGTAGCCTACAACTTCCTTCTTGTCTGCGAGATATTATCCTGAAGCGAAGTTATTAGCTGCCTCCAAGACATTAAATCTGTTACGCCCCTTATATTTTCAATCTCAGATTCTATCCTTTCTAGGACTTGAGCAGCGGCTCTTCGAGCTTCATCTTCACTAGTTGGAATAAAGACCCCGCCTCTTCCACCCGGGTAAGGTAAGGTCATTAATATTCCCTGCCTCTTTAATTCCCCAAGGATCGTTTGTTGGAATTGTTCCCGACTGAGAGAGATGCCATGTGATTCCAAATGGACTAGAATATCATCTATGGATATTCGATTCTCTATTCCAAGCGCATTTCGTAGGTTTAAGAGAAAATTCACTACATGCCACCTGCCGTCAGGATTCTGGGCATTGTCCGCAAGAAATGTTCGAGCCCTTTGAATACAAACAAAACTTGATTGGTTAGAGCCGCTAAGATTGTTCAAAGCCATTTTGTCTGCCTCCTCTCTTTTACAAGGCTGGGATTTTATTTCTTACGTTTGGCGGGTTTTCTTCCCTTAAGATCGCCTTCAGCGAGAAGAAACCCATCCGCGTAAAGCCTTCGATTATCGCAGTTGAATTCATGCTTCAAATCTACCAGTAGTTTTTCAATAGAGAGAATTTTCCAGTGGCGACACCTATAGATATTTTTCCTATTTTTGCGGCCATCCACATACATCTCGTAAGAGAGAATAAAGTGATGACCATCCCGGGTGACTTTGAATTTTTCGGAGGGAGAAAAATAGAAAGAACGTTGGGTGGTAGAGATGTTTTCAATGTTATAGGTTTTACATTCAAGATAATTGGTGCGTTGGAACTCGTCTTTAAACTCAATATCAGGATATCCAGCACCCTTTTTCGAGCCGCCCCTAGTCTTGGGGACTTGGGCAGGATAACCGACCTTTTGGAGAGCTTCTCGAATATAAGGTTCTATATCATTACCAACCTCGTTAGCTCGAGCCCTGAAAATAGGCTCTCGATTGATATGGAGTCCTGCAAGCCGAGCTGCTTTTCTCAGTTTCTGGAGCAATGCTCGATCTTTGGAGTTTTTTCTGTTAAACGGAATGACCCGGTTACCCGAAATTGTTTGAATAACAACATTAAAGGGAATGTTCTTGAGGGGTTTGAGCACTTGCTGAATAACTTTCTCCAGCCTCTTAACGTATTCTTTGTCCATTCTTGGTCAGCAGCCTTTCTTCATGATTCGATGGGAGATTGAAAACCTATAAAAAAAGTTAATCCTTTTGAAACAGGACTACTCGGTTGGTATTCGTACCGCGCTGATTGTTGCGAATCCCCCAGATGTTCGAGGTCTTGGTGAATTTCTGCTGGTTTACCAGAATTCCCTGGCAGGTGAAGCCAGCTTCAAGGCCCAGCGGCACCACCTCCTCATCCAGATTGATCTTTCCATTTCGAACTTCGCCCACTTCAAATGCTACCCAGCCGCCAAGTTTGGTGATCCGGTGCAGTTCGAGGAACACCGACCGCATGATTGTTCGCCACTCTTGCAGAGTTTTGCAAACCGTGATGCGGTTGGCAATTTCCTCGACATCAATGCTATTAAACCAACAACGGAGCCAATTATCTTGCAGGTATTGGACGACATCCAGGAAGGGAGGCGAAGTGACGGTCAAGTCAACTGAAGCATCCTCGATCTCGGGAGTTGAGCGCGCGTTCTGGCAGAGAAAGAGAGATGAATCCGCGGCTTCATGGAGCCGAACCCGGTCTTCCTGGCTCAGACTGAAAATCAAGTTCTTGGATTTCCGTAGGATGATTTTTTTGGTGTTCCGATATTCGGGTTGTTGGCCCAGTTTCTGATTGATCTTGATTTGAGCTTCGGGCGTAACCGCTTGATTGGGGGGCAGAGTATAGACCGAAAAAAATCCTGGAGAATGGCCGGTCAGCCGGTTGGTGGCCACCATCCGAATCCAACCGTCCACATGATCTTCTTGGCCAGATGCCCGCCTTTCCCGCAAGTAAGCTTTGAGAGCGACAATTTCCGACTCGGTGTCGGGATGATAGAACATTGAAAGATCTTGGTCGGCGTTAAAGCGGCGCGAAGGGCGGATCGCTTCCAGCCTCGCCGATACTTCCATCAAGTTGGGGACGTAAAAACGTGGCCGTGCTAAAATCTCGCTCAGCGGATTGATATCATTGGAAATGAATCGCCTCCCCATCAATCCCGCCTCGATGACCGTGGTGCCGCGCCCGCTGAAAGGGTCGTAGACTACGGAATCCGGCTCGTGGGCAAGAAGCTCAATAAAAAAGCGGGGGAGCTGGGGTTTGAAGCAAGCGCGATAGCTTATTTCATGGATACTTGAGGCCTGGCGCTGGCGGGAAGTCCAATATTCATTGATATATCGCGGAATCGGATGCGAACCTATGCGAACAGTATCCGTGATGGTCTGAGCGCCCTTATAAAATAAATTCAATTCCTGGGTCGCCTGGAACCCCTGCAGAAACGCGGAAATGTCGTTGGAACGCTGAGCAGTGCGCATAGAAATCCTCTTGGCTCAAGGGCCGGATCTTCACTCTACCCTATTTAACACACGAAGGAAGTAGGGTCAAGCTTCGACTAAGCAGGAGCAATCTTATGCGTCTTTTTGCCTGGGCAGATGGATCGCCTGGCCGGTGGTGGCTGCCGCCGCTTCCATCAGCGCCTCGCTCAGGGTGGGGTGAGCGTGGACGAACGAGGCGAGGTCGGCGGCGGTGAGGCCGTGGCGGAGGGCCAGCGCGGCCTGGTGGATGAGCTCGGTCGCGGCCGGGCCGATGATGTGGACGCCGAGCAGGCGGTCGGTCTGGGCATGGACAATCACCTTGACTTCGCCCGCGATCTCGCCCAGGGCCTGCGCCTTGCCCAGGCCGCGGAAGGGGAACTTCCCCACCCGATAGGCAATGCCTTTCTGCTTCACCTCATGCTCCCGCAGCCCCACGCTCCCGATCTCGGGAAAGGTGAAGGTGGCGCTGGGAATGACCGAGTAATCAATCCGCGCCTCACCTCCGAGTGCGTTGGTCGCGGCTGCGACCGCCTCGGCGGAGGCCTTGTGAGCCAGCAGGATGCCGCCGGTCGCGTCCCCGGCCGCATAGATCCCGGCGACATTGGTCTCCATCTTTTCGTTCACCACGATCGAGCCGTCGGCGTTGAGCTTGATCCCCAGCTCTTCCAGGCCCAGGCCCTCGGTGTTGAAGGCGCGGCCGACGCTGACCAGGACCTTGTCCACCCGGACCTCGAAGCCGCTCGCCATCCGGGCCATCAGCTCTCCGCCCAGGTTGTCCTCGCCGATGGAGAGGATCCGGTCCGGGCAGGAAAGCCGGATATTGGCCTTCCTCATCTCCCGCGCCAGCAGCGCCGAGATGTCCTCATCCTCGTAAGGCACCGGCCGCGGAAGCATCTCCACCACCGTGACCTCGCTGCCCAGTTCCTTGAGGATGAACGCCCATTCGCAGCCGATGGCGCCGGCGCCGACGACTAAAACCCGGGCCGGGATTTCGCTCAGGTTGAGCAAATGGTCGCTGGTCAGGATGTTGGAGCCGTTGATGGGCAAGGCCGGCAGAGCCTTGGAGCGCGAGCCGGGAGCCAGGATGATGCCCTTGGCCTGGAGCGTGAGCTCGCTCTGATCCGCTCTCTTGACCTCGACCAGGTCCGGGGCGAGGAGCTTGCCTTGGCCGCGGAGGAGCACGATCTTGTTAGTTTTGAAGAGGTTTAAAATCCCTTTGGTCAAGATGCCGACCACCTTGTCCTTGCGGGCAAGCATGGCGGCCAGGTCGGGCCGGGCCGGCTCCGGGAGGATGAGGCCGAAGGCCGCCGCTTCCCGGCAGGTGCGGAGCGCGGCCGTTGAGGCGACCAGGGTCTTGGTGGGGATGCAGCCCCGCTGCAGGCAGGTGCCGCCCACCTCGTCCTTCTCGATCACCGCCACCCGGGCGCCCGCTTTAGCCGCGTGGATCGCGCCTACATAGCCGGCCGGGCCGGCGCCGATGAACACCAGGTCGTATTTTTGCAAGCGAGGCTCCTGAAAAAGTCGCGGCCCAGTATAACCTAAACGCGGCGAAACCGGAAGGCTTTACTTGCCGACCGGGAGTGGTAAACTCTGGTGCCTGGAGTAGGGTCACGAAGCCGCGAGGAACACTGACGGGGCTGGTTCTCGGAGTGATCTGGCTTTGGTCCGGCGCCGGCCGGACGGCGGAAGATTCCCTGGCCCAGGCGCGGCGCCAGGCGGAGGAATATGCCCAACGCTCGGATGAATATCGGGCGCGGCCGGCGCGGCCGCTGAGCGTGGAGGAGGCCCAGGCCAAGAAGGTCATCGTCGAGGCGGCGGGGATTCTGGCGGAAGCGGAAAGCGACGAGCGGTTCGGCCAGGCGGCCTCGCTTTACCGGCAGGCCGTTGAGATCGCGCCGAAATACGACGCGGCCTGGTCCGGTCTGGGCAACGCCTATTTCCTGCAGGGACTGAACCTGCCGCTGGAAGGAAACAGCGCCAAGGAGAAAAAGCTTGAGCTTTATGGCCGCGGCAAAGAAGCCTGCTCCAAGGCCCAAACCCTGGACCCGCAAAGTCCGGCGGCCAACCTGTGCCTGGCCAACCTGCTTCTGGCCGAGGGCGAGGTCAAGGGCGTGGTGGCGTCGGCCTGGGTGCTGCCCGAAGTGTTCAAGCTCTCGGACAAGGTGGCAGCGGTGGACCCCTACTACGATGACGGCGCCATCTTCCGGACCTTTGCGGTAGTCCTCTATATAGTTCCCTGCTGGCTGGCCCGGAGCTTCGGCTTTGCGCCCGAGATAATCTTACCTTACCTGGACAAGGCCATCGAGCGTGCGCCGGATCGGTTCCTCAACTACTCGGTGCGGGCGGGCATCTATCAGAAGATGGGCCAGAAGGAGAAAGCGCTGGACGACCTGGGGTATATGCTCAGCCACGACCCGGCCGCGCTCCCGGAATTCCAGCGGGAAAACCGGATGCAGCAGCAGAAGGCGCTCCGGCAGTGGAAGGATATTTCCGGCCGCGACTATCCCGGCCGGTGATAACTTTCAGAAATGTATAAGCAGGTTGGGGTCTTTTCGGCGCTGACGCTGATCCTGGCGGTGAAGCCGGCGCCCGCCCAGGAACCCGGCCGCTATCAACCCGTGATCGCGGGCGAATGGCGGGTGCTGTATCGGCCCGTGAAAGCCGGCCCTCACGTCAACGATCATACCCTTTTCCAGGATGCGGACGGCAACTGGCGTTTCGTGGGCATCGCCACCCACCGGCTGCTGGACCTGGTCACGCCCTACCTGGGCCATGCGGTCGGCCCCTCTCTCGAAGAACCCATGCAAGAGTTGCCGGTGCTTTTTCGGTCGGACCCGGACCATCGTCCCAAGTGGGCGCCGCACGTGGTGGAAGATCAGGGGACCTGGCACCTGTTCTGCGGTCCCGGCCGCATCCGGCACTACACCTCGCCGGACGGCATCCGCTGGACCTTTCACGACATCGCCATCCGCCCCGGCTGGGCCAGCTTCCGCGACTGCATGGTGTTGAAGCTCGACCGGAGCCAATGGCTGATGTATTGCACCGACCGGGATAACACCGTTTCCGTCTATCGCTCGCCCGACCTCTTTCAATGGAACTTCGGGCAAACCGCTTTCCGGGCGGTCAAGCCCGCGGCCGTTTATCCCCGGATGCCCTACGGCGGGATTTCCGCCACCGAATCGCCGTTCGTCATGGCCTATGCCGGCGCCTACTACCTCTCGGTCTGCCTGACCTCCTCCTCCCAGCCTTCCTCCTACGCCCAGACCATCGTGGTGCGCTCGGAAAACCCCCTGGACTTCGGCGTCTATGCCGCGGGCGGGCCGGGCGAAACCGCGGACCTGGTGACCATCCTGCCGACGCATGCGGCGGAATACATTCACACCCCCGACGGCCGTTGGTATATCACCGCCTGCGGCTGGAGCGCCTATCCGGGCGTGGAGGGCAAGATCCCGGGCTCGGTCAGCATCGCCCCGCTGGTCTGGGACCCCGTGCCCTCGCCCTCAGGTCTTTAGTTCAGGTTAGAGCAACCTCGCGTCTTCATTCGCGGGGAAGGTCGTAATTAGTTTTTTTCAGGTTCTAAAGTTATAATGAAGTCTTAATTGAGGTAATCAACCACCCTGCCCGCTTTTGGTCTGGAGGCCATGACCATGAAACGCAAACCACCCGGTCCAGGGAAACTGTCTAAAAAAGTTCGGGCAGCCCGACCAAGTAGAGCCAAAGCTCGGGCCAAGCAGCAAGGGCAGCGATCCGCCGAAGCGAAACGAATCCGGGCCGATGAAGCCCTGCAGGGATCGCGAACCGACTACCGCCTGCTGTTTAATGCTCTTCCCACCGGGATTTTGCTGGCGGATCCTCAAGGTCAAGTGGTGGAGGCCAACGCTCCCCTGCAGGAGTTGACCGGCTATTCGCTGGAGGAGTTAAAAGCCGTAGGCGCGGCGGCGCTTTACGTCCATCCGGAGGAAAGGGAAAGGTTAATCCCAACATTACAGGCATCCGGACGGGTCCGGAACGCGGAAGTGGTCTTTCGGCGGAAGGACGGTTCCACCTGGGATGCCCTGCTCAACATGGGATGGCTTGAACTTGGTGGACGCCCCTTGGTGCTGAGCGCGTTTCGCGATATTACCGGGCGCAAGCAGGCCGTGAAGCATTTTCAGCAAATCAACCGGGCGCTCAAGATGCTGAGCGACTGCAGCCAGGCCCTGGTGCGGGCGACCGAGGAAGCGGAGCTTCTGCGGGAGATGTGCCGGATCCTGGTGGAGCAGGGCGGATATCGGATGGCTTGGATCGGCTTCAAGGAGGACGACCTGGAGAGATCGGTGCGGCCGGTGGCGCAGGCCGGCTACGAGGAAGGCTATCTTGAAACCCTGAAGATCACCTGGGCCGACACCGAGCGGGGCCGGGGTCCGACCGGGACCGCCATCCGCACTGGCCGGCCGGCCACCTGCCGGAACATGTTGCTCGATCCCAAGTTCAAGCCCTGGCGGGCGGAGGCGCTTAAGCGCGGTTATGCTTCTTCCCTGGTATTGCCGCTGTCCGCAGAAGGCCAGGTCTTCGGCGCGCTCAATGTTTACGCGGCCGAGCCGGAGGCATTCGGCGCCGAAGAATTTACCCTGCTGGCGGAGTTGGCCGACAACCTGGCTTTTGGCATCCAGGCGCTGCGCAACCGGGAGGCGCTGGCCCGGGCGCATGAAGATTTGGAACGGCGGGTCAAGGAGCGAACCGGGGAGCTTTCCCATGCCAACGAGCTTTTGCGGGAGGAGATTCGGGAGCGGCAGCGGGCGGAGGACGCGGTGCGGACGGCGGCGGAGGAATGGCGCAAGACCTTTGACGCCATCCCGGACCTGATCCTGCTGCTCGACCCGGAGCACCGGATCGTGCGAGTCAACCAGGCCACGGCCAAAACGCTCGGTCGTTCTCCCGCCAAGCTGGTGGGAGTCCATTGCTTCCGCTGCGTCCACGGGACCGAGGCGCCGATTGAATCCTGCCCCCACGCCCGGACCTTGAGTGACGGGCAGGAGCACACCGGGGAAGTGTATGAGGCCAGCCTGGGCCGGCATTTCCTGGTCAGCACCACCCCGCTTTTCGGCGCGGGTGGGAAGCTCACCGGCTCGGTGCACGTGATGCGGGACATCACCGCGCGCAAGCAGTCCGAGGAAGAAATTCGGAAATCGGAGCAGAAATATCGGACCTTGTATGAATCGTCGGTGGATGGGGTGGTTTCCACCGATTTGGAAGGTCACATCGCGGACGCCAACCAGGCCTACCTGGACATGATCGGTTACACCCTGGAAGAGGCCAGGCACTTGACCTACCAGCAACTGACTCCGGCCAAGTGGTATGAATGGGAAGCCGAGATCGTGCGGAACCAAATCTTGGTTCGCGGTTTTTCCGATGAATACGAGAAGGAATACATCCGCAAGGATGGGACGGTGTTCCCGGTCAGCCTCCGGGTCTGGCTGGTCCGGGATGACCACGGGCAGGTCGTCGGGATGTGGGGCATCTTGCGGGACATCACCGGGCGCAAGCAGGCCGAGGAGGAGCTGAAGAAGCACCGGGAGCGGTTGGAAGAACTGGTGCAAGCGCGAACCGCGGAGGTCCGCCAGGTGATCAAAGACCTCCGCAACGAAATCACCGAGCGCAAGCGAGCCGAAGCGCGGGTCCAAGCCGAACGGAAGCGGTTCTACGACGTCCTGGAGGCCTTGCCGGCTTACGTGGTCCTGCTGACCCCGGATTACCACGTCCCCTTTGCCAACCGGTTCTTCCGGGAGCGATTCGGCGAGTCGCACGGCCGGCGCTGTTTCGAGTATCTTTTCAACCGCACCGAGCCCTGCGAGACCTGCGAGACCTACCGGGTCCTCAAGACCGGAGCGCCTCACCACTGGGAGTGGACCGGGCCCGACGGCGGCAATTACGATATCAACGATTACCCTTTCACCGACGCCGACGGCGCCCCTCTCATCCTGGAGATGGGCATTGATATCACCGAGCGCAAGCGGGCGGAGGAAAAATTGCGCCAGAGCGAAGCTTCGCTGGCCGAGGCCCAAAGGATGGCTCATCTGGGCAACTGGGACTGGAACATCGTCACCAATGAGCTGCGCTGGTCGGACGAGATCTACCGCATCTTCGGGCTAACGCCCCGGGAGTTCGGCGCAACCTACGAGGCCTTTTTGAATTCCGTCCACCCGGAGGACCGAGAACTCGTCAACCGGTCCGTGGATCAGGCGCTCAATGAGAACCAGCCCTATAGCATCGAGCACCGGATCGTCCTGCCCGAGGGCGAGGTGCGCGTGGTGCAGGAAAGGGCGGAGGTCACCTTTGATCCCGCGGGCAAGCCGATCCGGATGATCGGGACCGTCCAGGATACCACCGAGCGCAAGCGGGCGGAAGAGGCCAGGGACAAGGCCGAGCGGGAGCTGGAGGAGCAGCGGACGCGCGCGATTTACGCCGACCGCTTGCGTTCGCTGGGGGAAATGGCGGCCGGGATTGCCCACGAATTGAACCAGCCGCTCCTGGGCGTGCGCGGCCTGGCCGAGCACATCCTGATCGGCACCGATCGGGGCTGGGATACCTCGCCGGATAAGATCAAGGAAAAGGTCAACCTGATCGTGGAGCAGTCGGACCGGATGACCCACATCATCGAGCGGGTGCGCATGTTCGCCCGGGGCGCGGACAACTCCGAGCTGATGCCGGTGCAGGTCAACGACGTGATCCGCTCCGGCACCGGCCTGCTCGGGGCCCAGGCCCGGGCCCGGGGCATGACCCTCGAGTGCGAGCTCATGGAAAACCTGCCCGAGGTTCTGGCCAACCCCTTCTCCCTGGAAGAGGTGATCCTGAACCTGATCAACAATGCCCGGGACGCCACCTCCGAGCGATTGAAGCAGGAGCCGGGATCGGTCCCGCCCCGGATCGTGCTGCGCACGCGCGCCGAGCCGGAGGGAGACCGGGGAAAGGTAGTCATTGACGTGAAGGATCAGGGGATGGGGATACCCCCGGAAATTCTGAACCGGATCTTTGATCCCTTTTTCACCACCAAGGCGCCGGATAAAGGGACCGGACTCGGGCTTTCCATTTCCAAGTCCATTGTGGAAAGTCTTG
>MGQK01000032.1:0-2786 GCA_001797815.1 Deltaproteobacteria bacterium RBG_13_61_14 | reverse complement strand
TCGCGGACTTGGAGAAGCTGGTGGGGAAGACCTCGGAGGTGGTCGCCGTCTCGCCCGCGGGCATGACCAGTCTGTTGCCGACCCTCACCCGGTTGATGGAATCAAAAGTCCCGGTGATCGCCGTGGATTACAACTTCGGGGACAAGGTCGCGGCCAGCATCATCTCCGGCAACACCGCCGGCGGCGTGGCCCTGGGTAATTTCCTGATGAGCCTGCTCGGGCCTTCCGCCCGCATCGTCCACATCCAGGCCCAGCTCGACCTGCAAAGCGCGGTGATGCGCCGGAACAGCTTTCTCAACACCTGCCAGCGCCACCAGCTCGAGGTGGTGGCGACCTTGCACGCCCGGGGCAGCCGGCGCCTGGCCCGGGCGGAAATGGCAAAATTCCTGGGCCAGGGGATTGCTTTCAATACTGTATTCGCGGAGAACGACGTGATGGCCCTGGGGGCGGCGGATGCCTTGAAGCTGAAACCGCCCGCGGTCTGGCCGGCCATCCTCGGGTTTGACGGGATTGACGAGGCGATTGCCGAGCTGCGCCAGGGCCGGCTGGCGGCCACGGTCATGCAAAAGCCCAGGGAGATGGGCGCCAAGGCCCTGGAAATCGCGGTCAAAATCCTTCGGGGCCAGCCCTTTGAGAAATTGACCACGATCTTGACCCACCTGCTCACCCCCGACAATGTGGATCAGTTGGACTCTCCTTAGCCCGAATCGTGCAGTTGGGAAAAAGATTTTTAACCACCAAGGCACAAAGTCACGAAGCATAAGCGGGTTGAGACCACTAATTATGGGCGCGAGGGGGCAACTTTGATCGCGAAGAAAATCCCAGCCGAATCGGCAAGAAATCATCCTGCCTTAGAGCCTTGGTGTCTTGGTGGTTAAATCCTAATTGCATTTTTCGGGTTAAACTTTAGATCTGACCCCTACTACGGGCAGACCCGGCCGATCCGGGCAAAGTAGATCTCGGTGTTCCCGTCCCGGTAATCATACCAGCTCACTCCAAACTCGGACCCGGTCCAGGCAAGGGAGGGACGGCAGCTATCATTCACGGCGCTGGTCACCCGGAGGTCTGACCCGAGCTTGGACCCGGCGGAAGAGACGCGGGCAAAGTATATCTCGTCGTTCCCTTCCCGGTAATCCTCCCAGCTCACGCCGAACTCGGACCCGGTCCAGGCCAGGGAGGGAACCGCGCTATTACTTGCTTCGCTGGTTACCCGGAGGTCGGACCCGAGCTTGGCCCCGGCCGCTGAGACCCGGGCAAAGTAGATCTCCCAGTTACCGTCCCGGGTATCATACCAGCTCACCCCGAACTCGGACCCGGTCCAGGCCAGGGAGGGATCATTGCTAGAACCCGCGTCGCTGGTCACCCGGAGGTCGGACCCGAGCTTGACCCCGGAGGAAGAGACCCGGGCAAAGTAGATCTCGGGGTTCCCGTCCCGATTATCATGCCAGCTCACACCAAACTCAGACCCGGTCCAGGAAAGGGATGGATGATCGGCATAAATCCCGCCGGTAGTCACCCGGATGTCAGACCCGAGCTTGGACCCGGAGGCGGAGACCCGGGTAAAGTAGATCTCCCAGTTCCCGTCCCGGCCATCCATCCAGCTCACCCCGAACTCGGACCCGGTCCAGGCCAGGGAGGGATAATAGCCATCATACACATCGCTGGTCACCCGGAGGTCGGACCCGAGCTTGGCGCCGGAGGAAGAGACCCGGGCAAAGTAGATCTCCTCGTTCCCGTCCCGGCGATCATCCCAGCTCACCCCGAACTCGGACCCGGTCCAGGAAAGGGAGGGCTCAGAGCTATTACCCGCGGCGCTGGTTACCCGGAGGTCGGACCCGAGCTTGGACCCGGAGGAAGAGACGCGGGCAAAGTAGATATCGTAGTTCCCGTCCCGGTAATCCTCCCAGCTCACCCCGAACTCAGACCCTGTCCAGGCAAGGGAGGGATACTCGCTCCAACTCGCGTTGCTAGTCACCCGGAGGTCGGCGCCGAGCTTCTGCCAGGAAGGGGGACCAACTGAAGGGTCGCCGTCATCGCAATCCGTGGTGTAGCTCACCCCGTCGCCATCAAAATCGTTCGCTTGCTTGAAAGCGGTGAGCCAGGCCGTGTCCACTTTTCCTGCCTTCAGGGCAAACCCGACACTGGTGATCCGGGAGCGGGGCGTCATCTCCGGGTCCGCGTTCACCTGGACACCCATCCAGACCTCGGCATGGTTCTGGAAGACCCCGGCCAGGCTGCTTTCTGTGCCGGGCAGAATCCCGCCGGAGCCGATCAAGACATTGTAAATGCCCTTGCTCACCGGCACGCCCGGCTGGGTGACTGTGAGCAAAGGAGTGGCGCTAAATTCCGTTGGGTAGAAGGTGAAAGTCAGGTCAACGCTAACCCCGTCCAGGGGGATGCCGGCGGCATTGGTCAGCCGGCCCTGGTAGGCGATGAGTTGGGGCACGGACTGGCCGAGGGCGAGAAGCGAGATCAGGATCAGGATGCCCGAGAGGATGAGAGGACGGTGCGCGGCTTTCATTGGCTCCTCCTTCGCTTGAATCCAAGATTTCAAGGGCCTCGATAAAAACAAGGAAACTCTACCAGACTCCTTAACCAAGTCAAGAATCTGGGGGTGTGCGACATAAATGGTGGTTAGTGCGGATGTAGGGGCGAATCTCGTATTCGCCCATTATCGAGGGGGCGATCACTAAGGATTGATATGGTGAAAGACGGGCACTTCTGTAAAATAGTATTTGGAAGAACCAAATCACAGAAGGAGGCCCGTCATGGAAAAAGCGGAAGCG
>MGQK01000031.1:35290-51664 GCA_001797815.1 Deltaproteobacteria bacterium RBG_13_61_14 | reverse complement strand
GGATCATCGGGTCTTTCAGATTTAAAAGCGCTCGGCGATAAGCGGCCTTCAGGCTGTCCGGCAGATCCTTGCGGATACAATAAGGCGCGCCCGGGATCATCTGGCTGGTCCAGAGCACCTGGAAGTCGGTCATCTGGAGATTAAGCTCGGCAATGGCCCGGGCCAGATCCACGTCGTTGGTGGCTCCCAGCGCGTAGCGGCCCTCGAACACGCCTTTGGCGACGGCGCCATGGCTTCCGGCAAAAACCACCTTGGACGCGAAGCCGGCCGGGGCGACGCCCAGGTCGCGGACAAAATGAAGCATGGGCACCAGGAACCCTGAGGTCGAGTCCGGGTCGCTGAAGGCCAGGACTTTGCCGCGGGCGTCTTCCAGGCGGCGGAGGTTTGATCCCTTGCGAGTGATCAGGACACTCTGGTAGCCGCGATGCCCCGGATAATAAAGTTCCATGGCCGCCAGCTCAATTCCGGTCAGGGCCGCGGCCTCGATGTAGGCATTGGGTCCGAGGAGCGCGCCTTCGAGGCTTTGGTTCTTCAATCCATGGATGACCGCGAGGTAGTTTCCCAGGGCATCCATTTTCACCGGGATGCCGAGTTCCCGAGTTAAGTAGTTTCCCATGAGCTGGAAAGGGTCGTGCCCGTTTTTCGCTGTGCCAATCGGGACATAACCCAGTCGAAACACCTGCGGCCAATCGGGGGGCGGGGGTTGGGCCGGACCCGCGGCCAGCAGGCTTGAGACCAAGAGAACGACGACCGGCAGGAGCGCGAAGGGCCGGAACCGCTTAAAACGATGAGATAGTTTTGTCAAATTTGTGACCTGAAAATTTTTCTCGGAGTTATTGGTTGAATTTTCTCAGCTCGCGGATAATATTGTAATCCGAATCGGTGGCAACGGAAAATACCCCGATTTTCAGCCGAGCCAAAGTTTCGGGGTCTTTCATGTTGACCATGGCCTCGCGGAACGCGGTCTTGAAACTCTGGGGCAGATCTTGGCGCAGGCAGTAGGGGGTCCCGGGAATCATGCGGCTGGTCCAGAGGACCCGAAAATCTTTTTCGTTCAGGTTCATTTCTTCAAGGGCGCGGGCAAAATCCAGATCGCCGGTCGCTCCCAGGGCAAAGCGGCGGTCGAACACCCCTCTGGCCACGGCGCCGTGGCTGCCGGCAAAAACGACTTGGGAAGCAAAGACCGCCGGCGGGGTTTTCAGGTCTTGCAGGAAGTGAAGCATCGTGACCAGGAACCCGGAGGTGGACTTGGGATCGCTGAAGGCCAGCACCTTGCCCCGGGCGTTCTCGACTGAATTAATCTCCGCGTCGGCGCGGGTAATGATAATACTTTGATACCCGCGTCGGCCTTGAGGGTCAAGTTCCATGACCACGGCTTCGACTCCCGCCAACTCCGCGGTTTCCACATAGGCGTAAGGGCCGAGGTTGGCCGCTTCCACGGCGCGGTTGCGCAGTTCGGAGATGACCTCGAGATAGCTGGGCTTGGCCACCATCTTCACTTCCAGGTTCAATTCCCGGGCCAGGTGTTGGCCCACCAAGAGATAAACGTCCACCTGCTCGGATTTCCCCTGGACCGGAACATAGCCGAGTCGAAGCGTCTTCGGCCAGTCGGCCGGGGGCGCGGAAGCCTGCGCCGCGAGCAGGCCGAGGGAGAGCGCCAGGATCGCCGGGGCCATCGTTAGGCGCTTCGGCCCGCTCTGGTGCCGTTTTGTCTTCTGAAAAATTGCCTCCAGCATGGAGGTTCTATTTCTTTAACTCCCGGAGTTGCCGGATAATAGTGTATTCGGAATTATCCGCCGGGCCGAACCCGCCGATTTTCATGCTCGCCAAGAGCGACGGGTCTTTCAGATTCAACAGGGACTGCCGGAAAGCCTTCTTGAAACTCTGGGGCAAATCTTTCCGGATCGCGTAGACCGAGCCGGGGATCAAGGGGCTGGTCCAGAGGATCTGAAAGTCCTGGACCTGAAGGTGCAGTTCTTCCGCCGCCCGCGCAAAGTCGAGGTCGTTGGTAGCGCCGAGGGCGTAACTGTGGTTGAAAACGCCCTGGACCACGGCCTGGTGGGTTCCGGCGAACACCACCTTCGAGGCGAAGGTGCCTGGGGGTTGGCCCAGATCGCGGAGGAAAGGGAGCATGGGAATAAAGCAACCCGAGGTGGAATCCGGATAAGTAAAGGCCAACACCCGGCCGCGCGCATCTTCCAGACGATGGATCCCCGAGCCGGTGCGGGTGATGAGGATGCTCCGATAGCCGCGCTGGCCTTGAGGATCGAGCTCCATGACCGCGGCCTCGACCTCCGCCAGCTCCGCGGCCTCCACGTAAGGATAAGGACCCAGGTAAGCGCCTTCCAGGTTCCTGGCTTTGAAGCCGGCGATCAGGGAAAGATAATCCGGATACGACACCACCTTCACCTCCAGCTTCAATTCCCGGGCCAGGTACTGCCCTACCACCTGGGAAGGATCGCTCCGGTTGGCGCCGCCGCTCACGGCCACATACCCCAGCCGAAAGGTCCGAGGCCAATCCGCAGGCAGGGTCGGACCGGTTTCGGCCACGGTCAGACGCCTGATCGAAAGCAGGCCGCTGATTAGGATCAGAATGGGCAGCGACCATCCCCACGGTCTTTTCATTAGCTCGTTGTCCTTCCTGACTTGCGGTCCTCGCGGGTCGTTCGGCTATAGATCGGTGGCAGCGTTCAGCCCCAGGGCTTATAAATCTTTCACCACTTCGTACATTTCTTTCTCCGCCTGGACCACTTCTTCGGGCAGGAGATGGACTTGGCCGAGTTTGAGGGCCTCCACGTAAATCCGGGCGGCCCGCTCCACCAGCGCGCAGAGGTTGAAGGCCTTGCGCAGGTTCTTGCCCAGGCAGAGGTTGCCATGGTTGGCGAGGAGCACGGCGCTCTTGCCGAAGAGCGCCTTGACCGCGTTCTCGGCCAGGGCGTCGCTGCCGGACTGGGCATACTCGGCCACCGCCACCTCTCCGCCGGCATAGGGCACCAATTCCTCGATGATCGGCGGGATCGGCTTACGGAGCACGGCCAGGATCGAGGAATAGACCGAGTGGGTGTGAAAGATGGCGCCGGCGTCCGGCCGCGCCCTGTAAATGGCGATGTGTATAGGATACTCAAAGCTGGGCGCGTTTTCGCCGACCACCAGGTCGCCCTCGCCATCCACCACCACCACTTCCTCGGGCTTGAGCTCTTGGTAGCTGATGCTGGTGGGCGTGATCACATAGCGGTCCGCCTCGTCCGGCACCCGCGCGCTCACGTTGCCGGCCGAGCCGGTAACCATGCCCGCCTGATACATCTTCACGGCATAAGCGTGAACTTGGTTGCGCAGCTCCAGGTAATCGCTCATCGGGCTACTCCTCGAACGGGTTCTCGAACTTCTTGATCTGCTCCTGCCAATCCGGGTAAAGGTCTTCGTATTCCGAGGTCCAGGCCGGGTCCGGCTCGATCGGCGTGCGGGCCGGCTGAAAAGCCTCGGCCGCGGACTTCAAATCCGCCATCCGGCCACAGCCCACCGCGGCGGCCATGGCCGCGCCCAGGGCCGAGGCCTCCGGCGCTTCCACCACCGTGACCGGCCGGGCCAGCACCGCGGCCACGATCCGGGCGAAGAGCCGGCTGCGGGCCATGCCTCCTGTTATAGTAATGCTTTTCGGCTCCCTGTCCAAGACCGGCAAAAGCTGATCCCGGTTTCCCCGGATAGCGAAGGCGATATTTTCCAGGATGGAACGGGTGATGGCGCCGGGGCTGACTTGCTCGAGCTCGAGCGGGAAGGGGAAGAGGAATCCGGTCCGCCGAGCGGGGTTGATCTCCTTGAGGTTAAAGACCATGGGACCGAGCGAGGCGATCACCAGGTTGCTGCCCGGAGGGATCGCCTCGGCCTGGGCGAGCAAAGTCTCGTAATCGCCGGAGGCGTGGCCCTCCACATACCAGCGCAGGAGTTTCCCGGCGTCGCCGCAATTGCTTTCCAGGAGCCAGCGGCCGGGCAGCAGGTGGCAGTTGGTCCAGATGCGGCCGGCCGGCCCGAGCAAGGGCTGGTCGCAGACGGCCATCACCGGCGCGGTGGTCCCGGCGATGATGCCGACCTGGTCGGGTTCGATCACGCCCGCGGCCCAGAGCGCGGCCTGGCTGTCCGCGGCGCCGGCCACCACCGGGGTGCCGGCCGGGATTCCGGTTTCCAGAGCCGCCGGCCCGCTGACTTGACCCACCCGGCTGCCGGAGAGCACGAGGGGAGGGAACCAGGAAAGGGGCAGGTCCCAGGCGGAGAGCAATTCGGGGGACCACTGCCGGGTGCGAATGTCGAGCAGGAAAGAGTCGCCGGCCGCGCTGATCTCGGCCGCGGCCTCTCCGCTTAAACGGAACAGGATCCAGTCATTAAGCATGAGCACGCGGGCGATGCGGCTGAAAATTTCCGGAGCGTTCAACTTAAACCACAGCAGCCGGCCGGGCGCGAAGATCCAGGGCGGCCAGCGACCGCAGATCCCGGCGGCCGAATCCTCCTGGATTTTTTCTTCCAGCTCGAGCCCGACCTCGATCCCCCGGGCATCGCGGTTGGGGCCGGCATAGAGCTCGCGGCCGGAGGCGTCCAGGAAGACGCAGCCTTGGCGCATGGAGGTGGAAGAGACCGCGGCCAGGCGGGATCGGTCCAGCCCCTGGAGCGCCTCCCGGCTGGCCTCGGCGAGCAGCGCCCAGAATCGCCCGGCGTCGAACTCCTTGCCGTAAGGGTCGAGGCCGGCCGGGGTGACGTAGTCCCAGGCGCGATAAGCGCGGCGAAGGAGTCGGCCCCGGCCGTCAAAAACGACGGCGCGGCCGCCGCCGGTGCCGGCGTCGAGCGCCAGATAAAGAGGGTCGCTCATTCCTGCCATTTCCTCTGGTCAGGTCATTTTTCCCCAGATCGTATCCTTTTGTCAAATACTTCGCGCCGAGCCGGGTCTGGCCGCGAGATTGACTTTAGCGGGGCTTGTGGCATGATAACAGTGCCCGCAGATCCATCCGGACAGCTTGCGCGGAAAAAGATGAAAAAGGGTCTGGGCCGGAGGGGACTCCATGCCTGCCGCCAGCACTGACACCGGACCGCAAGTCAAGGGGACAGCCTTGATTATTTTTTTCAAGTATCTCAAGACCCAGCCGGGAACCGAAGCTTTGCGGCAAAAAATCTTGGCGGCCTTGCCGGAATCAACCGCCCAGGTGATCAGCAAGAAACTGATCGCGGTGGCGGATTACCCGTATGCGGTTTTTGTGGATTATCTGCGGGCTCTGGATCGGGTCTTGGGCAAGGGGGACTTGGCGGTATGCCGGAAGCTGGGGGAATATCTTGCCACCCAAAACCTCCAGATCGTCTCGGACATGTTCAAGCGGCGGCCCCGGCCCGAGGACCTGGTTCGGGTGGGCGATGTCTTCTGGAAAAATTACCACTTGCAATCGGGCGCCATGAAAGTGGAAGACAGCTCGCCCGATCACTCGGTCATTCGGATCTATGATTTTCCCCAGATGGCCCCGGCCCACTGCCGGCTGATGGAAGGGTGGTTCTCCCAGGTGGTGGTGGAGACCGGCGGAGTCTGGGTGGAAGAGATCCGCGAGGTTCGCTGCCCATCCCAGGGAGATCCTTTTCATGAATTTGTGGGCCGCTGGCGGCCTGGAGGGAAATCGGAACCATAGGGAGGGAAAGAGGATGGTGACGAGAATGGGTTCGGCAAGAACCGAAAAGCGCAAACATCCGCGAATGCCGGCCGGCTACGAACTCTTTGCCACCTGCGAGGGGCAAACATTCATGACCCGAAGCCGGGACGTCTCGCCGCAGGGAATCGGGATCTATTGTAACGAATCCCTGGCCGCGGGGTCGGTCAACAAGATGACTTTGCTCCTGCCGGATCGCGCCCTGAGTCTTGAACTCTGGGGCGTGGTCTGCCATTGTGTCCAGAACCCGGACTATCCGAGCATACCTTTTTCCTTCTTGGCCGGAATCAAGTTCAATGAAGAGAGCCTTGAAGGTATCCCCTTCTTGCAGATCCAGGGCGAAGTGATGCGCTACGCCGCGTCGCATTCCGTCTTGATCGAGGCCTCGGCGCGGGATTGCTATCAATTCCTTTGCGATTTCGAACGCTATCCCGAATGGGCGAAAATCCTGGAGCAGGTGCAGGTGCGGGACCGCTACCCGGATGGCCGGCCCCGGCGGGTGGAGTTCGTGGCCAATGCTTACCTGCGCAAAGTGCGCTACGTTTTGGATTATGCCTATGATGATCCGAAATATTGTCTGAGCTGGGTCAACTCCGGCGGCGACTTTCTCAGCATTACCGGCCGCTATTTCTTTCTCTCTCAAAGAGAAGGCGCGACCGCTTCGACTTACGAACTGAGCGTAACCGCGAACTTCCCCTTGCCCAAGCGGATCATCCGCTATTTCAGCAGCATCGCCATGCGCAAGACCATGAAAGACTTCAAGCATTACGTCGAGAGCAAGCTGCGGAGGGAAGCCCGACCAAACTAGCCGACCCGCTTCGCTCCAAGAACAGGGGCTTTCGCCTTTTCCCGGCCGGGGCGACTCAGAGCTCGCGCGGCTGACCGTTTCTCTCCTTCCCGCCCACCGGGGTTTGTCATCCCCTCCTTCTTCTGGATCTTAACGAAAAAGGGCGCGGAATCCCGCGCCCCTTCTGGGAAGGAAGCCAAGGCGGCTTACGGAGTCGCCGCCGCCGCCGGGCCGGAAACTTCCCCGGTCAAGAACTGGATCACCTGCTGGTTGAACTTTTCCGGTTCCTCGATCATGGGGAAATGGCCGCTTTGGTTAAACGTGCTCAGCGATGAGCGGGGCATAGCCTCGTTGAGGTACTCGGGGATGCCCTCCGCCTTGGGGGGGTAGGGGTTTTTAACGCCCCCAATGATGAGGGTCGGCGCTGGGATGGTCGCCGCTCCTTGAACCAGCTTCTCTCCGACTTCCCGTCGTTTGAGGTTGACCAGCGCTTTATGGAGCGCGTGCACTTCCTTGGTGAACTCCTCGCTCTTCACGTATTGCTTCTTATAGTCAATGACCTGGTCCAGGAATTCCTTGGCGGTTCCCTGGTCTTCAACAATGTAATATTGGTGGAGGTCCTGGCCGCGTTCATGAAGAACGTTGCGGACCCCCTGCTTCAGGAACAGGCGCTGGCAAAGCGGAATCCAGACATTGATTTGGGCGGCATTGTTCTTTTGGAAAATTCGGGAAAACATGGGGACCACTGGGTCACCCAAGGTTAGGCCTACGTCCACCCCCGCGGTGTTCACCAGAACCAGCTTGTCCACTCGCTCCGGATGGGTGAGCGCAAAATCCATCGCGATCATCCCCCCGATATCCAGGCCGACCAGAGAGGCGCGCTCAACCTTCTTGGCGTCCATGAAGCCGGTCAAGTATCGGGTAAAATCTTCCATTTTGTAGGCAATATTCGGCTTGTCGGAATTGCCGAACCCGGGCAAATCCAGGGCGAGGACGTGGAAATGTTTGGCCAGATCCTCCACGTTGTATTGCCAGGTGTCAATGGTGGCCACGGCGCCAAGATGGCCGTAAGTCTGAGCGCGAGGCGGGAGGATATGAAAGGTCAGGAGGGAAAAGGCGTCAAAGAGGGGGGTGGTGAGAATGGAATCAGAAAATTCGACGGGAAAGACCCCGCCATGGATCAAAATCACAGTGGGTCCTGCTCCAGCTTCCACATAAGCCAGGTTGATGTCCTCCACCTGGATGAACTGGCACGGCGCCAGGTAGTCCTTGGCGGCGAACGGTTGAAAGTCGCGCCGTTTCAGGATCGGCTTCTCGATCAGGCTATAGCAGGCGGTGAAGCTGAATGCACTCAGCGCGAGCAGCGCCACTACGCAAGCGGTCTTTCGTCCCATGGCTTACCCCTCCTTCGTGAAACCAGTGGTCTAGTCAAAATCAGGTGAAAACTTAGCACAAAGCCGAAAGTCTGTCCAGAAAAAAATTTAGGTGATTTTATGGCCGGCCGGTTCCAGAGAAAAAGGGTCTGGCCGCGGCTGGGATCGCCTGAGCCAGGGGGAGGCGAAAGCGGGTGGCAGGGCGTAAAAGGTGTCTGGCCGGTCGTTCGGGGTCCGCGGCAAGGGGAATAGTCAGCGGAGCCAGGGGAATTGGATAGCAAGCCTTGAGACCGAGTTGCCAGGAGCCATGGGCAGGGGGCAATTATCTTTACTAATGAAATTTTAATCTGTTTGGATGGCTTTATTAATCTGGCGTTTAATTTTTATTGACAAAGAGGTGCTTTTTCGATTATGATGGGCGGCACTTTGGCCATTTTGATTCCTAAGCCCATATCATCCCACAGCCTGGTGGACTCCACTTCGTAAGTGCCATCTTTCCGGTTTCGCGGCAGGACGCGTCCGGTTGCGAAAGATGCCGAAATTTGTGAATAAAGGAGGTAACGGTCAATGAGTGAGTTGGCAACACGCTTGGATCAGTTGGGTCTGGTGGCTTCACCGAGCCTGGCCGTGGTGGGCCTGGTGGTGGCGTTGGCGATTTTCTATTGGATCCGAAAGCAGCCGGAGGGCACCGACCGGATGAAAGAGATCGCGGGCATGATCCATGCCGGGGCCATGGCCTTCCTCAAACGGGAATATATGTTCATCGCCGTGTTCGAGGCGCTGGTGTTTATCCTGCTCTTCATTTTCATTGACTATCGGACCGCGATCTTCTTCCTGTGCGGGGCCACCTGCTCCATGTTCGCCGGGTGGTTCGGGATGCAGGCCGCCACCCTGGCCAACATCCGCACTGCCTGGGCCGCCAACCAGAAAGGCCAAGGCTCGGCCCTGGAAATGGCCTTCCGGGGCGGGGGCGTCATGGGTCTCTCGGTGGCCTCGCTGGGCCTGCTCGGGACCTCGATCCTTTTCATTCTCCATCGCTATCTCGGCGAGCAGGCGCTGCCGGCTTCGGCCATCAACGGCTTTGCCATGGGCGCCAGCTCGATCGCGCTCTTCGCCCGGGTCGGCGGCGGCATTTATACCAAGAGCGCGGACGTGGGCGCGGACCTGGTGGGCAAGGTGGAAGCCGGCATTCCGGAGGACGACCCCCGCAACCCGGGTGTGATCGCGGACCTGGTGGGCGACAACGTGGGCGATACCGCGGGCATGGGCGCGGACATTTTCGAATCCTACGTGGGGAGCATTGTCGCGACCATCGCCATCGGCGCGACCTGGGGAATCATTGATCCTTCGTTCAAGCTTTACTTTATGGGCCTGCCCATCTTCATGGCCGCGATCGGGCTCCTGGCCAGCTTCGTGGGCATTTACTCGATCAAGTGGCTGCAGCACATCAGTCCCCAGGCGGCGCTGCGCTACTCCATGTTCATCGCCGCGGCGCTTTTCCTGGCCGGGGCCTGGGCCTTCATTTGGCAATTTGGCCTCGATGCCGGGTTCGGCGGCGCTCTGGCCGGCAAGGGCAATATTTTCATGGCCGTGCTCCTGGGCACCATCAGCGGCGTGATCATCGGCCTGATCACCGAATACTACACTTCGGCCAAGCCGATCCGGGACATCGCCGAGGCCAGCAAGACCGGGGCCGCGACCACGGTCATCCACGGCCTGGCCGTGGGCATGGAGAGCGTGGTCCTGCCGGTGCTGATGATCTGCGTCTCCATCTTCATCGCCAACCATTTCGCCGGGCTTTACGGGATCGCGGTCGCCGCGGTCGGGATGCTGGCCACCGTGGGCATCACCATGAGCGTGGACTCCTACGGCCCGATCGCGGACAACGCCGGCGGCATCTCCGAGATGGCGGAGCTGGGCCCGGAGACCCGCAAGATCACCGACGGGCTCGACGCGCTCGGCAACACCACCGCGGCCATCGGCAAGGGCTTTGCCATCGGCTCCGCGGCGCTGACCGCGCTGGCCCTGTTCGCGGCCTATTCTCAGGCCATTAACGTGGACGATCCCCAGACCAGCATCATCGAAGTTCTGTTCATCAACCTCACCGATGCCACGGCGGTGATCGGGTTGTTCATCGGCTCGATCCTGCCCTTCTTTATCGGCGCCCGGACCATGCTGGCGGTGGGCGATGCGGCCGGGGACATGGTGGAGGAAATCCGGCGCCAGTTCCGGGAGATCCCGGGCCTGCTCGAAGGCAAGCCGGGGGCCAAGCCGGATCCGGCCACCTGCGTGGATATCGCCACCAAGGGCGCGCTCAAGCGGATGATCGTGCCCGGCTCTACGGCGGTGGTCGCGCCGGTGGTGGTAGGGATGATTTTAGGTCCCGAAGCCTTGGGCGGCATGTTGGCCGGGGCCACGGCCAGCGGGGTGATGCTGGCCCTGATGATGGCCAACGGCGGCGGCGCCTGGGACAACGCCAAAAAGTATATCGAGAAGGGCAACCTGGGCGGCAAAGGCTCGCCGGCCCATAAGGCCGCGGTGGTCGGCGACACCGTGGGCGACCCCTTCAAGGACACCTCAGGCCCGAGCATGAACATTTTGATCAAGCTCATGAGCATCGTCAGCCTGGTGATCGCGCCGCTTTTGTCTCGATAGGGAATTTGAGTCGAAAAAATCGGGCGGCTCGAAGGAGCCGCCCGATTTTTTTGTGGGTTAAAATTCCTGGGAGTCTTAATCCACCTGAAACTTCTCTTTGGCCGGCCGGACTTCGATTAAACATTCTTTCTCGGTCATCCCGGCTTTCATGAGCATTTCCAGGTTGTAATATTGTCCGGTGGGAAGGGTGAAAGCTTTTTTCCACTCGGTTTTGGTCTTGGATACGTAATCATCGCCGAACTGCTTGGCGCACTGGGAGCGGAAGCTGGCATAGAGCACATACGAGCCTGAAGGCAAGGGGGTCCGGACCCCGTCCTCCAAAGGATACTGCCGCTTGGTCTCAATGTTGTAGGCGATTACCTGGGTATCGTCGGGCCGGCAGGCATAGCGCTGGGAATACATGGTGCCGGACATGGCGGACCCGGAGCTGGAACTTTCCGCGGAGCCGCTTTCGGAATATTCTCCCGAGGCCTCGCCCGAGCCGCTGCCGTATCTGTCTGTATCATAAGAGCCGGAGGCCGAAGCCGAGCCGCTGCGATCGTAAGAGCCGCTGGAGCTGGAAGAATAGGATCCCACGGAAACCCCGGACTGGCTCTGGCTGTCCACATCCGAGAGTCCCCACATCTCTGCCGACGCGGCTTCGGTGATCAAGGCCACTTTGATATAGCCCTTGGGCGCCTTGGCGTCCATGATCTCGTTGACTTTGATCTTGGCCAGCTTCAGCCGGGGATTCCTTTGCAGAGCCGCCTGGTAATATTTAAACGCCCCGTCCAGATTGCCCTTCTTTTCTTCGATTTGCCCCAATAGCTGGGCGCTCTCCCCGCTTTTCGGATCGGCCTGCCAAGCGGCCTTGGCCTGGGTTTCCGCCTCGCCGAGGCTGCCTTTCTCAAAGTAGGCCTGGGCCAGCTTGAGAGAGATCGCGGTATTATTGCCCTCGAACGAAAGGACTTTCTGATAGTCGGCAATGGCCTGGTCCCAGTTCCGGACCTGGAAATAGAGATCGCCCCGGCCTTGCCAGGGCTCCAGGCTATTGCTGTTCAACTGACCGGCCCGCTCATACTCCGCGGCGGCCAGGTTGAGAAAGGGGTCGGCCAAGGGGTTCTTGCCCTCGGCAAAACCTTGCCAGCGCTGGTGGTAGAGCTTGGCCAGGGCCAGGGCCGCCTCGAACGATTTGGGGCTCTGGGCGGCGTTCTTCTGGGCGTCATACACGTCGCGGGAGTTGTTCATGAGGTTGTTAAGCCCGGTTTGTCCCTCCGTGCCCGCCTTGGCAAAGGCTTCCGCGGCTTCATAGTATTTATTTTCCCGGAGCAAGCGATTCCCTTCCTGGAAGTTCTTCTGCTCCTTTTTGCTCATCCCGGATTTTTTTGCCGCCAGAGACGAGGCGCTCATGCCCAGGCCGACCAGAATAACGATCAGTCCGATCCCCCATTTTCTTCCGGCCATGATCAACTCCTTTTCGGATGATTTCTTCATATTATGGCAAAAAGGTGCAATCGTGTCAAGAAAATGATGAGAGGGGTTGTAACCCTTCAGTTATCAGGGGCAAAGCACATGGCAGGACCTCGTAGGGGCGACCGGCCGGTCGCCCCTACTGGCCCGGCCATAGAGCCTGATTGCCCCTCAAGACTGAAGGGTTACGGGGACCGAGATTTTATGCCGGTCAACTGAGAAGGGGTGAATCTCCCGGTTTTCCTAAGGGTTCACGTTAATCTGCACCTCCGGACCCGGCACCGCCGGCGTGTGCGCCTCGCTATCCTCTGGCCGATCCACCGAACCAGGAGCGGTTCCCGCGGCCACACTCTCAGCCCCGGGATTTTTTCCTTTTTCCAAAACACGGGAGGTTGCGGAACGATTGGATTCCCAACAGAATCAGGACCGGAAGCATGGAGAGGAGGCCGGAGTAGGAACCCCCAGCGATCTGGAAGCAGCCCCCGCCCCCACCATCGCCTCCTTCGAGGCCTCTTTTGCCACATCCCTCATCCGCGACCCCGTAACCCCAATCTCCCGGACATTGGTTGTCAATCTTATCGCAAAGTTCAGGAGCCCCAGGATAAACCGCCGCATTCCGGTCGTGGCAATCGCCGGCGCAGACCGAATAGGCGTCGCCGTCCCGGTTGCGATCGTCGTCTGCCTGGCCGTTGCAGTTCTGGTCCACACCATCGCAAAGGGTTTCCTTTGCCCTTGGGTGAATGGCGCCATCGGCGTCGTTACAGTCCGGGCCATGGCGGATAATATAAGCGTTGCAGCCGACGAACCAGTTATCGCCGTCGGCGTCGAGGCAGCTCGCGCAAGCCGTCCAATTATCCGGGTCGGCGTCGTCGCAGTCCGGCCCGGGCAGGCAGGCCGGACCGAAGCTGTCCCCGTCGGCGTCCACACAGTCGCTGACGCACGGATTCGTCCCCCCCTGGTATTCTTCCAGATTGGGATAGGCGTCCCCATCCGGATTGCCCAGGGAATCGCCGGCGAGGGGATCCAAACAAGCGGGGTAGAGACTTTCCCAATCGTCGGGCAGACCGTCGCAGTCACTATCGTATCCGATCCGGGCAAAGTAGATCACATCGTTCCCGTCCCGCTCATCATACCAGCTCACCCCGAACTCGGACCCGGTCCAGGCTAGCGAGGGCTCATAGCTTCCACTCGCGGCGCTGGTTACCCGGAGGTCGGACCCGAGCTTTGCCCCGGAAGAAGAGACGCGCGCAAAGTAGATCTCGTAATTCCCATCCCGGGTATCATGCCAGCTCATCCCGAACTCGGACCCGGTCCAGGAAAGGGAGGGATACCGACTATAATTCGCGTCGCTGGTCATGCGGAGGTCGGACCCGAGCTTGGCTCCGGTCGAGGAAATTCGGGCAAAGTAAATCTCGGCATTGCCGTCGCGGCGATCATTCCAGCTTACCCCGAACTCGGACCCGGTCCAGGAAAGGGAGGGATATTCACTATCATGCGCGTCGTCGGTCACCCGGAGGTCGGACCCGATCTTGGCCCCGGCTGAGGAGATCCGGGCAAAGTAGATCTCGTAGTTCCAGTCCCGGTAATCCTGCCAGCTCACGCCGAACTCGGACCCGGTCCAGGAAAGGGAAGGCCATTGGCTATAACCCGCAGCGCTGGTCACCCGGAGGTCGGACCCGAGCTTGGCACCGGAGGAGGAGACGCGAGCAAAGTAGATCTCGTAGCTCCAGTCGGAGATCGGGTAGTTCGCGTCCCGGTAATCCTGCCAGCTCACGCCGAACTCGGACCCGGTCCAGGAAAGGGAGGGATACCAGCTAATACTCGCGTCGCTGGTCACCCGGAGGTCGGACCCGATCTTGGCCCCGGAGGAAGAGACCCGGGCAAAGTAGATCTCGAAGTTTCCATCCCGGTTATCATACCAGCTCACCCCGAACTCGGACCCGGTCCAGGAAAGTGATGGCCCCCAGATACAAGTCGCATCATCGGTCACCAGGAGGTCAGTCCCGAGCTTGGTTCCGGATGAGGAGACGCGGGCAAAGTAGATATTGGAACCACACCAGCCCACCCCGAACTCGGACCCTGTCCAGGAAAGGGATGGCAACATGCTCCAACTCGCATCGTCGGTCATCCGGAAGTCGGCCCCGAGCTTTTGCGGATTGGGGCAGGTTTGGGCCCAAGCCAGTCCGGGCAGGCAGACAAGAGTCATAACAAGGATTAGCAAGCCCGCGCTTTTCATGGATTTCCCCTCCCTTCCGGAAAAGGGTTTGACCACGATGCTCCGATATCTTCCGCAAAAATTTTCAGCCCAAAAAAAGCCGCACTTTAGCCCTTGGGCCTTGATGCGGCTTGATTGCTCGCGGATCCTGGGATCCTGATTTAGGGACGGCGACCTCTCCATACCCGGAGACTTGAATCAGGAATGAAACACAGAGCGCACAGAGAACGCAGAGAATAATGGTCTCCCTGGCTTAAGAGACTCAGTGCCCTCTGTGGTCTCTGTGTTTCAAAATTCCTTTCTCCATGTCTCTCCTCTTTTCTGCCCTTTTCTCAGACAGGGCGTGAGGGCCTGGTTAAGGTTCTGGCCGACTTCGTTACCGCCTCTTTATATAGAGGATTTGCCGAGGCTTGTCAAGCAAGATCGTAAAAGGGTTCACGGTTCGCGGTGTTCCGCGACCGGGGCGGTCGCGGCTACCTTTTGCTTTCCGCCAACTGTCAACCGTCAACTGCCAACCGGCTTTGGCCTGGGGTGGTTGCCGCGTTGGATGGGGTGGCTGCTGAGCAATATGGGGTGGTTGCTGTGCAAGATGGGGTGGTTGGCGTGCAGAATGGGGGGACGTTTGAAGAGGGTATATCGTATGTCGTATGGAGTATGTCGGGAAGGCAAGAGAGGGAAAAGATTGAGGAAGTGGGAGGAAAGTGGAAGAAATGGTAAGCGGCGCTTTACAGAAATGGAAACATTGAGCTGAAAACCTGTTTTTTGATCCATGATGAGCCAGGAGCCGCGATCAAGATGAAAAAGGCGGCAACCAAGAAAAAGCATGTAAAAACAAATAGTTATATAAATTTTACAAGTCCTGGCTTTCATTCTCCTCAAGTTCATTTCACCTCTCTATATATGTAGAAATGTTGCAGTTTTTCGGAGCGGGAGGGCGCTTCTTGGGGGCGGAATCGGGGAGATAGAGGAGGCGTGGATGGATAGCCCCACTTCATTGGAGCCATCTCCGTGAGGGAAAGAGCCGGCCAGCCTGCGCCCTCAAGAAGTTTATAAATGGCGGTAAATTTAAGACGAAGGAAATTTAGCGATCTTTTGATTGAGATGGAGGTAGTTGCCTTACCTGAATCCTGGTGAGAAATCGGTGCGGCGGGCTTCCTCTCTCATCCTGGCCGACTGTTGCTCCAGATGCTCGCGGTCAGGATCGCGCCGCCAGGTAAAGAGCATGCGGGACAAGAGGGGCTGGAGAGGGGAAAGCTCATCCGGCAAAGGCAGGGTCCAGGGTTCCAGCCGGACGCCGTAGCGATCGGGATGGGCGAACAAGTCCGAATAAGGTTCCAGCCGCAGCGGATGCCCGGCATCGAAGATCAGGCGACCCGGCCCGCGCTCTTCGGGAGACAGCCGGCGGCCGCGGGCGATGAATTCCAGGGAGGCTTGGAAATCCGCTTCGGTTTCGCCCGGAAAGCCGATCAGGATATTGGCCTTCACGCTCACCCCGGCCCGGGTCAAGGTCAGGAGCGAGGCAAAGATGTCTTCCGCCGCCATCCCCTTGTTCATGCGGCTGCGGATCGTCTCGGCAAAAGTCTCGACTCCGATGCTCACGTGTCCGAACCCGGCCCGAAACATCAGCCCGGCCAGCTCCCCGTCTATCGCCTGGTCCGCAATAATGTAACCCGAAAAACGGAGTTGAAAGTCCAGCGCGATCAGTAGCCGGCAAAATTCCTTGAGCCAACCGGGGTTACCGTTGAGAGAAGAGTCGTTGAACTCGAACTCCGAAACCTGGTAGCGCCGGTGCCGCGCCTCGATCTCGGCCGCCACCGCCTCCGGCCGGCGCTGGCGATAGCGCTTCCAGTAAGCCGTCTCCGAGCAATAGGCGCAATGGTTGACGCAGCCCCGGGTGGCAGAGACCGGGAAACCGTTGTAATAAGGAGTATAAAAACGGTTGGGACGGTTGCGGGCGTAATCGGCGACAGTTTCGCCGGGCAAGGGCAGCCCCTCAAAGTCAGGCCGGGGCAGGGCATCCAGGTCTTTTTCCAGGGGCCGGAGTTGCGAGTGAAGCTCGCGGTCCTTTAGCACCGCCACGCCGGGAATCCCGGCCGGAATGGGTCCGGGCAGCGCGCGGGCCAGCTCGACCACGGTGCGCTCGCCCTCTCCGACCACGATGGCGTCCACCAGGCCCAAGCGCAACACCAGCTCCTGCACCTCAAGGATTCCCACTCC
>MGQK01000031.1:35088-35255 GCA_001797815.1 Deltaproteobacteria bacterium RBG_13_61_14 | reverse complement strand
TGCCAGGGAAAAGATGGGTATTTTTCCTTGAAAAGCAGGTAAAAGAGAAGATCGGGCCGCAGCACAAACGGCACATCCTCGATCACCCAGCCCAGCCCGTTCAACTGCTTGAGCAGGTTGAGCAGGCCGAGATCGTCGCGGTAGAGGAGGCAGGAAAAATCAAAAGC
>MGQK01000031.1:32571-35075 GCA_001797815.1 Deltaproteobacteria bacterium RBG_13_61_14 | reverse complement strand
ACCACTGTCGCCGTCACTTCCAGGCCCGCCTGCTTGGCCTCCCGGATGAATTCCAGCACGGCCGGAAAGGCAGCCTCCCCGTATCGGCCCGGGCAAAGCCGGGCATAGGTCTCGGCATCGGCCGCGTTCAGGCTCACCGAGATCGAATCCACCAGGCCCTTGAGTTCCGGCGCCACGTTCCGGCCATGGACCTTGTTCGCCAGCCCGTCGGTATCCACGCGAACGCGGGCGCCCTGGGACTTGAGCCAGGTCGCCGCAGCCTTCAACTCCGTAAGCCGGAGCAACGGCTCGCCGAACCCGCAAAACACCACCTCCTCGCAGCGCCGGGGATCACCCACCGCCCTCTCAATTTCCTCCACCGAAGGCTCGCGGCCAAGCTTGAGAAAATGGCCCTTGACCTGGTAAGCGCGCGGGTCGGACGCCGGGAGATTCCTGGGGCAGAAGGTGCAAGCATTGTTACAGCGGTTGGTGATATTGAGGTAAAGGGAGTTGCGGATCCGGTAGGCGATCCGCGCCTCCCGCGGCCCGGTAGGGAGGTTAAAGAGCCGCGCCGCGTTTTGCGTGGTCACCCGCGCGACATCGTCGCAGGTCAGCCCGCGCAGCCGGGCCACGGCCTCGGCCACGTGCCGGACATAGGCCGGCTGGTTGCGCTTGCCCCGGTGCGGTTCCGGCGCTAAAAACGGGCAGTCGGTCTCCAGCACCATCCGCTCGAGCGGAATGGTCCGCACTACCTCGGTCAAGGTCCTGGCATTCTTGAACGTGACCACCCCGGGAATGGAGATGAAAAAGCCGAGCGCCAGGGCGTCCCGGGCCAGGCGGAGATCTCCGGAAAAACAGTGCATGACCCCGCCGGCCGGTCGAGTCTTTTCCCGCAACAAGGCCAGGGTCTCGGCGTGGGCCTCGCGGTCATGGATCACGACCGGCAAGTTGAGATCATGTGCCAGTTGCAGTTGTTCGCGGAATGCCTTGATTTGTATAGTTTTTTCAGACCGCATTTTGGCGAAGTCAAGGCCGATTTCGCCGATGGCTTTGACCTTGTCCGAGCGCTCTACCAGCGCTTGCAGGTCAGCCAGGGTCTTTTCGTTCAGGAGCTTGGCATCATGCGGGTGGATCCCGACGGTGGCGTAAAGCTGGGGAGATGCTTCCGCCAGCTCAATCGCCTTGCGGGAGCTGCCCACCCCGTCTCCGGCGCCGATGGTGATGATGGTCTCCACTCCGACTTCCGCAGCGGCCCGGAGCACGGCGTCGCGGTCCTGGTCAAAGTCCGGAAAGTCAAGGTGGGCGTGGGAATCAATCAGGGGTTCCATATTATCTATTAAACCGCAAAAAAGGGAAAGAGGCAAAAGGCGACCCGATTGCCCAATTCTGACCCCATTCACACTGATTATTCCTCTGGTGATCGGCGCTGCCATTTTTCCGCCATAAAGAGTCCTGAAAATTTCATGCCAGGGTCATCAGGAAGTTTCCCGCCTCTGGCAGACTGGAAGAAAAACAAAGGAGGCTAACCATGACTCGAAGAATTGTGGCGATCGGCTTGATTGTGGTTTTTTCGACCGCGGCCTGGTGGATCCTCTCTTTCAACATGACGTCCCGCACGTTCGAGAAAAACTCGGCCATGTCCGACGCGGTGGGCGACCTCTGGGGCACGGCTCACAACCAATACGCGCCCGTGTTTTACACGGTGGTGGAAGAAGAGAGGAAGGAGGAGATGACCGAGGAGGAGAAGCTGACCTACCTCAAGCGCCGGCTGGAAGAGGAAAAGCTCAAAGAAAAAATCGGCCAGTCCGAACGCCAAAAAGCCCGGGTGTCGGAAGAAAAATTCTACAAGGTGGTCAAGGAAACCCAGGCGCAATACGTGGAGCTGGCGCAGAGCGACATCCGGGTGAACCTCAAGCTTGACTATCGCCAGAAGGGACTTCTCTGGTTCTCCACCTATGCCGTAGACTTCAACGCCACCTACCTGGTGAAAAACCCGTTCGACCGTAAGACCGCTTTCACGGTCGAGTTCCCCTTCCCCAGCCAGAGCGCGGTCTACGACAACATGGCCGTGGAAGCTGACGGTCTCCCCCACCTGGAATCTCACGTGGCCCCCGGCCGGGAGAACCGGGGCAACAATCAGTTGGTAGCCAAGCTCGAGCTGGAACCCAAGGCATCCCAGACGTTCCGGTTCCGGTATAGCTCGCGCGGGCTGGACCAGTGGACCTACCAGTTCGGCCGAAACACGGACATGGTCAAAAACTTCAAGATGGTGATGACCACCAACTTCGACCGGATTGATTTTCCCCGCAACTCGATTAGCCCGGACGAGAAGCGCGCCCGACCCAACGCCGGGGGCTGGGAGCTGCTTTGGGAAAAGGACTCGATGGTCAGCGGCTTCCAGATTGGTATGGTCATGCCCGCGCGTCTCAACCCCGGCCCGCTGGCCGCGGCCATGAGCAGCCACGCGCCGGTCTCGCTCCTGTTCTTCTTCTTCCTGATTTTCCTGCTCCAGATCATGCGCGAGA
>MGQK01000031.1:32230-32528 GCA_001797815.1 Deltaproteobacteria bacterium RBG_13_61_14 | reverse complement strand
TCAAGGGCTACACCGGTCTCACCATCACCATCGGCGCGATCATCACCCTGGCTGTGGTTATGCGCCTGACCGCCAAGGTGGACTGGGAAGAGGTGTTCAAGCGGGACAAGGGCGGCGGCCGGCTGCCGGGCGCGCTCAGGAAGGAGCCTCTGGGAGAAGGTTTCAGCCCCAACCCCGTCATCTAGGGAACTCCCATGGCCGGGCAAGAATCAAGATCGCGGCGTGAGGTGTTGGCCGCGCGGGTATTGGGGGCCTGGTTTTCAAGTGCGGGAGCCTTGGGCCTGGTCTGGCTTGGTTT
>MGQK01000031.1:29984-32200 GCA_001797815.1 Deltaproteobacteria bacterium RBG_13_61_14 | reverse complement strand
CGCAACCCGGACGGGATCGTCGTGCATCACTCCGCCACCCCGCCGGAGTGCCAGGACCGGGTCAATGCCCGGGCCGTTCTTTTCCACTCGATCAATCCCTGGCGCAGGTCCGGGCCAGGGTTTGATCTCCCGGAAGGCCGGGATGATTTTGATCTGGATGAATTTTTGCTAGGATGGAGAAGCGGGTGCGAGGAGCGAGCATGCCGACCATCCTGGCAATAGACGATGATCCCCACATCCGGGAGATCCTGGAGTTCACGCTGACCAAGGCCGGCTTCAAGGTGATCCTGGCCCGGGACGGCAAAGAAGGGATTCAGGCTTTTCAAGCCCACCGGCCCGACCTGGTAATCCTGGACATCCTCATGCCCGAGCTGGACGGCGCCGAAGTCTGCAAGCAATTGCGGGCGCAGAGCCAAGTGCCAATCCTTTTCCTCACCTCGGTGGATGACGAGGTGGACCGGATTCTCGGCCTGGAAATGGGCGGAGACGATTACATCACCAAGCCCTTCAGTCCCCGCGAAGTCGCGGCAAGGGTCAAAGCTGTGCTTCGGCGCGCCAGCCGGCCGGAGCCGGCGTCGCCGCCTCGCCGGCTCTGTCACGGGAGCCTGCGGCTGGACCTGGATTGCTACAAAGCTTATTGGGATGATACCGAGGTGCCTCTGACCGTGACCGAGTTCCGCATCGTGCAGAGCCTGATGGCCCATCCCGGCAAGGTCTATTCCCGCGATGAGCTCTTGGACCTGGCCTACGCCGAGGGCACCGTGGTAACCGACCGCACGATTGATTCCCACATCAAAAGGATCCGCCGCAAGTTTGAAGTCGCCGGCGGCGACCCGATTGCGACCATGCACGGCGCCGGCTATCGCCTGGCGGAATAGGGCCGATGCCGAGCCGATTTTTGCGCAGGTCTTTTTCGCTCCGAACGCTCTTCATCCTGATCAATCTGATCGTGCTGGTCTTGCCGATCTTCGGGATCGTCGCGCTCCGCATTTTTGAGAACATCATCCATCGCCAAACCGAAGACAAGCTCATCTCCGAGGGCGCTTATGTCCAGGCCCTGTATCTGCCCGAACTCCTCAAGCAACTGGATGGGGCGACGCTGAAACCGCCTCTTTGCCGATACACGCTGGAAGGGCCAACCCCCCTTTTCGGCCAATGGCGGCCGCACTTCCCGATGATTGACCTTTCCCGCCACGCCATTTTGCCGCCGGCATCACCCGGCCGCCTGCCCCGGTTGCCGGCTCCTCTCGCCGCACAAAGTGCCGGAGCCGCGATCCAGCCACTGTTGAAGGAAGCCCAATTGCAAACCTTGTCCGCGGTACGCGTCCTGGACGCAGACGGGGTGGTGGTCGCTTCCACCGGGATCGAATTGGGAGAAGACCTGTCCCATCGCCACGAAATTTCCCAGGCTCTGCTGGGCCGCTATTGCTCGGTTTTGCGCCGGAGAATTCCGGACCAGGATCAACCGGCCTTCGCCTCCTTGCGCCAGAACTCGATCAGCCGGGCTTCCCGGATCCGGGTCTTTGTGGCCATCCCGATGATCCAGGGTTATAAGCTCCTGGGCATCGTCTATTTAAGCCGCACCAGCCTCTCCATCACCCGCGCCCTCTGGGACGTTCGATACTTCATGGCTCTGCTTTTACTTTTGGCGGTTACCTTGTTGATCAGCATGGTTCTTTCCAGCGTGGTCACTCGACCGCTCAAGTCCATGGTCCGCCAGGCCGAACGCATTGCTCGGGGCGAAGCCAACGTGTCTCTTTCGCTCGGCCCGACCGCGTCCTCCGAGGCGCGCCAGCTCTCCGAAGCCCTTTCGGCCATGGTGGAGCGACTGAGGGAGCGCATGCACTATGTGCAGGAGTTCAGCCGAAACGTCTCGCACGAGTTCAAGACCCCGCTCACCGGGATCCAGGGCGCGATCGAACTCTTGCGTGAAAAATGGCAGGAGATGACCGAATCAGAGCGAAGCCGGTTTCTCGGAATTATAGAGACCGAGGTCCGCCGGATGGAGCGTCTGGTCAAAAGACTCCTGGAACTGACCCGAATCGAGATGACCGATCCTTCCGACGCCGAGACCGACCTTGCGGAGTTGCTGGAACACATGACCCACCGTTATTCCGATGCCGGTCAGGATGTTCGCCTGGTGAGGCAGGCCGCGCCAGCGAGGGCCCGGATTGCGCCGGACCTGGCCGAGACCCTATTCGTCAATCTGATCGAGA
>MGQK01000031.1:23290-29916 GCA_001797815.1 Deltaproteobacteria bacterium RBG_13_61_14 | reverse complement strand
GCTTCAAACCCGCCGGTTTTGAGATAGTTTCTTAGGGTTTTTGCGTGAGGCTCCTATAATCCCATGACCGCTTCGGCGATGGGCCCGCCGGCGCGTTCGTAGCGGAACTCTTCGGCAAAGGGGACCCCGTGCTTTTTGCCCACCTCTCCGAACCAGGCCTTGACCATGAGGGTGAGCATGCCCTTGTAGTTGTTGCGGTCCAGGCCCTGGGACAGCTCGGGCTTGGCGCCCAGAGTCTCTAGCGACATCTTGAGCTCGTCAATGGTCAGCTTCATCTGGCTGTCGTGGGCGCAGAGCGCGTCAATCTTTTTGTCCACAAAGGCGGTGATGTCAAAAGCCTTGTTGGCGAGAGAGGTCTCCTTGGCAAAATAGTAAACCTCGGCCACCTGGTGCGGCTGGAGGCCATCTTTCTTATGTTCCGGATAGAACAGCGGCATGTGGCTGAACATGACGGCCTCCACCGCGGCCCAGGCTACCTGGCGGTGGTCGGGGTGAGGCTCAAAAGGCGCCCAGGGGTCAAAGGTCATCACCATCCGGGGCCGGTATTGCCGGATCAACCGGATAAACTTCTCCCTGAGCGCGTTGACCGGGGTATCGCCCAGGTTGCCGTCCGGGTAGCCGAGGAAGATCACATCTTTCTTGCCCAGAATCCGCGCCGCCTCCCGCGCCTCCTTTTCGCTGTCCCGGATCAACCTCTCCCGGTCCAGCTCGAAACTGCCCCGCTCGTTGTTGGTGGCGATCACCTCGATAATCTCCCAGCCCTCGGCCGCAAACTTGGCCACGGTGCCGCCGGCCAAAAACTCGGTGTCATCGGCATGGGCCACCAGGATCAGCATCGTTTGATTGGGCAAGGCCGTCTCCTTCATTTCTTCAAGCTGATATCATGAAAGGTCCCGCTTCAATCCGCAGGACCTTTATTCTCCTGGGCAATGGTCCGATACAGCTCCCGGGCATTGGCAAAGGGCCGCGCGCGCTCGACCCGCTTTAATTTCAAAGCGCCTTCGGGACAGGTGATCGTGCAGATCCCGCAGCCGATGCACAGGTCCGAGTCCACCAGCGCCCGGTCGGTTTCTTCATCCAGATAAATCGCCCCGAAAAAGCACCGGTCCACGCAGGTGCCGCAGGCCGCGCAGTCCAGGCTGGCCTCGGGCATAAAATTCGAGGGCGCAATCGCGGCCGGGTTCTCCCAGCGGGTGCGGCCCCGCACCTGCGAGCAGCAGCAGTCGCAGCACAGGCAGATCACGCTATGGTTGGGATCGCTGTAGTTGTCGGTCATGGCTACCAGGCCCAGGTCCTGCATCTCGTCCATGTAACTCTCGGCCTGCTCCGCGGTCACCTTCCGGCCCAGGCCCGCCATCTGGAAATAGACGGCTGAGACCCCGGGCATGATGCAAAAGCCGATCGGGTATTTGTCCCGGCACTCGCGGACGCCCATTTTCTCGGTGCGGGTCCGGCACGGGCAAGGCACCAACGCCAGCTCCTTGGTCGCCTCGATAATCTGGTGGGCTTCCTCGCTGTCCAGGATTTTCTGGCCCGGATCCACCGCCCGCTGCACCGGGATCGCCCGCATGATCGGCGTGCCCTTTTCCGAACTCTCGTAATACTTGTAGTAGCCCTCCTTGATAAAGAACTGCTGGTAGAGCTTGGCGGCCTCCAGGTCTTCCGGCTTCTTCTCCGGCCGGAATTGATGGGCGTTCAGGAGCAGAGGAATCTGGGGCAAGGAATAGATCCCGGCGATGCCCATGATCGCGCCGCGCTGAGCCAGGCTTTCGAGCGTTTCCTTGACCTCGGCCTCTTCCCGGCCGGCCTGCTCAGCCACCTGGGCCGAGGTCAGGAAAGCGGAGGGCATCTGGAGATGCTGGACCAGCTCGGCTTCCGCGGGGCTGTAGAGGAGCCGGAGGTAGGCGAGGAAAGCCGCGGAGAAGGTGGGGCCGGACTTGGGCGCACCCAGGGGGTTCCGGTCAATGTTCTCCGCGATGCGCAGATACAGGGCGTCTTTCATGTTACCCTTCTCCTTTCTCCTTGGTCTTGGTCGCGGTAAGCTTCAGGCAGGTGTTGATACAATTGGCATGTTAGCAGATTTCATGAAAATTTGTCAATGCCAAATTCACTTTTTCTCGCTCTTGCCGGGTAGGAGCGGGTGTGCTAGGTTCTGGTCGTGTTGGAGTAAGGGGTTCGATTCTCCGCAGTCAAAATGAGGTGAGGAATGGACTTTCATTGGAATGAAGACCAGAAGATGCTCCAGGAGATGATGCGGCGGTTTGTGGACCACGAGCTCACTCCCTGGGCCCAGAAGATAGACGCCAAAGACAAGATTCCCAAGTCCATCCGCAACAAGCTTTCCAACCTGGGCGTGATGGGCCTCACCGTGCCCGAGCAATACGGCGGCGCGGGCGCGGACGTGATCAGCGCGGTGATCGTGATGGAAGAGTTGAGCCGCGGCTCGTGCTCGGTTTCCCTGTCCTGGCTGGCCCACGCCATCCTCTGCGCCGATAACCTCTTTCACCACGCCAACGAGTTCCAGCGGGAGAAATACCTGCCCAAGCTTTGCTCCGGCGAGCACCTGGGCATGCTGGCCCTGACCGAGCCCGGGGCCGGCTCGGACGCGGTCGGGATCAAGACCGTAGCGGTGAAAAAGGGCAAGGAATACATCCTCAACGGCCGCAAAGTGTTCATCACCAACTCGCCCCTGGCGCATGTGGGCATTCTCTATGCCAAGACCCAGCCCAACCGGGGGTCGCGGGGAATCACCGCGTTTATCATCGAGAAGGATTTTCCGGGCTTTGCCGTGACCAGATGGATTGAGAAGATGGGGCATCGCGGTTCCCCTACCGGGGAAATCGTGCTGGAAGACTGCCGCATTCCGGAAGAGAACGTGCTTTTGGGCGAGAACCAGGGCGTGCGGGTGATGATGGACGGCCTGGACGTGGAGCGGACCGTGATCGCGGCCGGACCCGTCGGGCTGGCCCGGGCGGCCCTGGACCTGTGCGTCCGCTATGCGGGCGAGCGCGAGCAGTTCGGCAAGACCATTGGCAACTTCCAGCTCATCCAGGGCAAGCTGGCCGACATGTACACGGAGATGGAGGCGGCCCGCGGGCTTTGTTACCGGGCCGCGGCGCTGTGCCAGGTTACCGAGCGGGGCGGCAAAGGCACCGAACTGCACAAGCTGGCCGCGGCCGCGGCGCTCTTCGCCGGCGAGATGGGCGAGCGGGTGTCCAATAACGCTGTGCAGATTTTCGGGGGCTATGGTTACACTATGGAATATCCGGTCAACCGCCTCTACCGCGACGCCAAGCTCTACACCATCGGCGCCGGCACCTCCGAGATCCGGCGCACCATTATCGCCAGGGAACTATTAAAAATGTAAGGCGGCGATCATGGCTCTGACTTTCTGGTACAAGATAACGAACGAATACCCACGCTGCCATTATTATGGCAAAGCTAAGATGATAACCATTGGGACCTTGGGGTTCATAATGTATTGTTTTCATCTTCTACTTCCCATCATAGGGCTTTTGGGCCTGATCTTGGTGCTGAAAGGTTATCTCAGCAAAAGTGATTGGTTCGCGGCATTTTTCGCAGTTGCAGCCTTTTCGCTTCTCTTATCGTTTGCCAGGGTCTGGGCCGCAGTCTGTCCGCAGTGTGGCCTCAAATGGCAACCCTTCCCGTTCGGAAGAAGGAGAATCTTAAGTTAATGCATTTTTGAAATGCCAGAGACCAGGTTAAGGCGGCTGTCAAATCAAAAAGGGGCACAGGTTTAAAACCTGTGCCCCTTAACCTGTGCCCCTGCAGCTATGCCCTTTCGATGCTACATCATGTCCATGCCGCCCATGCCGCCCATGCCGCCGTGGGGCATCTGCGGCATGCCGCCTTTCTTGTCCTCGGGCTTCTCCGCCACCATGCACTCGGTGGTGAGCATCAGCCCGGCGACCGAGGCCGCGTTCTGCAAGGCCACCCGCACCACCTTGGTCGGGTCCACGATGCCGGCCTTGACCAGGTCCTCGTATTCCTCGGCCTGGGCATTAAAGCCGAAGGCACCCTTGCCGCCCTTGATCTTCTCCACCACGATCGAGCCGTCCACCCCGGCATTCTGGGCGATCCAGCGGGAAGGCTCTTCCAGGGCGCGCTTGACAATGTTCACGCCCCACTTCTCGTCCTCGGCCACCTCCAGCTTGTCCAGCGCCGCCAGCGTGCGCAAGTAGGCCACCCCGCCGCCGGGCACAATGCCTTCTTCCACCGCGGCCTTGGTGGCATTGAGCGCGTCTTCCACCCGCGCCTTCTTCTCTTTCATCTCGGTCTCGGTGGCCGCGCCCACCTTGATCACCGCCACCCCGCCGACCAGCTTGGCCAGCCGTTCCTGCAGTTTTTCCCGGTCGTAGTCGCTGGTGGTCTCCTCGATCTGGGCCCGGATCTGGTTGCAGCGGCCCTCGATCGCGTCTTTCTTGCCCGCGCCCTCGATAATGGTGGTGTTGTCCTTGTCAATCACGATCCGCTTGGCCTTGCCAAGGTCCGAGAGCTTCACGTTCTCCAGCTTGAGCCCCAGTTCCTCGGCAATCACCCGGCCCGCGGTCAAAATCGCGATATCCTCGAGCATCGCCTTGCGCCGGTCGCCGAACCCGGGGGCCTTGACCGCGGCCACCTGCAGGATCCCACGGAGCCGGTTGACCACCAGGGTGGCCAGGGCTTCGCCTTCAATGTCCTCGGCGACGATCAGCAGGGGCTTGGCCGAACGCGCCACCTGCTCCAGGATCGGGAGCAGCTCTTTCATGTTGGAAATCTTCTTCTCATGGATGAGGATGTTGACCTCTTCCAGCACCGTCTCCATCCGCTCGGCGTTGGTGACGAAATAGGGCGAGAGATAGCCCCGGTCAAAGCGCATGCCTTCGACCACGTCCAGAGTGGTCTCCATGCCCTTGGCTTCCTCCACCGTGATCACGCCCTCCTTGCCCACCTTGTCCATGGCATCGGCGATGATGTTGCCGATGGTGCTGTCGAGGTTGGCGGAGATGGTGCCGACCTGGGCAATCTCCTGGCGGTCGCGGGTGGGCTTGGAAAGCTTCTTGAGCTCGGCCACCACCGCCGCCACCGCCTTGTCAATCCCGCGCTTGATGGACATGGGGTTGTGCCCGGCCGCGGTGATTTTCGAGCCTTCCCGGTAAATGGCCTGGGCCAGCACCGTGGCCGTGGTGGTGCCGTCGCCGGCCACGTCCGAGGTCTTGGAAGCGACTTCCTTGACCATCTGGGCGCCCATGTTCTCGAACTTGTCGAAGAGCTCGATCTCCTTGGCCACGGTCACGCCGTCCTTGGTGACCGTGGGGGAACCATAGCTCTTCTCCAAGATCACATTGCGGCCCTTGGGGCCGAGGGTAACCTTCACGGCATCGGCCAAGGCGTTCACCCCGGTCAAGATCTTGGCCCGGGCATCCTGGTAAAACTTGATTTCTTTTGCCATCTTTTTTTTCCTCCATAGTGGTGCGGGTGCCCACACCCGCAATCTTTACTTCTTCTTCTTCTCGTCCTTGCTCTTACCTTCAATCACGCCCAGGATGTCCTCTTCCCGCATGATCAGGTGCTCCACCCCTTCGATCTTGACTTCGGTGCCGGCATATTTCTGGAATAGGATCCGGTTGCCCTCTTTCACGTCCAGGGGAAGGATCTTGCCGTCCTCCAACACTTTGCCGCGGCCTACGGCCACGACCACGCCTTCCTGGGGCTTTTCTTTGGCCGTATCCGGGATAATTATGCCGCCCTTGGTCCGTTCTTCCTCCTCAATCCGCCTGACCAAAATTCGGTCCTGCAAAGGTTTCACTTTCATCTTGGACTGCTCCTTTCCGAAAAATTGTTATCTTCCAAAGACTTGGAAGGCATAACTGGCAGTCTATCCCCTTGTCTGCCAGCCAGAGTGTATCAAATATAATCAGTTTTTTCGAAAAATCAAGAGAAATCCGCATTTTTTTCAAAGAAATTTTACCATAGCTTGCATCCTTTTCCTTGAAAATGCGTCTTAATAGGTGAAGCCCAATAAGTGTTGCCCCTCCTTTTCCTCGGGTGTAACAACCCCAGGAAACAAAAAAAGCGGCGATTGCCGCTTTTTTTGCGTCTGCCCGCCAAAGCTTCGCTTTTTTTGGTTCTTCACGCTTTCGTGTGGATTTCTCGCCTGGCCGCAGGCTCGACCGTTTTCCCCTTTCTGGTTGGGCAGGGATTTTTTCAGGCATGGCTCGGGTGTCCCAGGGCGCTGATCCGGAGCCATCGCGTTGGTTTCCGGCCGGGAGCCGATGGGCCACCGGAGGTATGCCTCGAAAATCCCAGCCTAGTTTGCCTCGGATGCCGCCTCCCCCCAGAAACGCCCCCGGGCTGAGGCATCTCCCCGGGGGAGCAGAAGACCACCAATCCACACAGAAACGTGAAGAACCCTTTTTTTCAGGGTTGTTTTTTATTTAGAACTCAGCTAAATTCTGCTAAAGTGAACCCGACGGATTTTTCCTGGAGATAGAAAAATGGACCAGATCAAGAATCGGCTGATTTTTGCGCTGGAAGCGCGCGGGCTGAACCAGGCGGAGGAATGGGTCGAGCGACTTTCCGATCTGGCGGGGATGTTCAAGATCGGCAAGCAGCTTTTTGTCCGG
>MGQK01000031.1:19136-23258 GCA_001797815.1 Deltaproteobacteria bacterium RBG_13_61_14 | reverse complement strand
TCTCGGCGGCAGGATCTTCCTGGACCTGAAATTCCATGACATCCCTTTCACCGTGGCCGAGGCCGCGGAAGAGGCCAGCCGCCTGCAAGTGGAGATGTTCAACGTCCACGCCCTGGGCGGAAAAGCGATGATGGAGGCGGCCCGGCAAGGGGTGGACCGGGTGGCGCAGGAGTCGGGCCGGCCCGGGCCCAAGGTGCTGGGGGTGACGATCCTGACCAGCCTGGCCAATGCGGATTTGGCCGAGCTGGGCATGGGGCCGGTCAAAGACCAGGTGCTGAAATTAACCGCGCTCGCGCAAAAGGCGGGTCTGGACGGAGTGGTGGCCTCCAGCCTGGAGGCGGAAGCGATCCGCCGGGAATGCGGCCCGGAATTCCTGATCGTGGTGCCCGGCATCCGGCCCAGCGCCGGCGAAGCCGCGGACCAGAAGCGGGTCATGACGCCGGCGGATGCCGTCCGCGCCGGGGCGGATTACCTGGTGGTGGGCCGGCCCATCCGCGAGGCCAAGGACCCGCGGGCCGCGGCCCAGGAAATCCTGGAGCAAATGGCGTCAGTTAAGACCCCTTAATAGGGATTCGGGGCAGTTATTGGAGGAGTAAAAGATTATGCCCATCTGGGCCGCGATCATCATGGCCGTGGTATCCACCAGCATCATGAACTTCGGCCTGGCCCTGCAGAAAAAAGGCGCGGCGTCCCTTCCCAAGATCGGAAAAGATCAGGATGGGAAAGTGGCCCGGGCCTTTTTCACCAACCGGCTCTGGCTCGCGGGCACCGCCTTGCTGCTCGGCGGCTGGGGCCTTTACTTCGCCTCGGCCAAGTTCGCGCCCATCTCCATCATCCAGCCGGCCTTGGGCGCCGGGCTGGCCGTGCTCGCGCTCTTCAGCGTCTTTTACCTCCACGAGAGAGTGACCGCTCTGGAATGGACCGCGTTTACCGCCATGCTTCTCGGCATCTTCTTACTGGGCGTGAGCGCGCCGGAGGAGCACGACCCGCGGCTGCCGGAATGGTCGTCCCTGCTGTCGGTGACCGGGGGAATCCTGGCCTTGTCCGCCGCGGCCTACATTTTAGGTAAGCGGGGATTCCTGGCCGGTATCCGGACCGACGCCCTGCTCGGCATTTTTTCCGGGCTGCTCATCGGCCTGGCCGCGCTCTACATCAAGTCCATGTTCACTTTCCTGAAAGAAGAGCAGGAGCTGATCGCCTTCGGCGTTTGCCTGCCCGCGGTGATCGTCCTGAACGTGGTCGGCGTCACCGTGATGCAGAGCGGGTTCCAGCACGGCAAGGCCCTGGTGGTGGTGTCGCTGGAGTCGGTGCTCAACAAGGTCGTCGCCATCCTCGGCGGCATGCTGGTCCTGGCCGAAACCCTCCCGCCCGAGCCGGCCAAGGCCGCACTCCGCATCCTCGCCTTCCTGCTCATCCTCTTTGCCTCCGCGGCCCTGGCCCGCTTCAGTGGCGAAAGTCTGGCCCCGAAGATGGAAACTACCCCCGGCGTTAAAACTTAAATCGCTATTTATTCATTTGCCCCGTAAGAGCTTCCGCCGCGGGAATCACTTCCTTGGATTTCCGGTCTTTTTTCTCGTAAGCCTGCTTGATCGCCTCCGGCGCCGGGGTCCGGTCCGGGCTGGGTTCCGCCTGGTCAACTACCTCGAACACGGTCAGGAGGCCATAGTGGTCGCTCAGGTTGACCTCCTTGCCCTTGGGGTCTTTAACCTTTTCCTGGAACACCACCCGCGACTCAATCGGCTTAACCCAGAAGCCTTGATCGCCGGGGAAGTTCTTGAAGAAGATGTGGTCAATGCGGGAGAAGTCGTCAGTGACCCAACTGTCGTTTTTGGAGAAGGTGGACGGGTTGTCGCCGGGGTGGAGGAGATCAAAGCTGTTTTCAAAGCCGGTGAGCTTGAGCAGCACATGAAATTCGAGCATTTCGGGAGAGACGTTCCAATCTCCGGCGGCGATGAAGGAGCGGCCCATGGAGTTGTGGGTTTGGTGGACATATTGATCAATCTGATACATCTGGAGGATGCGGTCCACCTGGAAGGGGTCGCCGGGGATGAATTCGCCTTGCGCGTCGAAAATGGCCGGGGTGCGCGAGAGCACGTGGGTCAGGTAAAAGTCGAGCGGGCCATAAGGGGTTTTCAGGACCGCGTGGGCCATGCCTTTGCCGGCGTAATGCTCCATGTTGGTAGGCGGACATTGGACCCGGTATTTTTCAAAGGCCAGCGACTCAATCGGGTATTTGCTGATGAGCATGACCCCGGAGCCGTAGGGCTTGTGCCAATAGTGCCAGCCGGCGATCGGGTAGCCAGCCGCCTTCAACCCCTCCACGATCTGCTTCCGGCTTTTCCGGTCAAAGGCCTCCTCGAGGGCGATGATTTCCGGGTCGAGCGCCTGAATCGCCTTGGGAATCTCCGACATGCGGAAGGACTTGTCCTTGGAGGAAAAAATCCCCCAGACATTGAACTGCAGCACCCGGATGGTTTTGGCTTCTTCTGCCTTCACGGCGATTCCCGTCAAGAAGAAGCCCAGGATCAACAATTTAATGAAGACTCTTTGCGCTTTCATGGTTTCTCCTTTTCTGTTCTGAAAATAGCGGTATAGGGGCGCGATTAATCGCGCCCCTACTTCTCATTTTTATGGTTTCAGGGTGCCACTCGCGGCATGAGCGACTGTATTACAATCTGGCAAGCTCTTTTTTTTGAAAGATATTTCTCGCACTCTCCCGCGACCGAAGAGCGGTCGCGGCTACATCTTACTTTCCGCCAACTGTCAACCGCCAACCATCAACGGATTCCCCTGACACCCTGCCACACGGACACGCTGGCTTATCCCATATCATTCAATACCACCATCGTTACTCCGTCGCCGCCTTCTTCCGGCTCGCCGGGCCGGGAACTGCGGACGTAGGGCGAGGTGGCCAGGTATTCGCGCACCACCTGGCGGAGCGCGCCGGTGCCGTGGCCGTGGATGACAAAGACGTTGGGCAGCCTCTTCCGACAGGACTCGTCCAGGAAATGGTCCACCTGGCTTTCCACCTCGTGCGCGCGCTGGCCGCGCAAGTCCAGGCTGTTGGTCTCCGCCGGGGGCAGGATCGCCGGCTCCGGCTCTTTTTCCCGGCTTTTCCTCCAGGTCTGCACCGGCATCTTTTTAGGCTTGAGGTCTTTGGGCAGCTCCCGCAAGGCCCCGGCCTCCACCGAGAGTTTCAGCGCGCCCATCTGCACCCGCACCGGCGCCTTCTCGCCTAAATTCGGGTTCGGCGCGGACAGCAGCATCGCCGCCTGGCGGAAAGGCAAGACCAGGACCCGGTCGCCTTCTTTCAGGGAGCCCAGGTCCGGCATGGCCCCTTCCGAGGTCCCTTCCACCGGCAGCCGTTCTTCAATCTGCTGTTCCACCACTGCCACCTGCTTACGCACCTGCTCCACCGCCTTGGGCGTCTTGGCCTGGGTCAGGCCGGCCAGGGCTTTCCTCACTTCATTCCGGGCCTTGGCTAATTCCTCCCGGATCCGCGCTTTCACGGTCTTCTTGAACTCGCGTTCCTCCGCCTCCATCCGCGTCAAGCGCTCCCGGTATTCCTCGGACATGGCCCGGACCCGCTCCCGCTCTTGCCGGGCATCGAGAAGCTCCTGAGCCAGTTTCCGGCGCTGGTGCTCAAGCTCGCTGAGCAGCTCGTCCGCCTGAATCTGGGTCTGGTCCAGGAGCCCCTTGGCTTCGGCCACCAGTTCCGCGGGCAGGCCCAGTTGGGCCGCGATCTGGATGCCGAGGCTGCGGCCGGGCACGCCCTGGGCCAGGTGGTAGGAGGGCCGGAGCGTGTCCAGATCAAAGTCAAAGCTGGCGTTGACAAAGCCCGCTTCTTTGGAGGCGAAAGCCTTGAGCGCGCCGAAGTGGGTGGTAGCCACGGTGAGGCCGGCGCGGTCGCGGAGCCGGCGGAGGAGCGCGCCGGCCAGGGCTACGCCCTCGACCGGGTCGGTGGACGCGACCAACTCATCCAGCAGCACCAGGCTTTTTTGATCCGCGGCCCGGAGGATGCCGACGATGGTGAGCACGTGGCCCGAGTAGGTGGAAAGGTCGAGGGCGATGTCCTGGGCGTCGCCGATATCTGCAAAGATTTGGGGGAAGACGGCGATGGAG
>MGQK01000031.1:19001-19121 GCA_001797815.1 Deltaproteobacteria bacterium RBG_13_61_14 | reverse complement strand
CTCGTTCAGCTCGGGCCGGGCGCCTTGCAGGTCCAAGGACAGGCGCGCCTTGGCCCGGAGCAGATCCAGTTCGGTGAGGATGCGCTCGTCCATCAGGATGGCCGTGGCATTCTCCTTGAC
>MGQK01000031.1:18616-18804 GCA_001797815.1 Deltaproteobacteria bacterium RBG_13_61_14 | reverse complement strand
GCTGGGTAAAATAGTTGTCCTGCAAGTAGTCGGCGAGATCGGGGTCGGAGATGAACTTTTCCAGGCGCTGGAGGATGCGAGTGCGCAGAATCTGGTGCCGCTCCCGCAGTTGTTTCAACTGGGGGCTGGCGCTGTCCTTGACCGCGCCCTTGGAATCCAGGCTCCGCTCCAAGTCCGAAAGGAGATCG
>MGQK01000031.1:14156-18606 GCA_001797815.1 Deltaproteobacteria bacterium RBG_13_61_14 | reverse complement strand
GAGTTGCGCTGGATCAAGCCCGCCATTTCCGCGGTGTCGGCCAGGAGTTCCTCCGCCTGCAACCGGCTTTGCGCCAGGGGCAGACCCCGGCAGATGGCCTGGGCCGAGGCCGAGGCCGCGCGCTCGGCCAGCGCCGCGCACAGCTCGGACCAGCCCAGCACCTGCTCGGATTTTTTCAGCAGCGTTTCCTGGTCAGGGACGTCCACCAGATTTTTCTCGGTCAGAAAGATTTTAACATGATCCTTGGATTGGGCAAGAAAACCCGCGAGAAAGGGTGCGTCCTTTTTAGGGTCAGTGCTAAACTTTAAATTTAAGGGCAAAGATCAAAAGAGCGGGGTCAGGGATCCGAAACGGACTATGGCTCAGATCATTCGGGAAGGAATCCTTTTTCTGAAGGCGTCAGGGAGATGCGCATCATTTCCGGATAAGGAAGCAAAAGTGGTATTCAGCCCGGCTGAAGGTCCCAATCCGGGGGCAGTCCGGTCGTTTGACCGAGTGGCAGGAGTGCAAGAATAAGGGGCCAGGAGGTGGCTGCTCAGCAGGCCAAATCGTTAAGTTTAAAATTTAGCACTGACCCCAAGCTTCTCGCCCGGACCGCTGGAGTCCTGAGGCCCGAACTTGTTTTCCGTGCTTGAATGATCCGGCTTCTTAAGGCGTCTTGGTGCCCTTGGCCGGCTCGGAGGTCTTCTGCGCAGGCTTTTCCGGAGTTTTTTCTCCGGCCTTGCCCGCCGCGGCCACCAGCTTCTTTTTCCAGATGCTGTTTTCCTCGACCCACGAGTATCTCTCTTTACCGGCTGCCTTATGGATCGAGATTTCGGTCACTCGCGGCCGCCGGCGCCCCTCGCCGACCAGGAAAAAGTCGAGATCGTATGCTTTCCCTTCCGGGCCCTTGAAGTCCGCGCAAACAAAGTAGCTGTTTTCCCCGGTTTTGGCCAGGCGGTCCTCATGGACCTTTTCCAGGGTGAGGACCATGGGCTTCTTGGTTTCCTGGTCATAAAAGACAAACTCGCCGCCTTGGAGAGTCGTTTGTCTCTCGACGAACCGCTTCACCATTTTCGCCAGATCTTCCTTGGTTACTTCCTGGCCGGCTTGACGGTTCGCTTGAGCGCCTCTTTTTCCGGCGGGTCGCTGGCGCTGCTGTTGCTGCGGCTGCTGCGCGCCGGCCCAACCACTCGCCAGGACCAAAAGCACGATCAGAATACAAGAATACCAGAACCCACGCTTCGAACTCATTGCCATACTCCTTTCCAACTTTCCATCGTCGGTTGTATCTTTAGTCTTGCGCAAAAGGGTAAGACCGCCAATATTCGATTCGGTCCATGGGCATTATCGTTTACCAGGTGTTGCCGTGCCCGGTTTTTTCCTTATGATAGCCGAATTTGTCAAAAAATGTAATTTTTAGTTGGATTGCCTCCGAAAAATCCGGCCGGAGAAATTCCACAACGACCGTGACTGCCGAAGGGTGGGAGAGCCGAGGGATTATTTTTGGCCGGCGAGGAAGAGAGTCATCGGCATCCGGAGCAGCCGCTTTTTCTGAAGACGGGAGAACCCCGCCTGTTCCAGCCATTCGCGGATTTTCCTTTCAGGGTAAACGCGGGTCCCGTTGATCAGGAAAAAGAAGAGTTCGTTGAACCCGGCGGCGGCCGAAAGGTCGCCCTGGCTTCCCGGGTGCTCGGAATCCAGGATCACCACTTTTCCGCCAGGACGCAGCGCCTGAAAGGCTTTAACGATCAGTTGTCGAGCGGCCGGGACCGGAACCGTGTGAATGATGTTGAATAACAGGACCAGGTCATAGCCCTCGCCCCAATCCGCTTGATTGAATTCTCCCTCCCGGAAAGAAACTCGCTTGGAATAGCCCGCTTCCTCCACCAGCTCGCGGCCTTCGCCGCAGGCCGGAGGCAAGTCCAAAACTTCGGCCTGCAGGTTCGGGAACTTCTTGCAGAAAGCGACGCTGTAAAGGCCATGCCCGCCGCCTACGTCGAGCAAGCGCTGCGGCGGGGACGCGAGTTTGACTTTGCCGGCGATTTCTTTCCCCACATACTTGGCAAAGATCGCCAGTGCCCGCAAATACCGGGACCAGAATTCAGCCGGCTTACTCAGGTCGTGGAAGATTCCGGTCTGGCCGGTGCGCAGGCAGTCTTCCATGCCTCCCAGTCCTTCCCAGATATCAAACATGAATAAGAGGGCATCCTGCATGGAAGAGTATGAGGATCGGGTCAGCCATTTTTTCGAAACGGGAGTAAGCCGGTAGCGGCCGGTTTTGCGCCGGAGGTATCCAAAACCGTTCAGGGCGTTCAAAAGGGTTTCCATGCCCATTGGATCGCACCCTGTGGCCGTGGCAACTTCCGCGGCGGTTCTCGGTCCCTCGGCCAGGGCATCGAAGACGCCGAGGCGCACCGCGACCAAAAGACAACGGCTGATGGCCATGCCCCAATAGGCGCTGATGATCGGCTGCGGGACCAGGCGGGAGGCCAGGGCCAGCCTTTCGAAGATGTTCTCCGGCACAATCTCCATCCGCATCGCTTCCTCCTCCTACTCCTTACCAGGCTCACGCTCCATGAGCCTGGATCCTTTTCCCCTTCATACAATATCACTCTTGTCCAAAATAGGCTTTTGTTTTGGACAGTATTTTCATCATCAAGGCAACCTCTTCTTGGGCAATCACTTAGCATCTAATGAAATTAAAGGGTTATCTTGTCTAGAACCGCTATTTCAGAGTTGTTTGGGACAGCAGTGTGAGGAGCCGAAAATTATCCTTCACTCCAGAGCAGCACGATCAGGCGGCCCGGACCGTGCACGCCGAGCACCGGCACCATTTCAATGTCTCCGGTCAGGCTGGGCCCGCTGATGCAAGTGAGGCCCCGGAATTCTGAGCCGGCTTTCTCCGCCAGCGCCGGGACCAGGTCTTCCACGTCTTTGAGCACCTGTTCGGCGCGAAGCACGGCCAGGTGCACCGGCGGGAGCAGGCTGATGCTCCGTTCCTGGCCGGGCCGGGTGAGCAGGACCAGGGTGCCGGAGTCGGCCAACGCGAAATCCACCGCGGTCACGCCGAGAGCCGCCTCTGCCGCCTGGCCGATCAGGGAATCGCGATCAGCCGCGGCCGGAGCGGTAGTGATGCCCGCTTCCCGGGCCAGATCTTGAAGCCCGAGAGCTGAAAGCTCCGGGTGATCCCAGGCCACCAGGGTCCGGCCGGCAAACTCGGAGAGGATTTCTTTGATCCGGGCTTGGGCTTCGGCCTTTCCCTGGGCGGTGTGGACCTGGCTTTGCATGAATTTCATCTCGTTGGCCAACTTCTGCGGATCCCCGGGCCGCGGGGTTTTGACCGGAGATGAAATTTTTTGGTCCCGGGCCGGCTCCGCCGGCTTGGCCTGGGGCGGCTCCGGTTTTGCGTCCAGACTTTTCCTGCTCAGCGCGATAACAGGAGCTGGCGGGACATGATCGCGCCATCGTTTATGGAAAGTCTTGTCCGCGGGCGCCGGCAGGTCGCGGGCCTGGGTCCAACCCTCTCCCGGGCCGGGCAATTGGTGAAGGACACCTTCCTGGCCCGCGACCCGGCCCATGAGGGAGGCGGCCCAGGTTGATAACCTGTATCCTTGCGGCCGGCTCCAGAACTCGCTCCAGGCGCGAAAGACCGCGGCTTCAGCCAGCTTGCCTCGCGCCTCGGCTCCCTCCGTGGCCCGCTGGCGGAGCTCGAGCAGGATGTGGTGGATCGGGATCTGGGCCGGGCAAACCTCGGTGCAGGCGCCGCAGAGCGAGCTTAAAAAGGGCAGAAGCCAGGCGTGGTCCGGGCCGGCCAGGGCCCGGGTGATCATGGCCCCGATCGGGCCGGGATAGACCGAGCCGTAAGCATGGCCGCCGATGTGCTGGTAAACCGGACAGGCATTGAGGCAAGCGCCGCAGCGGATGCACTTGAGCGCCTCCCGCAGCCGCGGGTCTTCCCGCATGCGCGAACGGCCGTTGTCCAGCAGCACCAGGTGAAACTCGGCGGCGCCGTCGCGCTCGTCGGACCGGCGCGGCCCCCGGATCAGGGACACGTAGCCGCTCATCTTCTGACCGGTGGCGCTTCGCGGCAAGAGCTTGAGCAGAAGCATGAGGTCGTCCAGGGTGGGGACAATTTTTTCGATTCCGACCAGGGCCACGTGGACCCGGGGAAGAGTGGTGGTCAGCCGGATGTTGCCCTCGTTCTCCACCAGGACCACGGTCCCGCTCTCGGCCACGAGCGCGTTGGCGCCGGTAATGCCCAGGTCCGCGCAAAGAAATTTTTGCCGCAGCACTTCCCGGGCTTTCAGCGTGAGCTTCTGGGGGTCGTCGGTCAATTCCATGCCCAGCTTTTCGGCAAAGAGCTCCGCGATCTCCTGCTTGTTCTTGTGGATGGCCGGCATCACGATATGGGAGGGATGCTCACCCGCCAACTGGATGATGTATTCGCCCAGGTCGGTCTCCAACACCT
>MGQK01000031.1:2296-14102 GCA_001797815.1 Deltaproteobacteria bacterium RBG_13_61_14 | reverse complement strand
ACTTGGACTTGACGATGATCTTGGCCTGGGCCTGGATGCTGATGCCGATGATGATCTTCCGCGCCTCGGCCGCGTCCGCGGCCCGATAAACCTTGCCGCCCAGGGATTCCACCTGCTGGCGGAGCCGGGCGATGAAGCCCTCGTGGTCCGAGAGCACGGTCTCCTTGACCCGGTTCAACCGCTCCCGCAGTTCCTCGAAATTGCCGAGCTCGCCGATCCGGAACTTGCGGAGCGCGCCGTGGCGCTGGGCCACCAGGCGAAACTTGGCTTCAAGCTGCGGGTCTTGGGCGGCCCGGCTGACTCCTTGCTTAAAGCTTTTATCCAATGGCTTCATCCCGGCGTTCTTCCTCTCGCTGGCCCACCCCCAGTTTTTGGAGAAACCCCGCGCGGCGTGGGGTAGGGGCGCGATTTATCGCGCCCATCAGGGGCAGGGCGCAATGAATTACGCCCCTACCGTCTGCCCATTTTATGTTCTCTTTGTAGAAAATGGGGGTGGGCAAGCTTCTTCTCGCTCTTGACTTATATATCCTTTCTCCCTGACAATAGCAAGCAACGATCATGCGCGTTTCCCTGTTCATCCCCTGCCTGGTGGACACGCTGCTTCCGGAGGTGGGAGAAGCCACGGTCCGCTTGCTCGAGCGGTTGGGCCTGGCCCTGGATTTTCCCCAGGACCAGACCTGCTGCGGCCAGCCGGCTTACAACACCGGCTACTGGGAAGACGCCCGCCGGGTGGCGCGGCAGTTCTTGCGCGCCTTTGCCCAGAGCGAGGTGATCGTGGCGCCGTCCGGCTCGTGCGTGTCCATGGTCCGCAACCACTACCCGCGCCTGTTCCGGGACCATCCTTCCGATCTTGAAGCCGCCCGCCGGATCGCCGGCCGCACCTTCGAGTTGACCGAGTTCCTGGTCCGGCGGCTGGGCCTGACCGAAGTCGGCGCCGGTTTCTCCGGCAAAATTACTTACCACGATTCATGCCACCTGAACCGGGAGTTGGGCGTCCGGGAAGAACCCCGGACCCTGATCAAAGCTGCCGGCGCCGAGCTTTCGGAAATGCCGGAAGCGGACAGGTGCTGCGGATTCGGCGGCACTTTCTCGATCAAGTTTCCCGAGGTTTCCGCGGCCATGGCGCAAAGGAAGGCCGAGAGCATTGCCCTTTCCGGAGCCGGCACCGTGGTCACCTGCGACCCCGGCTGCCTGCTGCAAATCAAGGGCTACTTCAGCCGTCAGCAAAAAGAGGTGCGCGTTTTGCATATTGCGGAGATGCTGGCAGCAGCGAAGTAATTAGTTCCTCCGGCTCGATCATCGGAATAGTTTTCCAACAGACCCGGGATTGCAATCTGGCCACATCTTTTTATTTGGAAAGATAATTTTAACCGCAGATTAACGCGAATGAACGCGGATAGAAAAACAAAAAAGATATCTATCCACCAAGGAACACGAAGGGACACGAAGAAACGAAGCCGTATTCAATTCCCTTACCTTCGCGCTCATTCGTGTCTTTTCGTGGATAAATCCTTTCTTCCTCTTCATTGGCGTTTATCCGCGTCCATCTGCGGTTTCCAATTCTTCTTTGGTTGCGGCTCGCCGCGCTGGGTGAAAACAAGTTTGACAAAAGCCCCTTTCAGGTTTACAATTCAATTACCGGACTTGATCCACTGCTCTGAAGCCGGGACGGCTTAACCCCGTAACTTTCATCTCTTCAACAGAGACCACACCCATCAAGCTATTCAGTGGGACAGCGAGATATAGAAGGAAAAACATGAACGAAAGACCGCGAAGAAAACATCGGCCGAGACGAAAGAAGAAACCGGATCAGCCGGCAACGGTAATGGCGCCGCAGGCGCCGACTGCGGACCTTGCCGGAATCGAAGCGCCCGAAGCTTTTACATCGCTGGGTCTCTCCGCCGGGGCGGCCCGGGGCGCGGCCCATGCCGGCTTTATCACTCCGACCGCGATCCAGAAAAGAGTCATCCCCGAGCTGGCGGCCGGCCGCGACGTCATTGCCTGCTCCGAGACCGGAAGCGGCAAGACCGCGGCCTTTGTCTTGCCCATCCTCGACCTGCTCGATTATTCAGCCTCCTCCATCCAGGCGCTGGTGGTAGTGCCCACCCGGGAGTTGTGCCAGCAAGTCACCGCTGACTTTCGAGAACTGGGGGCCGGGCACCCGCTGCGCGTGGCGGAGATTTACGGAGGGGTCGGCTACGACGGCCAGCGCCGGCAGATTGCCGCTCGGCCCCAGGTAGCGGTGGGCACGCCGGGCCGGGTGTTGGACCTGCTCCGGAGCCGGCAATTAAGCTTCCAGCAGGTCTGCATCCTGGTGCTGGACGAGGCCGACCGGATGCTGGACATGGGCTTCCTGCCCCAGGTGCGCGATATTTTGAGGCACGTGCCCAGGGAGCGGCAAACCCTGATGTTTTCGGCCACTATCCCGCAAGAAATTTCCCGTTTTGCCGAGGTCTGCCTCAGCCATCCGGTTCGGATCCAGGTGGGCGAGCGCGCGAGGCCGCCGGCGCAGTTGATCCAGGAAGCCATCGAGGTGAACACCTCGGAAAAGGGGCGCAAGCTCCTGGAGGTGGTGGGAGAGGAGAAGGGCACGATCCTGGTCTTCGTGGGCACCAAGCGCCGGGCCGACACGGTCCATGAGGGCCTGATTCGCGCCGGAATCCGCGCCTGCGTGATCCACGGCAACCGCGACCAGAAGGAGCGCCAGAAGGCGCTGGAGGGTTTTTCCTCCGGCAAATACCGGATCATGGTCGCCACCGACGTGGCCCAGCGCGGGCTGGACATCAAGGACATCGCGCTCGTGCTCAACTACGACCTGCCCAAGTGCGCCGAGGACTACGTCCACCGGGTCGGCCGCACCGGCAGAGCGGACGCGGTCGGCCGCGCGCTTTCCTTCGTCACCATCGCTGAGTACTCCACCCTCAAGGAAATCGAACGCCTCACCGGCCATGCCTTCCAAAACTTCGTCCCGGTCAAAGCCAGCCTCGGGAACAGGAGGTCGCTGCCCAGGAGAAGGTGGTAGTTAAATCTGATTCCCCGGGACGAGGTCGCGGCTCCAATTCTCTCCATACGATATACAATATACTTTTCATCAAAACTGCTTAATCCCCGGGATCAGTCTTTTTGAAATGACCACCCGCTGGACCTGGCCGGTGCCTTCGCAGAAACTTTGTCGGGTCTTTTGACATCCCCAGGGGGGTTCGCTAAACTAAGCAAGCAGGGAAACGGACCGCGTCCCTTCCGGGACGCCGGGAGTTATGGCTCAACCTAAAAAAACCTTGTCTCCGCCGGGCACGGACTTGATCAGGCGCGAGTTGCGGGAATTGGAGCGGATTCTGCGAGAGCAGAGCCGGAGCGAAGTGCGGCTGTTGATGGAGGTGGCCGATCATATCCTGGAGAGCGGGGGCAAGCGGTTTCGACCCGCGGTGCTCTTGCTCTCGGCCAAGCTTTGCGGTTACTCCGGGCCGCGAGCGGTGGCCTATGCCGCGGCCGTCGAATACGCGCACACGTCCACCTTGCTCCACGACGACGTGGTGGATGAAGCGCTGACCCGCCGGGGCCGGCCCTCGGCCAACGGCATCTGGGGCAACCAGGCGAGCGTGCTGGTGGGCGATTACCTTTTGTTCCGGGCTTTTTACCTGTTGATCGAGAACGAGGACCCTCGGATCATGAAGCTGGTCAACTCGGTGGCGACCCAGATGGCTGAAGGCGAGGCCTTTCAGCTCACGCGCAAGCGCAACGTGAAGCTGAGCGAGGCGGAGTATTTCCGGATCATCACCGACAAGACCGCAAAGCTGATTTCGATTTCCTGCCGGATCGGCGCCATCCTGGGCCGGGCGACGGCGAAGCGCGAGCATGCCCTGGGCGAATATGGTTTTCACCTGGGGCTGGCCTTCCAGTTGAAGGACGATGCGCTGGATTACGCGGGCGACGAGCGCGCCTGGGGCAAGAAAGTGGGGCAGGACTTTTCCGAGGGCAAGATGACCTTGCCGTTGATCTGGGCCTTTCGGAACAGCAGTGCCGCCGATCGGAAAAAGCTGGCCCGGCTCTTGGCCAAGCCCAAGCGCAAAGCCGGGGATTTCAAAACCGCGCTCGCTTTCATCCTTCGGCACGGCGGGCTGGACTATGCCCTGGCCAAGGCCCGCAGCCATGCCGGCCGGGCCAAAGCCCAACTCCAGGTTTTCCCGGACTCTCCGCCCAAGCAGGCGCTCCTGGACCTGGCTGACTTCGTGGTGGCCCGGTCGGTCTAAAGGTCCCTCTGACTGGATATGCCAGCCAAAGCTTCCTCCCACAACCTGCTCCTGATCGGCATCGTGATCGCGGCGGTGGCCGGCGTCATCCTGGGCCACCTGGCCCCGGGCACGGCGCTCCGGCTCAAGTTCCTGGGCGATATTTTCCTGCGCGCGCTCTTCCTGATGGTGGTGCCCCTGGTCATCGTCTCCATGATCAGCGGGATCACCCAGCTCGGCGATATCCGCAAGCTGGGGCCGCTGGGGACCCGCACCCTGATCTATTACCTGGCGACCACCTCAATCGCAGTCATTATCGGCATCATCCTGGTCAACTGGATCCAGCCCGGCAAAGGAATCCAGCGGCTGCGGGACGACTTTCCCGAGGCCGCCTACCAGATCCGGCCGGCCCCGCTCCGCGGCGGCTCCACCCTCATCCTCCTCGATCCCAACGACCGCTTCAGCATCACCGCTTACGGCAAGGACTGGCGGGTCGAGCTCCTGGACCAGGACGCCCAGGGCGCCGTGGACCCGGAGGCCAAGAGCACCGAAAAAGATCTGCCGGTGCTGACCTGGATGGACGCGCAAGGCCAGAAAATCGAGCCGGCCGCGACCGGCCGGGGCCTCCAGGTGAGGATGAAGGAGCGCCGCTACTCGTTTTTGCAAGTGCTGGAAGGCCTGGTCCCCAAGAACCTCTTCGCGGCCATGCAGGAAGATAACCTGCTCGGCCTGATCTTCTTCTCCCTGCTCTTCGGCGCGGTGCTTTCCACCATTGGCGCGCCGGGCCGGCCGGTAATCGAATTCATCCACGGCCTCAACGAGGCCATCCTCCGCTTCGTCCGCCTGATCATGTATTTCGCGCCGCTCGGGATCCTGGGCCTGGTCGCGGCCCGGCTGGGCCAGGCCGAGCTCTCGCTACCCGGCGGCTTTCTCGGCGAGCTTTCCCGCCTCTTCAAATACGCCCTCACCGTGATCGCGGGCCTGATCATCCACGGCTGCCTGGTGCTTCCCTTGATTTTTCGCCTGTTCGCCCGCCGGCCGATTTCCGGCTATGTCCGCAACCTGGTCCCGGCCCTGCTTACCGCCTTTTCCACCGCCTCCAGCTCGGCCACCCTGCCCTTGACCATGGAGGGCGTGGCCGAGAACCGGGTCTCGGACCGGGTCGCCAAGTTCGTGCTCCCGCTGGGCGCGACCATCAACATGGACGGGACTGCGCTTTACGAAGCGGTCGCCGCCATCTTCATCGCCCAGGTTTACCAGGTGCCGATGGACTTTGCCACCCAGGTCATCATCTTCCTGACCGCGACCCTGGCCGCGATCGGGGCCGCCGGCATTCCGGAGGCCGGTCTGGTGACCATGGTGATCGTGCTCAAGGCCGCGCACCTGCCGGTGGACGGGATCGCCGTGATCCTGGCCATTGATTGGTTCCTCGATCGCTGCCGGACCACGGTCAACGTCTGGGGCGATACCGTGGGCGCGGCGGTGATTGACCGCCTGGAAGCGGGAAGCTGATTATGGTAAGATAAACTCATGCCGAAATTCAGCGCGGATATGAAAATCGCGGATGCCTTGAAAGCGCATCCGGATGCAAAGAAAGTGCTGGCCAACTATCAACTGATCTGCGAAGGCTGCGGCGGCGCCGCGGCGGAGTCGCTGCGCCAGGCCGCCCGCAACCACGGACTCCTGGTCGAAACCTTGCTCAAGGAACTGAACGCGCTCTCGGACCATCGCTGACCATGTCCGCTCCGGGTCCGGTATCCAGCGAGGATTTGCTCGCACGCCTGGAGCGGCCCCTCCGTTTCGCCTCCCGTCAAAGTCCGGCCAAACTTTCCCGGATCAAAGACCTGGAAAGCTCGCTCTCGCAACTCATCCTTCAAGTGCCGAAAAACCAAAGCGGCAGCCTGTGGGTGGAATTTCAGGGCTTGCTCAAGGGCCTGGATCGGCTGGAGCCCGGGCCGCGGCTCCAGCGCATCCAGGCGCTGCTCCGGGTGCTGGAGCGGTGGAAAGAAGAAGGGTTGCGGCTGGGGTCAGCCGCACCACGGGCAACAGCGCCACTGGCAGCCGCGCCGCTCGAAACTGCACTGCCTTTGCAATACCTCAAGGGCGTGGGACCCTGGGTGGCGGAGAAACTTTCCCATCGCGGCATCCTCACCGCAGAGGACCTCCTCTTCCACCTGCCCCACCGCTACGAAGACCGCCGCGACTTTGCCTCGATCTCCTCGCTCCGGCCGGGCGAGCGGGCAACCATCATGGGAGAAATCGCGGTGCTGGGAGCCTCGCGGCTTCGCGACCCGCGGGTGCGCACCTTTGAGATGATGGTGGACGACGGCACCGGCACGCTCACCGCCAAGTGGTTCCATTACCAGGGCGACTGGCTGGAGAAGCGGTTCAAGCCCGGGCAGAAAGTGATCCTGAGCGAAGTGGTCCGGATGTTCGGCAACCGGCGGGAGATGCACCATCCGGACGTGGAGGTGGTGGCGGGGAAGGGAGAGGAAGAGGATCGGTCGGAGTTTGGCTGCCTGGTGCCGGTTTATCCGAGCACCGAGGGATTGTTTCAGAAGACGATCCGCAAGGCCACCGGGCAAGCCCTGGAGCGTTTAGCTGATGCTTTGCCCGATGGCATCCCCGATGATTTGCGGGTCCGCCGCAACCTGTTGCCGCTGGCTGAGGCGTTGCGCCAGGTGCATTACCCGCCCAATGACGCCGACCTGGAAGCGCTGAACTTCCAGCGCTCGCCCGGGCACCGGCGCCTGATCTACGACGAGTTTTTTTTCCTGGAAGCGGGCTTGGCGCTTCAGCGTCGGGGCGTAATCGAGGAGCCGGCGATCCCGGTTTCCGGCCAGGGGCGCTTGATGAACCGGCTGCGCGAGCGTTTGCCCTTTACCCTGACCCGCGCCCAGGAACGGGTGGCGGGAGAAATCCTGGCGGACCTGCAGCGGCCGCACCCGATGCACCGGCTGCTCCAGGGCGACGTGGGTTCGGGCAAGACGGTGGTGGCGGTGCTGGCGGCGCTGGCCGCGGTGGAGGACGGTTTGCAGGTGGCGATCATGGCGCCGACCGAGATCCTCTCCGAACAGCATTACCTGACCATGCACCGGTTCCTGGAAGAGGTGGGGGCGCGGGTGGTGCTGCTTTCGGCCGGGGTGCGGGGTGCGGCCCGGAAGAAAGTATTGACCCAGATTGCGGCCGGGTCGGTGGACATCGTGGTCGGGACTCATGCCGTGATCCAGGACAAGGTGGAGTTCAAGCGGCTGGGTCTGGGGATTGTGGACGAGCAGCACCGGTTCGGAGTGATGCAGCGGGCCAAACTCCGGGCCAAGGCCATGAAAGAGGCGACTCCTCACGTGCTGGTGATGACCGCCACGCCCATCCCGCGCACCCTGGCCATGACCGCTTACGGCGACCTCGACCTCTCGGTGATTGACGAAAAGCCGCCGGGCCGGCAGGCGATCAGCACGCGGGTGTTCCCGGAGAAGAAGCGGACCGAGGTCTATCGCCGGGTGCGGGAGCAAGTGGAGCAGGGCCGGCAGGCGTTCGTGGTTTACCCGCTGGTCGAAGAATCGGAGAAGATGGATTTAAAGGATGCCACCCGCATGGCCGAGCATTTCCAAAAAGACGTGTTCCCGGACCTGCGCGTCGGGCTGCTCCACGGCCGGATGAAGACCCAGGAAAAAGAAGCGGTGATGCGGGCGGTGGTGGCCGGCGACGTCCAGATCCTGGTGGCGACCACGGTGATCGAGGTCGGCATTGACGTGCCCAATGCCACGGTGATGCTGGTCGAGAACGCGGAGCGCTTCGGCTTGAGCCAGCTCCATCAGTTGCGCGGTCGGATTGGCCGGGGCCCCTGCCCTTCCTTTTGTTTGCTCCTGGCCCAATACACGCGCTCGGACGAGGCCTGGCAAAGGCTGCGGGTGATGGAAGAAACGGATGACGGGTTTCGGATTGCGGAGGAAGACCTGGCGATCCGGGGACCGGGTGAGCTCTTGGGCACGCGGCAGTCGGGGGTGCCGGACTTTCGGGTGGCGAGCCTGGTGCGGGATGCCAAGGTGCTGGCCGAGGCGCGCCAAGACGCCTTTGCCCTGGTGCAGCAAGACCCGGACTTGAGCCGGCCCGAGCATCGTCTGATCCGGGAGGTCTTGCTCCGGCGCTGGGGCAGGCGCCTGCGCCTGGCCCGGGTGGGTTGAACCCGGTCCGCTTCCCTAAAAAAGTCGCAGCAGCAGGTGGGACCGAGACGGAAAACGGAGAGGGGCGCGGAAAATTCCGCGCCCCTCTGGCTGGATCCTGCCGGGAAAAGGAATCAGAAATAGACGCTCAAGTCAGCGCCAATGGCGCCCGGCCCCTCGGTGTTCCGTCCGGTCTGGATTGCCTGGGCGTAAAGGTTGAGGATCACCGGCACTTTGGGCTTCATGCCCAGGAAGCCGTCCACCCCGCTCAGGGAGATACCCCCGAACAAACTCCGCGCCAGAACGTGGGTGATAGGAACTACATCTCCATTGATGGTATCGGCCTGGGACTGGGTGTAGTTGTAACCCATGAAGACATCCACGCCCTGAAGCAGGTTGAGGAATCCCTCGGTTTCCAGTTCGTAAAAATCCCCCTTTTCGAAGGTGCCGAACTCGTGCAAAGTGGGTAATTCTGCCTGGTAGAACTGGGGATTGCTCTTGTCGAGCATGAAGATGCCGCGGTGGGTGGGGAGGTTCCAGGTGTAGCGGCCGGTGGCGTTCAGAGTAATCCGTTTGATCGGGACCAGATCCACCATGCCGGCGATCCCGATGGAATTGTGGCCCTGGCCGTAGGCGATATCGGTCAGGTTGCGTTCGTCGTCCGACTGACCGGTCTGAATGATTCCCCAGGCCTGGCTGGCGGCCTTGATCTTGTCCAGGTTCAGGAACCGGTATTTGGCCCCCGCCCGGATATCGCCGATGCCGCGGGGACCATTCCAATCGCTGAGACCCTCGTAGCCCAGGCTTTCAATAAACTGTTGGGCCTGAGGGGTCATGTCCAGGGCGCCGTTAGGCAGGAGCTTGGGCCCGAACACCGACTGCCAGAGCAGCCCGTAGATCGGATCGGCAAAAAAGGTGTCGCTCGGCCAGAGCAGGGCCTGGAATTCCACTTCAGTGTTGGCGTGGGTAAAATAGGGGAATCCCAGCCCCAGCGTCAGCTTGTCCGTAACTCCATACTGGAAGGCCAGGATCATGGTCTCCACATCCACCCTGGCTTTCAAGTAGGTCTCGGCTTTTTTCGTCGAGTCATAAGCTAGGGGATCTATCGGCGGCAAAGGCAGGCCGGATTGGGCGATGACGCCATTGAGGATTCCATTGAAGACGGGTTCGCCGACGTTGGTGACGTTCAGGTGATTAAAGTAAAAGCCGAGTTCGCGGTTTCGGCCGGCATCATCGAACTCGCGTTTCACCAAGACCGATTGGTAGCCGATGCTCACCCCGCCCCGGTGCTTGGGCAGGACCTTGGTATCATCCGCCCGGCCCCGGGTGGGGATGCAAAAGGTCAAAATGACGAGGATCGTGCAATCCAAGAGAGCCTTCCGTTTTGGTTTCATAACCTACTCCTTTCCCTCGACTCGAAATGAGTGCGAGGTTATCGGGATCCTTTTGGCTTACCGAGGATGCCGAATACTGGGTTTCACCCCCTTTAACGTTTGTTTTTTCAAGTTCCATGGCTTGGAAATTATTGTTGCATATGCCTCTCCACCCTCTATCTTTCACCCCCTCTCAGCGCCAATCGCCTCGTCTGGATTCCTTTTAGGCGGTTGGAAAAGGTGACGTGCACCATTCACACCGTCGGACTTGCTCCGCACAAAAAACCAAGGGCCCCTCGCCCCTTGGTCAGCGGCCTCTGCTCGATTCTCAGTCTTTTTCAACCCCTTCACCATCGTCCTCCTTCAACCGATCCGCAAGGTCAGGGGCTTCATCTGCTTAATTTCATGTCCCTAATTGGAAGGTAATGAAATGATCAGGGGTTGTCAACCCTCCGGGCTGACAAGGAAAAGAGCCGTGGATAGACTAAAAATTCCAGGGCAAGGGAAACCCAGGGGACAAATCATTTATCTGGATATCCACTCTTCTCATCAGAGGATATCCGTCCGGTGCAGACGTTACTCTTTGAAAATTCCGAAGCGGCGGTTCAAGAACTTTCGAATCGGGCGAAAGAGGCTCTCGAGCTTGTAAAGGGAAATGAAGACGGAGCGGAGCCCCCAGTAGATCCCGCGGAGAATGAAAAGGTTTTTCGGGAAGCGCCAGAGGATCATGAGGATAATCCAGGGCCGAAGGAAAAAGCGGCGGTAGGCGTTGCGCTGGATTTTGAAGAGGTCAATGCCGGTGGCCTTGGTATAGAAGGGCGTTTCCGCCCAATAGCGCAGATCAAACAGGTCCCATCGGGAGAAATCGAAATCGGGGTAGGCCTGCTTGGACAATTCGAAGAGCCTGGTCCGGGGATAGACCACCGTGGTAAAGAACCACCCGCGCAGCAGCTTGGAGTGGATGGCATAATCCACGGTCATTTCCATTTCTTCCCGGCTCTCGCCGGGAAAACCGAGCATGAAAAAGGCCTGGGGGATGATGCCTTCCTCGTAGGTCCAGGCAATGGCCTGGCGCACCTGGTCCAGGTTCAGGTTCTTGCGGATCATTTTCTGCAGGCGGGGCGAGGCGGTCTCGACCGCGTAGGTGATCACGTAGCAGCCCGCCTCTTTGAGCTTGTGAAGCAATTCCCGGTCCATGCGGTCGCCGCGCAGCCCGTTGGGAAAGGCGATCTTCACCTTGATTCCCCGGGCCACAATCTCGTCGCAGATGCGCTTGGCCCGGTCCAAATCGTAGTTGAAGATGTCATCCACAATGTGCAGCTCGCGGATTCCATGCTGTTTCACCAGCAGCTCGATTTCCTGCATCACATTCTCCACGCTGCGGGCCCGGACTTTCTTGCCGAAAATGCTGTGGCAGTAGGTGCAGTGATAGGGACAGGCGCGGCTGGTAAAGAGAATGGCCCAGGGCGGAGAATGGCAAAAGCCGTTCATCGAGATCTGGATGCCGTAGCGCTCGAAATCAATCAGGTCCCAGGCCGGCAAGGGGATCGCGTCCAGGTCCGCCACGTGCGCCCGGGGCGGAGTCTGCACCAACTGCCGGTCGCGCCTGAAGGCCAGGCCTTGGACCTCTTCGAGGGGCCGGTCTTCCCGCAAGGCTTGCAGGAGTTCGGGGAAGGTGACCTCGCCCTCGTTGATCACGGTGAGATCGAGGTTGGGGTCTTGCAAGGAATAATCGAAGAACACGCTGGCATGAGGTCCGCCGAGAACAGTGACGCAATCCGGGTTCACTTCCTTGGCCACCTTGGCGACCCGGTGCATCTCCTCGGCCTCCACGCTCAGGCAGGAAAGGCCGACCAGGTCGGGCTCAAACCGCCGGATGCGCTCGCGCATCTGGTCGAGGTCGAGGTCGTAGAGGGCTTGTTCGACCAGATCAATCTCGAACTCGCCGGGGAAGTCGCGGCGGAGGATGGAGATGAGGTAAAGCAGGCCGAGGGGCTGGGCAAAGCTCATGCGGGGGAACCGCGCTCCCGGCCGGATCAGC
>MGQK01000031.1:0-2230 GCA_001797815.1 Deltaproteobacteria bacterium RBG_13_61_14 | reverse complement strand
AGCTCAGATCAAGTTTCGCCGCACCAGTTCCTCCGCGATCTGGACCGCGTTGGCGGCCGCGCCTTTGCGGATGTTGTCGGAGACGCAGAAGAGGTCGAGGGCGCCGTTGGGCAACAGCCGGGGCCGAAGGCGGCCTGCCACAGCCGCCCGTCAACCGGGTCGGAAAAGAAGGAGTCGCTGGGCCAGAGCCAGGCGCGGAATTCCACCGCGGCAGGGGCTGGCCTGAAGTAAGGAAAGCCGGCGCACCGGGTTCTGTCAACCCTCGCCCTTTAGACCTTGAAGAAGATCCCGTGGCGGCTGAGGAATTTCCGCAGGGGGCGGAAAAAGGGTTCCAGCTTTAATAAAGAGATGAAGGTGTTCCGCAGTCCCCAATAGATGCTGCGGAGGAAGAACATATTCTTGGGGAAACGCCACAGGATCACGGCCAGGGTTTGGGGTCGAAAAAAAAAGCGGCGGTAGGCGTCGCGCTGGATCTTGAACAGGTCAATGCCGGTGGCCTTGGTATAAAACGGGGTTTCCGACGAATAGCGCAAGTCGAACATATTCCACCGGGAGAAATCAAAGTGGGGGTATTCCTGCTGGGCCAATTCATAGAGGCCGGTCCGGGGATAGATCACCACGGTGAAGAACATCCCGCGCAGCAGCTTGGAGTTGACGGTATAGTCCACGGTCATTTTCATTTCTTCCAGGGTCTCGCCCGGAAAGCCGAGCATGAGGAAAGCCTGGGGAATCATGCCTTCCTCGTAAGTCCAGGCAATGGCCTCTCGCACCTTGTCCAGGTTCAGGTTCTTTTTGATCAGCTTTTGCAGCCGGGGAGAGGCGGTCTCCACCGCGTAGGTGATGGTGTAACAGCCGGCCTGCTTGAGCTTGCGGATCAACTCGCGGTCCATGTGGTCGCCGCGCAGCCCGTTGGGGAAAGCGATCTTCACCTTCAGACCTCGGGCCACGATCTCGTCGCAGATGCGTTTGGCCCGCTCGAGGTCGAGGTTGAAGATGTCGTCCACAATGTGCAGCTCGCGCACGCCGTAAGTCTTGGTCAAGAGCTCGATCTCCGCCATCACGTTCTCGACGCTGCGGTAGCGGACCTTTTTTCCGAAGACGTTGTGACAGTAGGTGCACTGATAAGGACAGGCGCGGCTGGTGAAAAGAACGGCCCAGGGCGGCGAATGACTGAAGGCGTTCATGGAATACTGAACCGCGTAGCGCTTGAAATCGATCAAGTCCCAGGCCGGGAGCGGAATCGAATCGAGCTCCGGCACCTGCTCCCGGGGCGGGGTTTGCACTACCTGCCCGTTGCGCCGGAAGGCCAAACCGTTAACCTGGTCCAGAGGCCGATCTTCCCGCAAGGCTTGCAGGAGTTCGGGAAAGGTGACCTCGCCCTCATTGAGCACGGCGATATCGAGGTTGGTGTCTTGCAGCGAGTAATCGAAAAACACGCTGGCATGAGGTCCGCCGAGGACGGTGACGCAGTCCGGGTTCACCTCCTTGACCACCTTGGCCACCCGCTGCATCTCGTCCGCTTCCACGCTCAGGCAGGAGAAGCCGATCAGGTCCGGGTCGAAGCGCTGGATGCGCGCCCGCATCTGGTCCAGGTTGAGATCCTCCAGGGCCTGCTCGACCAGCTCGATCTCAAACTCGCCGGGGAAGTCGCGGCGCAGAACCGAAACCAGGTAAAGGAGCCCGAGGGGTTGGGCAAAGCCCATCCGGGAAAAACGCGCGCCCGGTCGAATCAACATGAGGCGGAGAATCTTCATCTTTTCTTATACCACCGCATGGGGAAATGGTGTCCACTTCGTCTCTTCGCCCGGCAGGGCCTTCTGCCCGCGCCTGACCATGGACTGACTCAATCCCAGAAGAGCCGGAGGCGGCGAGAGATAAATTTCCGCAGGGGACGGAAAAAGGGTTCCGTTTTTTGGATGGAGATGAAGGTGTTGCGCAGTCCCCAATAGAAGCTGCGGAGGAACAACATGTTCTTGGGGAAACGCCACAGGAACACGGCCATGGTTTGGGGTCGAAAAAAAAAGCGGCGGTAGGCGTCGCGTTGGATCTTGAACATGTCAATGCCGGTGGCCTTGGTATAAAACGGGGTTTCCGACGAATAGCGCAAGTCGAACATATTCCAGCGGGAGAAATCAAAGTGGGGGTATTCTTGCTGGGCCAATTCATAGAGGCCGGTCCGGGGATAGATCACCACGGTGAAGAAGATCCCTCGCAGCAGCTTGGAGTTGAC
>MGQK01000030.1:14748-14931 GCA_001797815.1 Deltaproteobacteria bacterium RBG_13_61_14 | reverse complement strand
AGAAAAAGGAATGGGATCAGAAGATAGCCGAATTGATCAATGAGGAGACCTTCAAACTCCTGACGAGCCCCACATATTTCAATTCCCTCCATTGGGAGAAACGCCGGAATATCCTCCTATCTGTCTGCGGTGACATATCCGATCAAGATGTCATGGATTCCGATAAAGCCCTTTCCTCTCTGC
>MGQK01000030.1:14371-14605 GCA_001797815.1 Deltaproteobacteria bacterium RBG_13_61_14 | reverse complement strand
GTTAAGGCTATCCAGGGCCGTATTCTTGAACTTGATGCGGAAATTCAGGCTATCAGGGATGATACGGTACTGGCCGGCCTTCGGAAGAAGAAGCTCGAATTGGAGGGGGAGCTGTTAAAATTGGAGCAGGAGAGGTCGAAAATTCAGAGAGAGGCCGCCAAAGAGACAGATGATAAGGTGGCGGAACTGGAAAAGGATTTGAGGCAGACAAGGAATAACCTAAACGCTACTGCG
>MGQK01000030.1:13810-14323 GCA_001797815.1 Deltaproteobacteria bacterium RBG_13_61_14 | reverse complement strand
ATGGGTAATTTACGAGTGGAATATGGTCTTTTATCAACTCAAAGTGCCGATGTCAAAGATAAATGCCCTGCCTGCGGTCAAGCTCTCCCCGAGAATCAAGTTCAGGATGCCATTAAGAAGTTCAACGAGGCCCAGGCAAAGAAATTGGCTGACATCAACGAAAATGGGAGAAAACTGAAAAAGGCCAATGAAATTCAGAGAGACACCATATCCCTGAAAGAGAAGGCCAAAGGCGAATACGAAATAGAGATTAAGAGGCAAGGATCAGTTATCGAGGAAGTAAACAACCATTATGTCATTCCTGGCTTCGACATGGCTGGGATTGATAAGCTGAGGGCAGAGATAGCGGAGATTGAGAAGCAGATCAATGACAATCAACCCGTAGATGTTTCCATATTTGAAGATAAACGAAAATTATTACAAACCAAACTCGCAGAGATTGGAACCTCCACCCGAACCCGAGCCCGGATCGATGAATTAAGCGCCGAAGAAAAGAAACTGGCCGCGGAGTTT
>MGQK01000030.1:13429-13758 GCA_001797815.1 Deltaproteobacteria bacterium RBG_13_61_14 | reverse complement strand
TAGAAATGCTCGACAGCAAGATAAACTCAAAATTTTCCTTGGCCCGGTTCAAAATGTGGGAACGGCAAGTAAACGGAGGGATAAACGACCAGATGTGTGAGACGCTGTATAATGGCGCCCCATATTCATCGGCAAGCTCAGGGGAGCAGATATTGGTAGGCCTCGATATAATATCGACCTTGCAGGAGCATCACGGGATTAAATCGGTTCTCTGGTTGGATCACTATGAGGCATTAAGTTCACCGATTAAAATGGATTGTCAGACTATCTGCTTGCAGGTGTCTGATGATAAGAAATTGACAGTGGAATTAATTTAACATTTTAAAAAC
>MGQK01000030.1:13260-13376 GCA_001797815.1 Deltaproteobacteria bacterium RBG_13_61_14 | reverse complement strand
GCCTTAATCCGGCGAAGGATCAGGGGTATTTCATCGCCTACGGAAAGCAACTCGTATTTCAGAGGTCATACTTCGGCAGCGAGGCCCTGGCAAAAAGGGTGGACCCTGATATCGTA
>MGQK01000030.1:12929-13055 GCA_001797815.1 Deltaproteobacteria bacterium RBG_13_61_14 | reverse complement strand
AGAAAAGCCAGGTTCATCCGATAAAGGAAGACGGGAGTATCAAAGGCGGAACCGTCCATGCAGATTTTACCGCCGAGATGTGTAAGCGGACAGTCATAAACCGCCTATGCAAGCCTATATTCAATT
>MGQK01000030.1:11032-12803 GCA_001797815.1 Deltaproteobacteria bacterium RBG_13_61_14 | reverse complement strand
ATCGAGGCGAACGCTTTCATCACGCACAGCGGAATCAGCACCGGATAGAAACGCTTGGGATTAACCGCGAGCATGAAACACATCAGGCCCAGGGTGAACACGTTGCCCGCGCCCAGCACCCGCCAGATCACGCTTTGCTCCGAAAGGGGATACTCCTGCTGGAAGAAGGTCTGCCCGGCCCAGAACAACTGGGCCAGAGGTTTCTCGGGGGCAAAGGCGTAAAGCAGGGAAGGGTAAACAAAGTGCACGCCCAGGAGAAAAAACGCGATAAAGGCATTCCGATAAGCCTTGCTCGGCTGTGTCCAAAACCGCTTCAGCCACTCCATGACTATTCCTCCTTAACTAGTGGCGCAGGTTTTCAACCTGCGCACCTCTCAATTATAATTTCTCGCCCTTGCGGGCGCGCTCGTATTTGCGCCGGCGCTCCTTGAGGTAGGCCGGCACCGGCACGTCCCACCAGCCCATTGCCGGGCTGCCCGAGTAGGGGTATTCCCGGTTGACCATGATCTCCAGCAGCGCCGGCTTTTTCGCCTGCAAGGCCCGCCGGAGCGCCGGCTGGATCTGCCGGGGACGCGACACCTGCTCCGCCCACAGCCCGAAGGCCTGGGCCGCCCGCTGGAAGTTGGGGGTGTAGACCCGGCCGCGCCGGTCCAGGAAGTCGGTGGCGAAAGCCCGGTCCGGGCCGTAGGCTTCCATCTGCAAGTCCTTGATCGCCATCCAGCCGCAGTTGTTGAAGACCACCAACACCGCGTTTAATCCGTATTGCATAGCCGTGCTCATCTCCTGCATGCTCATCAGGAAGTCGCCGTCGCCGACCAGGGCCGCCACCTGCCGCCGGGGATGGGCGAGCTTGACGCCGAGCGCGCCCGGGACCGAGTAGCCCATGGTGGAGAAGCCGCCGGCGCTGACGCAGGTGCCGGGCACGAAGAAGGGGAATTCCTGGAGCACCTGGGCCTGGACGTTGCCGGAGGATGTGACCACGAAGGCGTCCGGCCGCAGGGCCTGGCGGATTTCCTTGAGCCCGCGGCTGATGGTCACCGGCACCCGGTTGCTGGCCTGGAGCTTGCGCACATGGTTCAGCCACTTTTCCTTGAGTGCGAGGATCTCGGCGAAGTAGGGCTGGCGCATGTAATCGCGGTAGCGGAGGGCGTTCGAAAGCTCGTGATGCAAGGCCCGGAGCACGGCCTTGGCGTCGCCGACAATGCCCGCCGCCACCGGGTAGTTCTTGCCGATCTCGGCGGGGTCCAGGTCCACGTGGATGAGCTTGGTGGGCGGGATCGCGAAGCTCACCCCGTGGCGAAAGCTGGAAGCGGTCTCGTCGGCGAAGCGGCAGCCCACGGCCAAGAGCACGTCGGCGCGGGAGGCGAGCAGGTTGCCGCAGGTGGTGCCTTTGCTCCCGGCGTGCCAGGCATAGAGCGGATGGTCTTCGGCAAAGGTGCCCTTGCCCATCAGGGTGGTGATCACCGCGGCGCCGAGCAGCTCGGCCAGTTTCTTCAGCTCGGCCTGCGCGCCGGCCGCGGCCACGCCGCCGCCGGCCAGGATCACCGGCCGCTGGGCCGCGTAGAGGAGCTTGGCCGCGCGCTCGATCTCCGCGGGATCGCCCAGCACGCGGCCGGTTGGCGCGCGGGTGGCCGGCTCGGGCAGCCGCACGTTGGCCGCGTCGCACTGGACGTCCATGGGCAGGTCAATCAGCACCGGCCCGCGCCGGCCGCAGAGCATCAGGTTGAAGGCGCGGTGGATAATACCCGGAAGCTGGCGGACCGTGTCCACC
>MGQK01000030.1:4760-10987 GCA_001797815.1 Deltaproteobacteria bacterium RBG_13_61_14 | reverse complement strand
CGGCCATCTCCTGCTTCACCTGGATCAATTTGATCCGGTCCTGCCGGCCGAGGAAAGCATCCACCAGGCCCAGGCAGCCGTGGCCGGGAATGACGAAGGCGTAGGGCACCCGCGCCCGGATCAAGTATTCAGCAATGATTTCTCCGCCCGTCAACCTCATCCTGGCTTCCTCCTCGGCGCCGGAGCTTCAGCCTCGCGCTCGGCAAAAAACTGGCGGACCTCTTCCAGGCTCGCGGTCTGCGGCATCTCCGGCAGACTGTCCAGGAAGATCTTACCATAGGGGCGCGTGCGCAAGCGAGGGTCCAGCACCGAAAGCACGCCGAAGTCTTCCCGCGTGCGAATCAGGCGGCCCAGCCCCTGCTTGAGCGCGATCACCGCGGCCGGGACCTGGTAGCTCTGGAAAGGATCGCCGCCGAGCTTCTTGATCCGCTCGATCCGGGCCTCGACCACCGGCTCGGTGGGCGCGGCAAAGGGCAGCTTGTCAATCACCACCGCGGAAAGCGCCGGCCCGACCACGTCCACCCCTTCCCAGAAACTTTGGGTGGCGAACAGGACCGCATTCTTGCGCTCCTTGAATTCCTGGAGCAGGGCCGAGCGCGGCTGCTCGCCCTGCAGGAGCACCGGGTAGGGCAGACGATCGGCGAGCAGGTCGTGGACCCGGGTCAGGTTCCGCCAACTGGTGAAGAGGAGGAAGGCCCGGCCGCGGGTCACCTTTACAATCCGCTCCATTTCCTCGGCCACGGACCGGCAAAACTCCGGATGCTCCGGCGCCGGCATGCGGGCGGGCAGGTAGAGGATGGCCTGCTCCGAGAAATCAAAACTGGAATCCAGCTTCAACTCGTGCACCGGCCGGCCGGACTGGCTCAAGCCGAGCGCGTCCTTGAAATAATTGAACGACCACTGCCGGCCCCGGCGCGCGGCCAGTGTGGCCGAGGTGAAGACCAGGACGTGGTCCGGGTGCAGCAGCCGCTCGGCCAAAATCGGGCCCAGGTCAATCGGGCTTTGGTGCAGGAAGACGCCGCGGCCCCGCTGCTCGCACCAGTAAACATAATCGGCATCGTCCACCGCGAGGATGCTCCGCAACTCCTCCCCGGTCTTGGCCCCGCGCTCCGCCAACAGCTTGAGCGATTCTTCCTTGCGGCCCAGCTCCGCGAAGCGGGCCCCGAAGCCCCGCAGCCGCTCGGCCAGGCCTTCGCCCGCTTCCTTGACGTCCGCGGAGATTTGTTCCGGCCGCAGCCGAAAGCGCCTGGCTTCATCCGCCCGCTCGCCGGCCCGGTTCGGAGTTGCGGTCGCGGCAACCGCCTGGAAGAAGCGGTGGGAGAGTTGCTCCAGGCTTTCCAGCTCGCGCTTGATCTCGCGGGACGGTTCCGAGGAGAGCGATTGGAATTTGACCGAGCGCCGGGCATCGTAAATCAACTCGGCGATCCGAAAGGTGCTGACCTGGATCCCGAAGTAGTCGGTGGCCACGTCGGCCAGTCCGTGGGCCTCGTCAAAGACCAGGGTATGGGCGCGGGGGATGACCTCGCCGAAGCCGGCTTCGCGCACCGAGAGGTCGGCGAAAAAGAGGGCGTGGTTGATTACCACCAGATGGGCTTCCTGGGCCGCTCGGCGCATCCGGGTGACAAAGCAAATCTCGAAGTCTTCACAGTTGGTGCCCAGGCATTGCTCGGCGGTGGCCGAGAGTTCCCGCCAGGTGGCATAGTCGTCGGGCAGGCCGGGCACCTCGGCGCGGTCGCCGGTCGGGGTCTTTTCGGCCCACTTGCGGATTTTTTCAAAAGGTTCGATCTCGTCGCGGAAGGGAAACTCGGGCTGGCGGAGGAAGCGGCGGTAGCGGTCCCAGCACAGGTAATTGGCGCGGCCTTTCATGACTGCGGCCTTGAACGAGAGGTGTTTTTTGAGGATGGGCAGGTCTTTGTGCAGGATTTGCTCCTGCAGGTTCTTGGTGCCGGTGGAGACGATGACCTTCTGGCCCTGGAGCAGGATCGGGAGCAGATAGGCCAGGGTCTTGCCGGTGCCGGTGCCGGCCTCCACCACCAGGCAGCCGGCTTCGAGAAGCGTCTGGATCACGGCCCGGGCCATGGCGATCTGTTCGGGCCGGTGTTCGAAGCGGCCGAGGTCGGATCGCAGCTTGCCGGCCGGGCCGAGGTATTGGTCAATCAGCCGGGAAAAGTCTCGGGACATGGTCGAGCTACAGTTTACCGGGAGTGGGGTGAGCGTGCAAGGAGGAAAAAAAGGGGACCCATGGTCCCCTCATGCTCAAGTTGCATGAAAAAGAAAAATTATTTCTTCTTCTTGCTGGTAGCTTTTTTAGCCTTGGTCTTGGCCTTGCCCTTCTTGGCGTGCTTCATTCCACAAGACATGGTCTTCTCCTTTCTGAAAGCTGGTGCGAGGAGGGGGACTTAAATTATTTAGTGAGTAATCTCATCCCTCCTCCAAACATTAATAATCTTGACACAACTCCGCGACAAACGCAAGCACAATCAGACCTGACCGTCTAACCGATTTTATCCACCGATTTCACCGAGTTCTTGAATGCTCCCAGGGGTTGGGCTTCAGGCTCCCCTCGTTGAAATCAACCATCCCATGCCTTTTCCTGTCCTTGGCTAAACCTCCGCTCCCTCCACCCATTTCCCAGACCACCCGGCCCTGACCGCCCTGGCTGATCATGGATCCGTCTAATCTGAGGACTCTCTGAAAAAGTGGTAGCCGGTCAGGCTGCCTGAACATTGACACCTCCGCCGGCCTCTGATAGATTCTTAAAAATTGTGATGCCATGGCGCTTGATACCTATCACTATTACCTGCTGTTTATTCCCCACATGCTCTTCAGCCTCTCGGTGCACGAGGCGAGCCATGCCTACGCCGCCTATCGGGCCGGCGATGACACGGCCGCGCTCCAGGGCCGGATCACCCTGAACCCCTTGCGCCACCTGGACCCCTGGGGTATCCTGGCCTTTTTGATTATCAAGCTCGGCTGGGCCAAGCCGGTGCCGGTGAATCCGGCCCGCTTCCGACATCCGCGGCGGGATGACGTCCTGGTCAGCCTGGCCGGGCCCGGCTCCAACGTGATCTTGGCCTTGATCTTCTCTCTGCTTTTGCGCGGGAGTTGGCAAGCCTTGCAAGGGATGGGAGAACCGGGGTTGATGGTGTTGTTCTTTCTGGCCATCGGCGCGCAACTCAACCTCGCCCTCGCGCTTTTCAATTTTCTCCCGATCCCGCCGCTCGACGGCTCGCACCTGTTAGCCGGAATTTTGCCCCGCGGCCCGGCCTTGGCCTATCGCCGGATCATGCCCTACGGCATGTTCCTGTTGCTGGGATTGGTCTTGTTGGGAAGTTTCACCGGGTTTAACGTATTCGGCGTCTTGATCGGGATCCCGATGTGGCTGGGATTGCGCTCGGCCATGGGGCCGGAGCTTTTCAGCTTCGTGATGCACGGGGCCCCTTACCTATAATCCCGGCGGGCGGAGGAGGATTTTGGCGTTGGCGAAAAAGCGGATCTTGAGCGGCAACCGGCCCACCGGCCGGCTCCACCTGGGCCACCTGCACGGCGCGCTCGCGAACTGGGTCAAGCTCCAGGACGAATACGACTGCTTTTATTTCGCCGCGGACTGGCACGCGCTCACCACCGAGTTCGAGCGCACCGAGATCATCCAGCCCAGTATCCGGGAGATGGTGATGGACTGGCTGGCCGTGGGCCTGGACCCGGAGCGGAGCGTGATCTTTGTCCAGTCCGCGATCAAGGAACATGCGGAACTCTACCTGCTCTTCGCCATGGTCACCCCCCTGGGCTGGCTGGAGCGGGTGCCGTCCTACAAGGAATACCAACTCCAGACCGGCCGCGAGCTTTCCACCTACGGGTTCCTCGGCTATCCCCTGCTCCAGGCCGCGGACATCCTGATCTACCGGGCCCACGGGGTGCCGGTGGGCGAAGACCAGGTGCCGCACATCGAGCTCTGCCGCGAGATCGCCCGCCGCTTCAACTCTTTCTTCGGCGAGGTCTTTCCCGGGCCGAAAGCCCTGCTCACCCGGGTGCCCAAGGTGCCGGGCACCGACGGCCGCAAGATGAGCAAGTCCTACGGCAACGCCATCGAGTTGTGCGAAGCCCCGGACTCGATCACCCGGAAGCTCAAGACCATGATGACCGACCCGGCCCGCAAGCGCCGGAACGATCCGGGCAACCCGGAGGTCTGCCCGGTTTACGATCTGCATAAAATCTATTCGAACCCGGAAGTCCTCCAATGGTCGGCCCACGGCTGCCGCAGCGCCGAGATCGGCTGCCTGGACTGCAAGGGCGCGCTGATCCCCTTGGTCATCCAGTCGCTGGCCCCGGTGCGGGAGAAGCGGATCTATTTCAGCGAGCACCCGCGCGAGATTGACGAGATCCTGGAAGACGGCAACCGCCGGGCCCGGGCCTTTGCCCAGGAGACCATGGCCCTGGTCCGGCAGGCGATGAAAATCTGAGCGGCCGGAGGAGGCGGAAACTATTTCCATGAACGGCGACGATTACCGGGTCAAGCTGGAGATCTTCGAGGGACCGCTCGACCTCCTGCTCCACCTCATCCGCAAGAACGAGGTGGACATCTACGACATCCCCATCGCGGTGATCGTGGACCAATACATGGCCTACCTGGATCTCCTCCGCTCGTTGGATCTGGACGTGGCCGGTGAATTCCTGGTGATGGCCGCGACCCTGGCCCAGATCAAGTCGCGGATGCTGTTGCCGGCGGGCGAGGCGGGCGAGGAGGAAGGCCCGGACCCGCGGGCCGAGCTGGTGGAAAGGCTGCTCGAATACCAGCGCTACCAGGAGGCGGCCAGCGAGCTCTTGAGCCGCGAGCTCTTGGGCCGCGACGTGTTCGTGCGCGGCTCGGCCTTGGCGGAGATCAAGGGCGCCGCGGCCGCGGCCGGGATTCCCCAGGTGACCTTTGCCGAAGTCGGCATCTTCGCCCTGCTCGAAGCGCTGCAAGAGGTGCTCAAGCGGCTGGGCGACGAGAGCCTGCACCAGGTGATCCGCGAGCGGGTGAGCATCACCGAGAAGATTTCCGAGCTGATGAACCGGATGCGGGACGTGGAAAGCATCGCCTTTGACCAGCTCTTCACCCAGGTCACCTCCCGGCTGGAGGTGGTCGTGATCTTCCTGGCCTTGCTTGAGTTGATCCGGCTGCGCATCCTCCGCGCCCAGCAAAACGAGGCCTTCGGCCCGATTTACATCGCGCGCGCGGTGACCATCGAGGACAAGATGTTAAGCCCGGACTACATCACCGGGCTGGTGTCGGAATGAATGATTTCCGGGAGAGAACCTTGACACTTAAGCCGAGGGGAAACAAAAGTGGATAAGGAACAAATTCGATCCATCCTCGAGAGCCTGCTCTTTGCCGCGGGCGAGCCGCTTCCGCTGGCGCGCCTGTATGAGCTTCTGGACGCGGACAAGAAGCAGGTGCGGGAGGCCTTGGAGGAGTTGAAGCAGCAGTGCGAGCGGCCGGAGCGCGGGCTGCGGCTGGTGGAAGCGGCCGGAGGCTTTCAGTTGCAGACCTGCCCGGAAAACGCGGCCTGGGTGGGACGGCTCTTGCAGAGCAAGCCGGTGCGGCTCTCCCGGCCGGCCCTGGAGACCCTGAGCATTATCGCCTACCGCCAGCCGGTGACCCGGCCGGAGATCGAGGAGATCCGGGGCGTGGACTCGGGCGGGGTGCTCAAGACCTTGCTCGATCATGACTTCATCCAGATCCAGGGCCGCAAGGATGTTCCGGGCAAGCCCCTGATCTACGGCACCTCCAAGCGATTCCTGGAATTCTTCCGCCTGAAAAGCCTGGCCGACCTGCCCTCGCTCAAGGAGAAGGAGGAACTCCAGGAAGAATCCCTGGCCGGTCAAGCGGCTGAGTTGGTGGGCGAGGAGCGCGGATCGCCGGAAGATGAGGAACCCGAAGCGGACCGGGAAACGGACGAGGAGTGGGAGGAAGAGGAAGAAGACCGGGAAGCTCCTGAAGAAGAGTCCGAGGAAGACACGGAAGAGGACGAGGAAGACGAGGACGAGTCATCCTGATCTATAAGCTAGTTCTCTCACCCCCTTCCACGCGGTCAAGGTAACAGGCATGGAGCGAAGCGGTTGGTCGGAAGTTCGGCAGTGGCTCTCGCGGCACCGGGAGTGGAGTGTCTTTTTAATCCTGTGCCTGGAAATCCTGGTCTTTTACATCATCCTCTACCCGGAAGAAGCCGGGACCCGGCACACTTTCT
>MGQK01000030.1:0-4665 GCA_001797815.1 Deltaproteobacteria bacterium RBG_13_61_14 | reverse complement strand
TCGCCCGCGGCCTGGGCCTGGTCATCTCCCGCAACGAACAGATCTTCCTCAACCTCCCCGCGGGCATGCACTTCCTCGGGCTCCCTCTCCCGCTCCTCCCCATCGCGGTCATGCTCGTGCTGGCCGTCATCTTCCACTGGTTCATGCTCCGCACCCCCTGGGGACGGCAGATCACGGCCATCGGCGGCAACGAGGTGGCGGCGCGCTTCTCCGGGGTGCGGGTGGGCCGGATCAAGCTGCTCATGTATCTGCTCGGCGGGATCCTGGCCGGTCTTTCCGGGGTCATGCTCTCCGCGGTGGAAAAGCTCGGACGCTTCGATCTCGCCACCGGCTACGAGCTGGACATCATCGCCGCGGCGGTGGTGGGCGGGGCCAGCCTCTCCGGCGGCCGCGGCTCGGTGCTGGGCGCGGTGATCGGCTCGCTCATTTTCGGCGTGCTCCGGATCGGGCTGACCCAGATTGCGGGCGCGGCCAATTACGAGCGGCTGATCGTGGGCATCGTGGTGGTGGCGATCGTGATCATGGACCAGCTCACCGCGCGCAAAGAAACGAAAACCGCTTAGAGGGGAGAAATGGCGGCATGAAGAAATTTGCTTTAGTGTTGGTCTTGCTGGTAGCGGGAACGGCCCAGGCCCAGCGGCCGGCCTTTGCGCCTCCGCCCTATTGGATGCCGACCCAGACGGTGAGGGTGGACGGCATCGAGGTCACTTATGCAGAGGCGGGCGCAGGACCGGCGCTGCTCCTGGTCCACGGCTGGGCCGGGAATATCAACAATTGGAAGGAAGTAATCGGCCCGCTCAGCCGCGACTTTCGCGTCCTGGCCCTGGACCTTCCCGGCTCAGGCCAATCCGGATGTTGTCCGTGTCAGAAGTATACCACCACCTACTATGCCGACTTCCTGGCCAAGTTCCTTGATGCCCTGGGGATCGAGAAAGCCTCGGTGCTGGGCAACTCCATGGGCGGACAGGTCGCGGCCGAGTTCGCCATCCGCCACCCGGACCGGACCCTGAAGCTCATCCTCTGCGACGCCGCCGGCGCCGGCGGATTCCCCGGAGTCATGAAGCTGGCCGCGGTGGTGATCAACAGCCGCACCGTGATCCCGCTCATCCACCTGGTCTTTCCGGTCAACGAAAAAAACCTGGCCGGAGTGCCCGAATCCGAGCGGCGGCGGGTGACCCTGGCCGAGGCGCGCTACACCTCGGACACGCGCGCCTGCACCGGCCGGGCGCTCAGCGCCTCGATGAAGAGCATGGCGGGGCGCAACCTCTCGGATCAACTCAACCGCATCCAGGCGCCAACCCTGGTCCTCTGGGGTTCCAACGACGACCTTCTGCCGGTGGCGACCGCGGACGTCTTTACGGAGAAGATCCCGGGCGCGAAGAAGGTGATCATCGAGGGCGGGGTGCACACGCCCATGCAGTGGAAACCGAATGAGTTTGTGGATTCGGTAAATTCCTTCCTCCGGGAGAATGAACTTGAGCCTGACCAGGGACTCTAAGCTTCAACGCGCCTCTCCAATCTATCTTGGTCTTTTCTTACTCAGCTTCGCAGGCGTCCTTTACATCTTAATTAACACCTCCCGCTTTGGCGCCGGAACCACTACGGATTCCGTGCAATACCTTTGTGCCACGCAAAGTTTCTTGAACGGGGAAGGCTTCCGGCAATTCGACGATGCCCCTTATGTTTTATGGCCGCCGTTGTTTCCGGCTTTGCTTGCGCTTGCCAGCCAAATCACCGGATCCGACCTCTTGTTTCTGGCTCGAGTGATTAATGCTCTGACCTTTGGCCTTATCATCTTTTGTTCCGGTCTCTGGTTGTGGAACGCTGCCGGCTCGATGGGTCTCGCGCTGCTGGGCGGCCTGGCGATTTTCTTATCCACCCCGATCCAGATTGCCGCCTGCATGGCCTGGAGCGAGCCGATTTTCATTCTGTTCCTGCTCCTGATCTTGATCCAGTTTCATCATTTTTTCCAACAAGGGAAATTCCGACAAGTGGCGCTGGCTGGGATTTTTTCTGCGCTGGCTTGCTTGACTCGTTACCTGGGAATCTCGGTGGCGCTGGCCGGAGTCGCGCTCCTTCTCTCCGCGCCCCGGGTCCCGGTCCGGAAGCGGGCCTACCAAATGATCGCCTTCCTGGCCATCTCTCTATTGCCGCTGGCGCTTTGGCTGCTCCGCAATTACCAACTGACTGATACCCTGACCGGAAACCGTTATCCCTCATCCTTTACCCTGCTCCAAAATCTGAAGCTCGTGGGAGCTCTGCTTTCCCTTCGCTTGCTTCCCGCCCAAATTCCCGGAGAGATTCGAGGCTTTCTTCTCGGCGTCCTCTTCCTGGTCCTGGCTGGGGCCGTCTTCCTTGCGCTTCTGGAAAAATTCCGCGCGCCAGAGCCTGGAAAGCGTTTTGTTGTCTATTGGCCTCCGTTTGCGATCCTCGTTTTTTATTTCCTCACCTTGATCGTTTCCGCTTCCTGGGTCGCTTTTGACAAGATTGACTTTCGCCTGCTTTCACCCGGCGATCCCTTTTTCATCCTGTTACTGTTGGTCGTGATCTGGAAGGAAAATTTCGACCGGGATAAGAAAGCGACCGCCCGCTGGCGGCCTTACCTGATCAAGGCCGGGGTCGTTCTCTGGTTGTTTTATCCCGCTTGGCTCAGCGTGCAACACACCCGGACCCGGCGGCAAGCCGGAGCTGGCGGCTATTCCACGGAGTGGTGGCATAAGTCCGAACTCCTGGCCCACCTCCGCGAGCATCCCTTGGAGGGTCCAATCTTCAGTAACAATCCCTTCGCGCTGGAACTTCTCGGTCCGGTCCAGGCCCGGCTCAGCGCTTATAAACATCCGCAAAACAGCCCCCAGGCCCGGAAAAGCAATCTGCCGGATTTTGTAAAAGCCGGTCCGGGCGCTTATCTGGTCTGGTTCCAGCCCTCCTCGCCGCTTTTTTACACCCCGGCCGAGTTGGAGGCCTGGCTTCGCCTGACCCCTTTGCGCCACTTCTCGGACGGCCGGATTTACCGCCTGGACAGGCTTCGGGAAGCCCAGGACGCAGCCGAGTAGCCAGGAGAGGGGTTCACTCCAGTAGCTCAAAGGAATCGAAGAAGCGCTCCATGTCCTCGGAGAGATCTTTAGTTCTTGGGCCGCATCACCTCGAGGCCATAGATTCGATTATCCACCACGGTCATCCGCAGAGTGGAATAGCCCTTGGCGGTCTCGATTTCAAATTCCCAGCCCGGATAGCCGGCCACGGTCACCCGATCTTCCCCGATGATGGCACCGCCTTCCTTCTCGATGTTCTGGCGGGCGCTGCGCAAGGCGGCCTCCTCGTCAAAGAAGATCTCGCCCATCCGGGTGGTAATAAAATCGCTGAACCCCACGCTGAACAGTTCGCCTTTCAGCCCGAACAGGGGCCGGACCGAGTAGGTGGTGGTTTTCAGCGAGTCCAGGGAGTTGATCCGTTCAAAGCTGGACTCGGAACTGGGCCGGCCGGGGAATTCAGCTACAAAGCCGCCTTCCTTCCTCGGAGGTAAACTCCTGCCAGTCCCGCGAGGAACAGCCTGCGCCAAGTAAAAGCCCCAGTCCGGCCAAGCCCGGCCATCTCCAATCGGCGTTCTTTTTCATTTTTTCCTCCTGGGTTATAGCCTGCCCTTTAGTCTCGTCCCGCTTTTGCTTCGGGTCCCGGCCCGGTCTCGGCCCGGGCCGGCGCCTCGATCACTGTCCAGCCTCGGCCGAACTTCGAGCCAGCTTTCAGCGTCGCCAGACACTGGTAGGTCCCGGTGTAGGCCGGCGCGTATTCGCCTCGCCAGACGCCGTCCTGGTCCTTTTTCAAATCCAGCTTGGACTTCTCCACGCCATTCTCATAAAGCACGCTGACCTTGACCTTGGCCCGGCCCAGCCGCTGAGGCAATTTCACCTGCAAGCCGATCTGGCCGTCGGGCTTCACCTCGGCTGCAAAGTCGAAGTCCACGTGGTTCGGCACTTCCCGCGCGACCGGCTGATCCCGAAGTTCTTCCACCAGGCGGGCCACCGCCTGCGTCACCGCTTCCAGGTCGGCCGCGTCCATGTATGCCAGGTCGTCCTTCTCGGTGTGGTAATACCGGCTCGGCGTCCAGATCATCAGCCCGGGCACGCCGGCGAAATAGAACCATTCCATGTCCGAGCCCAGGCCGCCGCCATTAATCGTCCGGGAGACCCTGGCCGGCACGAGGTAATACTTCCCTTTCCACTCCGCGAAAGCCCGGCGCGCAATCGGTTTCATAACCGGCACCGCGGTGTTGATGCGCGGCAAAACCTTGGCTTGCGCCGGCCCGCGTTTCCCGTAGTCGTTCTTGCGGCTGACCATGTCCAGCTCGACCACGGCCTTGATCTGATCCGACCCGAAGCGGCGGATGAAGTCGGCCGAGCCAAACAGCCCGATCTCTTCCCCGTCCGCCAGCAGCAAGATCACGCCGGTGGGACCAGAGGGTTTCGGTTCAAGCCGGCGCGCGAGCTCGATCACCACCGCGGAGCCGGAGCCGTCATCGAGCGCGCCCTGATACCAGGAATCAAGGTGAGCCGTGACCAGCACGTAGTCCTGGTAATCGCCCTGGGTCTTGGCCACCACGTTCCAGCCCCGGCCGGGCACGATCCGGGAATGATTGGTGAGCATCCCCTCCTCGCCGATCAATTCCTT
>MGQK01000029.1:302-5850 GCA_001797815.1 Deltaproteobacteria bacterium RBG_13_61_14 | reverse complement strand
GTGCCGGGGCAGTTCCTCGGACAGGATTTCCATGATCTTGGTGGTGGGCGTGATCGGATAGCCGGCGTAGAGCTTGCACCCGGCGTCAATCGCGCCCCGGGCCGCGGCTTCATTGCCGGTGAGCAGTTGGTAGGCAGCGGTCTCCGACTCTTGATCCCGGCGGAAGGAGAACTCATCCAGCTTGAGCACATTGCCGGCCACGTAGTCCACCCCGGCGTTGAAGGCCGCGGCCACCTCGTCCACCACCCGGGGCTTGCGCTTGAACTTTTGCCGGAGGCTCTCGCTGAACTTCTCGAGGTTCATCTCGAACAGGGCGGCGAAGGCGCCCAGGGCCACGATGTTGCGGGAGCGGCCCGAGGCGGTGGCCTGTTGGGAGAGTTCGTGGAAGGGCACGCCGTAAAGGATCATGCCCGGCCCCAGGTGGCCGGCGATGCACTTTGGCTCGTCCAGCACCGGGGCCAGGGGCTGGTTATCAAAGAGGACCACGGCTTCCGGCTGGAGCGTGGGGATCTGCTGGATCGAGTAGCTATCGAGAAGGGAGATCAGGATATCCACGGTGCCGCTCAGGCTCTGCGCGGGCTGGTCCGAGACCCGGGTGTGCGCCACGCATTTGCCAAAGCCGCGGATCTCGGCCGGGTAGGAGTCGAAAGAAAGGACGTGGAACCCCTGGAAGGCCAGGGTGTTGGTCAGGATTTCTCCCGCGGCCAGGGTGCCGTCGCCGGCGCTGCCGCAGATTTCCACGGTGAGGTCAATCTTTCTCATCCAAGGAGAATCCCTTCCAGCCATAGGTGGTGAAGTGCTCGCCGGCAATGGTCACCCGGCCGGGTTCCGGAAGTTTCACCATCTCTTTGGCCCCGAGCATGTTCCGGGCGACCAGCCGGCCTTGCTGCTCGGCATTGACCGAGCCGGTGGAGCAGCGGTAATCTTTCAGTTCGGAATAATAGACCTGGGCGCACTCGCCCGCGGCCCAGATGTCGGGCCGACTGGTCTGCAAGTGGTCGTCCACCAACACCCCCAGTTGGGTGTCAATCCCGGCGGAGGCCAGGAATTCCACGGCCGGAACCATGCCCGAGCTCAAGCAGGCGCGGTCGGTCTTGACCTCCTTGCCGCCGCGGGTCTTGACCAAAAGCTCGTCGCCCGCCTGCTCCACCGAAACCGCCAGGTCGTCCCGGACCACCTCGATCCCCTTCTTTTCCAGGGAATCGGCCAGCCGCTTCTTCACGCCCTCATCGAACTCCAGGGGCCAGAAGCGATATTCATCCAGGATGAAGGTCAGCCTCACGCCCCGGGGCAGCAGGGCCTGGGCCAGCTCGAGCGCGATGCAGTCGCCGCCGAGCATGGTCATGTGCTTCACCTGGGCGATCCCGCGCTTGAGCAAGAGCGCGTCGGCGCCGGTGGCGAAGCGGGTCAGGAGCGAGCTCAGGGAGGCCAGCCGCTCCGGGACCCGGGGCCGGGCGCCGGTGACCAGGAGCAAGCGGTCGTAGCGGACCCGCTCCTTGTGGTTGAGGTAAACGTATTTCTGCTCCGGGGCGATCCGGTTGACCGTCTGGTTGAGCCGGAGCTGGATCCGCTGCTCTTCATACCAGGGGTAAGGATGGATATAGAGGTCCTTGAGCCTGTGCCGGGGCTGGACCAGGAAAGCCGCCAGTTTCTCCGGCCGCAGGTAGTGGGTCGCCGCCGCGGAGATGATGGTAATCCGCGCTTTCGGATCCTGGCCGCGGAGCGCGGCCGCGGCCTCGTTCCCGGCCGGACCGTTGCCCACGATCACGAAATGCAAGGGCTCCGCCATCAGGCCTCCACGTCCTGCTCCATCATCTCGACCTTGACGATCTCGATGCATTTGACCGGGCAGACCCTAAAGCAGTTGCCGCAACGGATGCACTCCTTGCCGTCAATCACCACCGCGGCCACCTGGCTCCAGTCCTCGGTCTCCACCACGCTCTGGATGGAGCCGTCGGGGTGGCGCACGACTTCTTTCGCCAGCTTGATGCAGTTTTTGGGCATGACATCCATGCACCAGCGGCAATAGATGCAGCGGGCCGCGTCAATCTCGAAGCGCAAGTAGCAGAGGTAACAGCGCTTGGATTCTTCCCGGGCCGGGTCCGGGTCCAGGCCGGTCTCCACCTCGCTCTGGCCGGCGCCGGCCAGCCGGTTAGGCAATTCCAGAGTGGGCATGGGCTGGCGGGGGATGAAGTCCCACTTGCGCTCGCGCAGGGTCTCGGGCATATACTCGAACCGGACCACGTTCTTGCGGCGCTCCCGCCTCATCAGGTATTGGTCCACCGCCCAGGCCGCCCGCCGGCCCGAGCCGATGCAGGAGATCACGTTGGAAGCGCCGGCTCCGAAGTCGCCGGCGATGAAGAGGCGGTTGCGGCTGGTCATCCCGGTTTGAGGATTCAGGCGGAGAAAGCCCCGCTCGGTCTGGTCGAGCTCGAGGTGGAGGAACGAGGGGTCCGGCCGCTGGCCGATGGCCAGGATCACGCTGTCGGCGCTGTCAAAAAAATCGGAATCCGGGATCGGAACCCCCTCCCGCTCGCCCCGCTCGGTCCAGCCGCCCAACCGGTTGCGCTGGAAGCGGGCGCCTTGGACCTTGTCCTTGCCCAGGACCTCTTGGATGGAGACCAGGCCGCGGAACTCGCCGCCTTCGTATTTCACCTGGAAGATTTCTTCCTGGTCCACGGTGAGGAACTCTTCGGTGGTGAGGAGGTTGATGAGCACCCGCTTAGCGCCCAGGCGGATGGAGGAACGGGCGCAATCCATGGCGGTGAAGCCGGCGCCCACCACCAGCACCTTTTGCCCGATCTCGGGCCGCTCGCCCTCGTTGACCCGCATCATGAACTCGAGCCCCGTGTAAACGCCCGGCAGGTTCTCGCCCGGCATCCCCAGCCGGTTGGGCCGGTAGGCGCCGGCGCTGAGGATCACCGCGTCGTGCTTGTCCAGGATTTCGGCGAGCTCAAGGTCGCGACCGACCCGGACGCCGAGATGCAGGTCCACCCCCAGGCGCAGGACGTTGGCGATCTCCGTGGCCAGGAGCGGCCGGGGCAGGCGGAACTCGGGAATGCCGTAACGGAGCATGCCCCCCGGCTCTTTTTCCGCTTCATACATGGTGACCTGGTGCCCGAAGGTGGCCAGGTCGTGGGCCGCGCCCAGTCCGGCCGGGCCGGAGCCGATCACCGCCACCTTCTTGCCCGAGGGCGCAAAGAGCTGTTCCTGGAGGCGATGCCCCTCCGGCCGAAAGTCCGCGGCCACCCGCTTGAGGTGGCAGATGGCCACCGGGTCGCCGTTGTCGGGGAAGCCGTGCCGGCAGGCCGGCTCGCAGGGACGGGCGCAAATCCGGCCGAGCACGCCGGGCAGGATGTTGACGAAGCGGTTCAGCTCGTAGGACCGGCCGTGGCGTTCCTCAAAAATGCAGCGGATGTAACCCGGGATGTTGGTAGAGGCGGGACAGGCCCTTTGGCAGGGGATGTTTTCCTTGATCCAGCCGAAGTCGCGCCGGTCGGTGGAGAAAATGATGTCCCGCACCACCTTGCGGGCCGGGGTGAAGGCGTGGAAGTCTTCGCGTTCCGAGGGAAGATACAACCGGGTTTCTTTCATGTCTGCTCCGGGGTTTTGGCGCAGGACCTTTTCCTATGCTTCCTTAAGATGAAAACTTCGGCAAATGGATTCAGCCGTCTCCGTCAGCTTCCGACCGGACGCGGTCCTTGCTGCCTCCCGCTTCCGCGCGCTTATTACCTCTTGGCTTCCGTTATGGTTGACCAGAACCTTCGCTCAACTCTCGTGGTGATGAGAGCGACAGGCCTTGCTTTGTCCAGGGCCGGGGACGGTTCCGAAGAGGCGAAAATTGCAAGACATTCTTCTTGGCAATCGGCGCAGAGAAAATCGGTCGGGCCTGCGACATTAAAAGGGGTTTTATGGATTCTTCGGGCAACCACGGGGGGTTGCCCCTACGCTTATCCCGGTTGCCCCCATTTTATGTCGCAGGCCCAAATCAGTCACGTTAGTTGACACTCTGACTAAGCCATGTTAATTTAAGACGAATTTCTGTGATGAAGAGGAGCGAGTCGAGGCCGTGATTTTCGCCGCCCCCGGAGCCCGGTCGAAATTGGTTGTGCCGTCCCCTGTGGATAAGGGGAAAGAGCTAACCATTTCCGTTGCGGCGTTCCAGACGCTGGCCGAGCAACTACGCGCCATGCGGGGCCTGGATTTATTGGGCTACAAGGACCGGTATGCGCGGCGGCGGCTTTCGGTGCGGTTGCGGGCGCGGAAGTGCGCGAGTCTGGAGGACTATCTCGAGCTGCTGGAGCGGGAGCCCGAGGAGTGGGACCGGCTGGTCGCGGCGCTGAGCATCAATGTCTCCAATTTTTATCGGAACCCGGAGACGTTTGAGACGATCCGGACGCGGCTGCTGCCGGAGATTATCCAATGGCGCCAGCAGCACGGCCAGCCGCGGCTTAAGCTGTGGAGCGCGGGCTGCGCGGATGGAGACGAGGCTTACAGCCTCGCCATCCTCCTGCGCGAGCATTTCCCCGGGCCGCTGGCGACCATGGCGGTCTCGATCCTGGGCACGGACATTGACGAAGATTCCCTGGCCCGGGCCCGGGCCGGGAGTTATCCGGAGTCGCGGCTCCAGGACTTGCCTCCCGGTCTGCGGGAAAAACATTTCTCGCCGCGGGGCGAGGAGTGGGTGGTGCGGCGGCGGGTGGCGGCACTGGTCCGCTTCCAGCGCCAGGACTTGCTGCGCGACCCGGCGCTGGAGGATCTGGACCTGGTGGTCTGCCGCAACGTGTTGATTTACCTTTCCCGCGAGGAGCAGGAGGGAATCCTGGATCGTTTCAGCATTAGCTTGCGCCCGGGAGGGTACCTGGTGCTGGGCAAGACCGAGATCCTGATCGGCCGGCTTCGGCGGGCGTTGGTCCCGGTGATACCGCGGGAGCGGATCTACCAGAAGCCGGGGATCGCGGAAGCGCCTTCCCGGCAGGAGGTGGACGGATGAAGGTATCTTTGGCCATCAAGATTTTTGCCGGCTTCATGGTGATCGCCGCAATCTCGGTCATCTCCTACATGGGCTTTGACATCTTGCGGCAATACTATTCCGGCTCGCCCCTGGTCCCCACGATTCTCACCTCCTGCTTTATCTTCCTGGCGGCCGGGCTGGGCGGATGGGGTTACGCCCGCACCATTACCAAAGATTTCCAAGCCCTGAACCGGGCCGCCCGCCGGATCAGCGAAGGCGACCTCACCCAGGGCGTGACCCTCACCCGCCACCCCCGCTACCCGGACGAAATTGACGAGCTGATGGCCTCGGTCAACGCCATGCTCGAGAGCCTGCGCGAGCTGGCCAGCCGCACCCAGGGCACGGCCATCAACATCTCCCAGTCGGCCCAGAACCTTTCCGCCACCGCCGAAGAGATGAACGCCTCCACCGAAGAGGTGGCCGGCACCATCGAGGACATCTCCCGGGGGGCCGAGAACCAGGCCGAGCTGGTGGAAAACACCTCCAAGACCGTGCGGGAAATGGCGGGCAGCATCGAGCTGACCAGCTCCAACG
>MGQK01000029.1:0-269 GCA_001797815.1 Deltaproteobacteria bacterium RBG_13_61_14 | reverse complement strand
CCACCAAGGCCCAGCAGTCGGGCGAGCTCGCCAGCCTGGCCATGGAAAAGATGAAGATGGTCTTCGAGAAAATGGCCGGGTCCCAGGAGATGGTGGTTCGCTTCGGGGAGAAGACCCAGCGCATCGGCAAGATCGTGGAGATGATCACCAACATCGCCCGCCAGACCAACCTGCTTGCCCTCAACGCCACCATCGAGGCGGCCCGGGCCGGCGAATACGGCAAGGGCTTCGCGGTGGTGGCCGACGAGGTGCGCAAGCTGGCGGAGAGC
>MGQK01000028.1:17035-27806 GCA_001797815.1 Deltaproteobacteria bacterium RBG_13_61_14 | reverse complement strand
TGCCTGCGCTGCGTCACCGTCTGCGCGCAGGTCCAGGGCGTCAACCTGCTCACTCCCGAAGGCCGCGGTTTCAACTCCAAGGTGGTGCCGGACATGGGCCAAAACCTGGCGGATGCCGCCTGCGTCTTCTGCGGCCAGTGCTCGGTGGTTTGTCCCACCGGCGCGATCATTGAGCGGGATGAGACCGCCAAGGTCCTGGCCGCGCTGGAGGACCCCAGCAAACACGTGGTGGTGCAGGAGGCGCCGGCCGTCCGGGCCCAGCTCGGTGAAGAGTTCGGAATGCCGCCGGGCACGCTGGTCACCGGCAAGATGATTGCGGCGCTCCGCCAGCTGGGCTTTGACCGGGTCTTTGACACCAACTTCACCGCCGACTTGACCATCATCGAGGAAGGCAACGAGCTTTTGAAGCGGGTAAAAACCGGGGGCAAGCTGCCCATGATCACCTCCTGCTCCCCGGGCTGGATCAAGTTCATCGAGCACTTTTATCCCCAGTTCCTGCCCCATCTCAGCACCTGCAAGTCCCCGCAACAGATGTTCGGCGCCCTGGCCAAGACCTATTATGCCCAGAGCGCGGGCATTGATCCCAAGAACATCTTCTCCGTCTCGATCATGCCCTGCACCGCCAAGAAGTATGAGGCTTCCCGGCCGGAGATGAACGCCTCCGGTTTCCGCGACGTGGACGTGGTCTTGACCACGCGGGAACTCGGTCGTATGATCCGGCAGGCGGGGATTGATTTCATCAACCTGGCGCCGGAGAGTTTTGACGCGCCCATGGGCCAATACACCGGCGCCGCCACCATTTTCGGGGCCACCGGCGGCGTGATGGAAGCCGCGCTGCGAACGGTGTATGCTGTAGTGGTGGGCAAGAACATGCCCAGCCTCGATATCGCGCCGGTGCGCGGCCTGGAAGGGGTCAAGGAAGCGGCGCTCGTGGTCGGACCGCTGGGCGAGGTCCGGGTGGCGGTGGCTCACGGCCTGGGCAATGCCCGCAAGCTCATGGACAAGATCGCTGACGGCACGGCCAACTACGCCTTTATCGAAATCATGGCCTGCCCCGGCGGCTGCGTGGGCGGCGGCGGCCAGCCCCTGCCGGTGAGCAACGAGAAACGGACGCTGCGGGCCCAGGCGCTCTACCACGATGACCACGACGTCCAGGAGTTCCGGCAGTCGCACGAGAACCAGGCGGTCAAGGAGCTTTACGATAAGTTCCTGAAAGAGCCGCTGGGGCATATGTCCCATAAGCTGCTGCACACCCATTATGTGGAACGGGGAATTTAACCACCATGGCTTCGGCCGTGAAAAGGGAGGTTAGCATGGCGAACAAAAGGACGATTCTCCTGGTGGATGACGACCGGGACATCCGCGACTCGCTCCGGATCATCCTGGAGAGCAAGGGTTATCTGGTCAAGACCGCGGGCAATGGCCGCGAAGCCGTGGCCGCGTTGCAGGCGGAGGTGCCCGACCTCATGATCCTTGACATCATGATGGCCACCGACACCGAGGGCTTTGACCTGGCTTTCGAACTCAAGCAAAAGCCGGAGTTCAAAAACCTGCCCATCGTCATTTTGACCAGCTTTTTGGAGAAGGTCCGCGTGGAAGGCCCGGACAAGTTCCAGCACATCCTGGGCGAGGAATGGCCGGCCAAGTGGCTGTTCGAAAAGCCGGTGGACACCAAAAAGCTGTTGGCCAAGATCGAGGGTATCCTGGCCGGAGGCTAGTTGAAGCTCCGGGCGCCGGAGAGCATTATGACTCAAGCAGCCAAGAATGCCGGGCTCCGGAACCTGCCCGAAGAAATCCACCGCCGGAAACGGATTATTCTGGGCGAGCTCAAGGACCGGACCCTCTGGTTCGTGCGGCTCCGCTGGTGGGTGCCCCCCAGCATCGCGGCCGGGACCGGGGTGGCCTGGTTGATCGGAGTCCAGTTCGCGGCCCCGGCCCTGTTCCTGGTCGCCCTTTTCATCCTCGCCTACAACATCCTCTTCCACCTTAAGAGCCGCCGGATCGCCGCAGACCCCGCCGGCCAGACCGAGTTCCTGCGACGGTTCACCTATTGGCAAGTGGGGCTCGACTATGCCTCCATGTTCCTCCTCATCCACTTCACCGGCGGCGCCGCCAGCCCTTTCATCTTCTTTTTCATCTTTCACATCATCTTCGCTTCGATCCTGCTTCCTTCCCGCTCCGCCTACGGCTTCGCCGGCCTGGTCGCGGCCGGGATGGGCCTGATCGCGGCCGCGGAATACCTGGGCTGGATCCCGCACCACGCCCTCGGGTTCCGCGGCCAGGCCATCAACCTGGCCAACCAGCCCTTCCACGTCACGGTGGAGCTGAGCTTCTTTGCCGCCTCGGTCTTCATCACCGCCTTCTCCACCACCGCCATCATGCGCATGCTCCGCAAGCGCATCTTGGACCTGGCGGACCTCTCCGAGGCGGTGACCACGCTCAATTCCCAGCTCCACAGCCTCTACGCCATGGTCCAGGCCATCGGCTCCGAGAAGCGGCTGGACCAGGTGCTGCGCATCGTCACCTCGGAGCTGGCCGCGGTCATGGAGGTGGCCGGCATCTCGGTCAAGCTGCTTTCCCAGGACGGCAAGCAACTGCGCTACGCCGCGGTCCACGGCCTGCCTCCCGAGTTCCTCAAGGGGAAAGTGGTGGAGGTGGAGAAGAGCCCGCTCAACCGGCGGATCATCGAGGGCGAGCCCTTTGTGACCGGGCACCTGACCGAGCGGGAGATGTTCCAATTCGGCGAGGAGCTGGTCACGGCCGGGCTCAAGTCGGTCCTGTTCGTGCCCCTGACCGTGGAGAAGCGGGTGATCGGGATCCTCGGCGCCTACTGCGTCCGGCCGGAGCGGTTCGGCGAGCCCGAGGTGGACTTCTTCCGCCTGGCCGCCGGACTGGTGGCGATCGCCCTGGACAATGCCCGGGCCTACGAAGCCGTCGAGAACCTGGTCCGCGACCGTTCCTGGTTCATGATGCGGGTGGCCCACAACCTGCGGGCGCCGCTGGCCGCCACCCTCAGCATCCTGGAAGTGGTCCGGGACGGTTATCTCGGCGAGCTGAACGAAGCCCAGCGGGAACACCTGCGCCGGATCGACCGCCGCGCCCGCTCCATGATCACCCTGATCAATGAGATCCTCAACCTGGCCCAGAGCCGGGGCGAAAAGCGCCGCTTGAACTATAGCGAGGTGGACCTGGCCACGCTCGCCGGCCGCATCCAGCGGACCTTTCAGGACGAGGCGGCGGACAAGAGACTGAACTTCTCGGTAACCGTGGCCGAGGGCTTGCCCGAGATCCGGGGCGACCGGGACATGATCGAGCAGATGCTGGAAAACCTGATCAGCAACGCCATCAAATACACGCCCGAGGGCGGACGGGTGGGCGTGGCCTTTTCCCTGGGCACCGACCATGACGTCCGGATCGAGGTCAGCGACAACGGCATCGGCATCCCCCAGGCCGACCGCTCCCGGTTGTTCACCGAATTTTACCGGGGCGAGAACGCCCGGGCGGTGGAAGAGACCGGCACCGGCCTGGGGCTGGCCATTGTCAAGGAGGTCGTGAACCAGCACGCCGGCCGGATCCTGGTCGAGAGCGAAGAGAAGCTCGGAACCATTTTTGTCGTTCACCTTCCCATTGGACAAGGAGTGATTCCCATGCCTAATGCCGCGCGCAAAAAAGTGGAGTCCCCGCATTTCATTGACGATACCGCGATCCAGGGCCATCTGGCGGCCGGGGCCGAATCCGGCCCGGATCAGGCCCGGGCGGTGATCGCCAAGGCCCGCGAGCTGAAAGGTCTGGACCTGGCCGAGGTCGCGGTCCTGCTCCAGAGTGAGGACCCGGCGGTGTTGGAGGAGATGTTTCATACCGCGGCCGAGGTCAAGGAGGCGATCTACGGCAAGCGGCTGGTGCTGTTCGCCCCGCTCTACATCAGCAACCTCTGCCAGAACAATTGCCTCTACTGCGCCTTCCGGGTGGGCAATCCTTTGCTCAAGCGCCGGGCCCTGACCCAGGAGGAAATTGCCGACGAGGTGCTGCATTTGATCCGCACCGGCCAGAAGCGGCTGTTGCTGGTGGCCGGCGAGGCTTATCCGAACGAGGGGCTGGATTACATCTTCAAGTCCATCGCCACGGTGTATGCGACCAAGGAGGGCCACGGCGAGATCCGGCGGGTGAACGTCAACATCGCGCCCCTGAGCGTGGAGCAGTTCCGCGACCTGCACGCCTGCAAGATCGGGACCTATCAGCTCTTCCAGGAGATCTACCACCAGCCCACCTATCAGAAACTGCACCTGAGCGGGCCCAAGGCCGACTACAACTGGCGCTTGACCGCCGTCGGGAGAGCCTTTGAGGCCGGCATCAATGACGTGGGCGTGGGCGTGCTCTTCGGGCTTTACGATTTCCGCTACGAGATCCTGGCGCTGCTCCAGCACGTCCGCCACCTGGAAAGCGTGTATGGCATGGGCCCGCACACCATCAGCGTGCCCCGGCTGGAGCCGGCCGAGGGTTCCGAGCTGGCCGCCCATCCGCCCTACCCGGTCGCGGATGAGGACTTCAAGAAAATCGTGGCCATCCTCCGCCTCGCCGTCCCCTACACCGGCCTCATCATGACCACCCGGGAGACGCCCAAGATGCGCGCCCTGACCTTCGCCCTGGGCGTGTCCCAGATCAGCGCCGGCTCCCGCACCAGCCCGGGCGGGTACCGGGAAGGCGAGCCGGCCACCGCCCAGTTCCAGTTGGGCGACCACCGCAGCCTGGACGAAGTCATTCACGATCTGCTGCCGCTCGGCTACGTCCCCTCTTTCTGCACCGCCTGTTACCGCCTGGGCCGCACCGGCCGGGACTTCATGGACCTGGCCAAGCCCGGCCTGATCAAGAGTTTCTGCCTGCCCAATGCGATTTTGACTTTTAAGGAATATCTGCAAGACTATGCGAGTCCAGAGACTCGCGCCGCGGGAAGGGCGGCGCTGCCCCGGCACCTGGAGGATATCCCGCAGGCGTCCCGGCGGCAGGAAACCGAGAGCCGCCTGAGCCGGATCGAGCAAGGAGAGCGCGATCTGTATTTTTAAATATGAACCATGTGGTGCCAACGCCGCTGGTCTCGACCATCAAGGAACGCTGCCGCGTCTGCTCCACCTGCGTGCGCGACTGCCCGGCCAAGGCCATCCGCATCTCCGCCGGCCAGGCGGAGGTGATCCCGGAGCGGTGCCTCGGCTGCGGCAACTGCGTCCGCGTCTGCTCCCAGCAAGCTAAAAAAGTCAAAAGCTTGATCGCCGAGGTCGAGCAACTGCCGGCCCAAGGCCATCCGGTGGCGGCCCCATGAGCGCCTTTCGGCAAGAGCGCGACCTCCTGGGCGAGCGCGAGCTTCCGGCCGAGGCCCTTTACGGCATCCACACCGCCCGCGCCCTCGAAAACTTCCCCCTCGCCCGCCGGCCGGTGCACCCGGCCCTGATCCACGCCTACGGCGCGGTGAAGCTGGCCTGCGCCCGGGCCAATTTCGAGCTGGGATACCTGGACAAGGCCAAGGCCGAGGCGATCTTCGCCGCCTGCGCCGAGATGAGGGAGGGCCGGCTCGACTCTCACATCCTGGTGGACGCGTTGCAGGGCGGGGCCGGGACCTCGACCAACCTGAACGTGAACGAGGTGCTGGCCAACCGGGCGCTCGCGCTCCTAAATGAGAAACCGGGCCGCTACCAGGTGCTCTCGCCGCTCGACCACTTGAACCTGCACCAGTCCACCAATGACACTTATCCGACCGCGCTCAAGCTGGCGGCGATTCACCTGGTGCGCCGCTTGGAGGAGCGGCTGGTGGGGTTGCAGGAGGCGTTCCAGGCCAAGGAGAAACAGTTCGCCCACGTGGTCAAGGTCGGCCGCACCGAGATGCAGGACGCGGTGCTCACGACCCTGGGCCGGGAGATGGGCGCTTATGCAGAAGCCTTCAACCGCGACCGCTGGCGGGTTTACAAGTGCGAGGAGCGGCTGCGGGTGGTGAACCTGGGCGGCACCGCCATCGGCACCGGCCTGGCCGCGCCCCGCGCCTACATTTTCCGGGTGGTGGATATTTTGCGCGAGCTTACCGGCATCGGCTTGGCCCGGGCCGAGAACCTGATCGAGGCCACCCAGAACGCGGACGTATTCGTGGAGGTCTCCGGCATCTTAAAGGCCTGCGCCGCGTCGCTGCTCAAAGTCTCGAACGACCTCCGGCTGCTTTCTTCCGGCCCCGAGGCCGGGCTGGGCGAAATCCGGCTGCCGGCTCGCCAGGCCGGCTCTTCGATCATGCCCGGCAAAGTCAACCCGGTGATCCCGGAGGCGGTCGCGCAGGCGGCCATGCTGGTGATGGGCTATGACCAGACTTTGGCTGTTGCCGCCGGCTCCGGCAACCTCGAGCTCAATGCTTTCCTGCCGCTGATCGCCCATTGCCTGCTCGAAAGCCTGGACCTGCTCGCCTCGAGCTGCGAGATCCTGCGCCGGCATTGCGTGGAAGGGATCGAGGCCGACGAGGCGCGCTGCCGCGGCCAGGTGGAGAGCTCGACCGCCGCGGTGACCGCGCTCGTGCCCGTGCTCGGCTACGAGCGGGCCTGCGCCCTGGCCGCCCGGGCCAAGGAGACCGGACGGACGATCAAGGAGACCGCGATTGCCGAGGGCTGGCTCAGCGCCGAGCAGTTCGCGGAATGGACCAGCCCGGAAGCGGTCTGCCGGCTGGGCTCGCCCGATCCGAAAGGGAGATGAATTCATGGAAGCCGCGCCCAAGGGTCTGCGCCTGCACATCGGCATCTTCGGCCGGCGAAACGTGGGCAAGTCGTCCCTGCTCAACGCCATCACCCAGCAGCAGGTCTCGATTGTCTCGGACCAGGCCGGGACCACCACCGACCCGGTGGAGAAGCCCATGGAGCTTTTGCCGCTGGGGCCGGTGCTGTTCATAGACACCGCGGGGATTGACGACACCGGCGCGCTCGGCGAACTGCGGGTGCAGAAGACCCGGCAGGTGCTGGACCGGACCGAGCTGGCCGTCCTGGTGACCGAGGCCGGGCAATGGGGTGATTTCGAGGACCAGTTCCTGGCCGAGTTCAAGGAGCGCAAGATCCCGATCATCGCGGTGATGAACAAGAGCGACCTGGGCCGGCCCTCGGCCCAGATCCTGGAGCGGCTGGCCGCCGAAAAAATTCGGGTAGTCAAAACGGCCGCGGTCTCGGGCGCGGGGATTCTGGACTTCCGCCAGGCCCTGCTCGACTGTGCGCCGGACGATTTTGTCAACAGCGCCACCATCCTTTCGGATTTGGTCGGCCCGGGGGAACTGGCGGTGCTGGTAGTGCCGATTGACAAGGAGGCGCCCAAGGGCCGGCTGATCGTGCCCCAGGTGCAGTCCATCCGGGATCTCCTGGACCACGACGCCTACTGCCTGGTGGTGAAAGAGCGCGAGCTTTGCCACGCGCTGGAAAGCCTGAAGGCGCCGCCCAAGCTGGTGGTGACCGATTCCCAGGTGTTCCTGAAAGTGGCGGCCAACACGCCGCAGGAGGTGAAGCTGACCTCCTTCTCCATCCTCTTTGCCCGGTACAAGGGCGACCTGGTCGAACAGGTGCGGGGCACCCTGGCCATCGAGCGGCTGAAAAAAGGCGATTCCGTCCTGATCGCGGAAGCCTGCTCGCATCACCCCATCGCCGAAGACATCGGCCGGGTGAAAATCCCCCGCTGGCTGACCCAGTATGTCGGAGGCAAGCTCGAGTTCGTCCACGTCCAGGGCCACGACTTTCCCCAAGACGTTTCCCCTTACCAGTTGATCGTCCATTGCGGGGCCTGCATGTGGAACCGGCGGGAGATGCTGACGCGGATCCTGGCCTGCCGGCGGGCGGGGGTGCCGATCACCAACTACGGGCTCACCATCGCCTATTCACTCGGGATCCTGGAACGGGCGCTGGAGCCGTTTCCCGCGGCGCTCGAGCTTTGCCGGGAAGGAAAAAGGCAACCGGCATGAACCGCAGGACCATCCTGAAATGGTTGAAAGAGGACGATGAGACCCGGCTGGCCGAACTCTGGCAAGAGGCGGACGCGGTGCGGCAAAAGACGGTCGGCGACGCGGTGCACCTGCGCGGGCTGATCGAGATCGGCAACGGGTGCGACCGCAACTGCGCCTATTGCGGAATCCGATCCGGCAACCGCAACCTGACCCGCTACCGGATGAGCGAGGCGGAGATCCTGATTTGCGCGCGCCAGGCGGTGGCCTACGGCTACGGCACCGTGGTGCTCCAGTCCGGCGAGGATTTGGGCATGAGCCGGGAGTGGATCGCCAAAATCATTCGGAGCATCAAGGCCGCCACCGCGCTGGCGGTGACGCTCAGCCTGAGCGAGCGGTCGGAAGCAGACCTCCAGGCCTGGCGGGAAGCCGGGGCGGACCGCTACCTGCTCAAATTCGAGACTTCGGACCGGGCGCTCTACGACCGCATTCATCCGCCGGTGCGCGGGCAGCGCTCGGACCGCTTCGCGATTCTGAAGAAGCTCCGGGAGTTGGGTTACGAGGTCGGGAGCGGGGTGATGGTCGGGATTCCCGGACAAACTTATGCGAGCCTGGCCCGCGACCTGGAACTTTTTCAAGAGCTGGACCTGGACATGATCGGCGTGGGCCCCTTCCTGCCGCATCCGGCCGCCCCGCTGGGTCGGAACCCGAAGAAGTTCCTCGCTCCCGCCTCCCGGCAAGCGCCCAACTCGGAAGAGATGACCTGCAAGGTGGTGGCCCTGGCCCGGCTGTTGTGCCCGGAGACCAATCTCCCGAGCACCACCGCGTTGGCCACCCTCAGCCCGGAGCGCGGGCGGGAGATGGGCCTTTTGTGCGGGGCCAACGTGGTCATGCCCGACCTGACGCCTTTGGAATACCGGGCGCTTTACGAGATTTATCCGGGAAAAGGGGGGACCGGGGAGAGCACGGAGGCGTTTCATCGTCGCTTGTGGGACCAGATCGAGGCCCTGGGCCGCACCGTGGGCCTCGGCCCGGGCGGCCGTCGAAGAAGCGAGGAAGTTCTTAACACAAAGACACCAAGACACGAAGCCAGGATAAGCTGAAAATGTCTAAAAGCTTTGTGCCCTTGTGTCTTTGTGGTTAAATTTTTCTTTCCGCGTTAGAATCTTCCTCGGAAAAAAGACCAACTGAGTTATGCCCACCCTAACCTACGAGCAGGCCCTGGCCTTCCTCGACCGCTTCACCAATTACGAGCGCACGCTCCGCTATCCCTACGACGGCTGGGCCATGAACCTCGCCCGGGTCGGCCGGCTCCTCTCCGTCCTGGACCAGCCGCAGCAAAAGTTCCAGGTCATCCACCTCGCCGGGACCAAGGGCAAAGGCAGCACCGCGGCCCTGATCGAGAGCCTGCTCCGCCGCGCCGGCTGGCGCACCGGGCTTTACACTTCCCCCCACCTGCTTTCCTTCCACGAGCGCATCCAGGTCATGGGCGAGCGCATCTCCGCCGAGGCCGTGGCCCGGGTGACCAGCCGGCTGATCCCCGCGGCCGGGGCGGTCGAGCGGGAATCGGCGCTGGGCGAGCTTACTTACTTTGAGATCCTGACCGCGCTGGCCCTGGCCCACTTTGCCGAGTCGGGAGTGGAGGCCGCGGTGCTGGAGGCGGGTTTGGGCGGCCGCTATGACGCCACCAATATCTGCGACCCGGCGGTGGCCGTGGTCACGCCGATCAGCTACGACCACATGGACATCCTGGGCGAGACCCTCGCTCAAATCGCGGGCGAAAAGGCGATGATCATCAAGCCCGGCCGACCGGCGGCAGTAGGCCCGCAGCCGGCGGAGGCTTTTGCCGTGCTCACGGCCCGGGCGCAGGCGGTGGCGGCGCCGCTCGTTCGGCTGGAAGACCATTACCGCTGGCCGCGGCGGCAAGAGAGCCTGGCCGGCGAGGTCTTTGACCTTGTGGGCGACCGGCGTTTGCCGGGGCTTAAGCTGCCGCTGCTTGGCGATCACCAGCTCCAGAACGCGGCGCTGGCCGTTTTAGTTTGCGATCTCTTCGCAGGAAGGGATCGGCCGATCCCGGAATCAGCCATCCGGGAGGGTTTGGCCCAGGTGCGCTGGCCGGCGCGGTTCCAGGTGATCGGCGAAAAGCCTACGATCGTGCTGGACGGCGCCCACAATGCCGACTCGGCCCGCGGCCTGGCCGCTACGCTGAAGAGAATTTTTCCCGGCCAAAAGGTGCGGGCGGTGATCGGATTGGGTGCGGACAAGGACGTGGAGGGGTTCTTCCGCGAGCTGAAGCCGGCGCTCTTCGGCGTGATCCTCACCCGCTCGCAGACGATGAAGGCGGTGCCGGGCGAGCGGCTGGCCGCGGCGCTGGCGGGTTTTGCGGGGAGGGTCGAAGAGGTTGCCCGGGTGGAAGATGCGGTTCAACAAGCGTTGGCTCAGGCGGAGGCGGAAGAGGTGGTTCTGATCACCGGCTCGTTTTACGTGATCGGGGAGGCCATGTCGTATCTAGGCCTGAAAAGAGGTGTCTCGGTATGAGATGGCAGTGGACGTTCATTTTTCCAGGCCGGGAAGCGGGCCGGCCGCTCCAGTGGGGCAGGAACTGCAACCTTGTGCCCAGGAGCGGTGTCTCGTATAATAGGATTAGTTCACCGTTCACGGTTCACCGTTTAGGAATCATTCGGAAAGCAAGGAACACGATTTTGCATTAAGGAATGGCCATGGCCAAATCGAAAGTCGCGATTCTGCGGACGCAGCCCGAGTCGGTGGTGGAAGATTATCGCCGGCTGCTCCGGCTGGCGGAAGCGGATCAATACCTGGACCCGCAAA
>MGQK01000028.1:0-17015 GCA_001797815.1 Deltaproteobacteria bacterium RBG_13_61_14 | reverse complement strand
ACTTCCGGCGGGAGGACATGGAGTGGGTGCGGTTTCAGCCGGAGGCGGAGATGCTGGTGCTGCCCAAGATTTATCCCGAGGGCATCCATATCCCGGACTTTTTCAAGGGCAAAAACATCGTGCACCTGCCCACCATGAAGTGCCACGTTTACACCGGCACCACCGGCGCCATGAAGAACGCCTTCGGCGGACTGCTCAACACCAAGCGGCACTACACCCACACCTGGATCCACGAGACCCTGGTGGACCTGCTCGCCATTCAAAAGGAGATCCATTCCGGCCTGTTCGCGGTGATGGACGGGACCGTGGCCGGGTCCGGCCCGGGCCCGCGGACCATGACGCCCCATCTCAAAGACGTGATCCTGGCCTCGGGCGACCAGGTGGCGATTGACGCGGTAAGCGCGAGCATGATGGGCTTTGACCCGATGAAGCTGGATTACATCCGGCTGGCGACCGAGCGGGGTCTGGGCACCGGCATCCTCTCCGAGATCGAGATCGTGGGCGACGCCGACGCGGCCAGGGAGCGCTGGAACTTCTCGGTGGGCGACAATGCCGCCACCGCCTTTATCCGGCCCTTCTGGTGGGGGCCCTTGAGCCGGTTCCAGCACTTCTTCTTCCACACCCCGCTCGTCTATTTCTTCGTCTTCGGGTCCTACTTCTTCCACGACTACCTCTGGTACCCGACCAAGGGCAAGCGGGTGATCCGAGAGTTCATGGAGACGAAGTGGGGGAAGAAGTGGAAGGAGTATTAGCGCTCGGTCAAGGCAATTTTGACCCCTTGGCCGTGTCGGAGCATGCCGCGAGGACCGGGACCGTGTCTGAAGTTCGGGCGGGGCTGATCCCGCCCCAAGAGACATCTCTAGAGAGTTAAAAACTTAGCGCCTTGGCCCCTTGGCGCCTTGGCGTGGAAACTTTTCTTCAGCCGGCCACCCAGGCCAGGGCCGGCTCGGGGCAGATGACAAAAGGAAGAATGCGGAAGCCCTCCTGCCGGAGCGCCTGGGCCACCACCGAGCGCGATCCCGGCGCACAAAGCAAGGTGATGCTCCCGCCTCCGCCGGCGCCGTTGATCATCACTCCCTTCGCGCCTCGCTCCCGGGCCAGCGCCTCGATCCGCTCGAGCCGGGGCGTGGTGATGCCCGGGTGGAGCGCCTTCTGCAAGGAGTTGTTCTCGTCCATGGTCCGGGCCAGCGCCTCCAGGTCCTGGCGCAGGAGCGCGTCCTTGGCCCGGTCGGCGCAATCAGCCAATTTAACCAGGAGCTCGCGCACTTTGCTTTCCGGCCGGCTCAGGCTCTCGATCACCGCCCGGTGCACGTCCGAGCTTAAATGCCCGGCGCCTTCGTAAACTAAAAGCAGCCGGCTTTCGAGCGCCAGCCGCGCCGGGGAGGCGATGGGGATGGGCGAGACCCGGGCCAAGGGATATTCGAACATGTCAATGTAGTTGAGCCCGCCGTAGGCGGAGGCGATCTGGTCCTGGATCCCGCACTCGTTTTGGAGCTCCTCGGTCTCGATGGCATGGGCCAGGCGGGCGAGCTCGTGCGGGACCAGGGCTTTTCCGGCGATCAGGGCCAGGGCCTGGAGCAGCGCCACGGTGATGGCGGCGGAGCTGCCGGTGCCGCAGCCGGGGGGCACGTCGGCGGTAATGTAAACGTCGAGCCCGGTCTGGATCTGCATCCGCTTGAGCGCGGCCAGCAAGAGGTCGTGCTTGGTGCCGTAGCGCTCGCGGACCACGTCGGCGAGCTCGATCCGGTCGCCGTAGTCGAGGATGTGGATGGTCACTCCCGGCTCGGCGCGAGTCGCCACCGTGACATGGGCGAAGAGAGTGACGGCCAGGTTGACCACCTTGCCCGAGCCGGCGAAGTGGGTGTCGGTCCAGCCGCCGAAGTCCAGGATCCGGTTGGGCGCGCGGCTCTCGACTAGCATGGGAACATGGATAAAGGAGCTTGATCCGCTCCCCAAAATTTGATCCGGTCCGACCGCTTCATGACCTCATCCTGACAAAACTCCTAGACCCTGTCAAGCCTTCTGTTTAAAGTATAGCTCTCCCGATCTATTGACATGAATACTCAGTTTTGCTATGATTTTTAATAGTTGGGGCAGGAGACGCCTTGGCCCTTTCGCTGGAACGAGCCCCTGAGGATTCTTTTGGAGGCAAGCAGCCGGAATCCAGGCAACTATCCCGATTAAGATCAAATTGAATGGAGGTGCCTGATGCACACGATCCAGGAGATTATTCGCGAGGCTTCCGAGCTGCCGGTGGAAGACCGCGCCAATGTCATTGACTCGTTGCTTCGCACCCTCAACGCGCCCAACCCGGACATGGATCGGGCCTGGTCGGAAACCGCGAGTCGCCGCCTGCGCGAACTGCGCTCCGGGCGGGTCCAGCCTGTTCCCGGAGACCGGGTCTTCGCCAAGATCAAAGCACGATTCGCGCGATGAAATTCGCGTTTCATCTCGAGGCCGAAGCGGAATACCTCGAGGCAATCTCATACTATGAAGATTGCGAACCCGGACTGGGAGAAGAATTCGCGCTGGAAGTCTACTCCACCGCGCAAAATATCGCCGCTTACCCGAACGCCTGGCCCATCCTCGAAGGCGATATCCGCCGCTGCTTCGTCCACCGTTTCCCTTACGGCGTCCTCTACAGCATCGAGCCTGACAGCATCTTGATCCTCGCCGTCATGCACTTGCACCGACACCCCGACACCTGGAAAGATCGCCGATAGGGGATCCGAACCAGAAACCCAGAACCTTCCGTTGATTATTATGCAGCATTGTAATGTTTAATGTAAAGTTCTGACCCCGATCTCTGGCAGACTTCCTAATCCCGGTCAAGCCTTAGGTTTAAAGTAAAGCTTTAACCCTATTCTCCTTCCATTCTCCTCCTTGAGCCTAGCTCTTCTTGCGCGGGATCAGCAGGAGCACGCCGCCGACCACGATCGCCCCCACGCCAACCCAGGCCGGGACGTTGACCGTCTCCCGGTCCTTGACCAACAGCTCGAGCGCGCCCAACTTGGTGCTGTGGGTTTCCTTGGTGTAGACGAACTTGCCATACACCAGCCCCAGGATGCCGGCCGCGATCAGCACGATGGCCACAATCTTGACTGCGCTCATCTCGTCTCCTCCTTCAGTAGGGGCACCCCCTCTCGGGCGCGTTCCCCTACCTTCCTTGGATCATGGTTGCAACTTGCTCTTACAGGCTGATATCCCACGAAACTGAAGTTTCGCCGTTGACCTTGAGCGCGAGCTTGTAGGCGCCGGGCTGAAGCCCCGCGGGCAGAGCCAGGTTGACCTTGCCGATCCGCTCGCCCTGGGCCACGTTCTTTTCCATCAGGGTGGCCTTCACCTGCAGGCCGGTCGGGTCTTCGAGGGTCACGGCCACGGTGGCGTCCGCGGGGGCGGGATCATTGAGGCGGAAGGAAAGCCGGCTGTCGGGCCGCAGGCTCACCTTCTTGGAACCGGAAGGCTCATAGATGCAGCCGCTCGTGAAGTCAATAATCAGCGCGAGCGCCCCTGGGATGACCCCCACAAAGAACCAGCAGCAGTCCATAATCAAAATCGGGAGATCAATATCTCCCCCCTTCGTCCCCCTGCGCTCCGAGTGCAGGATGTAGCCGCACTGGACCGAGGCCAGCATCAGGGCCACCAGCACCACCATCGCAATCGTCCGTGATTTAAGAAAACGTCTCATCTCCTTTTGCCTCCCTTCTTTGAATTTGTCCTGGCTCAGCGGAAAATGGAGAACTCCCTCTTTTGTTAAGTGAATAGGCTGGGCCTGCTCACCCCCGGGTTTCCGCCCTTCGGGCGGGAGTTTTTTTTAATTTGGGCTCAAATCTTTACTTTACACGCAACTTAACACTCGGCCCACCCTTTTCCCGCCAAGACAAAAGAAGAAAAAAAGAAACCGCCTTCTATGATCCAGGATTTTCTCCCTTTGGGGTTCTCTTGGCTTTAATGCCCATCCGGTCAGCCTCCTTGATCGCCTCATTTAAATTAACTTTAACGCATAGTTTCATCCGCTGTCAAGCAACACTGCATGGGTTTACTTAAGCAGGAACTCGCTTACCAGCAGAAAAACCGCGAAGCCGCCGACGGCGAAGGAGAGGAGCGCGGAGATTGCGGCGCAGGGGTAGAGCCAGGTTTTGGTGATCGGAAATTCCGCCGCGGCTACTTTTTCCGGGAAGCGGGAGAAGAGGCGGAAGGCGCCGACGGTGACCGCGATGGCCGCGGGCAGGGAAAGCTTCTTATCGAAACTGATCAGTTTCATGGCAGGGGACTGGACCACGGCTCCGGGTGCTCACGCACTGGAAAAATAATCCCCCCTGCCGGGCTCGCCTGGACCAAAAGCTTTCCTTTGGTCAGAGGCGCACCGGCACTTGCGGATAGGTCTTGCGGTCCACAAACTCCACGGTGCAGCCCCCGTCGCTGGTGAGTCGGCCCAGGCTTTTGCCGGAAAGATCGAAAAGAGAAAGTTTGATGGAACCTGCGGTGTTGTTGTTGCACCAGAGGAGTTTGCCGTCCGGGTCCATGTAGGTGATGGCCAGCAATTCCTCAAAGCGGCTTTTGATCTCGCCTTGAACCCGGAGCCCGGGAAAGCGCGCCTGAAAAGTCCAGCGGCCCAATTCCCATTGGCTCCGGTGCCACAAGGCCCAATGCCAGGGCTGGTTCAGGACGTATTCCTTGCCGCGAAATTTGATGTAAAAGAACTTCATGTGAGGGCTGACCCAGGGCCCGATTTTCAACTGGGAATCAATGCAGTCGAAGACCGCGGAGGGATCTTCCGAGAAGGCGTTGCAATGGCCCCAGGCCCAGCGGAGAGCGTGCTCGGAGCCCCAGAGGTGGTTTTCGAGGCCGGGGACGTCGCGGAGCTTGATCTCGCGGCCATTGGCGACCACGGTGCCGTGGAAACGCGCGTCGAGGTGGGGGACCAGGGACTTGGTCTTGGGGTTACGGCTCTGGTAGTAAAATTCCGAAGGGAAGTAATACAGGGTCGGGGTTGGCGAATCGAAGGTGAGGTCCCAGGACATCGAGAGTTTTTTCTCGGGGTCGGTGATGGAGGCGCGGCAGGAGGTCTGGCAAAGCTCGGCGTCGGCGATTTGGACCCGGAAGCGGTCTTGATCCCAGACCAGACTTTGGATGGGGAAGCGATTCTTGACCGCGAAGTTGTTGGCCGGCTGATCCATGTCGAAGAACATTCCCCACAGCTCGCAGTAAGGATCGCCCGCCGCCGGCAGGGGGGAGGTGAGGGTGTAACGGATCCAGCCGGCGGTGCGGCTAACGAGATCGTTCCATTTGAGGTAATAAACCTCGTAATGGCCGGGTTTCTTCCCGTCCCAGCGCAACAGGTTGTCTCGTTCTTTGGCCGAGATGGTCATGGCGCGCTCCTGCGGCTCATCCTGGGTGGTGGCATCCTGGGCCGCCTAGTTCAATTCCAGATATTTTTTCCGGATGTCCTGCTTAAGCTCGGGCGGGACAAACGGCTCGAGCTGGGCCGGGTCGTTTTCATCCAGGGGCTTGAGCTTGAGCGCCGGGAAGCATTCCTGGACGATCTTGCGGATATCCAGGCCCAGGCGCGCCATCTGGGCAAAATAATAGGGCAGCCATTCGCGGATGATCTTCTTCATCCGCTCGCGCTCGGCCTGGTCTTCCATCAACCGACTCACCTTTTGCCGGAGCAATTCGGGCAGGTCGTCCCGCGAGTAGTCCGCATAGTAGTCCTCATAAAGCTTGGTCTCGAGCATGACCCCCCGGATGCGCTCGTCCCGCGACAGCCCGATGAACGGGATCAGCCCGGGCATGGAAAGCACCATGGCGTGATAGCGGGTGGTGACCAGCAGGTGTAAGTTGCGCAGCATGGAAGCGATCTCCACCCCCACAAATTGATTGCAGGAGACCAGGAGGGGCTGGTGTTTCATCAGGGCCATGACATCCTTGCAGGAGGTTTCGTCCAGCGCCTCCATCGCCACCAGGACCGGCTGGACCTGATACTTCTCGGTGACCCAGTCCATCAGGCCGGCCAGCATGGCGGCCCATTTCTGGTATTTTTTCCTGTCCTCCTCATCGTAGTCGTAATAGTAGATGAGGCGGTAGTTGTATTCCTTGTCGCCCTTGAGGAACCGCACAAAGTCCGGGATCACCGGCCACCAGAAGAAGTTCTGCATGGCCAGGCCCACCAGCGGCTTCTGTCCGTCCCACCCGAGCTTCTTCAGGGTCGCGATCCCCCAATCCGGCGGGTTGGGCCGCAAGGTCCAGGCGGTGTCCACCCGGACAATGGCGCCGGGCAGGAAGATTTTTTCCAGCACTTCTTTGGCCGGCTGGGTGCGGGTGATGAGCCGGGTCATGCCCTTGCTCAGGTTCCAGGAGAGGAAGTTGTTGAACTTGTTCATCTGCCCGGCGTCCACGGCATAAGAGAAAGAAGGTTTGCCGAGCTTTTCGGCCAGACCCACGCCGTAGAGGAAAAAGAGGAGCAGGGCCGCGGCGAAGTTTTCTTTCCAGCAGGAGCCTTCGACCAGCACGACCATGTGGTTTTTGAGCACGAACTTGAACACGTCCCAGAAAAAGACGTAGTTCATGGGCATGAGGTTTACCTTGTTGTGCTTGAAATATTCCTGGGCTTCCTCCAAATTGAGGGTGGTCATGTTGATATCCACCGCGTCTTCGCCCAGGACCTGGTTCACCTGGTCAATACATTCGGCCACTCGCACCTCGGCCCCGGTGTTGCGCGCCCCGGAGTAAGCCAGAAACAGAACCTGGAGCTTTTCCCCCGGCTTCCATTTCCGGTTCAGGCCCAGGCCGAACAGGTCCAGGAACCTCACCCCGTAACCCAAAACCTGCACCAGGCTCCACCCGATGATCCCATAGAGCACGTCAAAAAAGTTGGCCGTGTGCGTGAAATCGGGGATCTGTCGCCATTTCCGGAAAAATTCTAACATCGCCTGCCTCCTTCCGGGCCAAAAACGAGACTGCTTCCGGGTGATCCTGGCTTCAGTTGGACAAGGGCCAGAATTCCCGGCTGAACCACTCCTTCAATATCTTTCGGTTTTGCAAACACAATTCCAGGTAACGGGGATAGGCTCCCCGGATCTTGGCCCGCACCGCGGCTTCGGCCCCGAGCAACTCCTCGGTCCGCTCCCGCATTCGCCGGAGCAGGTCCGGGGTCTGGTAGTCAATGTAGAATTTCATATGGACGATTTCCTTGTAGAGGCTCTCGATCCGGGTGTCGTGGGAGACCGCCAGCATCGGGATGCTGGAAACCATGGAGAGCACGCCGGCGTGGTAGCGGGTGCTGCAGAGGAGCTGGAGCCGGGACAAAAGCCCGGTGATGTCATCCAGGTCAAAGTCATTGCTGGGGATCAGCCGGGCCCGGTCTTTGTGCTCCATGAGCAGGCAAGCGTCCCGCGAAGGCGGGAAGTCCATCCGCTCCATGGCGATCCAGAGAATATTGGCATCGTATTTCTCCACCAGCCAGTCCGCGTAGTTGCTCCAGACGCCCTTCATCTCCATGCTCTTCTCTTTGTCGCCCGGGTCCCAGGTGTGGTAGAGCGGCCAGAAGCGGTAAAGGTCCTCTTTCGGGCCCCATAGCTTGGGGCTCACCGGCCACCAGAAAAACTCCTTGAAAGCGAGCCCGATCAACGGCTTTTTCGGGTCCAGCTGCAACCGTTCCAGAAGCCGGTCGGTATGTTCCCGGGGCGGAGGTTGATACTGGAATGCCGTGTCGGTGGTGACCAGGATGTCTTGGGTGATCCCCCAAGCCTGGAGCCGCTCCCGGGCGTCTTCGTTGCGGGTGATGATCAGATCAATCTTGTTGCCCACGTAGCGGGCAAGCTTCTTGTTGAATTCCCTCATCTCTAAAGCGTCCACCGCGTAGGCCACGCTTTTCCCGGGTTTGAACGAGTGGATCCAGGCGCCGAGCAGGAACATGTAGAGCAGGAAGGGCGAGAAGTGGTCGGTGAAAGTGGAGCCTTCCACCAGGATTAACAGATCGTAAGGCTCAAAAGTGAGTTGGAGCACCTTCCAGAGCTGGCCGGGCCTCCCGATCTCCACCATCTTCACCTCCGGGTCCTTGAGGTAGCGCCGGGCATTGGCCGCGGTCAGCACCACCGCCTCCAGATCCAGGTTCTGGCTCTGGAACACTTCCCGGACATCGCGGGCGATGGTGACCAGGCGCGACTCGGCGCCGGTATTGTTCTCCCCGTTATAGCCCATGAGCAGGGCCTTGATTTTCTTTTTGGCAGCCGGCATATCCGGATCTCCTTCCCCTCCCGGGATGAGAAGGGGCTGTGGCCGGAGCGGTCTTCTCTCAGGTTGAAGATGCCTCAACTTAGCAGAACCGCGCCGCCTCTGTCAATGAAGCGCTCAGGCTGGGCCGGGGGTTGCTTTTCCTTCTCAGCCGTGATAAATACAAACCGTTTTTTCATTTTTCAGTTGGCAAGGAGCCTTCATGATCGCGCGCGGTTTCCAGGAAGAAAAACTTGACGACACTTCCCTGGCGGAACTCAAAGTGCTCGGCCGGCTCGGCCGGGGCGACATCCTGACCATGACCACCCTGGCCGGCTCCGGCCACCCGGGCGGCAGCATGTCCTCCCTGGAGATGTTCCTCATCCTCTACCACTTGGCCAAGCTCACCCCCAAGCGGCCGGACTTTCCAGGCCGCGACCGGATCGTGATCAGCCACGGCCACACCTCGCCCGGGGCTTATGCCGCGCTGGGCCGGGCCGGGTTCTTCCCGGTCGAGGCCGCGGTCCTGGGCTTCCGCGCCCTGGGCACAGTCTTCGAGGGCCACGTCGAGCGGAGTGTGCCTGGCATTGAATGGGACACCGGCAACCTGGGCCAGGGGCTGTCCGCCGGGTGCGGCTTTGCCCTGGCCGGACGGATGCTCCACCTGGACTTCCAGGTGTATGTGGTGATGGGCTGCGGGGAGCAGCAGAAGGGCCAGATTTCCGAGGCGCGGCGCTTCGCGGTCAAATACGGGCTGAACCACATCACGGCCCTGGTGGATTACAACAACCGGCAGATCAGCGGGGAGACCAGGGAGATCATGCCCCAGAACATCAAGGCCAACTGGGAGGCGGACGGCTGGAAGGTGGTGGAACTGGATGGCCATGACCTGCCCGCGATTTACCAGGCGCTGCGCGCCGGCCGGCAGGAGAAGTCGCGGCCCACGCTGATCCTGGCCCATACGGTCATGGGCAAGGGCGTGTCCTTCATGGAGGGCAAAGAGAAATGGCACGGGGCCGCCCTGCCCGACGACCTGTATACCCAGGCCATGGAAGAGCTGGAGCTACCCAACGTCCTGGCGGAATTACGGGAGCGGCGGAAAAAGGGCGATTACCCGCGGGTGGCGCCGGCGCGGAAGGTCGTGCCGTTGCGGATCAACCCGGGCGAGCCGCGGAGCTACGGGCCGGAGGCCAAGAGCGACAACCGGAGCGCCTGGGGCGGCGCGCTCGAGGACATTGCCAAGCTCAATTGCGGGGTTCTCGGGCAAAGCCCGGTGGCGGTGCTGGACTGCGACCTGGCAAGCAGCGTCAAGACGACGGCTTTTGCCAAGTCCTGCCCGCAGCACTTTTTCCAGGGCGGGATCCAGGAGCACCACACCGCCACCCTGGCCGGGGCGCTCAGCACCATGGGGGTGCTCACCTTTTTCGCCGACTTCGGGGTCTTCGGCATCTGCGAGACCTACAACCAGGCGCGGCTCAACGACATCAACGGGACCCAGCTCAAAGTGGTCCTGACCCACACCGGGCTGGACGTGGGGGAAGACGGCAAGACCCACCAGTGCATTGATTTCCTGGGGCTGGCCGCCAACCTGTTCGGGTTCAAGGTGATCGTGCCGGCAGACCCGAACCAGACCGACCGGGCGGTGCGCCATCTGGCGGTAGCCGAGGGCAATTTCCTTCTGGCCATGGGCCGGTCGCGCCAGCCGGTCTTGTGCGACGAAGCGGGCCGGCCCCATTTTGCGGACGGTTACCGCTTTGAATACGGGAAGATGGAAAAGTTGCGGGAGGGAGACCAGGGAGCCATCCTGGCCATGGGCCCGATGACCGGGCGGGCGCTTTCCGCCTGGAAGATCCTCCAGGAGAAAGGCGCGCGTTTCGCCGTTTACAATGTGCCCTGTCCGCTGGCGCTTAAGCCGGAAGAGTTGAAAGAAGCGGCGGCGACGGGGTTGCTCATCACCTACGAGGATCACCATGTGGCCACGGGCCTGGGCAGCCGGGTGGCTAATGCTCTGGCCGACCTGGGGCTAAAGGTGAAATTAGTGCGACTGGGGATCACGGGTTATGGTGCTTCCGCCAAGCCCGAGGAACTCTGGGAAGAAATGGGACTGGGCGTGGACCACCTGGTGGCGGCCGCGCTGGAATCGAGACGCAGATAAAGCAAACCCTTGGCCTCAGCGGGCCAGGCTCGGAACCAAGAACGGCTCGGTTCGGTCTAGCGGGCTTCTGCTACTTCCCGCGGAGCACGCTCGAGCAGGACCTTATACCTCTCCGCGAGTTGATCCATGGGGATGATGCGAATGCGTTTGCACCGACGGCATTTGATCTCGACCGTGCTTTCCGTGAGCTTGGCGACCAGGTTGCCGCATTCGCAGCGCTCGTCCACCCGCACCTTGCCATCCAAGTATGTCAAGCAGGTCTTACATTGAATAGCTTCGTCGGAAAGATACTCGTTGCAATTGGGACAGCGTTTCATTTTGGCTTCTCCGTTCTTTATGGGTTTGAGTTCAGCTTTATTTGTATCATGCTTTCTCCGCAAATGCAACTATTTTCTACAAAATTTTACAGTTCTATCTATCCTATTGATTTATAACGGCATTTTTTATGGCACTATGCAGTATAGTATTTCGCTTTGGCTTTTAATCATGGTTTGGAAAAACAATTTCAAGCAGCCGTGTTCTAAACCTGGGAACCCCTAGTGCCCCCTTTTCCGCCATTGCGGCCGAAAGAGTTTTGGCTCGCCGCCTCCCTCCTGGGAGGCGCGGTCCTGGTCTTCCTTCTCCCCGAGCTTTCCTCTCCCGGCGCCCTTTCCGTCTTGCCCCGGGTGGATCCTGCCGGCGTGCTGCAGGTGTGGGCCTGGAACGCCTTTTCCTCTTCCGAGTGGCTCCGCGGCCACTTCCCGCTCTGGAACCCTCACACCGCCCTGGGCCAGCCCCACCTGGCTAACCTTCAAACCGCGGTCTTCTTCCCGCTCTGGCTGCTCCGGGCCCTCTTGACCTCGCCCCTGGCCCAAGACCTGGTCTTGGCGCTCCGTCTGATCCTGGCCGCCTCGTTTGTTTTTGTGCTGGGGAAAAACGCCGGCGAGGGTTTTAGCGGCGCGCTGGCCGCCGGCCTGCTCTACGCTCTCGGCGGCTATGGTCTTTGGTTTCTGCAACTCGTGGACTTAAACTCCCAGATGCTCCTGCCTCTTTTGATGCTGGTTTGGGCAAAAATGTTCACCTTGCGGCGGGCTTCCCTGATGGCCGCTTCCAGCCTGCTCTCGGCCCTGGTCATCCTCGGCGGCCATCCGGAAGCGGTTTTCAATACCTTTTTCCTGGCCTGGCTCTACGTGATCTTCCTCGCCGCCAGGTCCCGGACCCGGCTTTCCGCCTTTTTACCCCTGGCCGCGGCCGGGCTGATCGGGATGCTTCTGGCCGGGGCCGCGCTGCTCCCCTTTGCCAATTACCTCACCCGCTGCTGGTCCTTGCATGCCCCTGGCTTCGGCTTCTTCCACCTCGAAGCCCGGGGCATCCTCAACCTCTTCTGGCCCGGGATCCACCGGATCTTCGCCGACCAGCCCTCCGGCATCCCGCTCCAAGTCTTGGAGCGCGGCACCCTCGGACTCCTCTTCTCCGGCTACCGCGAGACCGCGGTGCCCGGCGTGCCCCCGGGCCTGGGCCTGCTTCCCATGCTCTTCGTCCTCCTCGCCCTCGGCCGGCTCCGCCGCCTTAATCCCGCCGCCGCTTTCTTCGCCGCCATTCTCGCCTTGCTCCTCGGCCTCACCTTCGGACTTCCGGGCTTCCGGCTGATCGCGCTCCTGCCGGTCTTCAACCTGGCTTCCAACTTCAAGTTTTATTTCTCCGAAATCCATCTGGCTTTTGCCATCCTGGCCGGCTTTGGCCTGGAAACCCTGTTGCCCCGTGCCTCCGGCCCGGCGCGAAGAGGCGCCTTGCGTCCCGCCCTGGCCGCGCTCTTGCTCCTGGCCTTGCTCGGCAACCTCTATTATCATGCCCGCGAGGTCAAGCCCTATATCGAACTCGGCACCCGCGACCTCAAGAAAGCGCCCTACCTCAATTACCTCCAGCAAGAGCAGGCCGTTTCCGGGCCGTTCCGGATCACCGGACTCGAGGGCTTCTTCCCCCCCAACCTCGCCCTCGCCTTCGGCCTCGATGACCTGCGGAGCTCCGATGCCCTCTTTTACCGGCCGTACCTGGAATTGCTCAACCGCCTCAATGGCCTGGAGGGGGACCAGGCCGTCCACTATTTTTATCCCAGTTACTATACCCAGCCCTCGCCCGAGCGCCTGCTTCGGCCCCTGGCCGCACTGATGGGGATTCGCTTCGCGGTTGGACGTCGAGAGCTCCTGCGCGGAGAGATCATGGAACAGATCCTCTACCATAGCTCAGGCGTTTATGGAGTGACCCCGCCCCAGAAGCTTCGCGGGCCCTCCCTCTTTCAGCATCCACCCTCCCGCCTGGATTATCGCCTCCCCTGGAGAGAATCGGATATCCGACTTCGCTTCACTCCCTCCCTGCTGGCCTGGGACAAAAATTCAGACGGCGCCAATTTTTATCTCTGGCGCGAAAGCTCCAGCGGTGCAAAACTCCTGTTCACCCGGTTCGTGGCGCGCCATGCCCTTTCCATGACTCGGTTCGATCTTTCGCTGACCTCGGACCCCGGCCGAGAAAGCGCCTTGCATTTGGCCACTGATCCCGGCCCTAAAAACAATCGCGATGCCGACTGGCCCGGCTGGATCGAGCTGACCGCGGCTCCGGCGCAGGAAGCCGTTGCCTTCCCTTCGGTCCCCCTCTTAGACCAGGACCAGGGGACCGTGCAGGCAAACCAGATCCTTGACGCCTTTCCCCGCGCTTTTTCCGTGAGCCGAAGTTTGGCTGTTACTCCCGAGCAAGAACTTCCCATCCTCGGGTCCTTGTCGGTCGAGCAGTTGAAAGAAGCCGCCACCGTCACCGCAACCGGTGTTCTGGTCCAAGGCTATCCCGGCGACCGCGGCAAGGTCGAGTTGCTGAGCTACAAACCCGACCGGGTGGAACTCGAAGTCCGCCGGGCGAGCCAGGGTCTCCTGGTCCTGGCCGACGCCGCCTATCCCGGCTGGCGGGCCTGGGTGGACGGGGAGGAATCCCGGATTGTTCGGGCGGATTACGCTTTTCGCGGCGTGGTTCTGGCCCGGGGCAAACACGCGGTGCAGTTTCGCTTTGAGCCCCTGGACTTTCGGATCGGGCTCTGGGTCAGCCTCACCTGTTTGTTCTTTCTTCTCTTGGTCTTTTTCCTTGGCCTCAAGCCTCGCGCCGGAAGCCCAACGCCTCATGCCGCCGGCCTCAGGCCTCAGGCCTCATGCCTCACGCCTTCTTCCGGAGACGGCCATGCCTAGCCGGCCGCCTCGGGAGAAAACCCGGGCCGGGTTGATCCTGGTCTTGGTCCTGCTGGTTTTTTACGGCCCGATGCTCTTGTCCGGGCACTTCCTTTTCACCGGCGTGATCCAGGACATCACCAACATCTATGGATTTTACCCCTGGGATGAATTCAGCGGCCAGGAGCTGGCTCGCGGTCACTTCCCGCTCTGGAACCCTTATAACGCCCTGGGGCTCCCGCACCTGGCCAACATGCAGTCCGCCCCGCTCTTTCCGCTCCAATGGCTGAAATACCTGCTCGGCTTCTGGACCGCGGCCGACCTGGTCCTCTTGATCCGGCTCTGGCTGGCCGGCTTCTTTGCCTTCCTCTTCGCCCGCCAAGCCCTGCGCTCAAGCGAAAGCGCCGCGCTCCTCTCCGGCCTCGCCTTCATGCTCTGCGGTTACTTCACCCGCTACCTGTATATGTCCCACCTCAACGTGGAGACGCTCTTGCCGCTCACCCTCTTTATCTTCCACCGCCTGGCGCAAAGGCCCGGCTTTAGCCTTAGCCTCAGCGCCGGGCTGGCCGTTTTCCTCCTGGTGGCCGGCGGTTTTCCCGAAGCCACGCTCTATGCCCTCAGCCTCGTGGTCTCATACTACCTGTTCGAGATCCTTCGCCGCAGGAAGTTCAGGCCCGGTTTGGTCGCGCTGGGCTTAAGCCTCGGCCTGGGCTTGTTCCTTTCCGCGGCCCAATGGCTGCCTTTTGCCGAATACCTCGCCCACGCCTGGACCTATCACGATCCGGCGGCCGGAGTGCGCCACCGCGACCTGGCTTACGCGGTCTCGCTCATCCTGCCCTGGTTCTTCGGCGACAACGCCCTCAGCACCCTGGTGCCGTTCCTGATCCCGGCCCTGGGCCTGGTCCCGTTCGTGCTCGCGCTGCGGGCCGCGCTGGCTCTGCCCCGGCTCGGTCCCCGGCCTTTATTTTTCTTCGCCGTCGCCCTTTTCAGCGCCGGGATTGCCTACGGCCTTCCCCCTTTCCATCTCCTCGGGCATCTCTATCCTTTCTCCGTGACCTATAACGACAAATACGCCGCGCCCATCCTGGCTCTGGCCGTCGCCCTCCTGGCCGGCCGAGGCCTTGATCGCGTCCTCCAAGAAAAAAACCCCAGGCTCTCCCTGGCCGCCGGGGCGCTGATTCTGGTGTGGGCGGTGGCCAACCTGGTCGCGGCCCTGCTCAACGGCTTTTACCCCTTTTTCGGCTTTGGCGCCCAAAGCAGCATGATCCAGGCCGCGGCCCTGCTCGCAGCCGCGGCGCTCGCGCTGGCCCTGGGCCGAAGGGGCTTGATGCCGCCAGGGGCGGTGAGCGCGGCCTTTCTCGTGATTACCGCCTGGGGCTTGTTCCAGGATTTTCGCGGCAACCGGCCGGTGTTTGAGGACGATCGGATCTTCCAGTTGAAGGCGATCAACTTCCTGGACCAGAGCGGCACCTATCGGGTCACCGGGGAAGAGGACCTTTTCTTTCCCAACCTCCTGCTTCCCCAGCGGGTGGCGGACCTGCGCGCCTATGACCCCTTGTATCCGAAAAGCTACGTTACCTATATGTGTGCGCTCAACGGCCTCAGCCCGGAACAGGCGCGGCAGCATTATGACCAGCACATGCTTTTCCAGATCGAAAAGGACCGCTGGACCTCTCCTTTGCTGGACGTCGCCAACGTGGTCGGGGTGGCGCTGGAAAATGAGATCGGGTCCGAGCCTTTAGCCCAGCGCCTGATCGAAGAGGGCATCGAAATCGGTCCTTTTGCCGGCTGGATGCGGCACCTTCCCATGAGCCTGGGCCGGACCTCGCGCCAGGCGGTGCTCCACCATGCGCCCGACCTCCTGGAGGCAGGGTTGGGTCAGGCCCAGGGCCGGACCATCCGCTTTCTGATCGGGGCGCCCGGCGCGGAAGAACCCGGAACCGGAGCTTCGCCGGCTTCCAACCCCCGCCGCGGGATCTGGGCCGGCATGACTCTGGGCCCCGGTTTTCGCCCGCTTTACTGGCGCTACCTGGACCCGGTCCGCGATAACAACAGGGGCCGCTGGATCATGGCCGAGACCGAGCCGATCTTTGATCAGCAGCCTTTGCCCCGCTCGACTGCCCTCGGCATGAGCTCGGGCCGAATGGAGCTCGCCGCAAGCCGCCTGCGGCTCTTGGCCTTGCCCGGACCCCTGGGACCAAGCGAATCGAATCTCCTGGCCTGGTCCGGGCTCCGGCTTTACCATCCCCAGGTCAACTGGCCGGGCTTTGAGCGGACCGCCGAGGATTTTGACCTGGTGGCTCTTTACGTCAATCATCAGGCCAAAGACCGCGCCTTCCTGGTCATGGGCTCCGCGGTCCTGCCCGGCGACACTCCGGCCGAGCAGGCGCGCAATTTCGCCATGCTGGCGGACGAGGTGCCGGACCTTTTCTCAAGCCAGGTGCTTTTAACCCAAAAGATCGAGTTCCCCTGGCCCAAAACCGTGCCCGAGGATTTGAAGCAACTCCCTTCCCGCATGCTGATCTCGGAATACACCCCGGACCGGGTGAAGCTTTACTGCCAAAGCCCGCGGCCGGCTTTCCTGGTGCTCTCCGACCAGTATTTCCCGGGCTGGAAGGCCGCCATCGGCGGGAAAGAGACGCGGATCTACCCCGGCCATCTCGCGCTCCGCGCCTTGCCGGTCCCGGCCGGGGAGACCGAAATCACGTTCTTCTATCAGCCCTGGTCGTTTCGGATCGGATTGTGGATGCTGCTGGCGAGCGGATTGGCTTTGCTGGTGGTCAGGTTGGGCCGGCGGCGGGATGGGGACGATAGTTGACGCCGGCCCGACCAGCGGGAGGGCCTATATTTCCTTCGCCAGCCGGCCGCCGCAATCACTTTTCACTTTTCACTGTGCACTGTGCACTGTCCACTGGCTTCAGAACTGCAACATTCTTACATATATAGAGAAGGATGAACCTGGAAACATGAGGGCTAAAATAAAACAATTGTTCTTGGCTCTAACCAGTCAATTTCTCAAGGTTTTTTGGCCCCAGCGCCCCCAAAACGCCAGGGATCTCTTAGCACCGGCTTTCCCGAATCCTCCGATTCTCCGCTCCGACTACCCGGGAACCAACTTAACCTGGCGAAGTTTCTCTTGGTTTCTTCTTCTTCTCTTTCCCGACATACGACATACCACATACGATATACCCTCTTCAAACGTCCCCCCATTCTGCACGCCAACCACCCCATTCTGCCCAGCAACCACCCCATTCTGCTCAGCAACCACCCCATCCAACGCGGCAACCACCCCAGGTTTTCCGCCTGGGGACCATCTCTCCCGGTCTATCAACCGCTAACACACCTGGTTGCACGGCTCTTAAACTTTATTTGAAGACCTGGCCTCCTTGCTCCGTCTATATGGTCAAGCACGTCCTCGCCGGCGGCCGGAGAGTGGCTTCTTTGTATGAGCAGATCAC
>MGQK01000027.1:5015-21879 GCA_001797815.1 Deltaproteobacteria bacterium RBG_13_61_14 | reverse complement strand
CCTACGCCCGCCAGTTCCTGGAGCTGATGAGCAAGCCTGACGTGGACAGCATTGATGGGCTGTCGCCGGCGATCTCGATCGAGCAGCGCTCAGCCAGCAAGAACCCGCGCTCGACCGTGGGCACGGTCACCGAGATTTACGACTACCTGCGCCTGCTCTTCGCGCGGGTGGGGCGCCCGCATTGCTGGCTATGCGGCAAGGAAATCCGCACCCAGACCGTCTCGCAGATGGTGGACACGCTGCTCGCGCTCCCGGCCGGGACCCGGGTCCACGTGCTCGCGCCGCTCGTCCGGGGCCGCAAGGGCGAATACCGCAAGGAGCTGGATGACCTGCGCAAGCAGGGCTTTGTCCGGGTCAAGGTGGACGGGGCGGTGCATGACCTCTGCGAGAAGATCGCGCTGGACAAGAACAAGAAGCACACCATTGAGGCGTTCGTGGACCGGCTTTTAGTCCAGCCGGGCAAGGTGGACAAGCGGCTGGCCGATTCGCTGGAGACCGCGCTGCGGGTGGCCGAGGGCCTGGTCAAGGTGGAGCTCGCGGATAAAGGGGAGTCGCTGGTCTTTTCGGAAAAGTTCGCCTGCCCGGACTGCGGGGTCAGCTACCCGGAGATCTCGCCCCGGATGTTCTCTTTCAACAACCCCTACGGCGCTTGCGAGGAATGCTCCGGGCTCGGCACCAAGATGTATTTTGACCCGGACCTGATCGTGCCCAACCCCAACCTGTCGCTCCGCGAAGGCGCGATCGTGCCCTGGGAAAAACGCCAGTCCTTTTTCTTCCACCAGGTGCTAAAATCCCTGGCCAAACATTACGGCTTTGACCTCAACACCCCGTTCGGCAAGCTGCCCAAAAAAATCCAGAAGGTGTTCCTCTCCGGGTCCGAAGGCGAGACCATCGAGTTCCGCTTCGAAGGCGAAGGGCCGCTCTCCATCACCCAGCGGCCGTTTGAAGGAGTGATCCCCAACCTGGACCGGCGCTTTCACGAGACCGACTCCGAGGCGGTGCGGGAAGACCTGGAGCGCTTCATGAACGTGCGGCCCTGCCCGGCCTGTCAGGGCAAAAGACTCAAGCCCATGAGCCTGTTCGTGCGGGTGCAGGATAGGAACATCGCCGAGGTCTCGGCCTTGTCCATCCTCGAGGCCCGGGCCTTTTTCGAGGCCATCTCGCTCTCGGCCAAGGAGACCGAGATCGCCCGGCGCATTCTTAAGGAAATCCGGGAGCGCCTGGAATTTCTGAATAACGTGGGACTCGGCTACCTCACCCTGGACCGGGCCTCGGCCAGCCTGGCCGGGGGCGAGGCCCAGCGCATCCGGCTGGCCACCCAGATCGGCTCCGGCCTGATGGGCGTGCTCTACATCCTGGACGAGCCTTCGATCGGGCTGCACCAGCGCGACAACCGCAAGCTGCTCGACACGCTGCTCCGGCTCCGCGACCTGGGCAACACCATCCTGGTGGTGGAGCACGACGAAGAGACCATCCGCTCCGCGGACCACGTGATTGACATGGGTCCCGGCGCCGGTGTGCACGGCGGCCAGGTGGTGGCGCAGGGCACGCCGGAAGAAATCATGGCTTGCTCCGAGTCGCTCACCGGCGCTTATCTCTGCGGCCGGCTTTCCATCGCGGTTCCGGCCCGGCGCCGGCCGGGGAGCGGCAAGTGGCTTCAGATGAAAGGCGCGCGGGCCAACAACCTCCAGGGCATTGACGCGCGTTTTCCGCTCGGGCTTTTCACCTGCGTGACCGGGGTCTCCGGCTCGGGCAAGTCCACCCTGGTGCTGGATACCCTCTATCGGGTCCTGGCCCAGCACCTGTATCACAGCAAGGAGCGCGCCGGGGAGGTGAAGGGCATCCAGGGCTTGAGCTACATTGACCGCGCCATTGATATTGACCAGTCGCCCATCGGCCGCACCCCCCGCTCGAACCCGGCCACCTACACCGGCCTGTTCACGCCCATCCGCGACCTCTTTGCCCGGCTGCCCGAGTCGCGCCAGCGCGGATACAAACCCGGCCGCTACTCCTTCAACGTCAAGGGCGGCCGCTGCGAGGCCTGCGAGGGCGACGGCCTGATCAAGATCGAGATGCACTTTTTGCCCGACGTGTTCGTGACCTGCGACGTCTGCCGCGGCCGGCGCTACAACCGGGAGACCCTGGAGGTGAAATACAAGGGCAAGAACATCGCCGACCTCCTGGACATGACCGTGAACGAGGCGGCCCAGTTTTTGGAGAACATCCCGCCGGCCCGGGCCAAGCTCAGGACCTTGCAGGACGTGGGCCTGGGCTACATCCAGCTCGGGCAGTCCGCCACCACCCTGTCCGGCGGGGAGGCGCAGCGGATCAAGTTGTCCAAGGAGTTGTCCAAACGCTCGACCGGCCGGACCCTCTACATCCTGGACGAGCCGACCACCGGCCTGCATTTCGCCGATATCCAGAAACTGCTGGACGTGCTCAGCCGGCTGGTGGACCAGGGCAACACGGTGATCGTGATCGAACACAACCTGGAAGTGATCAAGACCGCGGACTGGATCCTGGACCTGGGCCCGGAGGGCGGGAACGAGGGCGGCCGGATCGTGGCCGAGGGCACCCCCGAGCAGGTGGCGGCAGTCGAGACCTCCTACACCGGAGGCTTCCTGCGCCGGGTCCTCGGCAAAAACCTGCGCGCGCGGAGAGCGTCTTGAGCGCAAGCGCGCACCGAACCCGCGGAGAGGGGAAGCCCTTTCGCATCCGCGACGGGCTCTGGGTAGCCCTGCCACTCTACCTGGGCCTATTCCTCTATGTGCTGGTTTTCCACCGCGGCTTCGCGGTGATGGGGGTGAAGAACCCCGAGCTCTCGCGGATCACCGAGCAGTATTTCACCTGGGCCATCCTCCGCTTCCAGGGCCAGGTGCTGCTCGCCTACCTCTTCTGCGGGGTCCTGATGGGCATCTTCTGCGGCGCTTTCACCAAGCTCGCCCGCGACCTGCTCCGGCCCTCCCTCTCACGTAACAGCGCGTTCCTGTTCTGCCTCTTCCTGGTGGCCATCCTCCACCTGGCCTTCCAGATGATGTCTCTCGCCCATTATCCCCAACTCTATGCCGAGTTCTATTACGACCGCGGCGGCTTCTGGCAATGGTTCCAACTGCTCTGCACCGACACTCTGAACCCGGAATCCATCCGCTGGTTTCTCCGGGTGGTGCTCATTGTCTTCCACATCCTCCTCTTCACCCGCATCGGCCGGGCCATCCGGGACCGGCGCCGGGCCAAACTCGCGCTGGCCGGTGCCGCGCTGCTCGTGCTGGCCCTGGCCGGATTTTTTGCTGGCAGGGGCGACCGGACTTCGGCGAGCTCAGTCGAGCCGCCGGTCGCCCCTACGAAAAACAAGGGCCCCAACCTCCTGGTCATCTCCGCCGACTCGATCCGGCCCGACCACCTGGGCTTCGGCGGCAGCCGGCGCGACACCTCGCCCGCCCTCGACCGCCTGGCCCAGGAGGGCGTCGTCTTCGAGCAGGCCTATGCCCAGCTCCCCCGCACCTTCCCCTCCTGGCTCAGCTTCCTTACCGGCGAATACCCGTTCCAGCACGGCATCACCACCATGTTCCCCTCGGTCAAGTCGCGCCAGAAAAATTTCGTCACCCTTGCCTCGATCCTCCGCGATCAAGGCTGGCGCACCGGCGTGATCTCGGACTTTGCCGGCGACGTCTTCAGCCGGATCGAGATCGGCTTCCAGGACGTCTCGGCCCCGGACTTCAATTTCGAAGTGCTCACCGAGATGCGCGGCCTGGAGATCCATACCCCGCTCCTGCCCTATATCGCCAACCGCCCGGGCCGCAGGGTCTTCCCGGTGCTCAAGGAGTTCGCGGCCCTGGCCGACCCGAAGCTGCTCCAGGGCGACGTGCACCAGCAGTTGGAAGAATATGCGCGGCAGGACCGTTTTTTCCTGCTGGTGTTTTTCTCGGCCACGCATTTCCCGTATGCGCCGGCTTATCCTTATTACCGGATTTATACCGATCCGGCTTATCGCGGTCCCTACAAATACTTCAAGCCCAACCGGATCAATGTCGAAGAAAAGGTGACCACCAAGGACGAGGAGCAGGTGCGCGAGCTGTTCGACGGCGCGATCCGGGCCACCGATGACGCCATCGCCGAGATCCTGGCCGACCTCAAACGGCTTGATCTGGCCGAGAACACGATCGTGGTCTTCACCGCGGACCACGGCGAGAACCTCTACGAGCACGAATACGGCATGGGCCACGGCGAGCACCTGCGCGGCCGCTATTCGCTCCAGATCCCCTGGCTGATCTACGATCCCCGGGAGCGTTTTCCGGTCTCGCGGGTCAAGGGCCGGGTGCGCTCGGTGGACTTCGCGCCCACGCTTTTAGCTCTGCTCGGCCAGGAGCCGATCCACAACGTCCCTGGCCAGAACCTCCTGCCCCGCCTCCAGGGCCGGGCCGAGGACACCGACCTCCCGGTCTATGCCGAGACCGGCTTATGGTTCATTGACACCGGCGAGGGTTTTTTCCAGAAACTGCGCCTGCCTTATCCCGACGTCACCTTCATTTGCAAGTTCGAGCCTTACTTTCACAGCGAGATCGTGCTCCGCAGAGAATATGACGCCTACACCGAGACCGCCAAGCACCGGACCCTGATCCAGGGCGGCTGGAAAGTGATCTACGTGCCCCTGCGCGAGGGCGTGCGCTGGGAGCTTTACCACCTGGCTCCGGACCCGGAAGAGCGGGAAGACCTGGCCGAGCGCGAGCCGCAAAAACTGTTGGAAATGCAAACCGCGCTCTTGGACCTGCTCCGGACCCGGCCCGGCTGGCAGATTGCGAACGGCTACTTCCTGTCGATGGTAGAGCCATGAAGCGGCTGCTTTGGCCGGTCGGGTTGCCGATCCTGGCCCTGCTCCTTCTCTGGGGGCTTTTCGAGCTTTTTCTGGTTTATCCCAACGTGAGCCGGGTCGGGGATCCGCTCGCGCATCTTATGGGCCTGGGCCCGCGGCCGGCCGAGCGGATTGTTTACCGGTTGGTCGAGGAGGATGGCGCTAAAAACGTGCCCTATGCCTCGGAAGCTTTTCAAGTCCTGGCGGAAAAGAAACAGGTGGACTTGAACCCGAACTTCCCTCCCTCCGCCACCTTGGGCTACAGCCGCTGGGAGAGCCAAAACCGACGCGCTTTGCTGGCGCCGGCGCCGGCGGAATACCGCTACTGGCTGGAACTGCCCGCCGGCTCGCGCCTGGCCTTTGGCTACGGGCTGGTTTCGCATCCCGACCAGGTGACCCGGCCCGGGGTCAAGTTCCAGGTGGCGGTGCGGGTGCGCGATCAAGAAGAGGTGCTGTGGGAAAAGCTGGTTCAGCCGAGGCGCGTTCCCTTCTGGGAGAAAAACCCGCAGCGGATGAACTTCTACTACCGCTATCTCCGGGCCGGATCGCGCGATTGGGGCGACCGTTGGAAAGAAGCCACGCTGGACCTGAGCGCCTACGCCGACCAGCGGGTGGAGCTGATCTTGCGGACGGTGCCGCTTCGGGAAGAACCCTGGCCGGCCGCGTTTTTCGGGGACCCGGTGGTCTTGGCCGAGCGCCAGCCTGAAGAGCAGCCGCCGAAGAACGTGGTGCTCTTCATCGTGGATGCCTTGAGCCGAAGCGCGACGGGGTCCTACTCTCCCGAGATGCGCCTGACTCCCCGGATGGATGCGTTTGCCGAAAACGCGGTGCAACTCGAACGCTATTTCGGAGTGGGAGACACCACCCGCTTGGGGACCTTCCCCCTCTTGACCGGCAAGCACTTTGCCGCCATGGGCCTGGCGCCCAAGATGTTTTCCCTGGACCCGGAAGTGCGGGCCCGTTTTTACCGCCAGCGCTTCGAGAGCTTTGCCACCGTCTTCCACCGGGCCGGCTTTCAGACGGCGATGGTGGGCGCCAACCAGTTTGTGCTTCCCACCCATGCCACCGGCCTGGACCTGGGCTTCGACGAGGGTATGGACATGGGCCGCAAGTATTACCGCAGCGCCGACACCATGCACGCGACCATGGAATGGCTGGCCCGGAATTATACCCGGCCCTTTTTCCTCTACGTTCATTTCAACGCTCCTCACGCTTCGGAAAAGCCGTCATTAATCTACCTCTGGAAAGCGTTGTTTCAGACCCCGGGCGACTACCGGGCAAAATACCTGGCTTACCTGGCCGAGGTGATCTACTCGGACGATTCCTTCGGCCAGTTCCTCCAGGCGCTCGATCAGCTCGGGATCCGGGACCGGACCCTGGTGATCCTGACCTCGGATCACGGCCAGACCCTGGACCCGGCCCACTTTGTCTGGACCCTGCGGGAAAACAAGAAGCCCTGGGCCGCGGACTACGTGCACGGCCGCACGCTCCTGGCCGAGGAGATTCAGATCCCTTGCCTGCTCGACCGGCCGATGGGGTCCGGTGGAGGAACGCGCATCCCGGCGCCGGTTGCGAGCATGGACTTGCTGCCCACGGTGGCGGCTTTGGTCTTGCCGCCCGAATTCCGGCCCGCGGAGGCCGCGGTGGACGGGCGCGATTTTTCTTCCCTGGTCCAGGGACAAACCTTTGCCGGCCGGAACTTGATTTATACGGTGAGCCAGGTGGGCGAGTCGGTGGTGCTGGACGGCCGTTATCAATATATCCGGCGCTGGCCGGACCAGGAAGAGGTGTTGCTGCCGGAAGACGAGCATCGGCTGATGCGGATCTTATCGGAACAACTTTATGACCTGGGGCAAGACCCGGAGGAGCATCAGAACCTGGCCGACGCGGACCCGAGGACGCTCGAATGGATGCGCCAGCTCTTGGTCCAAGAGCGGCCGCAAGAGCCGTTGCTGACTTTTCTGACCTTCAATCTGGGGCCGGGTCCGGTCCAGGGCAGCTTTGAGAAGGCGGCGCCGGACCAGAGGGTATTGGGCACGGAGATAACCCTGGGCGGGAAACCGGAATGGAAGGTCGAGCCGCTGCCGGAGCATCCGGAGGGATTGCGGGTTTCCTTCCAACTCGAGCTTACGGAGCCGGGCCAGGGTTTGATCCTGCCTTACTCCATCCGCGATTTGCAGCTTGCGGCCGCAGGCGAATCGCTCCGGGTCTGGCGAGGGCCGTTCGCTCTGAACTTAAATGGCTACGGGTTGCAAACCCGTGGCACCACCGTTGAGAGTTTCAAGAATCCGCTCTTGCGGGCGGAGCGCAACCCGCGCTTTTACGGGGATCCCCAAGGGGCGTTCCTGTTCACCATGAGATATTCCGACTGGGTCCAGGAAACTTTCAGCGACCAGAGCCTGTCCCCCGCGGTGCGCGAGACCTTGAAGCAATGGGGCTATATTGACTGAGACCCGGGGCCACGTTACAATTTTCAGCAGGACGATCAAGGAATCCGGCTTTGCCTCCTCCAAACCATAAACCCCACCTGCCCGGCATGCCCCAGGGCGTGGAAATCACGCTGGTGGTCCGGAAAGGACCCCAGCAAGGGATCCGCTATCACCTGGCCCGGCCGGAGGTGCGGATCGGCCGGCGTAAAGACATGGATTTAATCTTGAGTGATACCACGGTCTCCGCGGAGCACGCCCGGGTGTTCTTTCAGGAAGGCGGACTCTGGATTGAAGACTTGAAGAGTATGAACGGCACCCTGGTCAACGACCGCCGCATCCGCCGGTCGCTGCTCCAGGCCAACGACCGGATCACCCTGGGCAAATACGAGCTGGAAGTGCAGATGGAGGTGCCGGGTCCCAAGCCGGAGAAGGGGGTCACCCCATCGGTGGAGCCGGAGCCGAGCGTCAAACCCGAGATTGAAGAAGTCTGGCTGGCCGGCTTTACCCCGGCCCTGCGGCAGGTGTTAATCGAGGTGGTTGACGAAACTCTCGTGGGCCATGCCACGGCCTTTACCGATGGAGAAAAGGTTTTGACCGAGTTCAGCGCCCGTTTGGAATCCGACTCTGGACCGGACTTGATTATCCTGGATATCCGGATGCCTCTGATCAGCGGGGTCAACACCGCGATCTCGATCCGCGCTTTTGAGCAAGGTTTTGCCAGACCGGAAAAGATCCCGATCGCTTTTTTCGGGCAGGTGCCCAATCCTGTATCCTTTGAAAAAGTGCTGCAATTCTGCCAACCCGCCAGTTACCTTCCCACGGCTTCCCGGGCCAAGGAATTCCGGATGCAAGCGGTCAAATTGATCGCAAAGGCCAAGAAGGGGCTTTCAGGAAGACCTTCCGATTAGAATCAGAGATTATTAAATGGCTCCCCTTAAGAATTGGGGTGAGCGTGCAGGCATCATGACCAGAATACTCAATCTTTTCAATGGGATAGGTTGATGGACAACAGGATTCAGACGCGTCCCCGCGCACGTCCCGGCTCGAGTTCCGGCCACCCTCGGACCCGGGAAACCCGGGCAGGGTCCTGACCCCCTCGCGTTATTTTGCCGGCGACGGGGCGGGGGCGGGTTCCGGCGCGGTCGTGCTCCCGGGCTCGGTGGAAGTCTCCGGGGTCTCGACGGGCGTGGGATTGCGGGCCGGGATCAGTCGGGCGATTTGCTCGATCCCGGGCACCTTTTGCTTGCGGCCGCGCTTGACCAGTTGGCGGGCGAGGTCGTAGTTTTGCACCAGCACGGCGCAGGAGGCGGCGTTGAGGATGGCCTGGCCGTTGTTGGGCTGCATCTTGAGCAGGCGCATATACACGTTCAGGGCTTTGTCGTATTCGTGTTTTTCGCTCAAGGCCGCGGCCAAGTTGGAGATGGCCGAGATCATGTTCCGGTTCAGGTTGAGCGCGATCTGAAAATTTTCCACTGCCTCGTCGAATTTCTTTTCATGAAAGGCGATCTGGCCCAGGCCGTTGAAAGCCGAGGCGTTGCGGGAATTGTGGAGAAGCGCTTCCTGGAAGCGCGTCCGGGCCCCCGGGTAATCGCCTTGACGCAAGAGGAGCATGGCCAGGTTGCTCAGGGTCTCGGAACGGTCCGGCTCCAGGCGGAGCGCCTGCTCGAACTCGGCCTGGGCCAGTTCCAGCTCGCCCTTTTGCATATGCACCGCGCCCAGGTTATTGTGGGCCGCCACCAGGCCGGGGTCCTTTTCCAGGGCCCGCTGATACAAGGCAATGGCGTCGTCCAGCTCGCCCTTACTGGCCTTGTCGTAGCCTTGACGGTTCAAGTCTTCAGCCGAGTGGCAGCCGGCCAGCAACACCAGCCCAGCCGCGATCCCCATCGCCGTTGCCCGGAGCTTCACCTCGTCCTCCTGAGAGCCGGCGGCGGCTCATCCGCTCCGCCGGCGGGTCAGGATATCAATATACACTGCCGCCACCAGAACGCAACCCTTGACCACCAGTTGCCAGAATGGGTCCAGGTTCATCAGGCTCATGCCGTTGTCCAGGCTGGCCATGATCAAGGCGCCCAGGATCGCGCCCGGGACCTGGCCGCGGCCTCCCATCAGGCTGGCGCCGCCGATCACGCAGGCGGCGATGGCGTCGAGCTCCAGGAGTTGGCCGGCCTCGGGCGTGGCCGATCCGACCCAGGAGGTGAGGGTCAGCCCGGCGACGCCGACCAGCAGGCCGAGGATGACGAACACTCCGAGCAGGTGGCGCTTGACGGCGATGCCCGAGAGGTAGGCCGCGTCGGGGTTGCCGCCGATGGCATAGACGCCCCGGCCGAAGCTTAAGCCCGAGGCGACGAAGCTCATCAAGAGCGTGAGCACGAGCAGGATCAGGACGGGCAGGGGCACGCCCTGGTAGGAGTTCATCACCGCCATGAACAGAAGGATCAAGGCCGAGACCAGGGCGGCCTGGGCCGCGGTGAAGAGAGCGCCGTGGGCCGGAAGCCCGTAGCGGAGCCGGCTCTGCCGCCGCCAAAAGAAAGCCGAGATGGTGATCGCCACGGCCAGGCCGGCTAACGCCCAGCCCAGGGGCTTGGGCAGATAAGCCGATCCGAAAGTCCGGAAGAAACCCTCGGGCAGGTGGATGGAAATGCTCTGGGTCACGCTCCACAGCGCCCCGCGGAAGGCCATCATCCCGCCCAGGGTGACGATGAAGGCCGGGATGCGGAGGTAGGCCACCAGGGTCCCTTGAATCAGTCCCATGGCCGCGCCCAGGCCCAGGGCGGCCAGGATGGTCAGGGCCGGCGGAAAGTCGTGGTGGACGTAAAGGATGGCGGCGGCGCCGCCGACCAGGGCCACGCCTGAGCCGACCGAGAGGTCAATCTGGCCGGCCACGATCACCAACACCATGCCGATGGCGACCAAGCCGGTGACCGACATCTGGCGCATGAGGTTACTGAGGTTGCGGGCGGAGAGGAAGGCGGAGTCCGTGGCGAAGTGAAAGCCGATCCAGATCAGGAGCAGGATCGCCACCATGATCCCGAAGCGCAAATGCTTTTGCCAATCGTGCATCTTCTTCATGCCAAGCAGCCATCTTTGTCTTTTGTCTTTGGGGTCAGGTCTTGACATTTGACATTGACTCCATGCGGGCGCGGAGGGAGCGATTTTTTTCGAGTTGGGAGCGAAACCGAGCCAAGCCTTTAGAAACCGCAGAGACACTTACTCCCATCAGGTTTCCTACTTGGGTCGCACTCATCCCGCCATGCTCCACCAGATGGTAGTAAGCGGCCAGGCGGAGGGGGAGAGCGCCGCGCTTGTTCAAGCTGGCTGGATCTTTTCCAAAAGCTCTTGCCACCCGGCCCAGTTCGGCCTTCGGATCCACGGGTGGGCGCGCCGCTCGCCGGAAATCCGGCACTGTATCGGCCTGACCAGAGGGCGGATATTTCCTCACCAACTCGGCCAGAGCTTCAGCCGAACCCAAAACCACGCGGTTGAGCAACTCTTTACAAAAGTTGGGTTGTTTTGCGGCCAGCGCCAGGCATTCGTTCCGGTAATGGCGCCGACGGGAGGAATCGTTGGAACCATACTCCGCCAAAATCGGGGACCGATTGAGCCAGGGGAAACGCGCTTGGGAACGGGTGTAGTCGCGGAAGCTCGACCATTTATAATCAGCCGGGTCATCTACCAGACCGGCACGGACCGGGTTCAAATGGAGGTACATGGAGAGGTGAAGCCAATGCGCTTCCTCTGTGATCAAAATGGCCTGGTAGCGGCCCTGGAAAAGATGGCCGTTGCGGCGGTGCCGGCGGTGGAAGTGGTTGGTGTAGGTGGCATTGATCCAGTGGAGGGCGGCGGAGAGGTTGGCTTGGGGAGTTTGGAGGAAAAGGTGGTAATGGTTGGTCATGAGGCAGAAGGCGAGGATTTCGAGGGAGAAGCGCTGGTGCGAGCGGGAAAGGAGCTCAAGGAAATCCGCGCGGTCACTGTCGGAGAGATAAATCGCCTGGCGGTTGTTGCCTCGGGCGGTCACATGGTAGAGGGCATTGGGAAATTGGATTCGCCAGGGGCGGGCCATGTGCTCAGATTAGCAGGCCGGCAGGAGAATTGTCAAGCTGAATGTCAAATGTCAAGACCTGACCCCATGGCCGCGGCGGCCATCAGTTTTTCCTGGGTGGCCTCTTCCACCCGGAACTCGCCGGCCACTCGTCCCTCCCGGAGCACCAGGATGCGGTCGCTCATGCCTAAAAGCTCAGGCAGCTCCGAACTGGCCATGACCACGCCGGCGCCCTGGCTGGCCAGGCGGTTGATGATCTCGAACACCTCCGCCTTAGCGCCCACGTCAATGCCGCGGGTCGGCTCGTCCAGGAGGAGCACCCGGGGCCGGGTGAGGAGCCACCGGCCGAGCAGCACCTTTTGCTGGTTGCCGCCCGAGAGGTTGATCACCTGCGCCTCCAGGCCCGGCGTTTTGATGCGGAGCTCGGACACCATCTCCTGGCTGCGGGCCAGCGACGCCGGCCGCGAGAGCACAGGCCCGCGCGAGATTTCCCGCAGGCTGGCCAGCGTCAGGTTTTCCTCCACGCTCTGCGTCGGCACCAGGCCCAGGCGCTGGCGGTCCTCGGTCAAGAGCGCCATGCCCGCCCGGATCGCGTCCCGGGGCGAGCGAATCGCCACCGGCCGGCCCGCCACCCGCACCTCGCCCGCGACCGGCCCGGCCGCGGCGCCGAAGACGGCCGCGAGCATCTCGGTCCGGCCCGCGCCCAAAAGCCCGCACAGGCCCAGCACCTCGCCCGCCCGCACCTGAAAACTCACGCCATCCACCAGGCGCCGGCCCGGCCGCTCCGGGTCTGCCACCGTCAAGTCCGAGACCTCAAGCACAACCTCGCCGGCCGGCCGGCGGGTGCGCGGATACAGCTCGAAGAGCTCGCGGCCCACCATCATCGAGATCACCCGGCCCTCGGAAAGCTCGGCCGCCTCGCCGGCGCCCGCGTTCTTGCCGTCGCGGAGCACGGTGACCCGGTCCGCGATGGCGAACACCTCGGCCAGCTTGTGCGAGATATAGATGCAGGCCACGCCCCGTTCTTTCAGCCGGCGGAGAATGGCCATCAGGGCCTGGATCTCGTGGTCGGCGAGCGCGGAGGTCGGCTCGTCCAGCACCAGGATGCTCGCCTCCCGCGCCAGCGCGCGGGCGATCTCCACCAGTTGCTGCCGGCCCAAGCTTAAAGTTTCGACCGGCGCGCGGGGGTTGAGGTCCAGCCCGAACTCGGCCAGGATCAGGGCGCTCTGGTGGAAGAGCTTGTCCCACTGCACCACGCCGGCGCGGGCGGGCATGCGGCCGAGGAAGATATTTTCGCCCACGGAGAGGTTCCGGGCCAGGGCCAGCTCCTGGTGGATGACCGCGATCCCGTGCGCCTCGGCCTCGCGGATGCCGCGCAGGCGCACCGGCTGGCCGGAGAGCCGGATCATGCCCTGAAAACTCCCGGCCGGATAGACACCGGCCAGGATCTTGATCAGTGTGCTCTTGCCCGCGCCGTTTTCGCCCACCAGGGCGTGGACCTCGCCCGGATTAAGCTCGAAGCGCACGCGGTCCAGCGCCCGGACGCCGGGGAAGTCCTTGGTGATCTCCTCCATCTGAAGGAGCGGATCGGCCACGGCTTACTCCAGCACTTCAATGCGGACCCGCGCCGTTTTGGGGTCAGGTCTTGACATTGGACATTCATGGCGAAACCTGTTGGATTTAGTTATTTTTCCTGTGCCGTTCGATTCCCTTATAATCTCTAAAAAGAATGATTGCATCTTGAAACCGTCTCTCTTTGCCTCACTCATCGCAAGGCCAGAATCAGTTCGAATGTCAAATGTCAAGACCTGACCCCATGGCCACGGCTTACTCCAGCACTTCAATGCGGACCCGCGCGGTCCCGGGCTCGATCATGTTCAGTTGCTTGGCCGCGGCGTAGCTCAGGTCAATCACCCGCCCGGGTTTGTGCGGCCCGCGGTCATTGATCCGCACCACCACGCTCTTGCCGCTCTCTAGGTTGGTCACTTTCACCCGCGTGCCGAAAGGGAGGGTCCGGTGCGCGGCGGTGAGATCGTGCATGTCAAAGCGCTCGCCCGAGGCGGTGGGCCGGCCTTGGAACTCCCGGCCATACCAACTGGCCACGCCCACTTCCACCCGGCGGCCCGGTTGCTCCATATCCGGCTTGGCCTTGCGGCTGCAGACCGGCAAAAGCAGGAGCAGGCTCACCAGGGCCAGGGCCGGCCCGGCCCGCGGGAAAGTTTTCATGAAGGCAGGATCTCCAAAAGGTCCAGGAGTTTCTCGATGGTAAAGACCCGGTCCACCGGGTCCGGAGAGACATAGGGGTTGGAGAGCCACGCCGCCCACAGGCCGGCGGCATGAGCGCCCAGGATATCGCAGCCCCAGAGGTCGCCGACGTGGAGGGTTTCCTCGGCGCGGGCGCCACCGAGCTCGAGCGCCTTGGCAAAGATCCGGCCGTCCGGCTTCATCACTCCCTCCAGGGTCGAGTCGAGGATGAACTCGAAATACTTTTCGATGTCCACTGCCGCGCACTTCGGCCGGGTGTTGCCGTCGTTGTTGGAGATGACGCCCAGGCGATAGCCGCGGCGCTTGAGCGCGTCCAGGAGCTCGCCCGCGCCCGGCATCAGCACCCGCTTGGGCCGGAAGTCAAGGAGCCACCGGACGAGCTTTTCGTAAAGCTCGGCCTCGTCGCCGGAGAGCTTAAGCTCCTCAAACAAGGTCTCGGCGAACCCGGTCTGGAAGGTGGCGTTGTCAAAAGGCGCTTGGGCGAGCATCTGCGAGGAGTGTTTGAGGTCGGACCGGTGAAAGGCGGCCTCTACGTCCTGGGCCCGGCAGGGGAACCCGATCTCGGTCAGCCCCAGGGCGATCCGCTCCAGGTAAGAGGGCGTGGAGGTCACCAGGGTGTCGCCGAAGTCAAAGGTAATCAACTGGGGTCGAATCCGTGGTCGAACTTTTTCCGTCATCCCTAAACTAAATTTAACATGAAATCCGAGGAGTGTATAGGGGTAGGTCTCGTGCCAAGTGTCACGTGTCAGGTGTCACGTATTTGGCTTGGCCCGCGCTTCGCGGGATCGCGGATGCAGGGGGCTGCCGAAGAGCTTTCACCACAGAGCCACGGAGAGCACGGAGAAAAAAGAAAAAAATAGATGGTGAAGATAGAAAAGAGGCGTAGATCCAGGATTTTGATTTGTAGCCCACCCTGGCTTCGGCAAGGGTGGGTCCACCCCGCCACTTCGGTCACCAGACCAAGGGTATGAGCCGATACCGCGTCTTCTCCGCATAGTCCCGGTAGCCGGGCAGTTCCTTTTGCAAAGTCCGGTCTTCCAAGGCCGTGCGCACCACGAACAGCACGATCAATGACCCGACCGCCATCAGGCCCCACCAGGAGCCGAGGATGAGCGGGTAGCTGATCGAGCCGATAATCGCGGCGGCATAGCCGGGGTGCCGCACGATCCGGTAAGGGCCGGAGGCGCAGACTCGCTGCTCCTTGCGGATCAACACCGTGACCTCGAAATGGGCATTGACCGCCATGGCCCATAACCCGAGCGCGCAGGCGGCGATATAGATGATCATACCCAGGAAAATAAAAGCCAAGGGCAGGTGCGACCAGCCGAACCGGACCGCGTCCAGGCCGCACAGGATCGAGATCAAGACCCCCAGCGGCAGATACAGGGCGATAAACCATTTGTCAAACCGCTTGGTGCCCTCTTGAAACAGCTTTCTCCGTATGTTGAGCAACTCCTGGTTGAACCGGAGCAGGACCAGGGTGTTGACGGCCTGGTGGATCAGGTTCAACCCCGCCATCACCCAGGCATTGATCCACTGGAGGGTTCCAGCCGCAGCCAACAAAAGGGCGAGATGAAGCAGGAGATGGGCGAATTCCCGCGCCAGATAAATCACCCCGTCCCGATTGAGCCGGGCTTTTAGATTTGGGGGCGCCATACCTAATTCTCGGCTGCTCTCTCGAAGGAGAGATAGAGAAAAGCCGCGGCAGAAAGGCCGGCGATGAGGATGGAGGCGAAGAGGTAGATCCAGAGGGGCGTGGTAAAAAAGCCTCCTCTCATGCCGGCGATGAACTCATCGGTGGTCACCCAGGAGGTCCAGCGGTTGAGGATTAAAAGGTGCATGATGAGCGCCACCAGGGCCACCGCCCCGGCCCAGACCCAGGCATAACCGTCCTTCGCTTTTTTGAGATCCAAGCCGATGAAATACGAGGCCACGTAGGGGAAGGGATAGAGGCAGAAGAGGGAGGGACCGAGCCAGGCCGGGACCTCTTTTTCATGCAGGCTATACATCCACATCCATTCCGGCTTGAGCACAAAGAAAAAGACAGCGAGCCCGGTGATGATCAGGGCCTCGACCAACCCCAGCCAGAAACTCCTCCGGGCCAACACGCTCCGCTCCCCTTTCTCCGCGGTCAGGCTGAACAGGGCACCGGCTAGCAAAAGCAGGTATGGGTCAGTGAAGAATGTCTTAACCGCCCCCCTTCCTGGAATAAAATTTATCCGATCGGAATAACAAAGTCAAGGCCGGGAACTCCTGTGGGTTTGACATTGACCGGACATTGCTTTAGCTTAAAAAGAGAGCGTCAGTCGGAAAAATCCGGGCCGAGCGATGAAAAGTTTTTTCATCAAAACCTATGGCTGCCAGATGAACGAGCGCGACAGCGAGCGCATGGCCGGGTTCTTGCTCGACCAAGGCTTTCGACCTGCGGCGTCCGAAGCCGAGGCGGATTTGATCCTGGTCAACACCTGCTCGATCCGGGAGAAGCCGGAGCAGAAGGTCTATAGCACCCTGGGCCGCTTGAGCCAACTCAAGCAAGCACGGCCGGGGACCATTCTGGCGGTGACCGGATGCGTGGCCCAGCAGGAAGGCGGGCGGCTGCTCGAGCGCGTGCCCGGTCTGGACCTGGCCATCGGCACCCAGGCCCTCCACCGCCTGCCGGAGCTCTTGACGCGGGTGAGCGAAGGCCGCCGCCTGGCGGAGACCGGGTGGCTAAAGCCGGATGATCCCGGGCTGTTCGAGATCCCGTCGCCGCGGCCCCAAGGCGGGGTGACCGCGTTCGTGACCATCATGCAGGGCTGCGACAACTATTGCGCCTATTGCGTGGTGCCCTATGTGCGGGGCCGGGAGCGGAGCCGGCCGGCCGAGGAAGTGCTCGCCGAGGTCGAGAGTCTGGCCGCGGGCGGGGTCAAGGAGGTGACGCTGCTCGGTCAGAACGTGAATACTTACGGCCCAAGCAACGGCGCCGGGATCGGCTTTCCGGAGCTGTTGCGCCGGGTGGCGGAGGTTCCCGGGCTCGAGCGGGTGCGGTTCACCACTTCGCATCCCAAGGACCTGTCCGACCGGCTGATCGAGGTCATGGCCGAGCATCCCAAGGTCATGGAGCACATCCACCTGCCGGTGCAGGCGGGGTCGGACCGGGTGCTGCGGGCGATGAACCGGGGCTACACCCGGGAACATTACCTGGAGCGGGTGCGGGCGCTGCGGCGGGCCATGCCCGAGGCGGGCCTGACCACGGACTTGATCGTCGGGTTTCCGGGCGAGCGCGAGGCGGACTTTCAAGAG
>MGQK01000027.1:0-4916 GCA_001797815.1 Deltaproteobacteria bacterium RBG_13_61_14 | reverse complement strand
CAGGAGCGGCGGGGGCGGATCATTCCGGTGCGCATTACCCGGGCGCTGAAGCACTCGCTGGTGGGAGAGGTTCTCGGAGAGGAGTAAGCTCGGAGGATCTCCGGAGACTCGGACGGGAGAGGAATTATGCTTGTAGAAATGAAAGTGGCAGGGATCATGCTCGACCCGGTCAGCAACATGCCCATCATCATTTTGCGGGACCTGGCGGAGAAAGATACTCTGCCCATCTGGATCGGGGTGGTGGAGGCCAGCTCGATCGCCATGCAGTTGGAGAAGATCAAGATCCCCCGGCCCCTGACCCATGACCTGCTCAAAAATATCCTGGAACAACTCCAGGTGTCGGTGTTGAAGATCGAGGTCACCGATCTGCGGGATAATACCTTCTTTGCCCTCATCCACCTGGAAACCCCCGCGGGCGTGATGGCGATAGACTCGCGGCCGTCGGACGCGATCGCGCTGGCGCTGCGCACCGAGTCGCCGATCTTTGTGGACGACAAGGTGCTGGAAAAATCGCGGCGGATGGAAAAAGAGAGCGGCTTCAGCAGCGAAAACAAGGACAAGTGGCGGGAGATCCTGGAAAACCTGCGGCCCGAGGATTTTGGTAAGTATAAACAATAGTGCAAAGTGAAGAGTGAAGAGCGCATCGAATCCTTGATCCCTTGAACCAAAACCAGTGGCAGAGCAGCCTTTCAACATTTCATCTTCTCCCCCTTCCCCTAAATCCTTTCGTCCCGGCTGGCTGGCCGCGGCCGCTGTCTGGACGATAGCGATCGGGGTTTTATCCCTGCTCCCCTCGGATCGGCTCCCGCCGATCCCGCCCTTTCCCGGCGCGGATAAACTCTTCCACGCGGCCTTCTACCTGGTCATCGGGTTTTGCTGGGTCTCCAGCCGGAGGGCTCCCACTCCCCGATCCATCCGGACTTTCGTCATCCTGATCGCCGGGTATGGCCTCCTCCTCGAAATCGGCCAACGCTACGTCCCCGGCCGCTCCTATGATCTCCTCGACGCCGTGGCCAACGCCGGCGGCGCTATCCTGGGCGCGGCGATCCCTTATTTTCGGAGCCGGCGTCGCTCGATTCCCGGAAAATCCCGGCTAGATCCGCCCGGCTGAATTCCCGGTTCCATCGCCCGCGTTGACAGAGCCGCGGCCTTCCTCTAACTTGGAAGAGCGGTTGCAAACTGCTTCGGCAAGGAGGCAAGATGAAATTTATCCTCCAGGAGATCGAAGTGCGGGTGTTGGGCTCGCTGCTCGAAAAGGAGTTGGCCACCCCCGAGTATTATCCGCTCTCGCTGAACGCGCTTCAGAACGCCTGCAACCAGAAGACCAACCGGGAGCCGGTAGTTGCTTACGACGAGAAGACCGTGGCCCGGGCCCTGGAAGGCTTGCGGGAAAAACAGTTGGCGGAGGTGACCGGCGCGGGTCGGGTGCCGAAATACGGGGAGAACCTGCTCAAGGCCACCAATCTGCTGAAAAGCGAGGCGGCGGCGCTGTGCGTGCTCTTGCTGCGGGGGCCGCAGACCGCGGGCGAGGTCAAGGGCCGGACCGACCGGATGCACCGCTTCGCGAGCCTGGCCGAGGTGGAATCCAGCCTGCAAGTGCTGGAACAACTGGGCTTTGCCCAAAAACTTCCCCGCCAGCCCGGGCAGAAAGAATCGCGCTACGCCCACCTGCTCATGGGCGAGGTGGCCGCGGCGCCGGAAGCCTCCCTGCCGCCGACCGAGCCGGCGATGCGGGAAGTCCGGGCCGAAAACGAGCGGCTCGCCAGGATGGAGCAAGAACTCGAAACCCTGCGCCGGGACTTTGAGGAACTGAAAGAAGCTTTCCTCGATTTCAAGAAGCAGTTCGAGTAAGTCAGGCGTCAAGTTTTAAGTTGAGGGCCTGACTCCTCTGGATGGAGAAGGAGACACCATGATGACCGGCGCTCTCGCCGCGGTGAAGACGCTCAAGGCCCACGGCCTCAAGCTGGTCTTCGGCATCCCCGGGCGGCCTGGCGGTCGTTATTCGGAATCGAATAATACGGTCAATCTTGGCGCTGAAAAACTTTGAGACCGAAGTCGCGGATTGACAAGGGCTCCCGGCCGAAGAGCGCGACCGGGCGGTAATTGCGGGTGACCCAGGTCAAAATGTCTTTTCCATAACGGGGGTCCTGACCAAAAAGGCCGACCCCGAATTCGCGGGTGTCCTTGTGCATCAGGATCACGTAATCCGGCCGGCTTTGCTGGAGGGCCTGGAGCACCCGCTCCTCGCCATAGCCCCGTATGACCACGGGGTCGAAAAGCAGGTAGGGAGTCGGGTTCTTGCGCCGGGCCAAGTAGTTGAGCATAACGCCATCCGGCAGCGCCACCAAAGTGGCGTCCCGAGGGATTTCTTGCTCGATCCAGGTCAAGGTCTGCAGCACCCGGAAATGCCAGGAGCGAAACTGGGGGTTGAAAGCCAGGATCATGTCCCCTTGCTGACCCACTCGCAAGGTTTTGTTCTGATAATAGTATTGGGTAATTCGAACATAGAAAAGGGCGGCGGCGGCCAAGAGGATCAAGATGAGCACCCGGAACAGAGTTCCCCCGCCGACCTCGGCCTTTAACTTGGCCGGAATCCAACCTAAGAGCACCACCACCAGCAAGAGAGTGGCCGGCATGGCCAAGTAGAACCCGTAGTGATAGAGGTGGGTATTGAGGATGATTTTAGCCAGTAAGGCCAAGGCCCAGACCGACCAGACCACCAGGAAAGAAAGTTTTGCGGCTGTTTCCGGGTTTCCGCGCTGCCCAAAAGCCTGGGCCAAGAAGAGGGTTCCAGCCAAAAGGGTGGTGAGGGGTAGCGCCCGGGGAACCTCGTGCCATGGGATAAAAAGCGGAATCCCGATGAGGAGGGCGAACACCCCTGACGCGACCAGGAGGGAGCCGAGGATATAGGGTAAGCGGCTTTTGCGCAAAGCGTAATCGCCGGCCAGGGTCGCGGCCATGACCAGGGCGATCCACCCGGTCATTTCGAGCATGAGCAGGAAGTTGCGGAGGGGATCATCCCAGCCTATCCCTTTCCGATAAAAGTCCAGTTGGGTTATTTCTTTTTTAAAAACGAAATGCCAGGCTCCGGCCACCGCGGAAAGGGCTTCCGCCGCCGGCATGTGAATCGAGAAAAAGAGAAAGAAGCTCGCGGCCGGGACCAGGGCCATTACCCCGAAAAGCGCGAACGCCCGGATTCTTTCGCGGCCGGGGTTGGGAGGCACGAGCCAGGAGAGAGCCGCCCAGGACAAGAGCGCGGCCAGCGCCGCCACAAAGATTTCCGCCTTGGTTAAAAACGCCAAACCGAAAAAGAGGCCGGCCCCTGCGGCCAGGCTGGGTCGGGGTGCGGCCTGATACCGCCAGAGGAAGGATAACATGAGCAGGGTCAAAAAGATTCCCTGGGTCGTTTCATGGGCATAAGGCGAGACAAAGTTCAAGTTCCCGGCCGGCAGATATTGGGAGAAAGCAAAGAGCAAGAGAAAGAGGAGGCTGGCGGCAAGAGCGGTGAAACGGTCGCAGGCGGCGGCCAAGCTCCGGTAAAGGAGACCGGTAATTCCGGCCAAGATCAAGAGGTTTAAGACGATCAAGGTGGTCAGGGAGACGCCGCAAAGGCGGAAGGCCGCAGCATTCAGATACTGGGAAAAAGGGCCGAAGAGATGGGCCAAGTCTCGGTAAAGCACCTGGCCCTGGGAGAGTTGCCAGGCTACATATAACTCCTTGCCGAAGTCGATCAGCGGGTCCGGCCATTTGCGCCAAGTCCATTGGGCCAGGGCGATGAAGGCGAAAACCAGGAGGGCCGGTCCGGCGGCCGCGGAGAGCCATTTGGATTTGAAGGGGGGAAAAATCTCTTGCCTCATTTGGGTCTCAGGATTTTAATCCCGAACCCGCTCGCTTCCTGGAACGGCTGGTCGCCGAAGCGGGCGGCGGTTTCGTAGTTCTGCCGGATCCAGTCCATCATGCTTTTGCTATAGCGGGGGTCCTGGCCGAAAAAGCCGACGCCGTAGTCCTCGGAAGAGACATGGGTAAGCACGATCAAATCAGGCGGCGCGGCTTGCATGGCCCGGAGCATGTTGTCCTCCCCAAACGAAATCATCTCAATCATGGTGAAGTAAATGTAGGGCGTGGGATTGGGCCGGCGGGCGAGGTAATTCAAGATGGTCCCTTCCGGCAACGCCATCAGCGTGGCCTCGGCCGGGGTGTTCTGCTCGATCCAGCGCAGCGCTTGGGCGGTGCGCCAGTCCCGCGGGTGGATTTCCGGGTCATAGCCGAGAAGGAGATCGCCCCCTTTCCCCAGGGGGTAGTTTTTCCAGCCGTAATACTGGTGGGAGATTTGCCCATAGCTCCAGGCGCCGAGGGCGAGCATGAGCAGGGCCAGCCCGCGAAAGAGGCGTCCGCCCTGGAATTGGTTTTTGAGGAAGGCGGGCCAGAACCACACGAGGGCCGCCACCAGGACTAGGGTGGCGGGCATGGCCAGATAAAATCCGTAGTGGGAGAAGCGGACATTGAAGAGCATCTTGGTGAGAAGCCCGAAGGCGAAAGCGGACCACATCACCAGAGCCAGGTAAGAGTAGGCTTGGGCCGGGTCCTGGCGATGCCGGAGCCATTTCCAGCCGAAGACCATGCCCGCCAGGAGGGTGGTGATGGGCAGGGCGCGGGGAACTTCCAGCCAGGGGATGAGTTCGGGTTTGAGCCAGAAGCCGGCCGTGAGAGCCAGGGCAAGGAAGGATGAGACGATCCCGCGGTTGGCCTGGAGTTTGGTCGCGGCCAGGTCCAGAGCCGTCGCGAGCAGGAAAAAAAGAGCCATGCCGCTGAAGATTTTTGCCATGAGGAAGAGGTTGGTCCGGGGTTGGTCCAGGCCCATGACGAACTGGTAATAGAAATTGCGGGAAAGCTCGGGGTTCAAGGCAAAAGCCCAG
>MGQK01000026.1 GCA_001797815.1 Deltaproteobacteria bacterium RBG_13_61_14 | reverse complement strand
CTGGGTGCCGGCTTCGGCATCAACGTGCTCTCGGGCGACGAGGAACTGCGCGCGGCCGCCGATCGCTTCATCCGCGCCGCACGAGCCGCCTGAAACTCGGGGTCGAGCCCCGGGGCGGGCAGATGAGGCGCTCAGCAGCAGGAATCGTGCGGTAGCTTTCCGCCCCGCGGCACGCCGAGGAGCAGAATGTGAAGATCAGCATCATCGGCGCGGGAAGCGCCGTCTTCTCGCTGCGGCTCGTACAAGACCTCTGCAGAACGCCGGGGCTCGCCGACAGCGTCGTCTGCCTGATGGACATCGATGCCGAACGACTCGATGACGTTCACCGACTGTTCGCCCGCTTCCTGCAGGAGTCCGGAAGCAGGCTGAGGATCGAGGCGACGCTCGACAGAAGGCACTCCCTGCAAGGGGCCGACTTCGTGATCGACACCGCCATGGTCGCCAACTACGACCAGTGGCGGAAAGGATGGGACATCGCCCATCGGCTGGGCTACCGGTTCGGCGGCAGCCTGCACGTGATGCATGACGAGGCCTTCTGGATCAACTTCCACCAGCTCAACCTGATGGAGTCGATCGTGCAGGACATGATCGACATCTGTCCGAACGCTTGGCTCGTGCTCGTGGCCAATCCCGTGCTCGCCGGAACCACATATCTCTCGCGCACGTACCGGGGAGTGAAAGTGGTCGGCATGTGCCACGGCTACCATGGGATCTATGATGTCGCCAGCGTCCTCGGTCTCGACCCCGAGAAGCTCTCCTTCGAGATCCCCGGCGTCAACCACTTCGTCTGGTCGAATCGCTTCGCATGCGACGGTAGGGATGTCTTCCCGCTGCTCGATCGATGGATCGAGGAAAAATCCGAGGAGTACTTCCGTTCGTGTCCCCCCTGCCACCCCATGGGCCCGAAAGCGATCGATCTCTACCGGCGGTTCGGCGTCTTCCCGATCGGCGACACGGGCAGCCCGGGTGGCGGAAGCTGGGGCTACTGGTACCACATGGACCGCGACACCGAGCGCAAGTGGAGGGAAGACCCGGCGGGCTGGTTCGACCAGTACATCGTCGATGGCCGCGCGAACCTTTCGGGGATACATCGCGCCGCCACCGATCCTTCCGTCAGGATTTCAGACGCCCTTCCGGGAACCTCCGGCGAACCGATGATACCCCTCATCGAGGCCCTCGCCTGCGGCGTGGAGCGGACCGTGATCGTGAACATTCCGAACTCGGGCGGATTCGTCGAAGGGGTCCCGCGGGACTTCGAGGTCGAGGTGCCCGCGACCGTGAACGCCAGGGGTATCCACGGGCATGCGACGCGGAAGCTTCCCGCGCCGGTCCTCGCCTTTCTGGCGCGCGATCGCATCGCACCGGTCGAGCTCGAACTTGCCGCATTCCGGACCGGACGGAGGGAATACCTCGTCGACATGCTCCTCATGGATCCCTGGACCCGCAGCGTTGAGCAGGCGGATGAGCTCTGTTCCGAGATCCTCGCCCTCCCATTCCACGTTGAGATGCGGAAGCACTTCGGCGCATGAGGCCCGGAGTCGACCGACCATCGCGCCGGATGGGAGTGCTCCTGAACTCCCGCTCCGAGTTTTTCAACGAATACGTCCGGCGTGTGCAGCCTTACCTCGACCACTTCGGCTTTCCTTACATTGAGATCGACATCGGCGCGCCTCCCGATCCCGGCACGGTGGTCGGACACGGCGTCTACCTCGTCGGCCACGCGTCACTCCTCGCCGGCATCGGAGACGCCGGCTTCATGCATCTGATCGCGGGGGAGGTAGTCAAGGGCGCCGGCCTGATCTGCTTCGACCCTACCCTCATGACGTGGTCGGGTGTGTTCGCAGATGTGATCGTGCCTGCACGGCGGCTTTCGGTAGCTTCACGGCATTTCCTGATCGTCGACAACTCGCATTACATCACGGCGCTCCATGAGCCACGGGAGCGGATCGATCTCCTCGAGCCCGTGGAGATCCGTGCGGGAGCCCATCTGCGACACGGCTCGGTTCTCGTTTCCACGGGCGACGCGTCGATCCTCGAGGTCGGGGCCGTAGGCGGCGGGAAGGTCGTGCTGTGGAATGACGCCTCGTGGATGTCGCATGCAGTGAGAGGACCCATCGCCGGCATGGACGACCTCGTGTGGAGGGGAATCGTTTGGGTGTCGAGGAAGCCATGCGTTCTGCAGGGCATGCCCCCCTTCGTCACCATGAGGGTGGATGATGTCTGGGGATCGGGCGGCAGCGGCCTGGGCGGCGATCCATTCCACTGGGTCGGCGCGTGCAACCGCTGCGGCTTGAAGCCGTGGCTCGGCTTGTTCCTGGACAACATGAGCGACCAGGCAATCGACAACCTGAGGAGGTACACACGGAGCGGTGGAGCAACCGCGTTCCCCCACGCCTTCAACGGAAACGAGTGTCAGGTCGATCCCACGAAGCCGGAGCGCTGGATCTACTACGATCATCACAAGCGTACTGATTTTCCGGATCCCGTCATGCGAGCAAACGTCAACCGGGTCCGCCGGTGGCATAGGAAGCATGGGATCGAGATCTCCGCCATGGCGATCGGCCACTACTACGAAATCGGCAGGAACGCCCTGCCCCACCTCCTTGAAATGGGGTGCGAGTTCATCGGCACCCCCATTGCTCCCGGAGCACCGTACACGGATGACGAACCCTGGCTCAGGGGAGGACCGTTCCGCTCGAGCGGAACGGGGCCCGCCCGGACTTCGATGCCGATGTACTATGCCCATCCGCTCGAGGTGGAAACGATGCCGGCGATCAGCCGGAGGCTGTTCAATTGCTTGGTGGAGATCCGCGATGTCTGCGGGTATGAGTGGGCGCCGGACAATGACGTCGAACGAACGATCCACAACGGTGTGCTCCAGCTTCGACGGTCACTCGGCAGCCTGATACCTGCGACGCTCTTCACGCACGAATCGGACTACCTCCAGCACATCGCGCCGGCGAACTGGGAGCGGATCCTGCGGGGCGTCGTCGAAGGAATAGCCTCCTCTCAACCCCAGCTCGTCACCCTTGAGCATGCCTGCCGGTACGTTCGTGCCAGGGCGGGCGTACGGATACCAGACGCGGTCATGCTGACCGACGGAACCGTCTCGATCGACGTGGAGGGCAGGAACGACATGCCCACGACGTGCACGGTCATCCGGGAGAGTCCCTCGGGCGTGATCAGCTGGCGGTCCGCCGATATCCCCCGGGTCGACGGGAGAGAACGTGTCGAAAGGTCCTGCTAGAGCGCGAGCCCGTCGTAGGCGACGGTCACCGGCACGGCACTTCCGTCGAACAGCGCCTGCATCTCCCCGTGCGGCAGAGCCTGGTGGATGTCGAAATGCGTGGCGCACACCTTCGTGCGCCCGTCGATGAAGCCGATCTCACGCATGCGCTCGAGGGTTCCGAGGAAGCTCGCGAGCGTGTGGTGGCCGAAGGAGCGCGGCTCGGTGCGGCGCGTCGGGAACGTGCAGTCCATGACGAGGATGTCCACCCGCTTCCCCCGCAGGTACTCCCACGCTTCCTCCTGGTAGTAGCCGGTGTCGACCGCGTAGAGCAGGCATCGGCCGTCGGGAAGCCGGATCAGGTAGTTGATCGAGAATTGGTCCATCCCCTCCGCCAGGTGGCTGCCCTTGATCGTCGTGACCCCGAGCTCACCGATCTCGAAGGAACGGAAGTACTCCAATGCCCGCACGGGGAAGCGTCGGCGCCATGCCGCGAGATCTTCCTCGTCCTCGATCTGCGCGTCGAAGGTGTGCAGGATACGCTCGAGGTACTCCGCGGCAGGCACGCTCATGTAGACCGCGAGCGGCTTGCTGTTCGCCCTGATCGCGTGCGACTTGCTCACGATCTCCTCGAACTGGAAGTGATCGCTGTGGGTATGGGTGATGAACAGATGCTCGAGATCGAACAGGTCGATCCCGTTGCGATGCATCTGCCAGTTCGCGTCAGGGCCGAAGTCGATCTGATACCGCTCTCCGATGCGCAGCGAGGACCGTGTCCGCACGTCCCTTCCGCCGTCACGGCGAACCCGGCAGCAGATGTCGCACCGGCAGTAAATCGACGGCCACTGCTCCGCCGCCGCGGTGCCGAGCACGAGAACGTCCATGTGCATCAGTCCTTCACCGCCCCGCGCGTGAGCCCGCCGACGAAATACCTCTGGAAAAACGCGAAGGCGATCACGATGGGGATGATGGAAACGAAGGAGGCGGCGGACAGCAGGTGCCAGTCGACGCTCGCGTGCTCCTTCACGTACTTGAAGATGGCCGTGGTATAGGGTCGGACGCTGTCCGACGTCGTGAGGATGAGCGCGGCGGAGAACTCGTTCCATGCGGCGCGGAACGCAAGCACGGCCACCGCGGCCAGCCCCGGCGCCGCAAGCGGGGCGGTGATGCGGCGGCTCGCCTGCCCCCGGGTGCACCCGTCGATGACCGCTGAATCCTCGAGGTCCTGGGGGATGCTCTTGATGTATCCTCGCATGAGCCAGGTGGAGAAGGGGGCCGAGCCCGCGGCCAGAAGGAGTATCAGCCCCAGGTAGGTGTCGTAGAGATGGTACAGGATGAACATGCGGAAGAGCGGGATCATCTTCGCCATTTCCGGAAGCATGTTGATGAACAGGAGCGAAAGAAGGAGCACCTCCCTGCCCCGGAAGCGGTACCGTGCGAATCCAAAACCGGCCAGGAAGCTCACCGTCGCCGTGAGGAGAGCGGTGCCGAGCGCGATGATGAGGCTGTTCAGGTAGGGCTTGAACCCCAGCGACTTGTGCGTCTGCGGATCGTCGAAGACCTGGACGAGGTTCCGGAAGCTGAAGGAGTGGGGAATGAGCGTCGGGGGATATCCTCGGGCCTCCTCCGGCGACTTGAACGCCGTCGAGAAAACCCAATACAAGGGAAGGATCGTGAGGAGCGCCCACACGAGAAGCAGCGCGTAGACCAGCGTTTTCACCGGCAGGAGCCGGATCGGGGAGCGCCTCACAGCTCCTCCTTCCCCGGCCGGAAGAACCTGATGTAGATCACCGCGAACACGATGCTGATGGCGAGCAGCACCACCCCGATGGCGGATCCCCTGCCGACGTCGCCGTAGCGGAACGCCTGGTTGTACATGTACAGGGCCAGCGTCTCAGTCTGGTGCAGCGGTCCGCCCCCGGTGATCGCCAGAATCGTCTCGAAGACCTGAAAGGTGTCCGTGGTGTCGAGGATGATGTCCAGCAGCAGGAAATCCTTGACTATGGGAATCTTGACGCGCATAAGCATCTGCCACGCGTTCGCACCGTCCACGCGCGCCGCGTCGTAGAGCTCAGTGTTGATGCTTTGCAGTCCTGCGGTCTCGATGATCAGGCTGTAGGGGACGCCGCGCCAGATGTTGACGATGATGATCGCCGGCATCGCGAGCTTCGGATCGGCGGCCCAGGACCGCGGAGCCAGCCCCGCCAGCCGCATGAGATAGTTCAGGACGCCGGCACGCGGTTCGAAGAAGAAGCGGAACGTGTAGCCGATGACTATGCCGGCGGCCACCCAGGAGATCATGTAGAGGTTGCGCCAGGCGTTCTTTCCCTTCACCCAGGGGATTGCCAGCAGGTTCGCCAGGGAGAAGCCGATGAAGACGTGGAAGACGACCGAGACGAAGACGAACAGGAACGAGAGCCCGAGGGCCTCGCCGAGCGTCGGGCTCGTCGACTTCAGCAGGAGCAGGTAGTTCTTGAGGCCCGCGAACTCTGCGGCACCGAGGTTGGCGAGCTCGATGCTCTGAAGGCTCATCCACAGCACGCTGAGGGCCGGGTACACGGACAGCAAGCCCAGGAGCACCAACAACGGGAGGATATAGAGATAGCCCACCATCGGTCTGCGCCCGATTCCCATGACTATTCCTTCGACGTGGCTGCATGGCCGGAATCCGGGGCGACGGCCCCGGATTCCGGCGTTTGAACTACCTAGAGCGTGTCTACCACTTGCGCTGCGCCAGGAGGGAGTCGGCAATCAGCGCCGCCTCGTTCAGGGCTTCCTGGGCGCTCGCCTTCTGCGTAAGCACTTTCTGCATCGCGTTGAGCAGCGCATCCGCGATCTTCAGGTACTCGGGCACCGGAGGCCTGAAGTGCGTTGAATCCATCAGCCCGAAGCGCACCGGATATTGCGGGAGGTACTCCTTGTACTTCGGGCTCGCCACGACCGACTTGTAGGTGGCCTCGTCGCCGTCGGCCACGACGAAGTCCACGAGGTTGTCGGTCTTCAGCACGCTTGTGATGAAATCCCAGGCGACATCGGGATTCTTTGCGTCCCGTGTAATCCCGATGATCCAGCCGCCCGACCCCGTTGCAACCTTGCCGCCGGGGGCGAGCGGGTAGGGCGCGGCGCCAACCCTGGCTTCGAACTGCTGCCGGGTCAGGTCCGCGTACGCATCATTGGTCTTGTTGGTGCCGGCCATGATGATCATCGCATACTTGCCGGCATCGAAGCCGTCGGTGTGCTGGCCCTCCTCCACGCCGATCAGATCGGTCGGCGACGCATGGTCGGTCCACATCAGGTCGTAGTACAGCTGCATCGCGGCTACGCCGTGCGGCTGGTTGAAGATCGCCTTCGTGAAGTCATCCGATAGGATCCCCTTACCACCCTGGTAGACGAAGGGATACCACATGTCCAGCGATCCTTCGGAGGCGAACGCAGGGAACCCGAATCCCCACACGTCCTTCGAGGGGTTAGTGAGCTTCTTTGCGTACTCCCGCAGCTGGCTCCAGGTCGTCGGCGGCTTCTCGGGATCAAGTCCGGCCGCCTTGAACATGTCCTTGTTCCAGACGAGGGTGCGGACGTCGGTGTGCGACCAGGGGCCATAGATCTCGCCTTTCCAGGTGGCGCCGGCAAGGAATGGCGAATACAGGTCGTTCTTCAGCGCCGGCGTGGCATTCATGTACTTCGTTACCGGGATGATGATCTTGTTGCTCGCGTACTCCCCGAGCCAGATGCAGTCCACGTAGGCGATGTCGGGTCCCTTTCCGGCAGCGACCGCGATGAGGACCTTGTTCCTCATATCGTCGTACGGGAGTCCCTCGAACACGATCTTGACGTTCGGGTGAAGCTTCTGGTATGCAGCGGCTCCCGTTTTCCAGGGAGGCTCGTTGTCCAGCGTGTAGTCTCGAACGGCCACGTTCAGGGTAATCGGCTTTTCGCCGCCCCCTCCCCAGGCGAAAATATCGAAGGAAACGAATACCGAGAGGACGAAAACCATCATGCCGATCTTCTTCATGCTTCTCTCCTTTCATCCATTAGAGGACTCTCCTGCCCTTCGCACGAACCTAATTGCGATCACGTTCCTCTCTTCATCAGTATTGTCTGCATGTTATTTCTCCTTGGCACGTAGCTTTTACCGGGCTCATCCTATAATAGAGCCGTCAGATTGTCAAATTGATTTGAAAATTACCAATTTTAAAAAAGCAATTTGCGTATCGGGTATGACGTATAATAACCAAATGGTAATTGCAAGGTGTGGTCGCTTTCATCTATTATGCTTTTGTCAGAAAGGAAGACGGGGTTATGATTGCCCGGGATCGTTTTGCGCTGAACAGATCGGTATCTCCGAGACTGGGGCTCGAGGAGTTCTTCGAGCTCGCCGGCCGGCTCGAGATCCGGAAGGTGGAATTACGCAACGATCTCGTTGGAGGCACCCTCGGCGGGCTTTCGTCCGAAAAGGTCAATTCACTAGCGCGGTCGCTGGGCATCAGGATCATCACGATCAATGCTCTGCAAAACTTCAACTCCGCAGCGCGCCTACCTGCCCTCATCGAGGAGTTGCGCAAGCTATTGGACGTTGCAGCTTCGGTGGTGTGTGAGGCGATCATCCTCTGCCCAACCCACTCGCAGGCTGACAGCCGGAGCCGTGACGAGGTGCATCGGGAGACCGTCGGCGCTTTGAGAGCGTTCCGTCCGTTCTTCGAGGAAAGCGGGCTCATGGGGTATCTCGAGCCCATCGGGATGTCGAGCTGCTCGCTGCGGTCGCTCGGCGAGGCGACAGCGGCAATTCGTGAATCACGGGGAGCGTGTTACCGTATTGTCTATGACACCTTCCACCACTTCACGGGAGCGGATCCCGCTGAATACGTCGAAGCAACGTACGACGTTTCCCTGACCGGCCTCGTGCACGCGTCCGGGGTGACGAGCCGGACCTCACCCGACCGCTATACCGACGATCTTCGGGTGATGCTGAGCGCGGCGGACCGCATCCGAACCAGGGATCAGATCGCGCTGCTCATGAGGCTCGGATACAATGGCAACATCTCGTTCGAACCCTTCTCCCCCAAGGTGCAGGCGCTCGACACGAAGGGGATCGAGAATGAGATCCTTCGCAGCATCAAGCTGCTGGAAGCCATCGGGGACTGAAGGGCCCTCATTCGGTACCAACACCATCTGGTTGCTGCGGTAGCCCGAACCGGCAAATGAGCATTGGGACGCTCGCGGCAAAAGACCGGAACCGGACGGCGTGCATGCCCACCTTTCTGGCCGCAGCTACATTCTCTCGCTTGTCGTCGAGAAAGAGGACCTGACGTGGAGAAACGCCGAGAGCCGCCAGGCAGCGCCGGTAGATCGCCTCTTCCGGTTTGACCAGACCGATTTCACTGGAAAACAGCTGAACCGTGAAGTATCCGAGGCTCTCGCGGATCCGATGCTGCGCGATCCGCCCCATGTCGTCATGCGTCATGTTGGAGAGGATCGCGGCGGTGAATCCGGTCTCGACGAGACGGGCCACCCAGCTCAGAATCTGCGGATTGAGCTCCGTTGTGTTGCGAGTATCTTCCTGGATGAGCTGGTTTACCTGGGCGTCGCTGAGAGTACGCCCGACCAATGCAGCGATACGCCGCCAGTACTCGGTCCCCTTGAACTCGCCTCGATCGTACGCGGGTCTGAGAGCATGGTACATTCGACACATCTGTCGACGATCGACTCCAGAGATCGCAGCCATTTTGTCGTACCTGCCGGGATCCTCGGGATAGCTCAACACCTGGCCATAATCGAAGACGATCGCCTTCAGCTTCGCGTGCACACGTACCTCCCGGAGAGAAAGCAGCGTTCGCGATCTATTGTGGGCAGCGAAGACCGCTGCTCGAATCATCCATGAAGTCGATTGAATGCGAGAGTAAAAAGCGAAAGCATAACTTGTCAATCCGGGTTGACATGAATTTGCACGTCTGATAGATTAACTTTCACGATTTCTTCTGCAAACTATCACACC
>MGQK01000025.1:8086-11666 GCA_001797815.1 Deltaproteobacteria bacterium RBG_13_61_14 | reverse complement strand
TGAGGCGGAGCGGCTGGCTTTCTTTGCCGCATGTTCCAGCAGTAGTCTGAACCCCGGCGCCGGGACTATTGCACCTACGCATTTCGTCGTTATGTCAAGATATGCTCTCTCGATGAGTGGGCCGACCAGTCGGGCATTTTGGGGGCGTCCTCATGGCGGTCAACTTACCTCATTCAGTATTCTCGCCATGGACCCATCGACGGTTCGAAGCCCCTTGTCCGACTTCACAGAGCTGTCACCCGTCGATGCTGATTCTTCACTCGTGTAGTCATATACTCGGTCACGGCCGACGGCCCGCACCGAAGGCCCTAGGCCGGCGTGCAATCTTCGCTATCGGCCCTTGGCCGCCGGCGCCAGGGTCGCGGCGGGGTGGCGCACACTATCCACACATAGTATGGGCTACGTTGGCTCGACATGGCAGCTCTCGCCGATCAGCGGAGGTCGTCGGTGCCCGCCGGACCGGTGTTGGCGATTCACCAGGCTGATACGCGGCGCATCGAGCTTACGCTCTTGTGGATGGAAGACCGCAGGTTCGAGTATCGGGCGGCCGGCCGGACAGCATTTCCATGGGGGAACGACACTGCAACTGTGCCGCTCTCTCCTTGTGGTCCTGAAAGTGGAATATTATCACTCTACGGGTCTTGACAAGAGGAGTATAATCACTGCGCAAGGACATAGGCTGGCGCGATTCGCTCTCCCACATCTCCGGAAGGGGAGCAGGGCAGCGAGAAACGGCTGCGGCAGCAAGATGGTGGCGGGGCTGTCCGCAAGGGATCAGAGTAGGGTCTTCAAGTAAGCAGGAAGGGAAGCCGACCAGCGTAGTGCTCGTTGGCTTCTTGCTGTTTGGTGGCCATGCAAGCAGTCAGCTAGCTAGTGCTTCAAGGAGGAAGCAAAATGAACCGAAGGTTTCTGTTATTGGTGGAGGTACTAGGCGCGATAACGCTGGCCCTGGTTGGACTGCTGGGGAATCCAAGCGTGACCCGCGCCGCTATGCCCCTGCCGGTGCAACCGTGGGACCCGGACACCGACATACGAGTAAGCAGCACCGCTCTTAGTGTTACTATCATTAAGGAGATCACGATAACGGTCCCGTTTGGCACCCGCATCCCCAACGCCTACTGGTACAGCCGCGGCATGGTTTCTCCTCCCGACAAGGAGATCCCCAACGGAACGCCGGCGGGAGGGCTGCTCGCCTACTACGACCTCCTCTGCAACGCGACCGGCCCGGCCGACATAGACACGCTGGCGGACTCGACCAGCGTACCCCCCAACTATGTGCGTGAGCCGTGGACGGAGCGGACCACAGCCGTCGTCGGCCCCCCTGACGAGTGGCTGCTCTCCGCTGGCCCGCCCTACGCGACGATGTGGCGCCTGCACGCGATGTTCACCGAGTTCTTCACAAGCGACGGCACGAGGGTAGCCATCCCCGGCGGAATCGCCGTGAACCTGATGGCCCACACCCTACCCTGGGCGCCGAAGGCGGCTCTGACCTACACGCTCATCGGCGACCAGAGTGCCCCCCCGTCGACGACCTGCGCGGACAGCACAGCCAACGTCAACTCCCACATCAACGGCATCTTCTCCAACCCGCCGCCCGAGGGCGACAGCGGCAGGCCCTGCCCGCTCGACCCCGCAGACGACAAGCAGTGCGCCGACAAGCAGATCCACGGCTTCTGGACGCAGGGAAGAGTAGAGTTGGCAGCCGGCGGTGGGATAGCGCTCCCGGTGACCAAGCGGGTGCTCAACAACGGCCCTGAGACCGGCAACTTCGTCGACATCTGGGAGGTTGAGGCCCCGACCGGCGTTACGGCAGAGTGGAGCACGGCCGTAGCCGTGTACCGCTGGCAAGATCCCAACTGGGTGGCGGACCCCTCGGCGTCTGAGACCGGGCCCCTGTGTTATAACAATACGGACGACTGGCCCCCCGACGGTTTCGCGAACGACGGCTGCCCCGCAGTGGGAACTGCAGAGAAGGGTGCCGAGTGCAGCAACATCATCGACGAGAACTCGCTCGATACGGCTACCGTAGGGCACGAGGACGACAACGGCGTCGACCCGCACAATCAGTTGGGCCTGCCGCCTGCCGGCGACGCCGACGTCAACGGTATCTACGGCTACGTCAACGACGGCTGCCCCGCCATAATCCTTGCCTCCGGCGGCGGCGCAGAGATCAGCTTCCCGGAGAAGGATCTGCCCGTGAGCATCCCCTTCCAGTACGTAGGAGGCCTGAACCTGACCTGCACGGCGCCGGGCGACTACCTGGTGACCCTCAAAGACTTCACCTACCCCGTGCCGGGGACAGAGGACAACGACCTCAGCAGCAACGTGGCTCTACACGTGGTGCGGGTGATCTGCGACGATCCTGGGTTCATCGAGGTCGACAAGCAGATCATCGAACTCCGGAAGGAGCTGGTGGCCCTCAACCCGCCGGCTCCCAACCTTAACCTGCCCCTGCCCCAGACAGGCGAGCACGTCCAGCTCTTGCTCGGCCAGACGGCCACCGTCATGGTCGACGAGACCAAGATAAACATGTCCCCGTACTGGGTACCGGGCCTGGAGACGTTCGTGGCTGAGGCGCCGCCCGGCATCATCGCCGAGTTCCTGCCCGAACCCGTCGACACCGTCATACCCGGCGGGCTTGAGTTCGTACTGGATGAGCCGCCCGGCGTGCCAGACGGCGGCCAGTTCGACGTGATCAGGAACCTGAATATCACGTGCATTGAGCCCGGCATCTTCCCGGTGGCGGTGAAGGCGATTGACATGCCGCTACCGCCTTTTGCCGAGGCGAAGCCAGCGGACAACGCCCTCTGGAACGTGATCAAGGTCTGGTGCTGGCCGGACCCCATGTATTGGGAGATCGCCATCGACGGCATCGACGATGGCACCGGCCTTGTGCCTCACTGGACGGCTCTCGATCCCGGCCTGGTGCCGGAGATCCGCAAGCCATTCGACCCGGGCGACCCATCTGACACCTCGCTTCGCTCCGATACCCGCTTCAGCGAGCGGACGGTCGACTTGCAGTGCTTCTGGGTCGACGGCGACGGCGCGCCCAACCCGAACGGCGACACTTTCAGCGATGAACCCGGCAACCCACCCGCGATCGAAGCCTGGGAGTCGCAGCTCGACCCCGACAGGCCGTACGGTCTGGACGACGACCAGGACTGCCTGGGGGACGAAAGCCTCACCCAGCCCAGCCACCCGGTCGACGAGAAAGACAGCCTTGACCGCGACGGCGACGACGTTTCCGACGCCGTTGAGGATATCCTCGGGTCAGACGACACAGACCCAAACAGCACACCTGAGGCAACCCTGAGCCCCGTGCTCCACGACACCTGCACCGACGGCAAGGACAACGACCTCGACGGCCAGTGTGACACGGGCCTGTGCCCTCTCCCCCTTCCCCCCGAAGACGAGTGTATCGCTCCCTGGGCTAACGACTTCGACGGCGACGGCTGGGTCGACTGGTTCGAGATGGCGGCTGGCTCCGACCCCAGCGACGCCAGGAGCACGCCGGAGCACCTGGCTGCCCCCACCACCTGCAACGACGGGGTGGACAACGACACTTACTTCGATCCCGGAC
>MGQK01000025.1:0-8059 GCA_001797815.1 Deltaproteobacteria bacterium RBG_13_61_14 | reverse complement strand
TGATGGACGGCGAGGACCCCGGCTGCATCGAACCGGGCGTGGACCTCTGCGAGGACGTCGAGCCCGACAGCATGGGCGCCGTCTACAACCACAACGTCCACAACGACGAGGACTGCGACGGCTTGAAGGACGGCATCGAGAAGGCCTGGGGCTCCAACCCTATGCTGGAGGACAGCGACAGCGACGGCGACAGCGACTGGGGGGAGATGATGCAGCTCACCAACCCGGTGGACCCGGACAGCGACGGCGACGGCCTGCTAGACGTGCCCGACGACGACTACGCGGCCACACCGCTCGGCGGCGCCGGGAACAGCACGCCGGAGTCCAAGTTGGCCGGCAACTGCGCCGACGGCCTCGACAACGACACCGACAGCTTCACCGACGACGCTGACCCGGGCTGCGACCCCGGCAACAAAGACACCGACTTTGACACGATCGCCGACGTCGACGAGCGTAGCCTCGACTCCAACCCCTACCAGATTGGCCTGAAGCCGGAGTCCCGCCTCAACCAAAACTCTGGCACGTTTCCTGACTGGGCCTGCGGCGACGGCATCGACAACGACGGCGACGGCAGGATAGACCTTATAGGCCCCGGCGACCCCGGTTGTAAGACCACCGACAGCGACGGCGACGGCTACAAAGACGTCGACGAGATCGGTCTCGGCTCCGTATACCTGAACGAGGCCGGTGAGGCGGCGAACAGCGACGACAACTGTCCCTACGTCTACAACCCCGACCAGGCGAACTTCGACGGCCGCCCGGAGTCCAACGGTCCGTACATCTCCGGCGGCGTGCGGTCCAACCCCAGCGCTGACACGTGGGGAGACGCCTGCGACATCGACGACGACAGCGACCGGGCCTACGACGCGTCGGAGACGGTGTCCCTGGGCACCGACCTGTACGTCAGAGACACGGACGGCGACCGCGGCCCAGACGGCGTGGAGTACGTCGTGGGCAGGGACCCGCTCGACCCATTGAGCAGGGTCACGAGTCTCAACGCTACAAACCAGCGCTTCTTCCGGGCCTGCCACATCAACCTGCCAGACCCGACACTGTATCCTGGCTATGAGGGATACAACCCCGGCTACCCCACGGAGATGGACCCGGACGACGACGGGATCGACTGCCCATACACGTTCCCACCGCCCTCGGGTGACAGGGACGCGGACAATGGCAGCAGCAAATTCAGGAATCTCTGCGCGCACCCTCCCTGCGCGGAGATAGAGGACCTTGTGGAGATTAAGTACAACACCGCCCCTACCGTCTCTGACACGGATGGCGACAGCTGCGAGGACTGGTGCGAGATCACTGACATCAACGGCGACCGCATGTGCAACGCTCTTGACGCAGGCGCGATAGACAAGCGCCTCGCCACGTTAGGGTCGGGTTCCACGCCTCCGGATCCAGTTAGCGACGCCGTATTCGACATCAACAAGGACGGCGTGCTGAACGCCTTAGACTCTTCACTCGCTGTTCTCAACTCCGGCGACGTCAAGGGCAGCACAGGTACACCGGCGAACTGCCTGCCCTTCAGCACGGACCTGCAGCGTTCGCTGCCCTAAGATAGGAGGTTGTACTGAGACTAGCCGGTTGCCCCACAGGCAGCCAAAGTAGACAGCAAGGGTACCGCCCGGGTAACAAAGCATCCGGGCGGTACCCACTTACCGCCGGTGCGGAGCCGCTATCTGTGGCAGGGCCAGGGGGATGCTCTATGCTATCCCGCACCATCTTCCCATAGTGTGCGGCCTCGGCTCTTGTCATGGACACCGGTCTCATGGGCCCGGGGCGCTGCAGCACAGGCGTGGCCTGCTACAGCCCACAAAGCCGAGCAGTTTGGCGGGAACGTCCTAGACATCGTCACATTATGTGAACCAAGCTCGAAAGGCCTAAAAACCTGCGATTAGGGGCTTGACAGTACAGCGCCAATCATCTACATTCCCTACGATTGTGTTCACATTCGTCTGAATTTCGATGGCCTGTTCTCTCGCAGTTTCTGGGTGTAGACTTCGTTTGCCGTCCTCTAGCCAGTTGTGAACCCTTGCGGACAGACGTCTCGGCGTACCTGCTGTCGCGAAGTAGAAAGGACCTGGTGTCCTCCGCAAGATAGCTCAGCACAAGCGCAAGGAGGCTTTGCCATGAAGAAGCTGATTGTAAAATCGGGCCTGTTGCTCGCGATCAGTCTCGTCCTTCTACTGCAGCCGGGCGTGGTTGGTCGCGCCGATCCTCTCCCTTCCGGCGCTGAGTCGGCTTATCCCTTGAACCACACTTTCGACGCCGATGTTCAGCTTGTAGGGACGCCGCCGGCCAACTATGAGTTCGAGGCAGCAGGCTACACTGTCGGGGACCCGCCGACCAATCACGACCTTGAGGCGCCTGCCCAGGATGCGGGAACACCGCCGACGAACCATGACTTTGAAGCAGGGAGCTTCACCGGCTGGACTACTTCAGGCACGACGTCCATCCAGTCCGATGGCAGCCATGGCTACTATGCCAAGCTCGGATCGGGCGGAACGATCATATCAAGCCCGTTCACCGTGGACAGCACGGCTCAATCATTCGTGTTCGATGTAGGATACCTCTCCACGACGAGCTACAGTTGGGTGAAAGTCTATGCGCTGACCGGCCCCGACTACGGCACGTCTACCCTTCTCGCCGACTTCTATTGCTTTAAGTGTGGCTACTGGGCCAGCAAAGCGATCGACGCTTCCCCATACCTGGGACAGTCGATAAAGCTCAAGTTCTATCGCTATTTCGGTGATGTGGGCATCGACGATGTCGCTGCTCAGATCCAATTTCTGGACTTCACACTGACGGGCGATGTGCAACGGGCAACGGAGGCGGGCGGCAACACGTATGGAAAGCTCTCCTCCAACGCGTCGATTACGTCGGATGCCTTCGAGGTGGACGCTACCGCTCAGTTTGCGACCGTCGGCATCAACGGCTTGAAGTCTTCGGGGGGCAGCCAGTACAAGGTGTCAGTTCTCTCCGGGGCCGGTTTCGAGACGGTGACCCAGGTTGCCCTGGGCTCGGCGGCCTACGGATGGCAGACTATTCGCTTCAACGTCTCTTCATGGCAGGGGCAGCAGATCAAGATCAAGACCGAAGAGGTGCTCTACGGGATTGGTGTGGACGATGTGGGCATCCAATCGGTCGATGTACCCCAATGGGATGTAACCAAAGATACTTCCTTACTTCCTGAGGGCCCCAGCGGCAACTACGTCCGAACCAACGGACAGCTCACCTCCTCCGCCTTCACTCTCGCTGATGACGTACAACAGCTCGGTGTAACCTACAAGGGTGACAGCGCGTCGAGCTTGTTCTACCTGGAGCTGTTGAGGGGGCCGGATTTCAGTGAGGTCATCGACCTGGGAGGCGGCACCATCCCAGGCGATCAGACTCAATGGAAAACCATAAAGGTGGGCATCAGCCAGTATGCGGGCGAGACCGTCAAGCTGCGTCTCCGCCGGTATTACGGCTGGCTGCTCTTCGACAATGCTGGCCTGGGCGAGATCACTGTCCCCGGCTGGCAGCTCACGACAAACGACGCCGTCGCCGTCGGTGAAGACTCGAACGGGACTTACGTGACGCCGTTTACGAGCGGCGGCATCCTCTTTCTGCGGTCGGTCGACATCTCGCCGGGCATCATCGATCGGTCAAGCAGTTCCGACCAGAAGTACTACGCCATCTCCTACGAAATCGGGTACTCAACGAGCAACAGCATTCAGGTGTCGTGGTACAACAGCTCAGGCGGTAGTTGGGTTGTTCACTCGGACGCAGCCAGCACCCCGACCGGCTACAAGACCAGCTATTTCTGGCTCGCCGAGTTCATGGGCGAAAAGGGTTACTTCCGGGTCAGGCTTGTCGGTGGCGGCAAGGTATACAGTATCGCCGACAACATCGCCCGGCAGCATCTCCGCGAGCCCTTCTCGCAGAAGGTTGGGCTGAGCGTCGACACCTCGACGGGGAGCTTCGGCTTTACGGACCAGGACCTCACCCTTGAGGGGCGAATGCCTCTGGCGCTCACCCGCTACTACAACGGGCATTCGGATCGTCATGGCCCTCTCGGCTATCGTTGGGCCCATACCTTCGACACCCGGCTTGAATTCGCTGACGGCGGCGATGTTGGCGTGCTCTTCGGATCTGGGGGCGAGGAGTTCTTCATCTGGGACTCGCTGGAGGGCATTTTCGAAGCAGCCGATGCGCGCGTCCACGACGAGCTGGTCAAGAATGTAGATAATACCTACACCCTCACGACCAAGGAGAACCTGGACTATGACTTCAATTCCTCGGGTAAGCTCACTTCAATCCAGGACCTCGACAGCAACGCCATCACTCTGAGCTATGATGGCAACGGCCTACTGACATTGGCCACAGATCCTGACGGACGAACCCTCGCGTTCGCATACGATGGGAGTAGCCGTCTGGCCTCAGTCACCGCCTCCGGCGGCGCTGTGGTCTCGTACAGCTACGATGGTAACGGCGACCTCATCTCTGTCACCGATCCCGAAGGCGGCGTCCGCACGTACTCCTATAGCAGGCACCGCCTGGTCAGCGTCGTCGACCAGGACGAGAAGACGCTTTTCACCAACACCTTCGACGCCGTCAACCGTGTCGTTGAGCAGACGGACGCTCTCGACAACACGATCTCGATCAGCTACGACACCCCCGAAAAAGGCGTGACCCAGGTCACCGACCCCGAGAACAACGTTGCGACGTACTACTATGACGTGGCCCACCGCACAACCAACAAGGTGGATCCTCTGGGCCACGTTGTTACCTACATCTATGACGACGTTGGGAACCTCCAGAAGGTCATCGACCCTCTGTTCAACGAATGGCAGTTCGGCTACAACAGCAGCGGCGATCTCACTAGCTCGACCGATCCTCTTGGGAACCCCATCTCCATCACGTACAATCCGCAGCACCTGCCGACCACCATCACCGACGCGAGGGGCCATGTGACTACCCTGACCTACGACGATCAGGGCAACCTCACCAGCACTACCGATCCTCTGAGCAACGTCACCACCTACACGTACGACGATGACGGCAAGCTGATCTCAACGACCAACCCCCTGGGCGAAACCGAGACCTACGCCTATGATGCCCAAGGCAACAGGATCAGCCGAACGGATGCCCTTGGGAACGTCTGGCAGTGGAGCTACGATGCCGCCGGCCGCAAGACCTCGGAGACCGACCCCCTCGGCCACACGACAACTTATACATACGACTTCCTGGGCCGCCTGATCGGAGTCACCAACGCGATGCAGGAGGAGACGTCGTATCTGTACGACCTCGCGGGGCATCTTCTCTTAGTCGAGGACCCGCTGGGCAACGAGACCATGTGGGACTACGACGACCGCGGGCTGCCTGAGACCAAGATCGACGCCGCCAGCAAAGAGACGACCTACACCTACGATGCCAACCGCAATATGACCTCTAAGACCGACCCCTTGGGGAACGTCACCACGTATGGGTACGACGAAAACAACCGCCTCGTTTCTGTCACCGATCCGGAAGGAGGCGTCACCACCTACACCTACGACAGCACGGGGCTTCTCATCACGGAGAGCGATCCACTCGGCCGCGTGACATCCTACACCTACGACGACGCCGGCCGGCTGGCAAGCACGACCCTGCCCAACGGCGGCGTCTACATCTACACCTACGACGCCAGCGGCAACCTTGTCTCTGAGAGCGACCCACTCCTCCACACCGCCACCTACATCTACGACGCCCTCAACCGGCGAGCCAGCGTCACGGACGCCCTGGGGAATGAGACCGAATACAACTACGACGCGGCCAGCCGAATGACCTCAGTCGTGGACGCTCTTGAGCAGACAACCGCCTACGCCTACGACGACGCCGGCCGGTTGACCTCCATCACGGATCCTCTGGACGACGTTCGCAGCTTCACCTACGACGACGCCGGCAACCGGACGGGCGCCACCGACGCCGCCGGCAGGACTACCACCTACGGATACGATGCGGCGAACCGTCTCGTGTCCGTGACCAACCCCGCAGGCAACACCACGAGCCGCACGTATGACGCCGCCGGCCGCCTCACGCAGGTCACGCGGCCGTCGGGCAGCGCGACGACCTATACCTACGATCCGCGAGGGCTCACCACCTCCGTCAGCGATGCGCTGTCGAACATCACGACCTACGGCTACGACGATGCCCGCCGCCGCATCTCGACGACGGACCCCAACGGCAACGTCACCGAGTACGCCTACGACGACGCTGGTCGCCTCACCTCCATGACGGACGCCCTCGACGGCGTTGTCAGCCTCGGCTACGACGACGCGGGCCAGCAGACATCGCGCACCAACGCCAGGGGCGAGACGACTACCCACACCTACGACCTCCTGGGCAACCTCCTGACAGAGACCGATCCGCTGAGCCGCGTCCGCTCCAACACCTATGACGATGTCGGTCGGCTGACGAGCACCACCGACGCCCGCAGCGTGGTCGTCGACTACACCTACGACGCGCTCGACCAGCTCACCGGCATCAGCTACCCGGGCGGCAGTGTCGCCTCCGCCTACGACGACATCGGCCGGCGCACGACGATGACGGACGCGACAGGCACCACCACCTGGGGCTACGACGCCGCCTCCCGGGTCACATCCGTGGCGTCGCCGCAGGGGACAGTGTCCTACACCTACAACGGCGCCGGCGACCGGCTGACCATGACCCTGCCGGGCAGCCGCACCGCGACCTACGCCTACGACAACGCCGGCCGCCTCGGGTCGATCACGGACTGGCTGAGCGGCGCCGTCAGCTTCACCTACGACGTGGACGGCAGGCGCACCGGCATCCTGCGCCCGAACGATGTCGACACGTCCCTCACCTACGACGGCGCGGGCCGCCTCGCCTACATCGTCCACGAGGGCAACGGCGGCGGGCTGCAATCGTTCGACTACGCGCTCGACGACGCCGGGAACCGCACGGCGGTCACCTACGGAGCGGGCACGGAGAGCTACACCCTCGACACCCTGAACCGACTCACCGACGTGACGTACGCCGACGAAGACAGCGTCTCCTACACCTACGACGCCAACGGCAACCGCCTGACCAGGGATGACGGAGAGGTCACGGAGTACACGTACGACGACGCCGACGAGCTCACCTCCGACGGCTCGCTCTCCTACACCTACGACGGGGACGGCGTACGGGTCGCGAAGACGGTGGGCGGCGTTACCACCCCCTATCTGTGGGACCGCGAGGCCGGCCTGCCCCTGCTCGTCGACGACGGGAGCAGCGCCTATCTCCAGGCCGGCGGCGCGCTGGCCGCGATCGATGGCTCCGGGACAACGTACCCGCTGGGCGACGCCCTGGGCTCCGTGCGCGGGCTGACCGACGCCTACGGCGACCTCACGGGCACAGCGGACTACGACGTCTTCGGCGAGGTGCGCTCGAGCAGCGGGGCGAGCGGCCTCTTCGGCTTCACGGGCGAGCAGTACGACGCCGAGAGCGGCTTCACCTACCTGCGCGCCCGCTACCTGAGCCCCGGCCTGGGGCGCTTCCTGTCGGCGGACAGCGTGCAGCCGAACGCGCCCGGCACGCAGGGGTACAACCCCTACGCCTACGTGGCGAATAACCCCACCACCTGGGTCGACCCCAGCGGCCACTACACCTACGAAGCCGCGATCACCGCCTACGTCTTGGCGTATCCCGAAATAGTGGGGGCCATCGCAACATACTGCGCAACGGCGCCAGCAGTCGCAATAGCGATGTCGGGAGGAGCGGCTGGGCTGGCATACGGCCCTCTCGCTGCCAATTGCTTTGCAGTTGGCCTCTTCTCTAGTGTCGCGGTACCAGTCATAAGCTGTGCCCTTCTCCCGGGCTGCATGCAGGATGCCTGGGAGATGGCGAAGAAGATGGCTCCGCTTGCCATGGGTACGATGGCCGGAAGTTGGGCCGCGGGGCAGGGGATCGAGGCGTTGTGGAACGCTGTAAGCGACTTCCCGCTGGACCCGACTGCGTCGGGTGGCGCCGCATCAGCCGGGGGGTTCGGCAATCCATGTCAGCTGCTGGGTCTCACCGCCTGCGAAGT
>MGQK01000024.1:27930-28177 GCA_001797815.1 Deltaproteobacteria bacterium RBG_13_61_14 | reverse complement strand
TAATATCCTGGGCTTCTTGTTGAGCCTGGGCTATCCTCCGCCTGGATTGTGATTCCGCAATCGCCAGACCGATGGCGTTGCCCAATTGGGCATAGGGATCTGGGCCAATCCTTACGCGGGTATGTGCGGTATTGCCAAAATAGGTGGTTTCCGCAGTGCCAGAATAGGTAATGTTACTATTCGTGTATTGCCGAACATTCTGGAAACTCAGCCTTTCATAATCTACCACTCCTTGATAGTTTACTAG
>MGQK01000024.1:27614-27856 GCA_001797815.1 Deltaproteobacteria bacterium RBG_13_61_14 | reverse complement strand
CAATTTCCTGGGATTGGTTGCAGATTTCAGCCTCTACTATTAATAAACCGGGGAATTTATCCACTTGAACCTTATAAGATAAGGCACCTTCAATTTTATCAATGAAATTCTCTTCTATTACTTTTTCCAAATCGCTCTTGGGCACAGGAGCCATGTCCCAGCCCGTTAGCGCCAAGGAAAATGCTGCAAAAAACAAACTTGAAAGCATCCTTTTCATGATAAGTCCTCCCTTGCGTTTATGG
>MGQK01000024.1:10062-27547 GCA_001797815.1 Deltaproteobacteria bacterium RBG_13_61_14 | reverse complement strand
CTAATTCATTGGCTATCTATCCTAAACCGCCAACCGCATTCCATCAACTGTCAACTACCTAGAGAGGTGATCTATAACAAAGCGCTTTAGCCATTTTAAAAAATCTTCTACATCTTGATGACGAATTTTATCAAAGTGGCCGTGATCAGCGTTGTTACGCATATCTGCATAACTTGTAATCTGCTTTTGAACTAGTTTATCGTATACCTTCGCACTTGCAAGAGAACGATTAAGAGCGTCTATCTTAGTTTTATCAGGGTAGCTGATGCTGTGTCGGTCACAAATTATTCTCAATGTATCTTCTAAGATTGCTCCAGCCAAAGAGGTGGCAGGCACATCTAACCTTTCCTCTAACAAGAACTCTGTTTGATCCATGAAATCATCTAAAACGTCCACCCTTACCCGACTCTCTGTATCGAAAAGGAGACCGGCATTGAAATCGCGGTGGGCAGCTCCCAAAGTACCTAATTCCCCTTATTCGGAGGTTGTCCCTCCCATAATCGGCCCTGCAAGGCGGCCCGGATCCGCAAATCGAGCCAAGCTCGGAATAGCAAAATAATAGGCATATTAGGAAGCCAAAGTCAAGAAAAAAATTAGGATTGATCCACGAAGGACACGAAGGGGCACGAAGGTTGGCGGACAGGAAAGTCAGTCCCTCGGAAAGGAAGATTTTCACGCAAAGGCGCAAAGGCACTAAGTTTTTTGACCGTGGTCGGAAGCCTGGCGGTGCGGAAGGTCATGATTGGCAACACCCAGGGCTTTATGGATGCCAAGAAACTCAAGACGCCAAGGGTGCAGAACGGTAAACCTTTGCGGCTTAGCGGCTTGGCGTGAGATCTTCCAAGAATGATCACGCCCAGGCAATCCTCCTGTCCACTGCCTGCCCCGCGTCCGGGCGGGGGCCAATCTCGGCTTGGGCTTACTCTATCCAATCTTTGATACCGAAGTCAAAAAAATAATTCAATTTTGGCATGCACCATAAAAGGGGGGCAACGGTGATGATCGTAGGGGCAACCCTCCCGCGCGGCGCGGGATTGCCCGAAATCGGGCAGGCACAGCCTTCGGCCGTGAGCTCAGGCCGAACGGGGGCCTGCTTCTACAACTTTTTTGTCGCAGGCCCAGGTTGCATCACTTCATTGAACCTTATATAATGCCGTCCACAACTCCTAAGGGAGAAGAAGCATGTCCAAATTAGCCGTCGTAATCCTGGCCGCGGGTGAAGGCAAGCGGATGAAGTCGGAGCGGCCCAAGGTGCTCCATGAGATCCTGGGCCGGCCCCTGGTGGACTACCCGGTGGATTTGGCGCTCTCCCTGGGCGCCGAGCGGGTGGTGGTGGTCGTGGGAGTGCAGGCCGAACAGGTCAAGGCGCATCTCCTCCGTCGCCGTAACCCCAGGATCCGCTTCGCCCTCCAGAAAAAGCAACTCGGCACCGGCCACGCCACCCTGGCCGCGGCGCCCGCGCTCAAGGGCTTCTCCGGAGAAGTATTGATCCTTTACGGCGACGTGCCCTTGCTCACCCCGGCCACCATCAAGCGGCTCAGGGCCGCCCATCATAAGAAGCGGGCCAAGCTCTCGCTGATCACGGCGCGGCTGGCCGAGCCCCGGGGCTACGGCCGGATTTTGCGCGACTCCTCCGGGGAGGTGCTCGGCATCGTGGAGGAAGCCGACTGCACCCCGGGCCAGCGCGGCATCACCGAGGCCAACCCCGGCATCTACCTTTGCGAGGCCGGGTTCCTGTTCCGCATGCTGCCCCAGCTCAAGAAGGACAACCGGCAGAAGGAATATTATTTGACCGACCTGGTGGGCCTGGCCGTGGCCGAGGGAGTCCTCATCGCCACCCTGGAAGCGCATGACCCGCGCGAAACCTTCGGGATCAACTCCCGCTCCCAGCTCGGCCAGGCCGAGGCCGTGCTCCGGGCCCGGGTGAACGCGGCGCTGATGGAGAGCGGGGTGACCCTGGAAGATCCGGAGCGGACCTGGATCGCGCCCGGGGTCAAGATCGGGCCGGACACGGTGATCGAGTCCGGCGCGCGGCTTTTGGGCAAAAGCCGGATCGGCAGGGCTTGCGTGATTGAGGCCGGGTCGCGCCTGGATGATTCGGACCTGGGGAACCGGGTGGAAGTGCGGGCCGGCTCGGTCCTGGAATCGAGCACGGTTGGAGACGACACCACCATCGGCCCGATGGCGCGCCTGCGGCCCGGCTCAATGGTGGGCAAGCGGGTCCGGATCGGGAACTTTGTCGAGTTGAAGAACGCCAGGGTCGGCGACGACACCAAGGCCGCGCACCTCACCTACCTGGGCGACGCCCGGGTGGGGAAGAACGTGAACATCGGGTGCGGGACCATCACTTGCAATTACGACGGGGTGAAGAAGTCGGTGACGGTGATTGAAGATGACGTCTTTGTGGGGAGCGACACCCAGTTCATCGCGCCGGTGAAGGTGGGCAAGGGGGCTTATATCGGCTCGGGTTCCACCATCACCCGGAACGTGCCGCCGGGAGCGTTGGCGATCACCCGGGCGCCGGAGAAGCACAAGCCCGGCTGGGCGAAGAAGCGGGCGGAGTTAAAGAAAAAAGGAGGGAGCAGTGGCAAGAAAAAGAATTAAGGCGTTGGCCGCGGCGGGGTTAGGCGCGGTTTTGTTGTTCACCTGCCCGCTGTCGGCGGCGGAGCCCTGGGAGGAACCGCTGCCCAACATTTACTGGGGCGACCTGCACGTTCATACCAACTTTTCGCTTGACGCCTGGATCATGCTCTTGCCGCCCGGAGCCTATGCCGAAGAGGCCGGCGTGTATGCCGAGCATTGCGCCAAGTTGGACTTTTACTCGGTGACCGACCATGCCGAGGTGCTGACCCGCAACGACTACTGGCCGGAAGCCACGCGGGCGGCCCAGAGCCGGAACGCCCAGGCGCAGGCGCACCCGGCGTCGGACGGCGACCCCAGGATCGTGGCCTTCACCGGCTGGGAATGGACCCAGCAAGCGCCCTGGGGCCACAAGAACGTGATCCTGAAATACGACACCCTGGACAAGCTGCCGCCCAGCCCCATCCGCTGTTACCGGGGTTTCGCCGGCTTGCGGCCGCAGGACTTCGGCGATTTCAAAGACCTCACCTTCCTGGCCGAGACGCCGGCCAAGCTCTACGCGCTTTTGCAAAAGTATTGCACCCAGGCCGGGACCGGCTGCGCGGCCACGGTCATCCCCCACGGCAACGCCTGGGGCAATTTCACCATGCACACCGATTGGGATATCCAGCTCAACCCGGAGCAGCACAACCCGGAGCTGCAGCGCCTGATCGAGGTCTTTTCCAAGCACGGCAACTCCGAGGAATACCGCGCCTTCCCGTCCGACTACCGGTATTTCCGGGAGGGGAAAGAATTCCCGGCCGGAGAGTGCAAGGAGCCGGGGACCTGCGAGAAAGTCTGCTCCGAGCCAACCGCCAGCTACGAGCCCTGCTGCTGGCGCGCCGGCGAGATCGTGAAGGAACGCTGTGATGACCCCAACTCGGATTTCTGTCAGCAGCAGATCGCGCTGGCCCGGGAGGCCGCGGCTCCGTTCCCCCAGGGCGTGTCGCGCAAGGACCGGGATCAGCTCAAGCCCCAGTTCCGAAACGACCCCGCCAAGCTGAATTACTGGGACTGGGGAGTCTGCGGTCAGTGCCGCGACTGTTACCAGCCGGCCTTCAACTACAACCCCCTGGGCTCGGTGCAAAAGGCGCTGGCCTCCGCCTACTTTGACGAGCAAGGCAAGCCCACCTATTACCGCTTCGGCTTCCTCAACTCCACCGACACCCATGCGGCGCGGCCGGCCTCGGTGATGGAGGATAAGCTCAGCGCCGAGCTGATCATGGCCCACGGCGGCGCCCTCCTCTACAACCTGGCCCAGAAGACCAACCTGGGCGTGGCCGGGATGGACGCCTCGGTGCAAATGTGGGGCTACGAGCGGATCGCCAACTACCTGAACCCCGGCGGCCTGGTGGCCGTCGCGGCGCCCCACCGGACCCGGGACGCCCTGTGGCAGGCGCTCCAGGACCGGCACGTGTATGGCACCTCGGGCGGCCGGATCGAGCTGTGGCTGCGCGCCCGGATCCAGCGGCTGGGCCGGGAAGAGCTGGTGGAGATGGGTGACGTAACTACTTCTTCGATGAATCCGACCTTTTATCTCAAGGCCCAGGGCGCGTTTGTGGAAGACGGCACCTGCCGGTATGACCAGCAGCCGGAGATCCAGGCGGCCCTGTCGCGGCGCGAGTTTGAGAAACTCTGCTTTAGCCAGTGCTACAACCCGCAAGACCGGCGCACGCCCATTGCCCGGATCGAGGTGGTCAAGGTGCGCCAGCCTTTGACCATCACCGAGGCCCAGATGGCGGACCTGAAGTGGTCGCCGGAAAATCCGGACGGCCTGATCCTGGACCCCTACGCCACAATCGAGTTCCACCAGGGGCAGGTGGAGTGGACCTGGACCGACCCGGAGTTTGAGAGGGAAGCGCCGGGCCGCTCGGTGGCTTACTATTTCCGGGTGATCCAGGAGCCGACCCCGGGCTACAACTGCCGGCCCACGGCGCGGCTGACTCGCGGGCAGAGCTGCGACAACCGGATCCCCAAACCCGATGAAGTGGCCAAGAAAGCCAACCCCCAGGGCAAGGCTTCCCCGATCTCCCGCGCCGAGCTCGGCGACGCCTGCTTTTCCGACGCCGGCGATTTTGAAACCTATTGCGAGGAACGGGCCTGGACGTCGCCCATCTACATCGTCAAGGAATGACTCGTCCCAGGGTCTGGTCCGGCCTGGCTCCCTGGCTGGGTTTAATCGGCGCCGCGGTGCTGGGGGCCGCGCTGGTCTGGGACCCGTCGGCGAAGCTGCCCGAGTCTGCCGAGGCGCTGGAAGTCGGTTACTCCCGCCGCCAGGTGCAGGACGCGGTGGACGCCGCGGTGGCCGAGACCCCGGCGCTCCGCGATCAACTCGACCAGGTCAAGGAGGAGATGCGGGAGGGCGCTGAGGCGCAGGCGCTGTTCGTGGCCGAGGCCTTTTCCCAGGGCCTGGCCGCAGACGATTACATTGTGCGGAACCGCCTGGTCGAGATCCAGGTGATGGCGCTCTATGAGAAGGCCGACGCAATGGTCACGCCGGAAGCGGTGGCGCGGTATTTTAGCGAGCGCCGCGACCGCTTTCGCACCCAGCCCCGGAGGTTTTACCTCCACCTGTTTGTGCCGATTACCAACCTGGTGGATGAGGTTGAGGCCCGCGGCCGTTTGGAGGAGTTGTTCCGCGACCAAAGCCGCTGGGGCGAGCCGAAGTGGGTGAGCGAGGATGATCTTCGCAAGGCTTACGGTCCGACGCTGGCGAAGCAGGTGTTCGAGTTGCCCCGGGGCAAGTGGAGCGAGGCGATCCGCTCCAGCCTGGGCTGGCACTATTTGAAGGTGCTGGACGAGGAGGCGGTGCGGCCCTATGAGTTCGAGGAGGTCAAGACCCGGGTCACCGAAGATTGCCGGCGGGAACTGCGGGAGAAGATGTATCAGGAGGAAATCACCCGGCTGAAGAAAAAATACCGGGTTGAGGAGAAAGATTGAGATCAAGTTGTCGCCGCATCCTGATTTTCTCCGTGCTTCTTTGGGCCGTGCCGCTTTCGGTCTTTGCCCACCACATCAGCATGAGTTTTTCCACCTGGGAGCTGAAATCGGACCAGGCCCGGGTGGTTTTCCGGATGCCCCTGGCCGACGCGGTCTGGATCATGGACCCGGACCTGGTAATCAAGCAGGAGGTAATGATCCAGATTCGGGTGCCGGTGGATGAGGCGCTCAAGGCCAAGGTCCGCGACTACCTGGCCTCGAGCCTGCCTGAGAAAATCAAGCTGCCCGGCTGCGCTTTTCAGCCGGACATGAAAGTATTATTCGAAGGCGCCAGCGTGCAAGTCGAGGCGGGCCTGGCCTGCGAGCCCGGCTATCTGGACCAATTCTCCCTGGTCAGTCATTTCCTGGTGGACGAGAACCGGCTGCACACTTCCTTTGCCACGCTTAACTTCCCGGACCGGGTCCAGCAGTGCCTGTTCCGCTCCAGCCAGTTCACCTGCGGCGTTAAAGCCGCGGGGCCGGAGACCAAGACCGCGCCGGCTTGGCAGGCGCGGATCGCGCCCTGGTGGGATTACCTGGCCCTGGGCCTGGTCCTCCTGATCCTGGCCGGCGGAAGCCGCTCCCTGGCCTCTGCCCTGGCCGTGCTCGTGCTCGGACACGGCCTGGCCCCGCTCGCGCTCCGGCTTAATCTTCCCATCCCCGCTTCGGCCATGCTCCGCAGCGTGCTCGCGGCCCTGACTATCTATGCCGGACTCTTGGCCTGGGCCGCCGGCCGGGGATGGACGCGGAGGGGCTGGGCCTTGCTCCTGGCCGGCTCTACCCTGGTGCTGGTGCTCGCCTGGGCCGAGTTCCTGCGCCTGAGTCCGCTCATGGTTACCGGCCTTTTCCTGATCGCGGCCTCCGTAGGGGCGACCGGCCGGTCGCCCCTACTTTTCGGAGAGGAGTCGGATCGCCCCCGCATTTCCCCGGTCGCCCTTTATCTGCTCGCTCTGACCTTCGGCCTGGTCAACGGTTTCATCCTCCTTCGAACCCGAGCTAATCTCCACCCGGGCTGGGGCGCCTTGGCCCTGGTGCTCGCCGCCGCGGCCCTGGCCTGGCCGCTCAGAAAGCTCGTGCTCCGGTTCCACCTGCAGGCCTGGGCTGGACTCCTGGTCTTGGCCGGCGGCGTGGTCGTCTTCGCGCTCCGCAACGTCAACCTGGCCTTCAGCTCCTTCCGCTACGAGAACGCCCGAGAGCTCCTCCGTAACCTGGTGCAAAGCCCGGAAATGGGCGCGCCCTTCCTGACCCTGGCCCTGATCCTGGCCGTGGTCATCGGCGGGCTCCACGCCCTCACCCCCGGCCACGGCAAGACCATTGTCGCGGCCTACCTGGTCGGCACCAAGGGCCGCACCCTGGACGCGGTCCTACTCGGCTTCATCGTCACCCTCACCCACACCGGGAGCGTCATCATCCTCGCCGTGCTCGCGCTCTTCGCCTCGCGCTACATTCTGCCCGACCAGTTGGTGCCCTGGATGTCGTTCTCCTCCGGGGTCCTCATCCTGGTGTTGGGGGTCTATCTCTTTCAGATCCGCCTTCGCAACTACCTCCGCTTCGGCTCGGCCGCCGGCGCTGTGGCGGACCAATTCCGCCATCAGGGACACGAGCACGATCATGACCACGGACATGGACACGATCACGGCCTGGAGTGCGGGTGCCCTCACCCGCACCCTTCTAACTTGACCCATTCCCATGACGGAGTGACCCATGCCCATGCCTTGCCCAGGAGCCAGGTAACTCTGGGCAGCCTGGTCGCCCTGGGCGTGACCGGCGGCATTGTGCCTTGCCCGGACGCGCTCGCGGTGCTCCTGATCGCGGTCTCCCTGAAGCGCATCCTCTTCGGCCTTTCGGTCATCTTATCTTTCAGCCTGGGTCTGGCCGCGGTGTTGATCGCGATCGGGATCGTGATGGTCCAGGCCCGGCCGCTGCTGGACCGTTTCACCGGCCAGGGCCGCTTTGCCGGCCTGGGGCTGCCGCTCTTCAGCGCGACCCTCGTCACCTTGCTCGGCGCGGTCATGGTCTGGAAGGCGTGGCCGTGAAGAAGGTGCCAGGGTGTGAGGGTGGCAAGGTGGCAAGGTAACCCCACCCTTCGCGTGGACGCGAAGGGTGGGCTACAAAAAGAAATGATTCCGGGCCTTTTGACACCTGACCCTTGACAAGCATTCTTTAGCAACGATTCGGATATAGTAATAATGGACAGATTTTGATAAAGTGGAGCGACAAGTTATGTGCGGCATTATCGGCTATATCGGGAAACGCGAAGCACCGGAGATCCTGATGGAAGGGCTGAAGCGGCTCGAGTATCGCGGCTACGACTCGGCCGGGCTGGCACTCCTCCACCAGGGCCGCCTCGAGATCCGGCGCTGCCAGGGTAAGCTCGCGGTCCTGGAAGCCCTGCTCAAGGAAAGCCCGGTGCGCGGCCAGGCGGGCATCGGCCACACCCGCTGGGCCACCCACGGCCGGCCCTCGGAAGAAAACGCGCACCCGCACCGGGTGGGCGCGATTGCGGTGGTGCACAACGGGATCGTGGAGAACTTTGCCGAGCTGAAAGCGGAGTTGATCGCGGCCGGGGAAAAGTTCAGCAGCGAGACCGACACCGAAGTGATCTCGCACCTGGTGCACCAGTATGTGTCCCAGGGCCTTGATTTCGAGGCGGCGGCGCGCAAGGCGCTCTTGCGTCTCCAGGGCGCTTACGCGGTGTTGATCTTGAATGAGAAGGAGCCGGACCGGATCATCGCGGCCAAGCAGGCCAGCCCGATGATCCTGGGTCTGGGCGAGGGCGAGAACCTGGTGGCCTCGGACATTCCGGCTTTGATCAGCCACACCCAGCGGGTGGTGCCGTTGGAGGACGGCGATTACGCGGTGATCCGGGCCGACCGGGTGGAGGTGAAGAACCTGCAAGGCGAGCCGGTGGTGCGGAAGCCGCGCGCGGTGCAGTGGACCCCGGCCATGGCGGAAAAGGGCGGCTACAAGCACTATATGCAGAAGGAGATCTTCGAGCAGCCGCGGGCGGTGGCCGAGACCCTGGCCGGCCGGATCAAGCTGGAGGCCGGCGAGGTGAGCTTCGAGGATTTCGCTATCAGCGAGGGCCAGCTTCGCCAGGTGCGTCGGATCGCGGTGGTGGCCTGCGGCACGGCCTGGCATGCGGGCCTGGTGGGGAAATACTTGCTCGAGCAATTTTGCGGCCTGCCGGTGGAGGTGGACATTGCCTCTGAGTTCCGCTACCGGAAGCCGCTCTTGGATTCGGAGACCCTGCTCATCCTGATCAGCCAATCGGGCGAGACCGCGGACACGCTGGCCGCTTTGGAAGAAGGCCGGCGCCGGGGCGCCCGGATCCTGAGCATCTGCAACGTGATGGAGGCGAGCATCCCGCGGCGCTCGGACGGGGTGATCTACACCCGGGCCGGGCCCGAGATCGGAGTGGCCTCGACCAAGGCCTTTGTTACCCAGTTGGCGGTGCTTTACCTGTTCGCCGTGCACCTGGCCGGCGTGCGGGGCGCCTTGCCGGCAGAGGCCCGGCGGGAAATGCTGAAAGAAATCCTGCGGGTCCCCCACCTGATCAAGGACGTGCTGAAGACGGACGAGCAGATCCAGGCGGTGGCCAGGCAGTTCTATCGGACCAAGGGTTTCTTCTTTATCGGCCGGGGCATCCACTTCCCGCTGGCGCTGGAAGGGGCGCTCAAGCTCAAGGAAATTTCCTACATCCACGCCGAGGGCTACCCGGCGGGCGAGTTGAAGCACGGGCCGATCGCTTTGGTGGACGAGAACATGCCGGTGGTGGTGCTGGCGCCGAGGAACGCCATGTTCGAGAAGGTGATGAGCAACCTGGAGGAAGTGGCGGCGCGGGGCGGGAAGATCATCGCGCTGGTCACCGCGGGGGACGAGGGGAAGGTGGCGGCCAAGGCTACCGAGGTGATCCCGTTGCCGCAGGTGGCGCCCGAGTTGGTGCCGATTCTGCTGGCGGTGCCGCTGCAATTGCTGGCCTATCACGTGGCGGTGCTCAACGGCACCGATGTGGACCAGCCGCGCAACCTGGCCAAGAGCGTAACCGTGGAATAAGATCGCCCGAAGCCGGTATTGACAAGGCGCGAGATCTATCGTATGAAAAAGGGCGCCGCCCAAGGAAGGAGTTTCGCCATGGCACTTGCAACCAAGCCGGTCCAGGAGTTGATCGAGGTCCAGGAGTTGATGAGCATCCCCCTCGTCTTTTCCACCGGACCCACCATGGGCCGGTTCCTGGCCGAGATCCGGGACCACAAGCGGATCTGGGCTAATCAATGCCCGAATTGCGGCCGGACCCAGCTTCCGCCCCGGATCGTTTGCGCCGAGTGCAACGTGGAGGTGACCGAGTGGGTGGAGTTGAAAACGTCGGGCCAGGTCGTGGTCTTCGACGTGGTCTATGTGCCCACTATCAACCCGCTGACCGGGAAGATGCGGGAGGTGCCCTATACCACCTGCAGCATCAAGCTGGACGGCGGTGACGCCACCCTCATGCACTTCCTGGATGAGACGGACCCCAAGAAGCTCCGGGTGGGCCAGCGGGTGGAGGCCGTGTTCCGGCCGGACGGCGAGCGCACCGGCAACGTGCTGGATATCCTCTATTTCCACGTGATTCCGGATTAAAGGGTGCAGGTTGAAAACCTGCACCACCAAGGAGTGGGCGATGACCGAAGCGAAGTGGGCGTTTGAGGTTCCGGGCAAGCTGGAGATCCCCTACCGCTACTTTGCAGGCACGTTCTCTTCCCGATGGTTCCGCGCCTTGCGGGATGAGAAAAAGATCCTGGGCTGTCGGTGCCCGACCTGCCGCAAGGTGTTCGTGCCCCCGCGCGGGAACTGCGAGCGGTGCCTATCGAAGATCGAGGAATGGGTGGAGCTCCCGGGAACGGGGACAGTCGAGAGCTTTACGGTGGTGCGCTATGCGGAGCCGTTCCAGCCCCACAAGCCGCCCCTGGTCCTGGCCGCCATCAAGTTGGACGGGGCGGACAGCTCGTTGATCCACCTCCTCGGCGGAGTTCCGCCGGACCAGGTCCAGGTGGGCCAGAGGGTCAAGGCGGTCTTTGCCGAAGAGCGCAAAGGCCGGATCACGGACATCTCCCATTTTGCGCCGGCCGCGGAGGCCAAGAAAAAAGCCGAGTACAAGAAACCCGTGGTCCAAAAAACCCGGGCGAAACCTCAAGCGAAGGTCAAAGGGAAAGTGAAGAAGCCTGCGGCAAAGAAGCCCGTCAAGAAGACCGCGGCGAAGAAGCAAGCGGCCCAGAAAAAAGCCGTCAAGAAGATCGTTCGTAAATCGAAAAGAAGTCGGTAAGCGCTGCCAAGATTTTACTCCCGTCCCGCCTTCGGGTGAGGAAAATCTTTTAAAATCCTGACCTGGCCGCGGTTGCCGTCCACCTGAATCATCTGACCGGTCCGAATAATTTTCGTGGCCGGGCCGACGTTGACCACCGCCGGTATCCCGTATTCCCGGGCCACGATACTGCCGTGGGAAAGCAGGCCGCCCTGGTCCATGACGATGGCCGCGGCGGTGATGAAGTAAGGCGTCCAGCCGGGGTCGGTAAAGGGCGCGACCAGGATTTCGCCGGGGAGGACTTGTTCCTCGGTGCTGGCGCGAAGGATCACCCGGGCCGGGCCGGTGACCACGCCGGGGCTGACCGCGATCCCGCGCAGTATTTCCACGTTCTCTTCCACCGGGAGGGGGACGAAGTGGTCGGGATCAAATTTGCCGATGACCAGGGGCGGCGGGGTGATGGCTAAATTTTTTTCATGTTCGACCCGGCGCTGAGCGATGGTTTTCTTTACCTCGAATTTTGCCTGACCCCGCGCCACCGGCTCGATTTCTTCCAGGCGCAGGAAGAAAATATCCTCGACTTCCTCCAGCCGGCCTCTTCGGACCAGCCTTTGTCCCAGTTCCAGGAACAGGAAGCGAATCACGGCGAAGAAGCGCATGGCCATGCTCTTGATGTTTTCCCGCAGCACCACTCCGCGCTGGGCTCGGGGAAGCCAGAAATTGAACAACCGACGTTGGATCGGGTTACGGAGCAGTTGCCGGCACTGGTGGACCATTCGGTCGCGTTCTTCTCGGCGGCGCTGGTAGTTGGCCAGCGGGTCCGTTTTTTCCAGACCGCCCAAATATCCGCACACCAGTCCCAGGATGTAATCCGGTTGCTCGCGCCAGCGGCGGTTGAAAAGCTCGAGCTCGCCCCGGGTGTGATGGCCGTGTTCCGCCATGAAGGCGTTCCAATCGGCCAGGAATTCCCGGCCGCCGGGATGGTTGGCGATTTTTTTCCGAGCGGTCTCCCAGGTTTCTTTGGCCAAGAGGGCTTCGGCCAGGGCCGGGTGTTGCTGGGCCGAAACCGCCAGGCGCCAGAGCGCAAAACCGGCCTCGGCGCTGTCCATGCCGCCCACGCCGGAGGCCAGGCGGTTGGCCAAGGCGCCTTCGGAATCCTGGAGCCACTTGCGGCATAACTTGTCCAAAGCGGTGAAGCAAGCCATGCCCACGAAGGGAAAGGCGAGGAAGTTGGAACTGGTAAAAACCTCGGCGATCACGGTTTGAATCCGGCCGAGGAGAGCCTGGTCCGAAAGAGAGTTTAAATTGATCCGCTGAAACTCCTCGACCCGCTTTCGGGTTTCAGCCACAAAGACTTCGCCCCGGCCGAGCGAGTGAGAAAGGACCCAGACCAGGAGGCCCGGCAGTTTAAGGGCCATGGTCAGCCCATGAAAGCTTAGGTCCGGGATGTCTTCCTCCGGAATCTCCAACCGGCCCAGATCCTCCATATTTTCTTGTTTGCCGCCCAGAATTTTGGTGAGGTCTATGTTCTGGGAGCCTGGAAAGCAGCGGACCATGCCGACCGCGGTATTGAGATTAAAATACACTCTGCCGGCGACCTGGCCGACCAGCGGATGATCCCCTAAATCCATGCCTAAGCGGCTCAAGATATCCTGGACCATCTTTTTGAACGGGATATCGAGCAACGACCAAGTCAAGGGGGTCACCACGTCGGGCAAGATCTCGCCGGTGTTGATATTGCTCCAGACCTGACGGTCCTCCCAGGTTTTTTTCGGGGGAAGGGTGGTGATCGGCCGGGCCTGCAGGAAGAAAATATCATTTTTGCATATCGCCCATTCCAGGTCTTGCGGCGCCCCCAAGGCGGCTTCGGCCTTGATGGCCAGTTCGGCCAATTTTCGGGCCAGGGCCTCATCCAGCGAGGGGGCCTGCGCTCGTTCCGCGGCCACCGTTTGTTCCAGGACCCCGCCCCCCTCCTCCAGCACACAGGCGATTTTTTTCTCCGCGATGGTGTGAGAGAGCAAGCGGAGGTTGGCTTTGGCCACGATCAATCGGTCCGGGCTAACTTTGCCGGAGACCAAAGCTTCGCCCAGGCCGAAGCAGGCTTCGATCACGATCCGGTCCGAGCGACCGGTCACCGGGTCCGCGGTAAAGAGCACGCCCGCGACCTCGGCCGGGACGAGCTTTTGCACGATCACGGCCATGGCCAGGTCCAGGTGGTCAAAACCGTTGCGCTCGCGGTAAGCGTAGGCCCGTTCGGTCCACAGCGAAGCCCAACAGCGCTTGATCGCCGCGAGACAACCCGCCAGGTCCGCGGCGCCCAGGAAGGTATCATACTGTCCGGCAAAGGAGTGGCCGGGCAGGTCTTCCGCGGTGGCGGAGGATCGGACCGCGACCCGGTCCGCGGCGAGCCGGTGGTAATGGTCGGCAATCCGGCTTTCCAGCTCCGGGGACAGAGGCGTGGCGATGATCTCTTGGCGCAAGGCAGCCAGGATCGGGCCCCGCGCCTCCGGCGAGGCGGCGCCCAGTTGTTCCAGGGCGCTCTGGACCCGGGAGAGAAGGCCGCTTGAATGGAAATGTTCTCGGTAGGCAGAGGCCAGGATGCAGAAACCCGGGGGAACCGGCAATCCGATCCCGCTCAGGCGCACGAGGCTCAGGGCTTTGGCACCGAGAGCTGCTTCTTCCAGGCCAGGGGTGGATTCAAAGGAAATGACTTGTTCAGGATTTATGTCTTCATCCTTCAAGGCCAGATTGTTTTGATCTTAGCATATTCCGGGGGTCTGTCTACCTGACCTCCCAAGAAAGCAGCCAAGAGCCAAGCTTCCGGCAGGAACAAATCCTCTCGGAAAAAAATAAAGCGCTGAATTCAATAGTTACGGCTGATTTGGCAACTGGGATGGGCGTCGTCTCCGCCAATGCCCGAAGATGCATTTTTATCGGTGCTCCTTCCCATGTTCAGTATCCCCTTCTTTAATCAAGGGACGCCTAATGATCCCGACCGTGAAGTGGGGTACGGATTGAATCTGCATTGCAATCTGGCAACATCTTTTTATTTATAAAGATAATTTTAACCGCAGATCAACGCGGATGAACGTGGATTTGAGCTCAAAGGTTTCGATTTTCACCTTCAATCCTCTTGGATATAACTATCTGCGTTTATCTGCGTCCATCTGCGGTTTCCAATTCTTCTTTGGTTGCGGCTCGGCCGCGCTGGGGAATCTGCGGATGTTTCTTTCTTGACCTGACCACCGACTACTGCCTGCTATCTACTTCGGAATTCATCCACGTCCACGTTCACGTTCACGATAAGCGGCTGATTTTAAATGTGAATTTAGCCGGCAGAATTTGCTTGACAAGGGGATGATTTGGGGTTATAGTTTGTAGCTAGACTGACATGTCAGTCTAGCCAGTGGTAGCCCCGCTCGGCCAAAGAGGTTTCCGGCCGAGAATTTAATAGGTGATGGCTGGAATGACATGTCAGTCCAGTGAAAAGAACAGGAAATAAAACACAGAGGGCACAGAGAACACCGAGAAGAAGGAGGAAGATTTAACCACCAGGGCACCAAGGCACGAAGCCAAAAAAGTCTCTCTTCATCTTGGTGTCTTCGTGACTTGGTGGTTAATTTTTCTTTCTCTGAGCTCTCTGTGTCTCTGTGGTGAAAAATTTTCCCGGTTTTAAGGAGGACATCATGGCCAACGGCAATACTCGGATCGGTCTTGACCTCGGATCGCATTACCTGAAAATGGTCTTGCTCGAACAGGGCCGGATCACAGCCTCCATCCACCGGCCGCACCGGGGCAACCCGATCAAGGCGCTCAAGGAAGAGCTGCCCCGCTTCCTTGACGGCCAGCCGGCCGCGATCGGCATCACCGGCGCACTGGCCAGCCTGGTCACCGACCAGATCGGCTCCAGGCCGATTGACCTCACCCAGGCCCTGATGCAGGCCGTGGACCGCGAGGCGCCGGGGGCCCGGGCCATCCTGGACGTGGGCGGCGGGAGCGTCTCGCTCATCACCCTGGACGAGCGCGGCCGATTCCTGGGCATTGCCGCCAACTCGCTGTGCGCGGCCGGCACCGGCTCCTTTTTGGACGAGCAGGCCTCTCGGCTGGGCATGAACGCCGAGGCCATGGCCCTGGACTCGGAAGAGGCTGACCCGCCTCCGGTCGCGGCCCGCTGCGCGGTGTTTGCCAAGTCCGACCTGATCCACCTCCAGCAGACCGGGGTGAGCAAGAGGCTTTGCTGGTCCGGCCTGTGCAAGGGCATGGCCCACAACCTGCTCCAGACCTTGCTCCGGGGCAAGCCCTTGCCCGGCCGCACCGTGGTGGTGGGCGGGGTGGCCCGCAACCCCGAGGTGGTCCGCTGGCTGAAAGCCAGCAGCCCGGACCTGATCGTCACCTTTGCCGACGCCCACCTGGCCGGCGCGATGGGCGCGGCGCTCCTGGCCGATGACTCCAACCGCTACGATCACCAGGCCTTTGCCGAGCTATCCGAGAAAGAAGTCAAGCCGGTCGTCGCCATCGAGACCGCGCGCAAGCCCTTGAAGCTGATCAAAACCAAGTATCCTTCCTTTGCCGTGGCGGAGGAATACAAGGACGAAGAGGGAAACGAAGTCCGCGTCACCCGGCTGGAACCGGGCTTGGAGCTGCGCTGCTTCATGGGTGTGGACATCGGCTCGACCAGCACCAAGCTGGCTCTGGTCGGCGAGGGAGGCCGGGTCCGGGTGGACATTTACCGCCGGACGCTCGGCGACCCGCTGGGCGCGGTGCGGAAGTTGTTCAGCGCGCTGGTGCAGCTGACCCAGAAGAAAGCGGCGCGGCTGGTGATCTTAGGCGTAGGCACCACCGGCTCGGGCCGCAAGATGATCGGCCAGGTGCTCGGCGCGGATTGCATTGTCAACGAGATCACCGCCCACGTGCGGGCCGCGGCCGAAGTGGACCCGACCATAGATACCATCTTCGAGATCGGCGGCCAGGACGCCAAATACGTGCACACGCAGAACGGACGCATCCGGGAGGCCAACCTCAACTACGTGTGCGCGGCGGGGACCGGCTCGTTCGTGGAGGAGCAGGCCAAGAAGCTGGACTTCCCGATCGAGGTAGTGGGGGAGGCGGTGATGGAGATCGCGCCGCCGCACACCTCGGACCGCTGCACGGTGTTCATGGAGCAGGACGTGAGCCGGCTGATCCGGCAGGGGCACTCGCGGGTCGAGGCCCTGGCCGCGGTGCATTATTCGGTAGTGCAAAATTACCTGCACAAGGTGGTGGGCCAGCGGCCCTGGTCGCGGGAGCGGGTCTTTTTCATGGGCGCGACCGCGAGAAACCGCGGCCTGGTCGCGGCCTTTGAGAACCTGCTCGGGGTGGAGGTCGTGGTCTCGCCCTACAGCCACGTGATGGGCGCCTGGGGCGCGGCGCTGATCGCGCGCGAGCGCCTTCAGCAGACCGCGAAGCCATCAACTTTCAAGGGCCTGGACCTGGTCAACCGCCGGATCCAGCTCCGGAGCGAACGCTGCGAGCTGTGCGTCAACCACTGCACCCTCACCTTCGCCGACATCGAGGGCGAGGCCGAGTCTCCTTCCTGGGGGTATCTCTGCGGCCGCGACCCGGATGCCACCTCGGTGCGCAAGGACCCGCACTTCCGCCACTTCCGCCGGCACCGGAAAATGCTCCGGGCCGCGGGGCACATCGCCCTGCCCCAGGACGCGCCGGCCGTGGCTTTGCCCCAGACCTTGACCGGCATCTCCATGCAGCCGCTGTGGCGGCGGTTTTTCGGCGAGCTGGGCTTTCGCTTCGAATTGAGCCCGCCCACCGACGAGCGCATCCGCCAGGCCGGCATCGCCTGGTCCTCCGGCGAGTTCTGCTTCCCCGTGAAAATCGCCTTCGGCCACCTGCGCGCATTGCTCGACCGGCCGGACCTGGCCGGCATCTTCATCCCCCAGGTGATCAGCTCGCGGCCCAATGCCGAGACCTCGAACGCGCTTTTCTGCCCTTACGTGCAGTCCTATTCCTCGCTCTCGGCCTCGGCGCTGCGGGTCCACGGATACGACCCCTCGGTACTGATCCAGCCGGTGGTGGACCTGCGCTGGCCGGACAAGAAACAGGTCAAGGAACTCCACCGCGTTCTGGGGCCCCGGTTGAACCGCTCGGCCAAGGCCATTGCCAAGGCCTGGGAGGCGGGCCTCAAGACCCAGGCCGAGTTCGAGGCGCTTTGCCGGGAGGAAGGCCGGAAGGCTCTTTCGGAGCTGGCCCAGGAAGACAAGCCCGGCATTGTCATCGCCGGCCGGCCCTACAACTGCCACGATTCCGGCGCCAACCTCGACCTGCCGCAAAAAATTTCCGAGCTGGGCCATACCGTGATCCCCATGGACTGGCTGCCGGTTGACCTCCACGACCTGGGCCCGGAATACCAGAACCTCTACTGGAATTATGCCCAGCGCATCCTCGCGGCCCTGCGCTACGTGCAGCGGCACCAGCGGCTCTTCGCCGTTTACCTTTCCAACTTCAACTGCGGGCCGGACAGCTTCAGCCTGGCCTATGCCGAGCAGATCATGGGACACAAGCCGCTCCTCATCCTCGAATTGGATGAGCACGGCGCCGACGCCGGCTACCTCA
>MGQK01000024.1:3526-10009 GCA_001797815.1 Deltaproteobacteria bacterium RBG_13_61_14 | reverse complement strand
CGCGTCCCCCGCGGCTCCGAGTGCCTACCCACGGTCACCACCATCGGCTCGCTGCTCCACGTGCTCCGGAGCCTGGACGCGGACCCGAAGCAGCACGCCTACTTTATGCCCACCGCCACCGGGCCCTGCCGCTTCGGCCAGTATGCGACCAAGCACCGCATCATCCTCAACAGCGAGGGCTACTCCGACCTGCTCATCATGTCGCCCTCTTCGATCAACAACTACCAGGGCCTGGACGAGCCCCTGCGCCGGCGGATCTGGTCCGCATTTGTAGCCGGCGACGTGCTGATGAAGCTCCGCTGCAAGATCAAGCCCTATGAGAAAAACCCGGGCGAGACCGAGCGGGTGCTCCTGGAAGAGGTCCAGAGCTTGAGCCGGGACCTGGAGCAGGACAAGAAATTGCTGCCCGCGTTCAGGCGCGCGGCCGAGCGCATCGCCCGGATCGAAAGAAAACCCGGCCGCAAGCCGTTAGTCGGCGTAGTAGGCGAGATCTACGTGCGCTGCAACCTCTTCACCAACGACCGGGTGATCGAAGCGGTCGAGCGCTTCGGCGGCGAGGCCTGGCTGGCCCCCATCGCCGAGTGGTTCCTCTACACCGCCCACATCCAGGCCTGGTCGGCCAAGGAAGACCTGCTCAACTTCACCGCCCGGGGCATGAGCCTGATCAAGAACCGGTTCATGACCGGGGTGGAGCGCGATTTTTATCGGGCCGCGGGAGAGATCCTGAACGACCGGCACGAGCCGGCCATGGCCGAGGTGATGGACGCGGGTGAGAAATTCCTGCCCATCAACTTCGAGGGCGAGGCCATCATCACCCTGGGCCGGGCGATCAAGTTCGCCGAGCAGGGCGCGAGCATGGTGGTCAACTGCGCGCCTTTCGGCTGCATGCCCGGCACCCTGACCTCTGCCATCTTCCAGGAGATCCAGGACCGGCTGGAGGTGCCCATGGTCACCCTGTTTTACGACGGCGAGCCGGGCCTGAACGAGCGGCTGGCCACCTATCTGGCGCGGATTGAGCCGAAAGAGAAAGGGCACAGTGCACAGTGGACAGTGCACACTAAGGATCAATCTTTAGGAATCTGAGGTAGCCGCGACCGCGCTTCGGTCGCTGGTCATTTATCCGGGAATGAATAGGGGCCTCCCGCGAAGCGCGGGACCGCGCCCCTATTTTTATTCCGAATTTTTGACCACCTGCGCGTAGAAATTCACCATTTCCTGAAAGTTGTCCACCGCCACCCGCTCGTTGGTCCCGTGGGCTCGCTTTTGGTCTTCCTCGCTCACTCGCATGGGTATGAAGCGGAGGATGCAGTCGCTCACCTGATCGTAGAAGCGCGAGTCGGTGCCGCCCAGCACCAAGAGCGGCGTCACCACCGCTTCCGGGAAGAGGTCGCCGATCGTGCGCTTTACGATCCCATAGCCCTCGGAGTTCGTGTCCGTGATCGCGGAGGCCTCGCGCGGCGTGCCCAGCGCTTCCACCGACACGCGCGAATCATCAATCACTTGCTTGACCCGTTCCACTACCTGGTCCACGCTGTCGCCGGGCAGCAGCCGGAAGTTCACCACTGCCCGCGCCTCCTGGGGCAGCACGTTCTCCTTGGTCCCGGCCGCGATGATGGTGGCCGCGGTGGTGGTGCGGATCATGGCGTTGGTGGCATCAATCCCGGAGAGCATCTTCTTGATTACTCCGCTGAGCAGCCAGCGGTTTCCGATGGCGAAACGCATGTAACCCGGCAATTCCGGCTTCAGGGCCACAAAGGTCTTTTCAGGGACGCCTTCGAGCCGGGCCGGAAAGGGGTGGTTCTCCAGCCGGACAATGGCGCCGGCCAGGATGCCGATGGCGGTGTGCGGAGGCGGCATGGAGGAGTGGCCGCCCTCGGTCTTCACTTTAAGCTCGACTGACAAGTAGCCCTTCTCGGCAATACCCACCACGGCCACCGGCTTGCTGATGCCCAGCATCTTGCCGTCAATGATAACGCCGCTCTCATCCAGCACGTATTCCGCCTTCACGCCGCGAGCGGCCAGCAGCTCGGCCATCTTGACCGCGCCCTCCGCGCCGCCCACTTCCTCATCCTGGCCAAAGGCAAGATAGATCGTCCGGCGGGGCTCAAAGCCCTGGGCCAGGAGATTTTCGACCGCTTCCAGAATCGCGATCAGCGAGCCTTTGTCGTCCATGGTGCCCCGGCCCCAGATGAAGCCCTCCGCGATCTGGCCCGAGAAGGGCGGGTAGGTCCAATCCGCCATCGTGCCCGGCGCAATAGGCACCACGTCAATGTGGGCGCAAAGGATCACGGACCGGGCTTGGGGGTCGCTGCCCTCCCAGGTGTAAAGCAGGCTCAGGCCGTTGACCATCTCCTTCTTGAGGCGCTGGTGGACCAGGGGGTAGCGCTTGGCGAGGAATTCGTGGAAGGCGAGGAACAGGCTCTGGTCCACCTGGGCCGGATCCTGGAAGGAAATGGTCTGAAATTGGACCGCCTGGGACAAGCTTTCGGCCGCCTGGTCCGGACCGGCGGCAGCGGCCGTCAGGGACATGACCGTGGCCAGGACGGCGAGAGCGACCGGGAAAAATTCACGGACCTTGAAATTTTTCATCGGGAAGACCTCCTGAGGTTAACTGAGTCTTGGTAAAGACTCAGCATAACGCGAACCGATGCGGGGATCAAGTTGCCAGCGGATTGCGAATCTGCTTGAATAGAAGCATGAAAAAGCTATGGCTACTCGGGTGCTCATTAGCGGCTTTCTTTTGGGCCCTCAGCCTGGCGGCCGCGGAGAAATCTTTTCCGCCGAATGCCTCGCCGCAGGAATTCGCGGCCTGGCAGACCCGGACCCGGGCCTTTCTGGCCGACGTCCTCTATAACGGCCCGCCGCCGGAGGCGGTGGCGCTGGCGCCGGAGTTTGGAGAGAAAGAGACCCGGGAGAATTACAAGCTCCAGGAGGTCAAATTCCACGACCGGCCCGGGCACGTCACCACCGGCTGGCTGGCCCGGCCGCTCCAGCCGGCGGCCGAGAAGCTGCCCGCGGTGCTCGCGCTCCATGGCCATGACTTTCGCGCCCATGAAACCTTCGATCCGAAAAACATGTATTACTATGGCGACCTGCTGGCCAGCAAGGGCTACATCGTCCTCGCCCTTAACCTCGAGCATGAGGACCTGACCGACATCCATCCCAAGTTGATCCACGCCCAGTGGCCGCTGCCCCGGCATTTCCAGTTCCCGCCCATGGGCCAGCGGGTGTGGATGGCCAAGCGCGGGATAGACTTGCTGCAAACCCTGCCCGAAGTGGACCCCGAGAAGATCGGGGTGGTCGGCCTGAGCAACGGCGGCGTGACGGCCCTGTTCGCAGGCGCCATGGACCCGAGGGTCAAACTCACGGTCGCCTCCGGCAACCTGATCATGCATCACCGCATGTGGCACACCACCCTGATCCACTGCCGTTGCCAATACCTGGCCCGGATAGATGGGGTCCTGGATTACTACGATGTGGCCGCGCTGATCGCGCCCCGGCCGCTCATCATCCAGAGCGGCGAGCGCGACCCCATCTTCCCGATCAAATCCGCCCGCCAAGCCTTTGCCTTCATCCAACAGGCCTACGCCCTGGCCGGGGCGCCCGACCAAGTGATCCACGACGTCCATCCCGGCGCCCACGTTTTCGTTGCCGAAATTCCACTGGCATGGTTTAACCGATACCTGCCTTTTCGGTCGCCTTGAATACAGATGTGAATCGGCTTGACCGCCAGGATAAGCTCGTTTATACTAGTCCCCGAGAAAGCGGAGGAAGGCGAGCATGACCTACCATGGGATTGAAATTCCAAAGGAGAAAATCGCCGAGTTTTGCCGGAAGCATCGCATCCGCCAACTCGCTCTCTTTGGCTCCATTCTCCGGGAAGACTTCCGGCCGGACAGTGACATTGATATTTTGGTCGAATTTGAGCCTGGACAGGAACCGGGTCTCTTGGCCTTGGCCCGGATGGAGCGGGAGTTATCTCAGGTCCTGGGGAAAGAGGTGGATTTGCGCACGCCCGAGGATTTGAGTGATCGGTTCCGGAACCGGGTGCTGCAATCGGCTGAAGTTCAATATGTCGCGGCTTGAGGACGAGGATCGCCTGTATCACATCCTGGAATCCAGCCGGGAGGCGGTCGGCTACGCGCAAGGGCGCACCCGGAAAGACCTCGAGACCGATCGTCCCTTCACCCATTCCCTGGTTCGGTGTTTGGAAGTCGTGGGGGAAGCCGCCAGCAAAATCTCCAAAGAATTCCGCCAGGCCCATCCCCAGATTGCCTGGGACGACATGATCAGCATGCGTCACAAATTGATCCACGCCTATTTCAAGATCAACCTGAATATCGTCTGGCGCACCGTGCAGGAAGAACTTCCTGCCTTGATTGCGGAGTTAGAAAAAATCCTGGAAAAAGATTCAACAGAGTAATAGCGTCGCGCCGGTCTCCACCCTCGCCGGCGCGCCGGATAAAGTTATCCACGACGTCCACCCCGGCGCCCACGTCTTCGTTGCCGAAACCCCGCTGGCCTGGTTCGAAAAATACCTGCCTAATTTGCCCTAGGTCCGCAAGGGGCGCGGGTGCCCGTTCGGCTGTCTTCGACCCTGAGGCTCAGACCCGAAGGGAGCTCACGGCCGAAAGCCTCACCCGCGCAGTGCTGGCCTGTCCCGTTAATGTCCAAGGTTGAGATCCAGTCCCCCAAGTCTCCGGGCGCATTGCCTTGACCAGAAACCAATACTGTATTTTTTAACAATTTTTACTAACCCCCGCTTTCTGGTAACTTCCCTGAAAAATTATAAAATTGGGACAAAATTCAGATTTTTCTTGACAAATAATACTTATACGTATAGTATGATACCATAACGTATCGGGGCCGGCCCACCAATCGGAGCTTTGAGACCAGGGTTGTTGAATCCGAGGATTTTCTTAAGACCCTGATGTGCTAAAAGCTGGAGCATGAGCCGATGGACTTGAAGCGAGCTTTGGGGAGGAAGATCCGGAGCTTTCGGAAAGCGCGAAAGCTGAGCCAGGAGAAACTGGCCGAGATGGCAAGCTTGAGCATCACCTTCCTGGGCACCACCGAGCGGGGCTGGAGTATTCCCTCGCTCAAGACCTGTCTTAGGCTTGCCAAGGCCTTGCGCGTGCCGCTTTGTGAGCTGTTCCGGTTTGATGAGATGAGCGAGCAGGATTACCGGATCGAGGAGTTTGTGCTCCGGCTGCACGAATCCGATTCGGAACGGTTAAAGATGATCCTGGAAATCGGAGAAGTGCTTTTAGGGAAGGTTCCCGAGAAAGAAGAGCCGAGCCCATCTCTCGAAGCGAGTTCCATCCCGAGAGAAAAGGCCAAGGACCTTAAATCCGGACCCCGCCGAACGCGAAGGAATAGGCCTCACCTTTCCAGGCAGAAGTTGCCGGGTCCTTTGCCTTAAATCCGCCTCCAAGCGCAATCGCGGATATTGTTAGGAGCGCGGGTGACCTCACCCGCGACACCTTATTTCTTGGCCTGCGCCTTCTGGATCTGGGCCCAGGTGTCTTTGAGCGAGGCCGTGCGGTTGAAGACCAGTCTTCCCGGCCGGGAGTCCGGGTCCACGCAGAAGTAACCCTTGCGCTCGAACTGCCGGCGGCTCCCGACCTCCACGCCGGCCAGCGACGGCTCCAGCTTGCACCCGGTCAGCGCCTCCAGGGAGTTCGGGTTCAAGTTGTCCTTCCAGTCCTTGCCCTCGGCTATGTCGTCCGGGTCCGGCTTGATAAACAGGTGGTCGTAAAGCCGGACCTCGGCCGCGACCGCATGCGCCGCGGAGACCCAGTGCAAGGTGGCCTTGACCTTGCGGCCGTCCGGCGAGTCGCCGCCCCGCGTGGCCGGGTCATAGGTGCAATGCAGCTCGACCACCTTTCCAGCCGCGTCCTTCACCGCCTTCTCGCACTTGATGAAGTAGGCGTAGCGCAGCCGCGCCTCCCGGCCCGGAGCCAGCCGGTAAAAACCCTTGGGCGGGTTCTCCAGAAAGTCTTCCTGCTCGATGAACAGCTCGCGGGAGAACGGCACCATCCGGGTGCCCATGCCCGCATCTTCCGGGTTGTTGATCGCCGGGAGCTCCTCCACTCGGCCCTCGGGGTAATTATCAATAATCACTTTGAGCGGCTGCAAGACCGCCAGCACCCGGGGCGCCCGCTGGTTCAAGTCCTCCCGCAGGCAGTGCTCGAGGAAGGCCACGTCCACCGTGCTGTCGGCCTTGGCCACGCCGATCCGGTTGCAGAAATTGCGGATCGCCTCGGGCGTGTAGCCGCGCCGGCGGAGCCCGGAGATAGTGGGCATGCGGGGGTCGTCCCAGCCGCGGACGAACCCACCCTGGACCAGCTCGATCAGCCGGCGCTTGCTCAAAACCGTATAAGTGAGGTTGAGCCGGGCGAACTCGATCTGCCGGGGATGGTGGATGCCGAGGGCTTCGATGAACCAGTCGTAAAGCGGCCGGTGCTCCTCGAACTCGAGCGT
>MGQK01000024.1:1122-3515 GCA_001797815.1 Deltaproteobacteria bacterium RBG_13_61_14 | reverse complement strand
CGCCGCATCCGCTCGAACAATTCCAGGTTCTCCTCCACCGTCCGGCCGCGAAACGCGCTGTTCCGGCCCGGCTCGGTCAAGGTGCCCCGAAGCTCCCGGATCTCGTCCGCGCTCAGGTCGTCCACGTAGGCCTTGCCCGCCTTGATGAGCTGGACCGCCCACGCGTGGAGCCGGCCGAAGTAGTCCGAGGCAAAGTAGAGGTGCTCGCCCCAGTCATACCCGAGCCAGCGCACGTTGTCCTGGATGGACTCGATGAACTCTTCCTCTTCCTTGATCGGGTTGGTGTCGTCAAAGCGCAGGTGGCAGCGGCCGTGGTTCTCCGCCGCGATCCCGAAATTGAGCGCGATGCTCTTGGCGTGCCCGATGTGCAGGTAGCCGTTGGGCTCGGGCGGGAAGCGCGTGCACACCCGGCCGCCGTATTTGTGGGCGCGCAGATCCTCCGCCACGATCGCGCGGATAAAGTCAACACCGGTTGCAGAAGAAGTATCTTTCATGGAAAGGTCCTTTAAGGGTCCCGCGAGACGCCCCGGTGAAATCACGGCCTCGCTCTTACCTGAAAAAATGAGAATAAACTCTCTCGGCCCAAAGGTCAAGCCTTTCGGTTTTGCCTTCAACGGGCAAGGCCCTGACCATCCAGGGCTTTCTTGGTAGGCAAGTTTTTCCGCGGAGGCAGGGACATGAAAGCAATGCCTCTAGCCCAGGCAACCCGAGTCGGCCGGGGGCATGGTTTGGATCCGCGCTCACGTTCTAAATTCTTTTTGCTGTCCTCATCCGGATCCGAAAGAAAATCAGTCTCCTCTGGCCACGGCTTCCTCGCGGAGGTCGGCGCCGGCGATCAGCCGGCCGGTGGCCGGGTCCCGGATGATGGCGCAGACCGCGCCCATGGTGATGGCCGGCGGCGGCAGGACTTTGACTTTGTAGCCCTGCTTTTCCAGCGCCTGGGCCCGGTCGGCCATTGCCTCCTCGATCAAAATCCTTCCCGGAAAATAGAAGTGGGGCGAGAAGGAGTCGGGGTAGTTGCGGCTTTGGAACCGGGGCGAGTTGATCGCGGTTTGCGGGTCCATGCCCCACTCGATAATGTTGAGGAACACCTGGACCATAGCCTGGGGCTGCTGGTCGCCGCCGGGCGTGCCCAAGGCCATGAAGAGCTCGCCGTCTTTTGTAACCATGCTCGGGTTGGGGGTGAGCCGCGGCCGCTTGTGGGGCGCCACCTGGGCCGGGTGGCCGTCGATGAGCCGGAACTGGTCCATGCGGATGCCGAGCATGATCCCGTAGCCCGGCACCATGGGCGAGAAGGGGAAGTCGGAGGGAGTGAGCGAGATGGCGTTGCCTTGCGAATCCACCACGCAAAAATAGGTGGTGTCGCGCTGGAAGCGGAGCGGCGGGATGCTGGCCGGAGTCAGCCGCGGCTGATAAACGCGCGCGGGCCGGGGCCGGCCCTCGTCGGCCCAGGGATCGCCCGGCCGCGGCATCCGGCTGAAGCCGCGCTGGGGGTTGATGAGCCGGGCCCGCTCGGCTGCATACTCTTTTGAAAGAAGTCCGTGGATAGGCACGTCCACGAAATCCGGGTCGCCGAAATAAGCCTCGCGGTCGGCAAAGGCCAACTCGACGGCCTGCGCCACCGCGCTGATGTATTCCGGCGTGTTGTGGCCGAGCGCCTTGAGGTCCACGTTCTCCAGGATCTGCAGGATCATGGGCACCGTCGGCCCCTGACACCAGGTGTCATTGGACCAGATGGTGTAACCCCGGTAAGTGCCGTGCCGCGGCTCTTCCCAGCGGCCGTGGAACCAAGCCAGGTCCTCCGCGGTGATCGCCCCGCCCCGGTCCTCCTGCAATTTCACAATTGCATTAGCGATCTCACCCTCGTAAAACACTCGGCGCGCCGCCTCCAGCGCCTTGATCCGGTCGCCCGAGCGCTGAAGCTCCTCGGCCTCCGCCGCCGCCATCAGCTTGAGGCTCTTGGCCAGGTCCTTCTGCACCAGGATGTCGCCCGGCTGCGGGCCTTCCGGCTCGAAGGGCGTGAAGAAGATGGAGTAATTGTAAGGCCATACGCGTTTGTATAATGCCATCTGGTACCCGGGCCAGGTCATGATGCCGGCGGTGGTGCGGTTGAGCGGATGGCCCTCCTCAGCCAGGCGGATCGCGGCCGCGGCCACCTCGCCGAAGCTTTTGGTCCCGTATTCTTCCAGGATCGCGATCCAGGCGTCGGGGGATGCGGGAAGCAGTTGCGCGTTGATGCCCAGCGCCGGCATGATCGGCCAGCCCTGGCGATGGTAGTAGCTCGGCGTGCCCTGGGCCGGGGCGGTGCCCAGGCCGTTGTAGCTCCGGACCTGGCCGGCTTTAGCGTCGTAGATCAGGGTGGGTGCCACCCCGACCGCGCCGGCGGAGATGGG
>MGQK01000024.1:0-1092 GCA_001797815.1 Deltaproteobacteria bacterium RBG_13_61_14 | reverse complement strand
CACGCCCGCGTCAAAGGCGTTGCCGCCGCTCCGGAGGATGGCGAGACCCGCCTCGGTCGCGAGTTGATGGCCCGAGGCCACCATCCACTTCTCGGCCCGGGCCGGTTGATCCCACTGCGCCCGCCCGGCGGTGCCGGCCAGAGACACCAGAATTATTCCGGTAAGAAAAACCCCTCGCTTCATGCTGGATCCCCTCCTGATTCGATCCGCACCCGCTCTCGGTGCGGGTGGGCAGGCCGGGGCCGGGCGCTGCGCCACCACGATGACCACCGGGGTCTCGGTCATCCCGGCCCGGCTGACCGCTTCCACCATCAGGGCAAAGCCGCCGCCGGAGGTGGCCACCATGCTCGGCGCGCCGCGTAGATGGCCGCGCTCATGGCGGCCGAGCCGCCGCCCAGGATCAGGAGGTCGTAACGGAAGCCCGGCTCCGGCGGCTTGGCCTGATCCAGCGAAGCAAGGTCCAATTTAAAACCTGGAAAACCCGACCCGGCCTCCTGGGCCATAAGAATGCACAAGGTTAACTTGCCCTTCGGACGTAAAGTTCAAGGCCAGCGCCCTTATGCTTGCGATCTAAAAAAGATACTGGCCGGACCCCGGCTTGTCAAGGCGAGGGAAAATGAACCCTGATTCCCGGTTAAATTCCCCGGGCAGGAATCCAATCCTGCCCTCCCAGGCGAAAGCGTAGCTCACGATTGGATTCGTGAGCGGAGCGGTGCCCGGATCAAACGGGTGCAACGGCGCGGAATAAATGGGCACGGAGAAAACCTGCTTTTCAGGCTGGCTTCCCCGTGCCCGCGTTCGGGAGGGAAGCCGACGCTTGCATCACGGTCCCGCCGTCTCCACCGCTAGGATTTCGACGCCCCCTTTCCTCGCAGGCTTCCGCCGGGCAGAAAAAAGATCCGGAGGCAGGGAAACCTCCGGATCTTGAGAGCGCCGGCGCCAGCCCGGTTCAGGGTTACTCCACGTTGATCTGCACGGTCGGGGCCGGGGTCAGGTCCAGCGCCTGCGTATGCACTTCCGGATCATAAGGCAGCGCCACCTCCACCAGGATACTTTCGGTGCCATCTACCCGCACCACCAGCTGCGCCACCC
>MGQK01000023.1:33649-34573 GCA_001797815.1 Deltaproteobacteria bacterium RBG_13_61_14 | reverse complement strand
AGGCGGAACAGGTCCGAGGTGTCGGTGGTGAAGCACCCGACCACCCCGACCGCGGCCGCCTCCGCGATGCCGCGCAAGCTGTAATCCAACGAGGCTCGAAGCTTCTTTGGGTCATAGGTTTCGCGCGTGTGCACGCCGGTGATGCGGGCGGCCGCGCGCTCGGGCGACCCGATCACGATCAGGTGGTCGGCCTCGATCTCGACCGGGACCTGGGCCCGGCGCGCCGCCTTGGCCGCGGCGCTCTGGTAGGCGCGGATCGAGGTGCCGGTGTGGCCGAGCGTGATCGGGTAGCGGCCGGCCGGCGCCTGGATCACGGCCTCGGGCGCGGTCTCGCGGCCGAAGCTGAGCATGAGGCCGGCTGCCACCCGGTGCTTTTTCAGCGCGGCGATAATGCCGGGCAGGAAAATTTCCGGAAGCCGGATGCCGAGGGCGGGATGATGGAGTTTGCCGAGACACTGCGGGCCAATCGGGTGCTTCATGGTCCGGCTATCATAGTGCGGCTCTTGACTTGAAATCAAGCGCCGGAAGTTTGGCGGACCGCCTCGACCAGTGCGCGGGCGACGAACTCGACTTGTTCCGGGCAGAGATGCGGATGCAGGGGCAGGGAAAGGATCTCTTTCGCCGCCGCCTCGGCTACCGGGAAATCTCCGGGCCGGTGGCCCAGGTAGCGGAAGGCCGGCTGCAGGTGGATCGGCCGGGGGTAATGGACCAGGGTCGGGATTCCCTTCTCGGCCAGGCGGGCCTGCACGCGGTCGCGCTCGGGCACCCGGACCACGTAAAGGTGAAGGCAGGAGGCGGCGCCCTCGCGCTTTCCCATCCGCCGGATGGCCGGCTCTTTGGCGAGCAGGCGGTCGTAAAGCCGGGCGAACCGGGCTCGCCGGCGGTTCCATTCCGGGAGATGTTTGAGCTTGACCGCGAGGATCG
>MGQK01000023.1:30560-33623 GCA_001797815.1 Deltaproteobacteria bacterium RBG_13_61_14 | reverse complement strand
TTCCAGCCGATCCGGTCGCTGCGGTCGCGCTCCTGCCGGCCATAGTTGCGCAGGACCCGCACCGCTTCGGCCACGGCCGCCCGGCGGGTCACCACCATGCCCCCGTCGCCGAACGCGCCCAGGTTCTTGGTGGGATAAAAACTGAAACAGCCGGCATCGCCCAGGGCGCCGACGCGTTTCTTGCCCAAGGTCGCGCCGTGGGCCTGACAAGCGTCCTCCACTATCCGCAGTCCCTTTTTCTTGGCCAGGGCGAGAAGCGAGTCCAGGTCCGCCGGCTGGCCATAGAGGTGGACGGGCAAGAGGACGCGGGTGCGAGGCGTGACCGCGTTCGCGGCCGGTTGCGGGTCCAGGGTCAGCGTCTCCGGCTCCACGTCCACTACTCGAGGCTTGAGCCCGGCGTGGACCACGGCCATGGCCGTGGCCGCGGCCGTGAGCGCGGGGATGAGGACTTCGGTCGCGGGCTTTAGTCCCAGGGCGCGCAGCGCCAGATGGATGGCATCGGTGCCCGAAGCCACCCCCACCGCCTGCCCCGCGCCCAGCCAGCGAGCGAAGTCCTTTTCAAAACCGGCCACCGCCTCGCCCAGGATATACTGGCCGGATTGATGCACCGCCGCCACCGCCGCCTCGATCTCGGCTCGAAGCTCGCGGTAATCGCCGGCCGGGTCGGAGAAGCGGATCGGGTCCATCGGGGCTAATGGGAGGTTGGGGGGTCGTCCAGGTGCACGGCGGCTTTGAGGAGTCCGGTGAGCTTGTTGAGCGCCTGGTCCAGGATTTCATCCGCGCTCAAGAGCAGCCGGCCCAGCGCTTCCTCTTCCGCCCGCGGCCGCGGCCCGGCCGGACCGGATCCGGCCTGGATTTCCTTCTCCACTTCGATCTTCAGGAGCAGGGACTCGCGCATCACCTCCCGGATCCGCTCGAGCTGGTCCTGGTTCAAGTCCTGACGCCGCTCGCCCGCGGCGATGATCAGCTCCCACTCTTCCGGGTTCAGGTAATGGCGGGCCTTTTCCCAGATCTCGGGATGTTCGGGGAAGAGAAAGTCGCGGACCAGGTTGAGATAATACTCGGGTTTGCGCGCGGCCGCGGCGGCCGCGGCCCGGGCCGCCTGGGTCCGGGCCTCTTCCTGGATCTGAGGCAAGAGCTCGGCCCGGAGCCGCTCGGCGATCTCGTGGCGCATCTGGGCCTCGATTTGGAGGCGGAGGGTTTTTTCCAGTTGGTCGCGGACCTCGACCGCTAACGCCGGCTGCAGGATGATGCGCAGGTCTTCCTTCACCTCTTCCCGCACCTGGTTCCAGAGCGCCTGCCGGAGTTCCTCTTTCCCCTCCCGGCTGATCTCGGCGCGGACCTCGGCCTCCACCTGGGGCCGCACCTCCATCCGCATCTGCCGGCCCAACTCCTCGCGCAGCTCCGGCTCCAACGCGGCCCGCATCTCCTCGCGCACCTCGTCGGACAGCGTCATCCACAACTCCTGCCGCAACTGCTCCCGGACCTGGGGCTCCAACTCCTCGCGCAACACTTCAGCCGGGGTCTGCTCCGCCCGGGCCCGGACCTCGTCTTTCACCTCCCGGCTGATCTCGGCGCGGACCTCGGCCTCCACCTGGGGCCGCACCTCCATCCGCATCTGCCGGCCCAACTCCTCGCGCAGCTCCGGCTCCAACGCGGCCCGCATCTCCTCGCGCACCTCGTCGGACAGCGTCATCCACAACTCCTGCCGCAACTGCTCCCGGACCTGGGGCTCCAACTCCTCGCGCAACACTTCAGCCGGGGTCTGCTCCGCCCGGGCCCGGACCTCGGCTTCCACCTCCCGGACCAGGAGCGGCCAGAGCTCGCGGCGGAGCTCGTTGATCACCTTGGCGCGCAGCTCCGCCCGCAACTCCTCGCGCAAGCCCGCTTCCAGGTCGCGGCGCGCCAGGGCCTCGACTTCCTCCCGCACCCCGGGCAGGAGCCGGCGGCGGAGTTCCTCCCGGATCCCCTCCACTTCCTCCTGACCCAGGGCCTCACCCGGCGGCACCGGGATCGCGGACCGGGCCTGCACCGCGATCGCCGATTCCAATTCCGCATAGACCTGGGAGTAAAGGTCGCGCCGCAGCTCGGCGCGGACCTCTTCCCGCAGCTCCCGGCGCAACTCTTCGAGCAGGGCCGTCCGCTGCTGCCGGCGGAGCTCGGCCTTGAGCTCTTCGTGCACCATCGGGAAAAGCTCCGGCTTAAGCTGCTCGGCCACGGTCCGGCGCAGCTCGGCTTCGATCTGGGGCCGGACCTTCTGCCGGATCTCGCCCTCCAGCTGGGGCCGGAGTTCGCGTTGCAGCTGGGCCCGGACCTCGTCGTGCACCGCCGGCCAAAGCTCGCCGCGCAGGCTGGCCATGACCTCCGGCTTGAGCTCCTGCTCCAGGCGCGCTTCCAGCTCCGCGGCCAGCCGGGCCGGGAGCTCCTGGGCCAATTCCTCTTCCAGCGCGGGCCGCAACTCCTCCCGCAGCCGGCCCTTGACTTCTTCCCCCAGCTCGCTTTCCAGACGCGGCTTGATCTCCTGTGCCAGTTTTTCCTCAAGCTCGGCCCGCACCGTGGAATTCAGCTTCGCTTCGAGCTCCGCCCGAATTTGCTTCTCCAATTCCTTTTCCAGCCGTGCCTGGATCTCCGGCTTCAACCGCGCCTCCAGCCCGGTCCTCAACTCCGTTTCCAGTTTGGGCAAAAGCTCGTTGCGGAGCGCCTCTCTCACTTCTTCCGCGGAAGGAGCCGGCGGGGCAAGCTCCTCGGGAAAAGGCGGCGGGGCAGGCAAAACCTGTTCGAAGCGCGTTTGGATCCGGCGGCGGGTCTCGGCCGGGACGCTGTATTCGCGCTCCAGCGTGGTCAAGAAAGGGGAAAGGTCCGGCCGTTCGCCCGGCTTAAGGTGGGACAGGAACTGATCGAGCAGGGGCGGGAGCAGGCTTTCAGGCATGTATTCCACAATGCCGGCCTCGAGACAGGCCCGGCGCAGGCCCTCGCGCATTTGGTCAAGCGGTTCGTTTTCGGCCATGGGTTTTGCCTTTTTGTAACACGTAAGCTATATAAAGGCAAGGGCGGGAATGACTT
>MGQK01000023.1:22261-30534 GCA_001797815.1 Deltaproteobacteria bacterium RBG_13_61_14 | reverse complement strand
CGTATTTTCGGCCGGTGTAGGGGAGCAATTCATTGCGCCCCGGCTTTGTCAGGGCGCGATAAATCGCGCCCCTACGATAGACCCACCGAAAAAATGGGGGTGGGCAAGGGCGGGAATGAGTATTGAATAAGCTCTCGGATAAGACCTGGTTCTGTTTGATCGCCGGCCTGGCCCTCCTGATCCGGCTGCTCTACCTTTATACTTATTACCGCTCGCCCTACTGGGCGATCATGTCCCTGGACCCCGAGACCCATGAGCTGCTCGCCCGGCGCCTCGCCGAGGGGCTGGGGCTCGGCACCCGCGCCTACTTCCGCGCCCCTCTCTATCTCTACTTCCTCGGCTCCCTCTCCAAACTTTTCGGACCCGGCTACCTGGCGCCCCGGCTTGGCCAGGCCCTCCTCGGCTCTCTCTCCGCCGGCTTTACCTTCCTCCTGGCCAGGAAACTCCTTTCCCGGGCCGGAGCCGTGGCTGCCGGGCTCCTGGCCGCGCTCTCCTGGGACCTGGTCTATTTTGACGGGGAGCTTTTGCTCGAGAGCCTGGCCACTTTCTTCAACCTGGCCGGACTTCTGGTCCTCTACCGGAGCGAAGCAACCCAACGCCGCGGGCTGTTCCTGGCCGGCATCCTCTTCGGCCTGTCCGCCATCACCCGGCCCAACCTGCTTTTGGTCGTGGCGGTGATCCTCGCGCTCCTGCTCCTGGCGAAGCCGCGCCTGGAGTCGCTCCCGCGGGCCGCGGCGCTCTTCGCCGGAATTTTCCTCGCGGTCTTGCCGGTCACCCTGCGCAACGCGATCGTGGCGCACGACCTGGTGCTGGTGGCGAGCCAGGGCGGAATCAACTTCTACCTGGGCAACCATCCCGAGGCCGACGGCCTCACCGTGGCGGTGCCTTATCCCCGGCGGCTGATCCCGCGGGAGTTCCAGGCGCGGTATGCCTCGGATCCCTGGTTCAAGGAGGACGTGTGGCTGGCCTCGGTGTATGGGGCCGAGCAGGCCCGGGGCCGGCCGGTCAAAGAATCCGAGGTCTCGTCCTACTGGTTCGGAGAGAGCTTTCGCGAAATGGGGCCGCACCCGCTCAGGTGGCTCGCGCTTTTCCTGCGCAAGACCTATTTCCTCTTCCACCGCACCGAGGTCAGCAACAACCGCGACCTCTACTACCACCGCGCGCAATTTCCTCTCCTCCGGGCGCTGGCCGTGGTGAACGTAGCCTGGCTGGCCCCCCTGGCCCTGGTCGGCTTTGGCCTGGCCCTGCCGGAATTCCGCCGCTTCCGCTGGCTGCTCACTTTCGGGGCCGCCTACAGCCTGAGCGTGATCCTGTTTTTCGTGAACTCACGCTTTCGCGCGCCGCTGCTGCCGCTCGCCTTTATCTTTGCCATGCTGGCGGTAGAACGCATGGCGGGATGGGCCCGCAGTCGGGCCTTTCCCAAGCTTTTCGGGGCGCTCGCGGCCGGGTTAATTTTGCTGGGGTTTTGCAATGCGCCCTGGCTCAGGTGGAACGACCGGCCGCTGCGGGCCGCGATGCACTTGGACCTGGGCCTGGCCTTTGCGCGTCAGGCGCAATACCCGGAGGCAGAGGCCGAGTTTCGGGAGGCGCTCCGGATCAAAGACAACATCCCCGAGGCCCACCTGAGCCTGGGCAACGTGCTGGCGCTCCAGGGCCGGGAAGAGCAGGCGATCCACGAGTTTATCATCGCGCTCCTGGAGCAGCCGGACTATGCGGAAGCGCATTACAACCTGGGGCTCACCTTTCAGCGGCTGGGCAGGATGGAGGAAGCGGTCCGCCGGTTCGCGGAAGCCCATCGCCTGGCCCCGTCCCTTTACCCTGCCGCTCCTCCAAAGCCCGAGCTCGAGGGCAAATGATCCGGGACAACACGCCCCTGCGGTTTATTTCTTGATCTCCAGGCCTTATAATGACGGGAACAATGAAGCTTTTCGAGCCCTTGTCGCTCCGCCCAGTCTATGCCGGGTTCTCGGGCCTCCTGGCCAATGGCTTGAACCCGTCCAAAGTCGAAGAACTCCTTGGCGCCGACCCGTTCGTCCGCCTCCGGGCGGGAGCGCCCTTCGCGTTGGTGGCCCGCACCTATGACAAAGGGAGCTGGGTCTATCGCTTCCAGGCCGACCTGGGCGAGGGCGAGCAGCTTTATTACGTGAAAGTGGTGCGGGAGAAGGAGGTCTGGCAGGTGATGCTCGGTCGCATGTTCTCCAGCCAAGGGCTCAAGCGGCCGTTCCATTACCCGAAAAAATTTATCCGCATGCTCTTCGCTCCCTCCGAAGCCGCGATTTCCTGGCAGGTCGCGCAATTCCTCTATCAGCACGACATTGCCACGCCCGAGTTCGTGGCCCTGCTCATCCGCCGCCGCAAGGGCCTTCGCGAAGAGTACCTGATCTCCCGGGCCGTGCCCCGGCTTTTACAAGCCAACCTCAAGGAATACCTGGTCCGACAATTCGGCCCCGGGGCCGACCACTATGACCTCCAGGCCAAGCGCCGGCTGCTCGCGGAACTGGCGCACTTCCTTCGCCGCCTGCTCGAACTGCCCATTCACTTTCCGGACCTCAAGCTCCATAATCTCCTGCTGCAGGAACCAAAGCCGGGAAAGTTCCGGTTCCTGATCATGGACCTGAACGAGGTGAGCGAGAAGAAGCCGAAGCAGGAAGAGGTGATCATCCTCGACCGTTTCAACCGGAGCATCCCCTTTACCGATGTGATCACCCAGACCGACCGGTTGCGGTTCCTCAAGGCCTACCTGGCCGCGGGCAAAGATTCCCGGGACGGGCGCTCTCTCTCTCAGACCATTGCGGCCCGCAGCCGCATCCATCAAAAGCCCCATAAGCCATTTGGACCGTTGAAGAAATAAATGGCCTCTTATATTGATGGCATGGTAAAATGAGCCCATAAGTTTCCAGGGAGATTAGTCATGAAAAGATTCTGGAAGATGTTTTTAATAGGCTTCTTGTTGGTGATACTTTTTTCAATCCAGGCGAATAATCAGGAACAAAATGAGAATCAGGATGGTGATGATCAGGCTAAATGCAAAGGTCATCCAACCCAAGATCCTGATTCTCCAGATGGGATTTACATACCCGCAGATTTGGAAGATAGTCTTCAAGAACTTGATAAAATGCTTTGCCCTGAAACCATCCAAAAAATAGAAGAAATGAAAAGAGAAGATTTTGGTGCTGGAGCTCATTTCGGGCTAGGAATGTGGATAAGAAACAATTGGGGACTTTGGGGCGAATCCCGATTGGTCTTTTATTTTAACAGCATATGCATTTACCATCCTGATGACATGTCAACCATTATCCTTGATGCATTTTGGTGCCGTTTGCACAGCGAGCCTTTCAATTTAGAAGAACATATTCAAGAAAGTAAAAACTATTGGGGCCAGGAATGTAAGCCTCCCAATATAGGTTCGTGCACCATTTATCAACCTGGACTTGTTTATAGAATAAAGGTTAATTTTCAGACGCAATTGAAAATGATGAAAAAGAGGCTTTTATATCGAACTCATGGCGGACCGATGGTCTATGTTCCACCTGGTGATTTCTGTATGGGATGCAATCCGAAGATTTATGCTTATTGCCTTAGAGGAGAAGTTCCTTACCATAAGGTTTATTTGGATGGATTCTTTATTGATCAATTTGAAGTCACCCAGGCCGATTATGATGAGTGTATTCAGGCGGGAGCTTGCGCCAGGAATGAAAGAAATCTTGAAAAAACTGATCCCCGTCAACCAGTAGTCGGAGCAACCTGGGAAGATGCCCTGAAGTATTGCTCTTGGGCTGGAAAAAAACTGCCGACCGAGGCTGAGTGGGAAAAAGCTGCCCGAGGATCCGATGGCAGGATTTTTCCCTGGGGAAATCAGAGAGCCACTAGCGAGCTTGCAGTAATGGAAGGAGGAACTGTGGGCTGCGGGGGAAGTGAAAGGCAGAATTGTGAGGTTGGGAGCAAGCCGCAAGGAGCTAGCCCTTATGGAGCCATGGACATGGCTGGAAATGTCTGGGAATGGGTGCAGGATTGGTATTCTGAAGAATATTATAAGGAAAGTCCTCCCCAGAACCCTCCAGGCCCTTCAGGCGGTGATGGCCGCGTCATTCGAGGTGGTGGTCGGGGAAACAATGCATGGCACTTGGCTACATTCAGGCGTATCGGTTCAGAAAATGTTGGAAACTCCGATCTCGGTTTTCGTTGCGCGATGGATGAGTGAAGAGGCCGGGATTATAAAGTTTTTAATGATAAAAATTTAGATGAAAAATCTTGCGCGGAAAGCAGTAGGGGCGACCGGCCGGTCGCCCCTACTCATAGGAAAGTCATTGCGCCTCACTGAATTTTTCGCGCTGATTGCCTCTGCCGCTCGATTCTGATATACTAATTAAACAGGCGAGGATAAGTCCTCCCGATTGTCTCGTTATCCGATGCCAACTAAGGGAAAAATCGAGATTCAGGTGGAGCTTTGCAAGTCCTGCGGCTACTGCCTCAAGCATTGCCCCCAGGGCTGCATCCGCCTGGCCGCGCGTTACAACCAGAAAGGCTACTACCCCGCGGAATTTTCCGGCGGCGAGTGCACCGGCTGCGCCCTGTGCGCGGTGGTGTGCCCGGAGACTGCGATCGAGGTCTGGAGAGCTTGAGGAATTTGGGATTTTAGATTTGGGATTTTGGATTGGGAATACCGGTGACTGTCCCTAGTATTGAAAAGCAGTTAATGAACGGCAACCATGCCCTGGCCGAGGCCGCGATCCGGGCCGGCTGCCGCTTCTATTTCGGCTACCCCATCACTCCCCAAAACGAGGTGCCGGAATACATGGCCGAGCATCTGCCCAAGGTCGGCGGCACCTTTATCCAGGCCGAGAGCGAGATCGCCTCGATCTACATGGTGCTGGGCGCGGCGGTGACCGGCGCCCGGGCCATGACGTCCTCCAGCAGCCCGGGAATTTCCCTCAAGCAAGAGGGCCTTTCCTTCCTGGCCGGCCAGGAACTGCCGGCGGTGGTGGTGAACATAATGCGCGGGGGGCCCGGGCTGGGCAACATCGCCGGCAGCCAGGCCGATTACCATCAGGCCACCCGCGGCGGCGGCCACGGCGATTACAAGGTGGTGGTGCTGGCGCCGGCCTCGGTGCAGGAGCTGGCCGACCTGACCTACCTGGCCTTTGACTTGGCCGACCGCTACCGTAACCCGGTGATGGTGCTGGCCGACGGGCTGCTTGGCCAGATGATGGAACCCGTGGTCTTTCCCGATCCGATTGCCCAGCTCCCGGAAAAAGACTGGACCCTGCGGGGCGCCAAGGGCCGGCCCTCGCGCTTTTGCCGCTCCTTGATCCTGGACACCAAGCTGATGGAAGAGCACAACTGGAAGCTGCAGCGCAAATACCAGATGATTGCGCAGAAGGAAGTGCGGTTTGAGACCTGGGAGCTCCAAGACGCCAAGATGGCGGTGGTGGCGTTCGGCACTGCGGCGCGGGTGGTGCGGGGCGCGATCAACCGGGTGCGCAAGGAAGGTCTCCAGGTCGGCCTGATCCGGCCGATCACGCTCTGGCCCTTCCCGGCAGGGGTAATCCGGCAGGCCGCGGCGCGGATCAAGGAGTTCCTGGTCTTTGAGTGGAATGCCGGGCAGATGGTGGACGACGTGGCGCTCGCGCTTCAGGGTCAGGCCGAGATCTTCTTCTATGGCCGGCCCGGCGGGCCGACGCCGACGCCGGTGGAATTGGCCAAGATCATTGCCAGCCGCTACTACCAGCGGCTCCGCAAATAAAACAAAATGGGCCACGGGCTTAAAACCCGCGGCACGAACCTGTGGCGCTAAGAAAATGAAAAAGGTATACAGTCGGCCGAAGTATTTAAAGCCGGTGCCCAACCACTACTGCCCGGGCTGCGGCCACTCCATCGTGCACCGCCTGATCTGCGAGATCATCGAGGAGATGAAAATGGGCGAGCGGGTGATCAGCGTGGCCCCGGCCGGGTGCGCGGTGCTGGCCTATTTTTATTTCGACTTCGATACGGTGGAGGCGGCCCACGGCCGGGGCGCCGCGGTCGCCACCGGGATCAAGCGGTCGCTGCCGGAAGCCCTGGTCTTTTCCTACCAGGGCGACGGCGACCTGGCCGCAATCGGCACGGCCGAAACCATCCACGCGGCCAGCCGGGGCGAGCGGATCACGGTCATCTTCATCAACAACGGGATTTACGGCATGACCGGCGGCCAGATGGCGCCGACCACCCCGCTGGGCATGAAGGCCACCACCGCGCCCGAGGGCCGCGATTCGCGGCGCGAAGGATTCCCCCTGGATATCAGCCACCTGCTGGCCGAGATCCCGGGCTCGGCCTACATCATCCGCACCGCGGTGAATTCGCCCAAGACCATCCGCCAGACCAAGAAGGCGATCCGGGAAGCTTTCCAATGCCAGCTCGACGACGAGGGTTTCAGCCTGGTCGAGGTGCTCTCCATGTGCCCGACCAATTGGAAGCTGGATCCGGAGCAGTCCTGCGCCTACATTGACCAGGTGATGAGCCGGACCTTCCCTCCGGGCGTGCTGGTGGACCGCCGCCAAAAGCAAAAGCCGGCGGGAGAAGAAGAGTCATGATCATCAAGTCGTTTTTTGCCGGGTTCGGAGGGCAGGGCGTGCTCTCCATGGGCTACACCCTGGCCTATGCCGGCATGTTGGAAGACAAGCACGTTACTTATCTGCCGGTCTATGGCGCCGAGGTCCGCGGCGGCACCGCCCACTGCACGGTGGCGATCGGGGATGAGGAGATCTCCTCTCCGTTGGCTTCGGAGCCGGAATACGTGGTGGTCATGAACCTTCCCTCCATGCTCAAGTTCCAGAACCAGGTGGCTTCGGGCGGGATGTTTTTCCTTAACACCACCCTGATCGAGGACCGCCCGATCCGGGGCGACCTCGAGCTGGTGGAAATCCCGGCCACTGCTTTGGCGGAAGAGATCAAGAATCCCCGGGGCGCGAACATGATCATGCTGGGCGCTTTTGTCAAGAAGACCGAGTTGGTGGCGCTGGACTCGATCCACCAGGCGCTGGAGCGGATCTTTGCCAAGAAAAAAAAACTGATCCAGGTCAACCGCAACGCCCTGGATCGCGGATTCCAATTATTGTAAGGGAGCGGACATGGTTTTGAAACAGTTGTCGGTGGCGCTGATGAATCGGCCGGGAGAGTTGTCCAAGCTCAGCGACCTCTTGGGAGACGAGGGGATCAACGTCCGGGCGATTGCCGCGGCCACGGAAGCCGAGACCTCGGTGGTGCGCTTTGTGGTGGACAACCCCCGCAAGGCGCTGTCCGTGTTCCAGAGCCAAGGCTACCAGGTCACCACCCATGAGGTCTTCGCGGTCGAGGCCCCGGACCATCCGGGCGGGCTCAACGCCGTGCTCAAGCCCCTGAAAGAAGCGGGCATCAACGTGCTCTACCTCTACCCCTTCATCGGCCGCTTCCACGACAACGCGGTGATCATCGTCGGGGTGGACCGGACCGAGGACGCCATCGCCGTGCTCCAGAAGAACTACATCCCGATCTTGCAGAAGGAGCTTTATTCGATCTGAGCCAGGAGGGTGGATGCCGGGCCCGGGCGCTGCATATCAAGGTCTCGCCAGGTGGATGAGGGCCGGGGCGATCCTGGCACTAATCCCGGCTGCTTCCCTTGCCGCGGAGCGAGTGGAATTGCGGGTCGGCTCCGACTCCGCCATCACCTTCACCGATTTCCTCCGCGACGGCGAACTCCTCTTCCTTCCCTTCCCCCAGGCCATCACCGCCCTCGGGCTTACCGGCTTCGCCGATCCGAAAGGCGGCTCGCTCTTTATCCGCGCCCGGGAAAAACTGATCGTGGTCTCGAATACGGGCCTGGTGGCAGTAGAAGACCGCTCCTTCCCGCTCCAGCTTCCGCCCCGCTCAAAGCAGGACGCCTTCTACCTGCCCGCGGAATTTTTCTCCGGGCCGCTCGCGAAAGTTCTGGGCCAAACCATCAGCGTGAAATGGGTCCCGGAAGAGTCCCGGCCGGGAACCCCCCGGCCCATGGCCGCCCGCCAGACGCCGGTGCGGCTGGTGGTGATTGACCCGGGCCACGGCGGGACCGAGACCGGAGCGCGCGGTCCGGGAGGACTCTGGGAGAAAGACCTGACTCTGAAGCTGGCGCGCCTGCTCCAGGCCGAACTCCGCCGCGACCCCGGCCTGCGCGTGATGCTGACCCGGGAGGACGATTCCCAGGTGGACCTGCTCAAGCGGGCGGAGGCGGCCAACAACCTGCGGGCGGACCTCTTCATCAGCATCCATGCCAATGCCTC
>MGQK01000023.1:20000-22255 GCA_001797815.1 Deltaproteobacteria bacterium RBG_13_61_14 | reverse complement strand
GGTGGGCGCGGCCGGGTTCTAGACTTTTTTCCTCAGCCTCGAAGCCACCGACGATGAAGCCCGCAAACTGGCCGCGCTGGAAAACGTGACCTTGAACCTCAAGGCCACGCCCGACTCCCGTCTCAGCGACCTGGAGCTCATCCTGGGCGACATGGCCCAGTCCGAGCACCTGGCCGAGTCCGAACTCTTCGCTTCCCTGGTGCAGGAGCGCCTCAGTCGGGTGATGCAGACCGAGAACCGGGGCGTCAAGCAGGCGCCCTTCCGGGTGCTCATGCAGGCGGCCATGCCCGCGGTGCTGGTGGAGGTGGGTTTTCTCAGCAACTTCAACGAGGCCCGCAGCATCACCCGGCCCGAGACCCAGACCCAGATGGTCCAGGCCCTGGCCGCGAGCGTCTTCGCCTTCCGCGATTTGCAAGCCCAGCGCCTGGGACTATCCCCATCCAAAACAGAATGAAGATTTTCACGCCAAGACGCAAAGCCGCCGGGGTGCTGGACTCTTAGGTCCTGAAGCCTTTGCGTGAGAATTCCTTATTATGAAAATTATTGTCGCCACCCGCAACCCCGGCAAGCTCCGCGAGATCCGGTTGGGACTTGAGGGTCTGGCAGTGGAGTTGCTGTCGCTGGCCGATTTCCCGGCGGCGCCGGAAGTGGAGGAAGATGGAGACAGCTTTGCCGCCAATGCGGTCAAGAAGGCCCGGGCGCTTTGCGCTGATACCGGAATTCCGGCGCTGGCCGATGATTCCGGGCTGGAGGTGGACGCGTTACAAGGAGCGCCGGGAATTCGCTCGGCCCGCTTTGCCGGGGAAGGAGCCACCGACGCCGAGAACAACGCGAAGCTGCTTTCGCTTTTGCATGGGGTCCGCCCGGAAAAGCGGACGGCCCGGTTCCGCTGCGTGATCGCCCTGGCCTGGCCGGACGGGCGGGTGGATACCGTGGAGGGAATCGTGGAGGGCAGGATCCTGGAAGTCCCGCGCGGAGATCAGGGCTTTGGTTACGACCCCCTCTTCTATTCGTCGGAGCTAAATGCCTCCTTTGCCGAAGTGGTAACAGAAGTCAAACTGCGAGCATCGCATCGGGGAAAAGCCTTGGCGAGAATCCGGCAGATCCTGCAATTTGATGTGAAGCGGCCAGAAGGCTCAGGGACTTGACAAAAGTTAACCTGCGGGTTAACCTGGGAATCAAGCCGTTGCTTTTATGAGAACCATTACTTTTTATCGAACCGCCGATGGCAGGTGTCCGATCCAGGATTTTTTGGACGCTTTGCCCGGGAAGGCCGCGCAAAAAGTAACCTGGGTTCTCAGGCTTTTGGAAGAATTGAATTTGGTTCCGGCCACCTATTTTAAGAAGCTGGCTGGGACTGAGGAAATCTGGGAGTGTCGAGTCAACTTCGGCTCGAATACTTATCGGCTCTTTTGTTTCTTTGCCGGTCATTCCGTGGTGGTGTTGACTCACGGCTTCATGAAAAAGAGTCAGAAGACGCCCAAAGCGGAAATCAAAAAGGCCGAAGCTTATCGGAGAGATTTTTTGGAAAGGAGCAGAAAACATGAGTGACTTGAAAAGATACATTGCGGAGAGGAAAAAGCGGGATAAACCCTTCGCGCAAGGATATGACGAAGGCTATGAGCAATTCAAGGTGGGGGTCATGCTCCGCCAGGCCCGGGAAGCCGCGGGCTTGACCCAGGAAGAACTGGCGCGGAGGCTCAAGACCAAGAAGACCGCGATCTCGCGGATCGAGAACCATGCCGAAGACATCAAACTCTCGACCCTGGAACGAGTCGCCTCTGCCCTGGGAAAACGGTTGGAAATCCGAATTGCATAGTGCCACATCCAGGAGCCCTTTAAGGGGGATCAGGGCTTAGGCTACGACCCGCTTTTTTATTCCCCTGAGTTGGATGCTACCTTTTCCGAAGTGGCGGCCGAGTGCAAGCTCCGGGTTTCGCACCGGGGCCGGGCGCTGGCCCAACTGCGGCAAATGCTGCAAGGGATGGAGAAGAAACCATGATCCGGCCCAAGAGCGGAGATGCTCTGGACGAGGAAGAGAAGGCGCTCCGGCGGCTGCGGGGCGCGGTGGACGGGCTGTGCGAAGAGATCAAGCGGGGTTTGTCCGGCGAGGAGTTGCAGCGGCGGGAGGCGGAGGTGCGGGCGCTGTGCGCGGAGCTTTTCCCGGACAAAATCGAGATCTTCGATGAGCTTTACGGCCGGCGCTTCCGGCGGCTTCAGGAACAATTTTCGCCGCGAACCGGGCGCGATTCGGC
>MGQK01000023.1:19298-19985 GCA_001797815.1 Deltaproteobacteria bacterium RBG_13_61_14 | reverse complement strand
AAATTGATCTTCCGAACCTCCGGCGGTGTTGTTGTGCGCTTCACAAAAACTTGACGAATTTGGATTATTCTTGCATTCTAATACAATAATACCCGGGATTGGTCCCGCGGCTCCGGCGCTGTTTTGCCGGCCGCGGGAAGAAGAGTGAGGAAATGGAACCTTTTGGGGTGAAAGACTGCGCGCTGATCGCCCTGGCCACCGGGGTGCGGGCGCAGAACCTGCGGGAGCTGCGGGACGGGATCCAGAAAGTGCCGGCGGCCAGCCTGTATCAGCATTTCTGGGGCCGGCTCTTGCAGCCCCGCTTCGACGAGCCGGAGTTCAACAACGATTTTGCGGCCTGGGCCTCCCATGGCCTGCACGACAAGAGCCTGGCCGAGCGGTTGAGCGTGATTGACCCCTCGGATTTCGACGACCTGGAAGGGCTGCGCCAGGAACTGGTCGAGACCATCGAAATCCGGCTGGACGAGAGCGAGTTCGTGCCCTGGGCCCGGACCGATAACCAGTTCCACTTCATCCTCTCCCAGATCGTGGTCTTCGACACCCGCCGGCGCCTGAAGAAGCCGAATGAACTGGCCCGCCGGGTGCGCAATCTTTCGGCCGGCAGCATCTTCTATCACTTTATTGACGCGCGGCGCCGGCCGCCGCACCGGGTGGACGACTTCAGCGCCTGGCTGATGGGCTGGGGCG